>JBATTK010000075.1:0-23924 GCA_049670505.1 Saonia sp.
AGCCACCCCAGCCCCAGCCGAAGTTGTTGTTGTAGACGTCTACTTGTTCGCGTTCCTTGGTGAAGATACTTACCAAAAGATCCGGGTTATTGGATTTTACAAAACCTCTGGAACTCATTTCGGTGTCTATGGCCTTTAGGATTCTTTTTTTGTCCAGATCGGATATCTGGGCCTGATCTATTCCTGTTTTATAAAAGGCATATGTTTTATAGGTGTTAAAATTGGCATCCTTGTCATAGTCGGATAGTACGCGCACAGAGCTACATGAGCTCAAAAATAGTAGGGCGAGTATTGGTACGGTGAAGAGTTTGATGTTTTTCATAACGAATCTATTTTTTGGAGTTAAAAACAATCTATTTTTATTTAAAAGAAGTCTCAATAACCGTGCCGAACCCTGTTATTTGTTCAGGTAGAGTCCGTTTTTTTGTTGTATCCGTAAGGGCAATGTCTACAACCGCTCTCACAGCAATATCCTCTTTTTAAATGGTATTGTTCGGTAAACACTTTATATCCTTCCTCGGAGAGGTAGAAATCGCCCTCTTCCAAAGGGATAATCTTCTTCATTACTACTGAATTAGTTCCAGAATCATGTAAAATTAAGGCATTCTCTGTTAATAAAAGCCCCTTTACCCCATTTTAACCGTATATAGTAAAAGGGATACATCCCTTTTTTTTGTTCATCGTATTTGTTGGTAATAAAACGGAAGTATTATTTAATTACCTCTTTTAACAATTATCTTTGAAGAGGTACGTTTACTCAAAGTAATGATTTTAGTTTTTAAACACTTTTTTTATAAGAACTATGTAGGCCTGTCCCTTTGGCCCTTCATTATCCTTAAAACAGATGCCCTTAAAGAGGATAGCGTCCTCATCAATCATGAAAGAATTCATTTAAGGCAACAACAGGAACTGCTAATACTACCGTTCTATTTACTGTATGTTACGGAATGGCTTATGCGGTCCGTACTATATTTTGACAGCTACAAGGCATATCAGAACATTAGTTTTGAACGGGAAGCTTATGAGAATGAAAAAAACCAGGAATATCTTAGTGAGAGAAAGCCTTTTAGCTTTATAAAATATCTTTGATATTATAAAGGATACCCAAACGTGATTGTTTTAAATGAACCCGTTCATCTCCCTGTTTTATCCAATAAACAAGTATCGCTTTATATCAAAAGGGAAGATCAAATACATCCCTTTATTTCCGGAAACAAATATCGAAAGCTAGCGTATAATCTCATAGCGGCCAAAAAAAGCACCTTGGATACCATCCTAACTTTTGGCGGAGCATATTCCAATCATATTGTCGCTACCGCATATGCCGGAAAGGAATACGGATTGCGGACCATTGGGGTAATTAGGGGAGAAGAATTAGTTGAAAAATGGCAATCTAATCCTACGCTTTCAAGGGCAAGAGAACAGGGAATGGAATTCCATTTCGTTTCCAGGGACACCTATCAAAAGAAAGAAAATGAGTCCTTTCTCAGTAAGTTGGAAAAGAAATTCGGAAAATGTTATATCCTACCGGAGGGAGGAACAAATGCCCTTGCGGTAAGAGGTTGTGAAGAAATCCTAACACCGGATGATAGGGACTTTGACATTATTTGCTCCTGCGTAGGCACTGGAGGTACCATGGCCGGAATCATTAACTCTTCCTTTCCAAATCAGCTTGTTTTGGGGTTCCCTGCTTTAAAAGGTGATTTTTTAAAAGAAGATATTCGTAAATTTGTCCATAAGGATAATTGGGATTTGCAATCGGCCTATCATTTTGGGGGCTATGCAAAAGTGAGCAGGGAATTAATAGATTTCATGAATAATTTCAAGCACAAAACCCAGATTTCCTTAGATCCGATCTATACCGGGAAAATGATATTCGGGATTCTAGATCTGGTACAGAAGGATTACTTTAAGCCCCATACCAAAATACTGGCCGTCCATAGTGGAGGGCTACAAGGCATAGCTGGCATGAACATTGTTTTGAAAAAGAAGAATTTACCATTGCTCAATATATGAATAGGAAACTGTTGACATTATCCGTTTTAGCACTTTTAGTCTTAAGCTGCGGCACAAAAAAAAGAACAACCTATGGTAACAAATCCAAGAATCCATCGCAAGTTTCAACTCCCCGATCGGACGAACCTAAAGAAGACGGACTGTATCCACTTCCCCGGGATACGGGTAAATTCATAAAATTCCCCATAGCATCCGTTCAGGAATATATAGACACCTTTGCTGAGATAGCACAGTTTGAAATGAAGGCCTATGGTATCCCGGCGAGTATCACCCTTGCCCAAGGTATTTTGGAGAGCGGCTTTGGTAGAAGCGAACTCGTCTTAAAGACCAATAATCATTTTGGCATTAAATGTCATAAAGGTTGGAAGGGTGCATATGATTTTCACGATGATGATGAAAAAGGGGAATGTTTTAGAAAATACAACCATCCCATGTATTCCTTTAGGGACCATAGTATTTTTCTTTCCTCCCGATCACGGTATGCCTTTTTATTCGATTATAGGAGGGACGATTACAAACGATGGGCCAAAGGGCTTCGGGAGGCAGGTTATGCAACGGATAAGCGTTACCCGCAAAAGCTGATTTCCTTTATAGAGCAATATCGGTTGTATAAATATGACAAGGATGTTCTAAAAGAAGGCTATGCGGTACAAAGAGAACCTGAAACCTATGGTTATGCGACCCATATTGTTAAAAAGGGAGATACCTTGTACTCCATCTCACGGCGCTATTTTGTCTCCGTACCGGAGTTGATGCGATTGAACGGTATGGGTAACAGTAACCTGTCCATAGGTCAGGAGCTCGTTGTTAAATCCGAAAAAATCAAGAAATAATAATGATCTACCAAAGAAGCAGTGCCCTTTTTGCCGAAGCGAAGCAATATATTCCGGGTGGCGTAAATTCACCTGTACGTGCCTTTAAGGCGGTCGGGGGAACGCCAATTTTTGTTAAGGAAGCCAAAGGAGCCTATTTGTATGATGAAGATGGGAATCAATTCATAGATTATATTGCTTCCTGGGGGCCATTAATTTTGGGTCACGCCCATGATGCCGTTATCAATGCAGTAATCGACAAGGCCAAAAAAGGAACTTCTTTTGGTATGCCCACGGAGATAGAAACAGCCTTGGCAAAACTGGCCGTTTCCATGGTACCCCATATAGATAAGATAAGATTTGTAAACAGTGGTACGGAAGCCTGTATGAGCGCCGTTCGCTTGGCAAGAGGATTTACGGGCAAGGACAAGATCATAAAATTTGCCGGCTGTTATCACGGGCATTCGGATTCCTTTCTGATCCAAGCCGGAAGTGGTGCGATTACCTTTGGCAGCCCTAATAGTCCAGGGGTAACAAAGGGTACGGCCAAGGACACCTTATTGGCTGATTACAATGATTTAGAGGGGGTAAAGGCTTTGGTATCCGCTAACAAAGATGGGATAGCAGCGGTAATCATTGAGCCCGTAGCGGGCAATATGGGGTGTATTGTACCTTCGGATGCATTTATGACCGGCCTTCGGGATTTGTGTTCCAAGGAGGGTATTCTTCTCATTTTCGATGAAGTAATGACCGGTTTTCGTTTGGCAAAGGGAGGAGCACAAGAGGTATTGGGCATTGCCGCGGACATTGTTACTTTTGGAAAAGTTATCGGAGGCGGACTTCCCGTGGGCGCCTTTGCGGCCAGAAGTGAAATTATGGACCAACTGGCACCAGATGGTCCTGTATACCAAGCGGGGACCTTGAGCGGAAATCCTTTGGCCATGTCCGCGGGTCTGGCCATGCTGACCGAACTACACAATAGGCCACAGGTATTCCAAAGCTTGGCCGAAAAAACGGAATACCTGCATAAAGGTATCTCCGACGTTTTGACTACAAGGGGAGTAGCACATCAGATCAACAGGCTAGGGAGTATGATTTCGGTTCATTTTACGGAAGAGCCCGTGGTAGATTTTGCTTCTTCGGCCAAAGGGAACAATGAAACCTTTAAGGCTTATTTTCATGGCATGTTGAATCAGGGTATTTATTTGCCGCCTAGCGCCTTTGAAAGTTATTTCTTGAACGATGCGTTGTCCTATGAAGATTTGGACAGGACCATAGCCGCTTTAAAGCAGGTAGAATTATGATGTGGACAATTCCAATATAAATTGTTACAACTTCTTTATAGCTTGCTTTATATGGTCTCGTTCTTCATAAAAAAGGATTATAACGATTCCAATCACATATTTAAAAACAGGCTCTAAAAGTACGAACTATTTTTCAGTGGTTCCGTCTTCCTAAAAGTTAAGTTTCCCTTTTCTTAACAATCCCCCATCCGAACTGCCTTAAACCTTAATCGTACTGTAATATTTACCTAACCCAAAAGGTACTTTGCTTTTCTATTTTTAGGGAAAACTAATAAGTGAACATGGAAAGAAAAACAGTATCTAGAAGAACCTTTTTGGCAAAATCCATCATTGCTTCAGGAGGTATTATTTTAAGCTCACATTTGGCGGCCTGTGTAAGGGATTTTCAAGGAGATGATGGCCCATCTGACAAGATTCCAAGGTTTTTACACGGGGTAGGCAGTTTTGACCCTACGGCTTCGGCTGTAATCATATGGACCCGTTTTACACCGACCGAAACCGAAGTGGGCTCTTCTATAGCCATAAAATGGCAAGTGTCTACCAATGAGAACTTCACCGCAATTGTACACGAAGGCATAGCGTATACCTCTGCTACCGATGATTTTGTAGTGATAAAAGACGTTACAGGACTGGCGCCTAACGGAAAATATTATTATAGATTTCTTCAGGAAGATTTAGAAGAGGAGTCCATGATAGGTGAGACCATAACGCTACCCAACGCAGGCGATGCGGTATCTAGTCTAAAACTGGCCGTTTGTTCCTGTTCTAATTTTCCGGCAGGGGTGTTCAATGTTTATGATGCTATTGCAAAGAGCGATGCCGATATTGTACTGCATCTGGGCGATTATATCTATGAGTATGAAGAGGGTGGTTATGGCACCAATGAAAATACGGAAGCCCTGGGCCGTGTACATGATCCCAAAACCGAAATTCTTACTTTGGAGGATTATCGTTTAAGATACAGACAGTATAGAACGGACGAAGGTTTACAGTTGGCGCATAGTAAAAAACCCTTTATCGTAGTTTGGGACGATCATGAGATTACAAACGACGCCTATATGGATGGGGCCGAAAATCATGACGATAGTGAAGGATCCTATGAAGAGCGAAAAAGAAGGGCCATACAGGTGCATGGGGAATACCTTCCCATCCGTACGGATAACGGCGAGATTATTTATCGCAATTTTGAGTACGGAAATTTAGCAAACTTGGTGATGTTGGATACCCGGATTATCGGGAGGGACAAACAATTGGGTTTTACGGATTTCTTTGGGACCGATGGTAGCTTTGATATCGTTGGTTTCCAAACGGCATTGAGCGATCCCAATAGAAATCTAATAGGACCGGCCCAACTTTCATGGTTAGGGGGCGCTGTTGGTAGTAGCAGTGCAAAATGGCAGGTGCTGGGACAACAAGTGCTTATGGGAACAATGACGGTACCGTCCGATCTATTGGTCTCTATAGGAGCCGTAGCTTCGGGAAATACTTCTCCGGAAGTCTTACAGCAACTACAACAATTGATCGTAGAATTATCTACTATTAAAGCTAGGTCGTTAGCAGGAGACCCCACTTTGACCGAAGCGGAACTGGCACGTATAAATACGGTGTTACCTTATAATCTGGATGCGTGGGACGGGTACCCCGTAGAACGTGAAAAAGTGTATAGCCTTCTGACTGGTAAAAATACCGTAGTGTTGGCCGGCGACACCCATAATGCATGGAATAGTGATTTGATAGATGGCAATGGGGACAAAATTGGCGAGGAGTTTGCCTGTTCATCGGTTTCTTCTCCAGGATTTGAAGGCTTGTTCGGAAATGACCTGGCAACTATTGCTGGTATAGAACAAGCCTTTGTGTTGCTGATTGATCGTTTGAAGTATTTTGATGCTTCCAGACGAGGATATGTTTTGGCAGAATTCACAGAGGGCAGTGCCACTGCTTCGTATCGTTTTATAGATAATATTGCTTCTACTTCCTATACGGAAACCGAAGGAAACACTACCGTTTTTATGGTATAATGATTTTTATAATTTGTCTGTTCGAACGCAGTCGAGAACTATATGTCTTTGTTCGCAAGACATCTCGACTGCGCTCGATGTGACATTAGGCTTTTACTTTCTTCCAGACCTTCCCTTCCTCATGGTATTGCCATGCTTTCCTTTTCTATGCTGCATCTTTTTCCATAGATCAAATTGTTCGTCGGTCAGAATTTGCTTTACCTCCGCTTGTACCGCAATTTGATGGTCCAATTGTTGTTCGAGCATAGCAAAGCGTTCCTCGGAAGTGGGCTTTTTACGTTCTCCTTCTTCTTTTGTCGCTTTTCGTTCTTCCATTTTCGTCCTTCGCAATTTGGCGTTCTCCAAGTTTATTTCTTGTATTTGCTCCTGTTGTTTGGTCGTTAATTCCAATAACAAGGTCATTTTTTTGGTCTGCAAGGTCGAAACCTGTTCCGGGGTCATATCCATCATAGCATCCCTATGGTGTCCGTGACCTTCTCCTCTTTGTGCCATGGCGGTAAAACCTGCCAATAATACGAGTGTTAAAAATACTTTTTTCATACGTTTAAATTTTATAGATTTTGGGGGTAGGACTCTTTCAATTTCAAAAGGTTTAAAAGTATGATTATGATTTATGAGGTTTTTAACAGTACCTGCCAAAAGAAAATATTCGTGTCTTCTGCACTTAAAACAAAGTCCAGAGGCCATAAAATATAAAATGGGCATGGATAGAATCCATGCCCATTATCGTATTAAAAAGGATTTTTCTTTTGGTTTAATATTTTTGGGTCATTCAATTCCCACGGAAGATAATTCGCTTATGTTGGCCTCCACCAATTCCGTCGTATTTGTTTCTACCTCCCTTTGCTGTTCTACATGGTAATAAACAAGCGCAGCAGCAATGAAAGAAACAAGATAAACAAGACTTTTTGCTTTGTATGACATGATTTTGAGGTTTTTGATTCTTATTCTAAGATAGAACAGAATAGGACACAGACCTTATTATTGTTGTCAAACAAGCTATTTTTGGTGTAAAGTGATCTAAAAATGGGGTTTTGTATGATAAAGGAGCAGACCACAATGGAAAAAAGTACCGCACACTTTCGATATACGGTACCTTTTACAGGCTTTAAGGAAAGTATTATTTTGGATCTAGTATCATATTGATACGTTCAACGGCATCCTGAAGATGATACTTGCTCATACTATCCGATGTTCTGGCGATTGCATTTCTGATATTCCTTTTTAATGTATTTAGCTCTGCACGGGCTATAGACCTAATATCCGATTGACTGGTATTTACCGCTGTTGATTTCTGATATCCACCAAAAGTAGGTTTCTTCTTCTGATTTTTTACGGTCATCAAATAGGCCAAGCGATCAATATGGGCTTTTTGTAAATTTCTTCGATAGGTATCGATTTTGTTTCCGTTCCTTAATTCTGACCAAATACCCCTTCGCAAATCTTTTACCATATCCGTTAACTTATAGGCATTGTTCCCATTGACCGTTTCATTTTCTATAATACGCGCCATTTTACCTAAGCTCAATATATTGTCCAAGGTTCTTACCTGTATGGCCCGTATCCTTTCTATGGAACCTGAATATTCCGTCCTGTTGAAGATGTTTTGGTCCAATAACCATTCCGGTGTTTTGAATAATTGCTGTTGTATGAACTGCATACAGTTTATCTGATGGTTTTTGGCAACGGGAGTATATACGGCACCTTCTTGATCATATGTTTTATGATGCTCATAGACGCCCCCGATATTGTTGGATATGTGCCCCATATAACGATTGTATTGTGTAAGTACCTGGCCATATAGTTTTCCCAGATCATCATAATCTTTTCCGTCTTCGGCCGTCCATTTAATTAAATTGGGTACAATACGCTTTAAATTTTCAATGCCATAATTACTGGCCTTAATGGCATCATCCCCCAAATCTTCCGTTTGGGAACTGGGGTCCACCACATCTCCCACCTGTTGATGGCCAAAACGATATAAGGGGTCGTTGGCGTGTTCCAAAATCCATTTACTCAGCGTAGACTTTTCATCCTCTGCCGTCATATCCGGAATAGGCTTGTATCCCCAACGTATGGCATGTTTATCATAGATGCCGATATTGGGCATTAAGGCCACGCCTTCATCTCCTGGTTGTGCAACGTAGTTAAAACGTGCATAATCCATAATGGAAGGTGCCGTACCGTATTTTTGGGTAAACGTAGCGGAGCGCAAGGAATCTACAGGATAGGCTACACTACTTCCCATATTATGGGGTAGCCCTAAGGTATGACCTACTTCATGTGCGGATACAAACCGGATTAAACGTCCCATGACATCATCTTTGAACGAAAGGCGTTGGGCATCGGGATTTATAGCCGCGGTCTGTACAAAAAACCAATTGCGCAACAAGGTCATTACATTATGGTACCAATTGATATCCGACTCTAAAATCTCCCCTGTTCTAGGATCACTTACATGAGGTCCGTTTGCATTGGGAATCGGGGATGCCAAGTAACGTACAACAGAGTAGCGCACGTCTTCGGGAGACCATTCCGGGTCTTCTTCAACAGTAGGGGGGTCTTTGGCCAATATGGCATTTTTGAATCCGGCCTCCTCAAAGGCTACCTGCCAGTCCTCGATACCTTGTTTTATAAAAGGCACCCATTTTTTTGGGGTGGCCCTATCCACATAATATACAATAGGCTTTTTAGGTTCCACAAGTTCGCCGTTTTTGTACTTCTCCATATCCCCCTCCTTGACTTCCAACCGCCAACGATCTAAAAAACGGACCGTCTTGCTTTCCTGTACATCCAATCCATAATCAACCTGTCCACGGGCGAACCATCCTACCCGTCTATCAAAATAACGCCGCTTCATAGGATTATCGGGCAACAGTATCATAGAGTTGTTTACTTCTATAGAAATAGTACCCAAACTACCATTGGAGGGGGGCTTGTTGGCAATGTAAGTTTTTACATGACGGGCTTCAACGTTAAGGGGATAACTCTTTATGGATTCAATATAACCCTTGCCCTCATCGAGTCGCGTAACCTTATATTGCTTACGACGAAACTCCGGCATACCCAAGGCTTTCACGTCTTTGGTGAAAAGCTCGTCTATGGCTATAACCGTGGCTGGACTTAAGGAGTCCTTTTTAAATGCCTTTATATCAAAAGCATATAAAACAGGTTCAAAATTTGAATTAACCACGGCCTCATGTACCGGAAGGGAATCTGCCGCAACAATATCGTGGGATACTACACGTAACAAAACTTTTTTAGGTTTTTTTTCCCATCGCAGCACTTGGGTATTTATTTTTCCTCCGCCAAAACCTATTCCTGTCGCCGTTTTCGAAATACGACTTACCATCAGCATTTCCTTATTGAACAGGGAATCCGGGATTTCATAAAAATGCTTGTCCGCAACAATGTGTATATCAAATAGTCCTTTGTCCGTCTTGGCCTCTTTGGTGATTACTTTCCCATAAGGCTGAATAGCATCTTTTTTAGGTTTTGCCTTGGTATCGGTTTGCTCTGTTTTTTTCTTCTTAAAAATCTGCGCTTGGGTAGTTGCGCTATATCCGAATAGAAAAAATACCAAAAGTATTTTTGGAAGTACTTTTTTAATCATTTTTAGTCAGTTTTGGTTTAAAATTTTTCAAAGAACCGAAAAATTAATAGAAAGTTCTGTTAATGAAATCATAAGCTAAATGGCAAGGTTAATCGTATAATTAAAATTTTAAGATATTGAATACCAATAATTTAAATATAATTTATCCTAACGGCATATGATTTTGAAATTCCTTGTCCGTTGTTAAACAAAATAAAATACTGTAACATTTTAATTTTTGAATAGTCTTATATGCAAACGGTTTAGAGAAATCGATCATCAATCATAAATCAATCAAAAAATGAACAAGTTATTATTAATATGTGGCTTGGTATTTTTGGGAAATACCTACACATCGGAAGAAGACAAAGACCTTTTAACATGTAATTCTAGTGAGCTAACTCAGACAACGAATTACGAACTCCAGAACAGTTTAACAGTTTTGAACGGAGAGCAACGGACAACTACCTTAATGGGGTTGCCCGTGAACTGTGCTCTTACGGAATTGGACCTGGATAAGATTGTTTACATTGAAGAGGAGCCAAAAATCAGTCTAGGATTCGATACGGCGGATTATCTGCCCGAAGGTTTTGATCCATTTGAACCCTATGTTGATTTGAATTCCATAGTATTTGTAGAAGAAGAGGAAATTGATTTAGGTTTTAATGCAGCCGATTATCTACCTGCCAATTTTGATGCCTATGCCAATCCTTCCGGAATAAATGGAATTTCCTTTATAGAAAAAGAAGAAATCATAGAACTAGGATTTGATACCAAGGATTATTTGCCCAAAGGCTTTGATCCGTATGGGGTTTATTTTAATCTGGATGCCATAGAGTACATAGAGGAAGAACAAGAAATTGAATTGGATTTTGATATAAACGAATATTTGCCAACAGGTTTTTGTCCTTATGCAACCCCTTTTGATGTAGATGATATCATTTACATAGAGGAGGAAGAAACCATTAATTTGGGTTTTGATACAGCAAATTATCTACCCGAGAACTTTAATCCTTATACAAGGATTAGTATATAAACGGATAATTTCATTTGATCAATTTTTTGGATTAGTCTCCATAAAACCTCTGTTCTCGGCAGAGGTTTTTTTATTGAGATCGGAAGGGTACACAAAGTGGCTCGAACAAGCTTCGTTAACAAAAAAATAACACAATAAATCTGTCTTTTTTTAATATAATAAATGGCTCGGAACTGTGCGTACTATGCAAAGATTGTTGAGTTAAAGTGAGAAGTTGGTAACTAAGGCGCTAAGGGCCTAAGAAAATGATTTTTGGAGCTTATTGATGCATTCGTTAAGGAAAATACAAACACAATAATTCATCATAAATCCTGTTATATCTTTGCTTAAAATTTAACCATAAATGTTATGAATAAAAAAACCTTAACCGTAACAGCTATAATAGGACTTTTTGTTTACAGTACCGTTTTTGCTTGTCAGACAGGTAATTATATAGCAGATTTTGATATTAATTGTATAGAATATATTGAGGATGAACCGGAAATTGATTTGGGCTTCAATGTAAACGAATATCTTCCCATAGGATTCAATGCTTATGCCGATCCTATAGGTATGGAAGGAATTACTTTTATAAAGACCGAAGAACCTATTGAGCTAGGTTTTGATACCGCAGATTATTTACCTGTATGTTTTGATCCGTATGAAGTTTTTTTTGATTTGAATTCGGTAGAATACATAGAGGATGAGGAAGAAATTGAGCTTAACTTTAATACAGACGATTATTTGCCTAAAGGCTTTGATGCATATAGTAATGGAACTATGCCCTTAAGTAAATAGCATTCATTCTTTGAACGATTTCATACAAAACCTCGGCTTACGGCCGGGGTTTTGTCCTTTTAGAATAGTAGGGGAATAACCCATTGAAACATTAAAATCAATAAGCCCACGGCTATTAAATTGAGGATAATGCCTACCCGTGCCATTTGGTACACTTTTATATAACCACTGGCGAAGACAATGGCATTCGGAGGGGTAGCCATTGGAAGCATAAAAGCACAACTACTCGCCATGGTTACGGGAATCAACAGATAAAGGATAGGGATTTCCAATCCAATGGCAATACCAGCCACCACAGGTGCCAAAACGGCGACCAAGGCCACATTGCTCATCAGCTCGGTCATAAACAACATCAATAGAATAAGTAAAGAGGCCGTAAGTAATATACTTATATCACTGGCCGCAATGGCGGTGGCTACCATATCTACAATACCACTTACGGACATTCCTTTTGCCAATGCCAGACCGCCACCGAACAAAATGAGTATGCCCCAGGCCAACTTTTGCGTATCGCCCCAACTGATTATAAAATCGCCCTTTCTTAAGTTATAGGGAATGGAGAAAAGTGCCACTGCGGCCAAAATGCTTATGATCGTATCCGATAGCCCTAGACTAGGGAATAGATTGTTGATCAAGGTCCGGAATATCCAAAGAAATACGGTTACACCAAAGATGAGCAACACCATCTTTTCTTTTCCGGACATAGGTCCTAATTTTTGCAATTCGGAATGGATGACGTCCTTGGAAGCATTGAACTTCAATTCCTTGTTGGGAAACATCCATTTTACCAATACCAAATAGCTTATCGCAATCATGGTTATAGAAAACGGAAGGCCTATCACCATCCATTTTAGGAAAGAGATTTCAATATGATATTCATTTTCTAACAGACCTATTAAAATTGAATTGGGCGGTGTACCGATGACCGTAGCTATTCCGCCCGCATTGGCGGAGAAAGCTATACCGAGCATCACGCTCAAGGCAAAGTTCCGATCATTTTTGGTAAATCCGTCTTCATCGTTTATCAATAATCCAATGACGGACATGGCAATGGGTAGCATCACCACGGTACTTGCCGTATTGCTGATCCACATACTCAAGGAGGCCGTGGCGATCATAAATCCCAATATTACTTTGTTCGGAGTGGTCCCGGTTATTCTAATGATATTGAGGGCAATGCGCTTGTGCAGATTTACTTTTTCCAATGCCAATGCCATAACAAAGCCCCCAAAGAACAAGAATACGATAGGACTTCCATAGTTGGCCCCAACATCTCCTATGGGCATTACTTTAAGCAATGGGAAAAGAATCAATGGTAGAAGTGCGGCGACGGATATGGAAACCGCCTCCGTAATCCACCAAATAACCATCCACACGGCTACGGCGATAACGGAGTCCCCTTTTTCGGAGATAAGATCAAATGGTAGATTAATGAGCGTAAGAAACATTATGGGGCCAAGGAACAACCCTATTTTTTTACTGAAATCCATTTAGAAACTTTAACGGCCCCTAAGCTATGTTTTTTTCCGATGGTTTGAAAATAAAAAGAAATCATCGGTCCTTTTGCAAGCATCATTCTAAAATGGGGTCATTCCTGTAGCTCACAAATCAAGGATTCCCCATTCCTGCTAATTTTTGTTAAACCTAATTTCCCCAAAGCTTTGATTCCTTTGTCCCAAGCCTTGTTACTTAGTTGGGAAGCTTCTTTTAACTCGCCTAATGGCATACTTTTGGCTTTTTTGATGATGTCAAAAATGGTTTTTTCATTTTCATTCAGTTCCAAAGGCTTTTTTTCCGGGCGCATCTGCGGAAAAAAGAGTACTTCCTGAATAGAGGAATTGTTGGTCAACAACATGACCAAACGATCAATACCGATACCAATGCCACTGGTAGGCGGCATGCCGTACTCCAACGCCCTGATAAAATCTTGGTCTATGAACATGGCCTCGTCGTCCCCTTTTTCGGATAGTTTTAACTGATCTTCAAAACGTTCGCGTTGATCTATGGGGTCGTTCAACTCGGAATAGGCATTGGCTAGTTCCTTTCCATTTACCATTAATTCAAAACGTTCCGTCAAAGCAGGATTGCTCCTATGTTCCTTGGTCAGAGGGCTCATCTCCTTGGGATAATCTATAATAAAAGTGGGCTGTATGTAGTGATGCTCACACTTTTCCCCAAAAATCTCATCGATCAGTTTTCCAACACCCATACTATCGTCAACTTCAAGACCTAGCTTTTTGGCAACGTCTATCAGCTGTTTTTCATCCATTCCGGCCACATCAAAACCTGTTTGCACCTTTATCGCCTCCAAAATAGGTATTTTGGGATAGGGGGCTTTAAATTCTATCTCATTTTCACCGACAACCACTTTAGAAGTGCCATTGGCATCCAAGGCCACTTTTTCCAGAAGCTGTTCCGTGGTTTCCATCATCCAATTGTAATCCTTGTAGGCCACATAAAGCTCCATAACGGTAAATTCCGGATTATGGGTGCGATCCATCCCTTCGTTCCTAAAGTCCTTGGAGAATTCATATACCCCATCAAAACCCCCAACAATCAGTCGTTTTAGATATAGTTCGTTGGCGATTCGCAAGTATAAGGGAATATTCAGTGCGTTGTGATGGGTCACAAACGGCCTTGCGGCAGCACCACCAGGAATGGGCTGTAAAATAGGGGTCTCTACTTCTAAATAATCCCTTTCATTAAAGAACTGACGGATACTATTGGTAATCTTTGTGCGTTTTACAAAGGTTTCCTTCACGGAAGGGTTCACCACCAAATCTACATATCGCTGGCGATAACGCATTTCCGGATCGTTAAACTCGTCAAAGACATTTCCATCGGCATCAACTTTTGGCAATGGCAAAGGACGGAGCGCTTTGCTCAAAAGGATAAAATCTTCTACCTTCACGGTCTTTTCGCCCACTTGAGTTATGAAAAGTTCCCCCGCTATTCCAATGATATCCCCAATATCCAAGAGTTTTTTATAGACTTCATTGTATTTGGTCTTATCTTCTCCTGTACAGATTTCATCCCTATTAAAATAAATCTGTATGCGGCCTTCACTGTCCTGCAACTCCGCAAAAGAGGCTTTCCCTTGAATGCGACGCGACATCAACCGACCGGAAAGCACCACTTTTTTTCCTTCCTCAAATTGTTCTTTACAGGTTTTTGATGTAGCATCTACTGGATATAGGGCCGCCGGGTATGGGTTAATTCCCAACTCCCTTAATTTCGTTAATTTTTCCCTTCTAATGACTTCTTGTTCCGAAAGTTGCATAAACTGGTAGTTAAAGCTGCAAAATTAGCCTATTTGCATATATTTTCACACAACTTTTCAAAAAACAAAGGATTAATCGGTAGGGTCCTCTTGTAATGCCCGGAGCATGCTTTTTAATTCATCATCATCCGGATTCAACTTCAGGGATAGTTCGTATTGTGCCAATGCTTCCTTATTCCTGTCGCATGCCCGCAATCTATTTCCCAGTGCTTTGTATGCCTTGGCATCCTCTGGATAAAGCTCGGTATTAAGAGTGGCAACTGCTACCGCCTCTTGTTTTTTTCCACTGGTGAGTAGCACATAGGAGAAAGTGTTCAGTTCGTAAAAACTACTGATTGCTTTTTTCCATTCGGAGATGCGTTGTTTTGATTTTATCTGAAATTTTTCAACGCCCATTTCATGTAGGGCCTTATCAATTTCGTTGACCGCACTATAATTGGGGGAATAATTTTCGTTCAGAATGGCAAGCATATCCTCTTCCAATGATTGTACGGGCCGTTCAACGATCCGATTGATTTCCTTTCCATTTTTATAAAAAATAAAAGTTGGGACCCTATGAATGTTCAAGCCTTCTTGTTCCCCGCCCGGACTCTGCTTATACATTTCCGGTTTCAGGTCTACGGCTATATTAGTAAGGCGCTCTAGAGGGAATTGTATTTCATTGAGGATCTTATAAAATGAAGGTACTTCTCTTTTACTGTCCCCGCACCATGTACCCATAAATAGTTTAATGGTATGTTCGGGGAGCTTGTTCTTAAGCTGGGCAATAATTTCCGATTGGGGTAGGTAGTCGCGCTCATTTTTTAAGAACCACTCGGAATAATTGGCTTGGGAAAGTCCTTCCTTATTTATTTTTCCGATAAGGTAAGGGGCATTTTCTCCAGTGTCGACTTGCACATTATAAGGTTGCGCATGTAATTGTACGATTAAAAAAAATACGGGGATTGCTGATAGTTGAACTATTTTCATGACGGAATTGTTTTAAGGTTATGGTCCAAAAATGAAGATTCCTTAAAAGCGTATAAAGAAAATAGGGGTTGAAAAAAGGACTAGACCCGGGTTGAATTATGAAGAGGGGGTAAATGCTATTTTGTCCTGGAATGTACGTTTAAGTTCCTCTCGGGAGGAAACCTGTAACTTCTTGTACAAGCCATTGATATGAGTTTTTACGGTGCTAACACTCAAAAACATTAGAGAAGCAATTTCCTTATTTGTCTTATTTTGCAGGATGAGTTCCAACGTTTTTTGTTCCTGTACAGTAAGTCCAGCATAGGCCCGCTTTTTTTTCCGCGCCACCCCTTTTTTGTGTCTAATGATCAAATAGATATTAAGTAATACGGATAGTGCCAAAAGACCGATAAGTAGAAATTTGAATCCAAAACCTCCCTTACCGTTCCCAAAGTTGATCAAGTGTTTGTCCGATGCAATTTCTGCCTCATAGCGTTGTGTAAATTTGGTGTTGGGATAATTTTCTTTTAGCTTATCCATCAAATTATCGTAATAATCATCGCTGATCAGATCTTGTAGATAGTATTCAAAGGTTTCATTTTTCTTGTCGGAGAGGAAATCATATATATAAAGTTCCGCCAAGGGTTCGTCCAAACTTTCTCCAAATTCCTTTAAGGTATTGAACCATTTTTTTGAGTTGATATTTCTATTGGTTTCACTTCTAAAATCGGAAAAATCAAATAACATACGTTCTTTGAGTTCATCAATTTGTAGAAATACGGTAGACTTGTCATTGGTAGAGGTAATATCGCAGAAAACTTCGTTGGCCGTATTATTCGGAAAATAAATAGTGTCGGTATTATGTGCAATGAAAAGAATACTATTACTGTTGTTGCAATTGCCCGAAAAATGATCTGTCACCGCTTCACTGTCCGTACACCCGTCCGTATGTATTCTATAGATTTGGTTATTGGCGGCCAGGTTATCCCCTTCGAACTTAAAGAAACCGAGAGAATCCGTTCGGGTGCTACGGATAATTTGTCCTACGTATATCTTGGATAGTTTTCTATGCTCGTCTATAAGCGACAGATAAACCGTTTTGTTCTTGGCATTCTTTTCCAATTCACCGCTAAAACGATATTGTCCGAAACCGTTGGATACAAAAAGCAAAAAAATAAAAAAAAGGATTCGATGCATGGTGTATTGGATATGCTGTCTCAACGTTAAAAGTACTAGTTTTGTGTAACAAATCATAAAGGATTTAGACCTATAGGTATCATCAATCATCAAAACCTACGACTATGAGTTTCTTACGTGTATTACTGGCCATTATTTTTCCACCTTTGTCCGTTATCGGCAAGGGTTGCGGATCTTTCTTTATAGTATTTCTACTTACCCTTTGCGGATGGGTACCCGGGGTGATAGCGGCATTGGTTATTCTCAATAATCCTAATTAAATTAGGGCCCTACAGGAACAAAAAACAATAGTTTTCTTTAATCTAAGTAATTCCCCGAAGGCTCTGCCTTTGGGATAGTCCATTTTGAGAAATTTTTTATTGGCTAAGGGGGAAGTATTATCTTTAGCCGCTAAATAACCCTTTGATATATTATTTTTATTATTGGAAAACCAAAACCAAAACCAAAACCAAAAACTTATGAGAAAATCTGCGTTAATTGTATTACTGCTAGGTTCATTATTTTTTTCCGCATGTAATTTTACGGAGGATATGCGTATCAATGAAGACGGTACCGGAAAGATTTCCATTGATTTTGACGGATCCGGATTGATGGAAATGGCGGGTAATGAACTTGCCCAAAAAGAAGAAAAAAAGATAGATACCATAATCTCTTTCAAAGAGTTTTTGATCGAGAAGAAAGATAGTATAGCAACGCTTTCACAAGAAGAGCAGGATAGGCTTAAACGTTTGGAGAATTTTGATATGCGTATGTTGATGGATCCGGAAGCTAGGGAAATGAATTTCTCCCTCTATTCGGAATTTAAAAATGTAGATGAATTGGGTGACATGCTAAGTAATTTTCAACAAGCAAGCGAACTTCAAGGAAAGGGTAATGGTACATCCGGACCGGGTCAGAGTCCTATGGGAGGATCACAAGGTACCGAAGTAAGCTATAGTTTTATAGAAGACCGTTTCTCCCGTAAAACCATAATTGTAGACCAGGAATTATTCCGAAGCAGTATTGACAGTCTAGAACAGGCAAAAATGTTTTTAGGGGAATCTACCTATACCTTAAATTATCACTTTCCACGAAAAATAAAAAAGATTTCGGCAGAAAAGGCACTTTTTAGTCAGGATGGTAAAAGTTTTACCCTAGAAGTGGATTTTTTAGAGCTTATGGAAAAACCGGAGCTTCTGGATATTGAAGTCGAATTGGAAAAGTAGCGGTCTAAACAGGTCTTCGTATCTTTGTATGGATGAACAAGAAAGTTGTACTACAGGATTTAGGATATAAGGATTATAAGGAAACTTGGGATTACCAAGAGCATCTCTTTAAAGAAATTCTGGATATAAAGATAAAAAACAGAAGGGAAGCTGCCCATTTGGATACTCCCAACCATTTTCTGTTCGTGGAACATCCTCATGTATATACTTTGGGGAAAAGTGGCGACCTGGGTAATCTTTTGATCAATGAAGATGAACTTGCCCAAAAGGGCGCAACTTTTTACAAGATAAATAGAGGGGGGGATATTACCTATCATGGTCCCGGACAGATAGTGGGCTACCCCATTTTGGATTTGGACAATTTCTTTACCGATATCCACAAATATCTTAGGTTTTTGGAAGAAATGGTTATTCTCACTTTGATGGAGTATGGGCTAAAGGCAGAACGTTCCAAAGGCGAAACAGGGGTTTGGCTAGATGTTGGTACGCCCTTTGCCAGAAAAATATGTGCCATGGGCGTACGGGCCAGCCGGTGGGTCACCATGCACGGTTTTGCCTTGAACATAAATGCGGATCTCGGTTATTTTGATCTAATGATTCCCTGCGGTATAAAAGACAAAGCCGTAACCTCTTTAAATGTGGAGCTGGGCAAACAAAAAGTGGACATGGATGAGGTAAAACAAAAATTGCTCCGTCATTTTGAAACACTTTTTAAAGCGGAAATGATAAAGGAAAAAACCTCGGTGTGAGCCGAGGTTTTTCTTGTTCGACTTTCGAGAATTCTAATAGTCTAGTCCAAAATAATCCATTGCTTCTTCATACGACATTTTCTGAATATTTTTATCTGTCGTTTTACTACTAAGGTTGCCCTCTACCAGAACAAATCTAAAATTAAGATTGAATTGGGCAAAAGTGGATCTCAAGGTTATTCGTCCGATTTCTATTCGATCAATTTCAAGGGCTACAGAACCAGTCAAGAAAATTGGCAAGGGTTCCCAATAATCATTACCGATTACGGTAACGTAAACATACACGATACCGGTATCATAGATTGCTTGGGTCAATTCGGGAATATCGAACACATTGTTCCCTTCTAAAATGGCTTGATTTTCATATAGAACGGAAGTAACATTGGCATTGCCATCTTGCCCGTCGGCACCATCTGTACCATTCATCCCATCGGCTCCATCCTGACCGTCGGCTCCTGCCGGACCTATAGGCCCTTGTTCCCCCTGCGAACCTTGAGGTCCTACGGCCCCATCCTCACCGTCTTCGGAGCTACAGCCTAAGGCTAATGCTATGATGGTTGCTAAAAAAAGATACTTGAATTTTGAAAATGTTGTTTTCATAAAAAAAGATTTAATGTTTCCTAATATTTATATCTAACTGATTAAAAGGTTAACCAGGGTTGTGTTCTCCTATGGTTCTTTTTCTTTACAATTGCTTAGGGAAATGACAACAATAGAAAGGGCCAAAGGAGTTTTTAAAACGTTCATGCTTTTTGATTTTATATTCTTTTATCTATGTGTTTCGATTAAAAGGTCAACATTATGCGGGCTTTTCAAAAGAGGTTTCTTTAATGACTTTATTTTTATGTATAATCTTTAGGACATAGGTGCCATTTTCCAAATGATTAATATTGAGATAGATTTGGTGCTCGGGAAAATCATTCAGACTGCCTTCAAAATTGCCGTACTTCTTCTTCATTACCTTTGCTTAAGGATAAAGCATGTATTACTCGCCTTCGGAAGCTAAGGTAATTTCTGTGACTAGATAGGCTTATGAAATATGTAACGAGAACTATAAGATATGTAACAGGACTTGTTTGCCCTGTAAATGGTAGGGTTAAGGAAGTGCCTCCACCTTTTTAATATACTCGGAAGGTGTACAATGGTAGGTTTCTTTAAAACATTTAGTAAAGTAGGCATGGTCATTAAAGCCAACACTATAGCTTACTTCCGATACGTTGATGTTGGGTTGTTTTAAAAGCCGAACGGCAAGTTTTAAGCGTTGCGACCGCACAAATTCGGAAGCAGTTAAACCGGTAAGGGCTTTTAGTTTTCTATGCAATTGCATGCGGCTCATATGTACTGCTTTGCTAAAAGCAGCTACACTAAAAGAAGATTCAACCAGTTTTTCATCCAATACCTTTTGCACTTTAGCCAAAAAACGCTCATCTACTGAGGTAATAGCAATGTCCTTCGGTTTTAAAACAACTTCCTGACGGTATCTGGATTGTAGTTTTTTCCTTAACGCAATAAGGCCCTTTACTTTTGACTTCAGGATTTTTTGATTGAAGGGTTTGGTAACATAATCATCTGCACCTGCATTAATCCCCATAAGCTCGTTTTCGTCCCCTGCCTTGGCGGTCAATAGGATAATAGGAATGTGACTGGTACGTTCGTCTTCCTTTAGCTTTTTGCTCAGTTCAATACCATCCTTTATCGGCATCATAATATCTGAAATAATAATATCCGGAATATGCTTCAATGCAATTGATATTCCTTCCTCTCCTGTAGCCGCACTCATAATGTTATATGAATTTTTAAAGGTATCCCTAAGTAGTATCCGAACATCGAGATTGTCCTCTACAATAAGAAGAATTGGCAATTCTTCCCTCTTGTTTCCAGGATTTGTCAAATCGTCATTTGAATTCGGTGGTATGGATTGTCTTGAATTGAAAGCGGTAGGCGTAGTTTTAATGGTAGCATTTTTAAACTTCGTTCGATCTGTACAAAGGGTAATTTTAAAGCATGTCCATTCCTCCGGCGCGCTACGGACCTCAATAGTCCCTTTATGAAGCTCTACAAGCTCTTTGGTCAGGGATAGCCCTATACCGGCCCCCTCATCTTGTACGTTTGCCTGAAAGAAACGATTGAAAATAGTATTCATATGCTCTTCGGTAAGGCTCTTTCCCGTATTTTTCACCTCTATATATAGCTGGTCGTTCTTCATCGCCGCTCTCAGTATAATCTTCCCGTTCTTAGGCGTATATTTGATAGCATTTCCCAATAGATTGATCGTTATTTTTTCAAGGGCATCCTTGTCAAACCAAGTTTTAGTTTTCCTATGGTCGATTTCAAAATTAAAACCGATGTTTTTCTTCTTCGCCAAATACGAGAACGATTCGCCCCAGGCAGCAATCAATTGAGTGGGCGTATTTCTTTCCAACACTAGTTTTAAAGCACCACTATCAATTTTGGAGAGATCTAATAACTGGTCCACAAGCGATAGTAACCTTTTTGTACTGTTAGCGGCAATTTCCAAATGGTTCTTTGTGTCCTTGGACAGATAAGTTTCTTCCATAGCTTCTTGTATAGGGGAGGAGATCAAGGTTAATGGGGTTCTGAACTCGTGCGAGATGTTGGTGAAGAAACTAGTTTTTAACGAGTCTAGTTCTTTTAGTTTTTTGTTCGTTTTTTGGCGGTTTATAAATTGGTAGAGTAAAAAAAGAAGAAAGGAAAACAATGCGATCAAGAGCGTTAGATAGATAATTTTATTTTTATTTAGAATTTTATTGTTAAGCTGGGCTATCTGAAGTTGCTCTCTACTTTCCTTAAGTTCATACTGACTTTCGACAAATGCGATTTTATTTTTCTTTAACTCCAATTCTGATTTGATGCCATTGAGTTCGCTTAATAGCGTATAGGCCTTTTTCAAATTCCCGACCTTTACATAAGCTTCCGAGAGCTTATCCAGAAGTATGAGTTTTCTTGCTTTGAACAGTTTTCTTTTTTTTATTATTTCCAAAGCTTTCTCACCGTTGGCAATAGCTTTTTGGAATTGACCTTTTTTAAAGTAATAATGGGTTAGATAGGTATATGGTAAACATAAAAAAGTACTATCTTTAGTTCCTTCCAGTGTATTTTTGGATTTATCCAAATATTTCCATGATTCTTTCATTTGTCCGGTTTGCGTATAAGCGTAACCTAAAGTTCCATATAAAATTCCCTCTAGATAGGATCCTGTATTGCTATAATGGGGCAGTAGTTCAACATAGCTTTTGATAGCCTTTTCGGGATTGCCGAGGTTGAATAATTCTATGTGCGCAAGTTTTAATACATAAAATTTGACCTGCCTTACCGCTTTGGTCCTCTTAGCGATTTTCAGTGCTCTTTGATAGTAGATTTTCGCCTTTTCCGGATAGTTCAGATGCTCATATATCCAGCCAATATTCGATAGCGCAAGACATCTTGTATTTGATTCGCCCAAGCCTGGGGAGATGTCTATTTTTAGCAGTAAATCCAAGGCGTCGGAATATTTTTCATTTTCAATATGGTAAGATGCCAATCGCCGATTGTAGATTGCCCTGAAGTAGTAGTTCCCAACTTTTGACATCAGGGAATCGGATTTTTCCCTATAATATTGGATAGAGTCGGGATTCTGGTTTCTTAGACTCAGGTAGAACAAACCCACATACCCCAAAAATTTGCCGTCCAAGTTGTTTTCCCTATCTGAAACGAGAACTACCTGATGATAATATTTTGCGGCATCAGCTATATTTCCGCTCCGGTAGTTGACCTCGCCACTTAAAAAAGATGCAAAAATTAAATCGGATGTCAGTTTTTTTTCATCGGCATATTGTAAGTACTGTTCTGCGAAATCCTGCTTTTTTTCTTGGGTTTGGATGCTTTCTAAATAATTATAAATTTTTACTTCCTTGTGATATACATTCGCTTTATTGATATCAAAGGCATTTATCAATGAGTTAATTTGGGATTTATCCTGTCCGGCAACGTTTAAGCCCAATAGCAATACAAATGAAAAATAATAGGTTTTCATTAGAGTCTTGTTGATTCACCCATGTATAAGTGATTATTTAATAGTTATATTATTCTGTTCATTTGGAATTTTATATTTTTAAAACAAAAACCCGAAGTATGTACTTCGGGTTTTAATTGAAGACTCCGTAGAAATTATTTGCCAAATTCTGTGAGTACCGTGCTACTCATCAAATCCCCGTTTTTTTTATAGGTTTCCTGTTTAACCATTCCTACACCTTCTGCCAGCCACACTCGTGATGGAAAGGTGTGCTTGGCCATCATCATTTTAGATTGGTTTTCGCTATAGACTACATAGCAATTATATGTTCCGGCAGGTGTGGTTACACTTTCTTGTCTTTCAACCTTCCTATTTAGCATATCAACGGTAGTATTCATATTCATACCGCCCATGCTAACTTTTAAAGTCACATTGGCATCTGCCAATTCCTGTCCCACTGATAAATCATTGGGCAATTCAATATCGGTGCCCGTAATCTCCATTTCCATATCCTTATACTGCTCCATCATCTGTTTGGGCACCAAGGATTCATAGTCAATTCTTACCATGTTCCCCGTGCAAGAAAAAGTATAATCTTGGTCATAGACCTTCTTGCCCTTGTTATCGGTAAAGGAAATATCCATTGTTGCCGTAGTGGTATCACCATTATCGGCTACGGTGGTCACTTTATAGTCGGCCGTACCCTCCGTTTTCCCTTTTTTGTTGTAGGAAGTATACTGAAAATTGGTGCCTTCCTCCATGGGATAGAACCTACTGCAGTTTTGGGCGATTACGGAAGAAGAAATGAATGAAATGAGGCATAGGGCAATAAGTGTTCTCATAATGCTAGTATTATTAAGTTATTGATTATTAAGTTTTTATTTTTCATACTACTCTGAACTCTGAACTCTGAACTCTGAACTCTGAACTCTGAACTCTGAACTCTGAACTCTGAACTCTGAACTCTGAACTCTGAAC
>JBATTK010000076.1:0-23103 GCA_049670505.1 Saonia sp.
AGAAACAAGAAACCAAAGACCAGAAACTAGAAGTGAGAGATGAGATACTGAATACTGGAATTAGGCAATAGGTAATAGCTCCTTGCCGTTTGTTGGATAACCATAAACTGGATATTGGAAGCTAGAAGTTGGATGCCGGATAACTAGAAACTAGAAGTTAGATATGAGAAACCAGAAACCAAATTCTGAATTCTGAATTCTGAATTCCAAAAGCTGCCAACTGAAGACTATCTTTCCAAAGACCGAAAACAAAGAAAAAAGATAAAGGACGAAAGACCAGAACCAGAAACGAGAAACTAGTAATGAGTAATGAGAGATTGGAAGAGGAAGGAGAAAAGATGAAAGAGAAAAGACGAGAAACCAAAACCTTGAACCTTGAACTTTGAACTTTTGAATAGAGAATAGATGTACTTCCCTGATTACTGATTACTGGCTACTGAATACTGTCTCCCCAAATCCCAAATTCCAAATTCCAGAACTGAAACTAGAAACCAGAAACCAAAAACCAGAAACCAAAAACGAAGACCAAAACCGAAAAACCAGAAACGATAGGATTGGCTACTGACTGAATTCATGTATCCCTTGCTATGGACAGATACGCATCCAGCAGTTGTTTCGCAGCCACAAATGGGGATACTTTACCTTCCATGACTTCCTGGAGTCGTTGATCCAACATTTTCTTTACCGACTTGTTTTGATAAAATTCATATTTAAGTCGGTCATCTATAGTCTGTAGTAACCAGTACTTATTCTGCTCTTTACGTTTGGAAGTAAAACTCCCCTTTTCCTTGCCCAAAGCAACATACCCATAAATCATTTCCCATATTTCCGTTATTCCCGATTGCTCCAAAGAAGAGCAGGAATGTACTTTTGGTATCCATCCATTTTCTTTGGGAGGGTACAAATGTAACGCACGTGTAAACTCTACTTTTGCCAGTTTGGCGCGCTTAATGTTATCACCATCGGCCTTATTGATTACGATGGCATCCGCCATTTCCATAATGCCCCTTTTCATGCCTTGGAGTTCGTCACCTGCACCTGCTAGCTTTAACAATAAAAAGAAGTCTACCATACTATGTACGGCGGTCTCGCTTTGTCCAACACCAACAGTCTCTATCAGGATTACGTTATAACCGGCAGCTTCACAAAGAATAATGGTCTCTCTGGTCTTGCGGGAAACTCCGCCAAGGGATTCCCCGGAAGGTGAGGGGCGTATGAACGCATTGGCATCTTTTACCAATTCTTGCATTCTTGTTTTATCTCCCAAAATACTGCCTTTACTAAAAGAACTGGTAGGGTCTACGGTTAAAACCGCGACCTTTTTTCCCATGGAAGTCAGGATTTTTCCAAAAGTCTCTATAAAAGTGCTTTTGCCCACTCCGGGTACTCCCGTTATACCAATACGTATACTTTCACTTTTGCGGGAAAGACAATTCCCGATTACCTCATTGGCCTTCTTTAGATGGGCCGTATTGGTGCTTTCTACTAAGGTAATGGCTCTTCCCAAAGCAGTTTTATCCCCTTTAAAGATTCCTTCGGTAAGTGCTTTGATCGAAGGGACATTCTTCCTAAAAGATTTAATTTTGGAAATACTATCCGAATTTATGTTTTTATTCTTCCCCAAGTTCAGTTGTTGATTGGAACGCCCACTTTCGTTGTGTCCCACGACAAGGCAAGATGTAGTTGCCCGGTATGCTCAAAGGAGATGTTAAAATTTTCTTGGGACGCAGATAGGTTTTCTACGGGAACTTGCACTTTCAGTATATCAGATTCCGGTTTTCTGGTAGTTTCCCTTCCTCCGCTACTGATGGTAACCCCCCAATCCGGAATATCTTCGTTAAATATAATGTCCCAGGTCTCCTTTCCCGGTTTTGCCCATAAGGAATAGGTGCCTGCGGGAAGGGTCTGATCTATTATTTTGATATCCGTTCCGGTGGTGAAAGTAGTAGGCTCATTAGCACCGGTTCTCCAGACTACGTCATAGGGTACCAATTCTCCAAAAATAACCCTTCCTTTTTTTGATGGACTACTGTAATTTACCAATAGGTCAAACCCATTCATGTTATAAGTGGTGGTGGTTTCGGGACTGTGTTTTTTGGTCTGTTTCTTCATATACGGCCCTACGACAAGGAAAAACAATAGGGCCAGGGCCCCGACTACGATCAATAACCATTTTAAGAATTTCATATTGCTGTCTGTTTTGATTAGCAGTAGGCCTAATTTACAAAACCAAATTCAAACACGGAATGATTGTAATAGGTTTCTCCAGGATGTAGGATACTCGAAGGAAAATGCGGCTTATTGGGAGCATCGGGATAGTTTTGCGTTTCAAAACAAATTGCCGGAAATGACTTTGGCGTATATAGCACCATGGCCGGTTGGTTGGTAGTAACCTGCATATGGATTCCCGTTATATCGGAATATACCTTGGCGGCCTCTTTGGTGTTGTCATCAATGATATAAGGAGTATCCAAACTAATTTTTGATATGCGCCTATCGGATAAAAAGTCGTAATCCGAATTGAGTACGGGAATATGCTTGCCCGTGGGTATAAGGTCTTTGCAGATTTCCAATCTTTGGGAGCTATTGACATATAGTTTATAGTGGTCAACGGTATCGGCATCATCCAATTGAAAATAGGAATGATTGGTCAGGTTTACTACCGTGGTCTTATCCGTAATAGCCTTATGGGTAATATGTAGCGCGTTGTCCAACAGTTTATAAGTCACCGTGGCTTTGAGATTTCCGGGGTAGCCTTCTTCCATATCGGGGCTTAGATAGGATAGTTCTACAAACGGATATTTGTCGGGACTCTTTTCTATAAACGTCCAATATTTTTTTCCAAAACCTTCTTTCCCACCATGAAGATGTATGCCATTTTCGGCATAAATAGGATAGGTTTTACCCTTGAGAATAATACTTTCTTTGGAGATTCTGCCCGCATAGCGTCCGATACATGCCCCTAAAGAGAAGCCATCATTTATATATTCCAAAGGATTTTCATAACCGACCACCACGTTTCTTGTGTTGCCGTACTTATCTTTTACTTGTAACTTTTGGATGATCGCCCCGTAGTCCAGAACAGTAAGGGAAATAAAATCGTTTTTAATCGTAATTTGCTTCAAGTAACTTGTTTTAGGGAAAATTTAAAATTAATATAAAAATAATCGTTTTCTGCAACATCGGAATATTTTGACCGTCCTTAGGATAACAACAACTGTAACCCGACTAGAGACCGACCATGTTTCAAATTGATTTGGTAGAGCAATGTAAAACTAACGATCGTAGAGCCCAATTAAAGCTCTATAAACAGTACTGTGATGGTATGTTTTGTGTTGCGATGCGCTTTTTGAAAAATTCGGACGATGCGGAAGACGTTCTGCAGGAGTCCTTTATAAAAGCTTTTCAAAAAATAGATCAATTTAAGGGCGAGGTCACTTTTGGGGCTTGGTTAAAGCGGATCGTAATCAATAAAAGCATCGATTTTCTGAAATCCAAACGGGAGCTCTTAGTGTTAAATGAAGCTTATATGCATGTTGCCGAGGATGAGGATTGGACCATAGCGGATGGGATTACCGTAGCGGAGGTAAAAGGGGCTATAGAACAATTACCGGAGAATTATAAATATGTAGTGCAACTGTTTTTGGTAGAAGGCTATGACCACAATGAAATCTCCCAAATTCTGAATTTGACAGGAACGGCATGTAGAACTAGACTATTAAGGGGCAAGGGCTATTTAAAGGAACTATTAAAAAAAAGAAATTATGGCACAGGATCTTAGGGAAATGTTCAAAACGCAAAGAGAGGAAGAAGTGTATTCCATTAAGAAAGGGCATGAAGCACGCTTTTTAGATCGCTTGGACAAAGAGCTGCCAAAGCAAAGGAAATCACCCTTTTTTATAGCTAAGATAGCGGCTTCCCTTCTTGTGTTGATCAGTATCGGTATTTTCACGTACCAACAGTATTCCAAGGAAGATATTTTGGAAACCTCGGTGGCGGACAAGGATAAGGAGGTACAGGAGGCTAATGGGATTTCTTTAGGGGATTTGTCACCCGATTTAAAGAAAGTGGAAAGCTATTATGTGGCCAATATCAATTTAGAACTCTCCCAATTAAACATCTCTAAGGACAACAAGGATTTGGTAGATAGTTTTATGGATCGTTTGGAAGAACTCAATACGGAATATCAAAAGTTGAATACGGAATTGAACGAAATAGGCCCTAATGATCAGACCATAACGGCCTTGGTCAAGAATTTACAGTTGCGTTTGGAGTTGTTACAAAAGCTAAGGGAAACGTTGAACAATTTAAAATCATCAAAAAATGAAACCGATATTGTTGGAAATATCAATAGCATATAGCAAATTGATTTTTTTTGACAATCAAAGGTTACATGTGATCGTAAAATAATCTATAAAAATCACACACATGAAACAGTTACAGCAAATAATGGTTAAAACAAGTATACTTACATTATGTCTAATGGCCATAGGAGTATATGGTCAGCATACAAAAACCTATAAGGAAACCTTTAACGTAGGGAATGATGCGGTATTGGATATCAATACCAGTTATACGGATATTGAATTTGAAACTTGGAATAAGGACCAAATACAAATAGAGGCCGAGATAACCCTTAATGGTGCTTCCGAGGAAGAGGCAGAGGTGTATTTTGAAAATGCAGGGATTAAAATAGTCGGTAATAGCAAGAATATAGAAGTAAGCACAAGGAGCGAAAATACCTGGGGTTTTAATGGGAGATCAGTAGGCAATGTTGAAAAGTTTCATATAACGATTCCTGATATTCCCAATTTGGAACCCTTGTTCTTGGATTTGCAAATTCCGGATTTGCCCGTAATTCCCGAAATGCCACCAATGCCACCAATGCCCATTCAAAGTTTTGATTATGGAGAATATAAGAAAGAAGGGGAAAAATATTTGGAGGAATGGAAAAAGAAGTTCGAAGAAAGCTATGATGATGAATACAAAAAACGTTTGGAGGAGTGGAGCGAAAGATTAAAGGCAAGGGTAGCGGAAAGGGAAGAACAAATGGAGGAAAGAAAAATGGAGCGTGAAGAGCGAATGAAGGAGCGTGAAGAAATGAGAAAGGAACGTGAAGAGATGAGGAAGGAAAGGGTCATGGAAATGGAGGAACAAAAAAGAGAAATGGAAGAGCGAAAAGCATTGGGAAGAAATATCATTATTTCACGGGATGATGGGCCTAATGTATTCTATTGGTCCTCCGAGGGCAGGAATAAAAATTACAAGGTGAAGAAGACCATTAAAATTAAGATGCCCAAGTCCACAAAGCTTAAAATGAACGTTCGCCACGGCGAGGTGAAACTGGCAGAAAACACCAAGAACATCCATGCAACTTTGTCCTATACGAGCTTGTTGGCTTCAACCATCGATGGGGATAAGACCTTTATCAATGCCTCCTATTCCCCGGTAAGTGTACAAAAATGGAATTATGGGCAACTTAAAACGGATTATTCCGATAAGGTCAATTTAAGGGAGGTGGGGAGTCTACGTTTAAGTGCAGTATCATCGGATATAACTATCGATCATCTACTAAGCAGTATTTATGCGAAGAATAATTTGGGGGAGTTAAAAATAAATTCGATATCGGACAATTTTAATGACATGGATATTACCGTTCAGAACGGGGAGCTCGTATGTGTGCTCCCCAAAACACCTTTTTCTATTTCGGTAAACGGAATATCTTCGAAATTTAGTTCTCCCGCAGGCCTAAGCTTGGATAAAACCCAAAATAACAACACGGTTCTGCATAAGGGCTATCATATCAATAAAAACAGCGGTAAATCTATTGTTATAACTTCAAAATATAGTGAAGTAGTATTAGAGCGATAGTTATTCCTGTAGCACCAAAGTCCCAAAAATATCCGCATTTATCCATCCTTGATTTTTATCCTCTCCAGGCACAAAAACCGAACCAATAAAATTTTCCCTTTCCATACTTCCATCATTATCGCAATAGGCGAGTGCAAAACCAACCTTTTTGTTGTCGATCAGTGTCTTGGGCGTATTTTTTGCTCCGTCTAAGTACGTATCACTATACAGTCTTATGGCAATTTCCCATGTGGTCATGTTGCCTACCGTTGCCTTTTCGGAAAGTACATGTTCATTATAAAGTTGAGGTTCCTTATTGGGGCCAAGATCAACTACATTCCCATCCAAGGCTATATGATAGGCAAATGCATTATGACTAAACTGATGCAGTCCGCCAGAGTTATCCTCGTCTACAAAAACTTCCACGCAATCATCGTCCCACCAAAGCTTCAATGGGTCCTTATATTGGTCATACAATACGTCATCGATGATTTCTACTAAAATGTAGAGCGCATCCTTGTCCCATGACAGTTTATATCTGCCATTAAAATCCTCATGGGTATAGGAATCGCCTATCCAGTTCTGATCCAAGGGGTGCCATTGCGCTATGTTCCAGCAGTTATCGGTTGCTTTTCCGTCCAAAACCGGACTTTTTAACGCTTTTTTTACTTCAATGATCTGATGGTCTTTCTTTTTGGGGCTATTGCAGGCTAAAAAGAAAAATACTAGGGGTAAAAGGTATATATTTTTCATAAGCCTAAAATACTAAATTTAAGCTTTATGCTGCCCTTTAGTGAGCTTCTTCCTTTAGGTATTCACCAAAATTCTTCTTAAAACGGTTAAATCTAGGGATGGAAACATTCCGGATATAGGAGTTGTTGGGATTGTTTTTTTCATAATCCTGATGGTAATCCTCTGCATCATAGAATGTAATGAATTCAGTCACTTCGGTCACTATAGGACGTCCGTAAACTTCACTCTCTTCCAAAGCGGTCTTGTAGCTCTCAATAATTTTCTTTTCCTCCCCGTTCTTATAAAAGGCCACCGAGCGGTATTGCGTACCCCTATCCGGTCCCTGCCTGTTTAGACTTGTGGGGTCATGGGAACCAAAAAACACCTGTACCAACGTAATAAACGAAACTTCTTTGGGGTCATAGTAGACCTTAACAGCCTCCGCATGACTGGTCAATCCGCGGGCCACATTTTCATAAGTGGGATTTTCCTCGGTACCACCCGAATATCCCGAGACTACTTCCTTTACACCTTTTACACTTTCAAAGATGACTTCTACGCACCAAAAACAGCCGCTTGCGAAGTAAGCGGTTTCATATGGTGCCAAATCCTGTGGTCTGGGTTTTGTATCCTCGGCAATAACTTTTTCTGCGCCGCCTACGGCATCCATTTTTTTATTTCTGGATTCACAACTTGTAGATAATAAGATGAACAGGCTAAGTAATGTAATTTTAAAGATATCCATTCTTTTTATTTTTCCTTTTAGTGTATTTAAGATACGAATACTTACACGAAAGGGATTAAAAAATGTTAATAATTATCATAACGGATTTTTACTGGTTTAGAACTAAACAATTCTATCTTATCTTTGAGGTATGGAGCCCCTACTTAAATTCCTCAAAGATTTCTCTTTGAAACCTATACCTATTTTAGATGACAGCATTCCAATACAAAGGTATGTTCCTATAAGTCTAGCTGTGGACAATCCTGAATTATTGACTTTCGATAGTACCGATCCTATTGCCTGTGAGGCCCATATTAATTATTTCTTGGAGCAAAACAACGCTTCGGTAGCATACGGCGGTTATCTGGAGAAACGAGATTTATATAAGGATAAGGCCAATTTTTCCGGTACCGGGGAAGAGCAACGGAACATCCATTTGGGAATGGACTTTTGGGCGCCTGCAGGCACCCGGGTAATGGTACCCATTTCTGGCAAAGTCCATAGCTTTAATAATAATAGCGCCAAGGACGACTATGGCCCTACCATTATTCTTACCCATGAAGTAGAGGGGATACAATTCCACACCCTATACGGACACCTTTCCCTGGAATCCTTGGACAATCTATCCGTAGGAAAGAAATTTCATGAAGGGGAGTTCCTTGCAACATTGGGAACATCGGATATAAATGTGAATTACGCACCGCACCTACATTTTCAAATCATACAGAACATAGGTGAATACGAGGGGGATTATCCAGGGGTTTGTGCTATAAGGAATATGGAATACTATAGCAAGAATTGCCCAGACCCCAACCTTTTGTTAAAGATCTGATTTTTTCAAAAAGCATACATATTTTAGTTATTGCCGGAATTACAGGCAATGACCAAAAGGATAAAAGATGCCATGGAAGAAAAGGTGCGTATCCAATTTAGGAAATTCCATTTGTTTTCAAACTGTTCCCTGAGCGATTTTGCGTCCACTGTGGAAATAGTGTTCAGGGAAGTCTGATCTAATAGGTTGTTCAAGGGAATGTTTCCTGCAAAGGTCACCGCCATCACCCCTAATAAATAACTTATACCGGCTGTTACAAGCAACCAAAATACCTGATTGGGTTCCGACTTAAAAAATAAGATGGATGCAATAGGTGTCAGCAGGGTAGCGCTCCAAATCATAACAAAAAAGGCCGGGTTAAGGATGGTCCTGTTCATGGCCTGAAAGGCTCTTAAATACTCAAGATCGTTCAGTCTGCCCAAACCAGTGGTTACCGCATTGGACCAAGTAAAGAAGATACCGGCCATAACACCGGTGGACAAGGTTGCCAACACCAATAGAATTGTTTGTGTTTTCATATCAATTTTAATAAGATAGTCCCGGTGTTTTGTGTAAATAAGCGTTATTGCCTATTTGTCTTAGAATAAAATCGGCCACATCGGCTCGTGAAATTTTAAGCTTTAGACTTCTATCATCTGCATGAAACCCATGACGATACTCTTTTGTCCTTTCGCCATCCACGAACGCTGCCGGCCGTATAAGAGTCCAATCCAAATTACTTTCCATCACATACTTTTCCTGTAGTTCATGGTCTAGAAATACCGGTTTCAAAAACCAACCGAACATGATGTATTTCCAAAAGAAATTAAGGTTTCCTTGGCTATTCCCGGCACCTAGGGTAGATTGGCAAATGAGTCTTTGCACATGATGTTCCTTCATGGCATCAATGATATTTCTAGTACCTTCCGATCGCACTGTTCCTTTGCGCTTTTTTCCAGAGCCGAGCACCACACATACCACGTCTTGTCCCTTAACAGCTTTGGAGACATCAATTGGATTTAATACATCTCCTTCCAGCGTTTTTAGATTAGGATGCATAAATTCCTTTAGTTTTTCCGCTTCCCTGCAAAAGGCCAGAACTTTGTGTCCTTGATCCAGTGCTTGGTCTATGACGTGTTTTCCAATGGTTCCTGTAGAACCAAATACAATTACTTTCATGATTTTTATTTTAAATGATGAGGTAAAAGTAGTGGCGCCCTGAGATCTTTAATAGAACAAAACCGACAAAACGATTTACGGATTACTCCTGCCTTAAAAATTCCGTGGGTGTCGCCCCGGTATATTTTTTGAAAGTTCTTATAAAGTGCGACTGATCGGCAAACCCGCTATCCAAGCCTATATCTAGCAGTTGATTATAATTTTCTTCTGAAAGTTGTTGTAGGGAACTTTTAAACTGAATGATTTTTGCAAATTGTTTTGGAGTAAGACCCACCTGGGCAATAAATTGTCTTTCAAAGGTACGTTCCGAAATAAAAAGTTGGTCACGTACCCCCTTTACGGTCGTCTGGCCCTTATATTCAAGAATAAGTGAGATAGCCTGTTGAATGCGATCATGAGGAGGAATCCGGTTGCATGCTATTAGTTTGGAGAACAAGTCCGAGAAAATGGCCACCCTTTCCTCAAAAACTTTGGTAGCACCAAGCTTTTGGGCAAAAGTTCCTACATCTACATGCTTTAACTGAAGCAGGTCAAAACAGTCGTCGTTCAATTCTCTGGGGTTTACATCCAACAAATATTTGGAGGCAAAAGGGTAAAGTTGAAAAACTATAAAGTCAAAAGGGCCATGTACATCCAAGGATACAGGTTGAAGGGTTTGTCCGTATAAGAACAACCGGGACAATTTTTTATTCTTCGGAAGCAGGTACAAGCCGTTGTTGGACTGCTGAAACATAATCCCCGGATAACCATCCGCATACAAAGGAACATTCGTATGCCCTTTGGAATCGTTGTTTGCCATCACCATAATGCTATTTACATAGGGGCGTAAGGCTTCTGGAGGCGTAAATTGGACTTCCTTCATGATGCCAAGGGAATTTTTGGGATTATATAGGATTTTATTGACTGTGCCATGTGTTTACAGTTTAAATACATCACGGATCTGAGCAATATGAAATCCATTTTTTAAAATCTGTCGGGCCTGTTCACTTTCCGGGTTCAAAGCGGGATTGGTATGATTTAAATGGATGAAATATATCTTATCTTTTTCTTGGGTGGGGAGATTTGCAAATAATGCCATACTCTCTATAATAAAGGGATGCGGTATTTCCGATATAGACCGATTGTTTATTTCCGCTGCATCATAAAAGGTAGCATCTATAAAGGCGTAATCCACTTTTGAAATCTCATCGGCGATATTTCGGTTCCATTTTTCCCATTTATCGATATCGGGAATAAACAGTGCTTTTTTGTTGGGGCCTAAAATCGTATACCCTACGGTTTCAGAATATTCGTCCCTATGGGGAACGGTAAAGGGAATTACCTTAATGTTCGAAGTCAAATCTATCAAAGCGTTGTCGGACATTTTTTGGATAGCGATATTTTTATTGATGACCAATTGACTCCATGGCCCGTTAGTTTCCAAAAATGTTTTCATAACCGGCATGGCGTAAACAGGTACACTTTTTGCGTTCATCGCTTCCTTTCCCAAATACATTAAGCCTGTATAATGTCCGATATGTGCGTGCGTCAGAAAAATACCGTCGGGAGTTTCCTTTGCGTCCGCTGCGCTGCGCTTTTTTAGGATTTTTAGTTGTTTTGGCATATCGGGCGTAGCTTCAAAAAGATAATAGGTATTGCGCTTAGGGTCTACAAGACCAAGGGATACTATTTTTCTACGTTCATCCGGATGTTCAAACAAAGTACTACAACACTCTTTTTTGCACCCGATATGCGGAGAACCCGCATCTTGAACCGTTCCTAGTACGATGAGCGAGGGTTCTCCTGTAGCGACTATTTTAGCTTCGTTTACGGTTTGTACTACTGTACTATCCTGTTTCCCACCACAGGAACAGAACACGAGGAAAAATAAAAGATAGGAACGGATTCTCATTCTATATAAAGTTTCTAGCATAAAATTAAGGATTATCCCGAATATATTTTGCTGAGGTTCAACTTTCTGATATCGGTTAACTACACAGACTATCGGTGAAGTGAATTTAGCCCCCGATGCGTTAATCGAACATTTGTTACCTTTTATCCTAATTCTTGTCAGATACCGAAAAATAAGGGGTTTTGAGCGATTTATAAGGCTGTAAAATGCACCTTACTGCGTTTTTATTATATAAAAACGCAAGTCATGAAAACTATCGCAACTTTAATTTTTGTTCTTTTTATCGGAGTAGCTGCCCAGGCTCAAGATGCCAAGCAGGATGTAAAGGTCGCAACCATTGAAATGACTATCGTTACTACGACCACTAATACTGTTGTTCAGAAAGAAGCTACTAACGAAGTTGCCCGTTTGTACAAGCGTACTAACTCCAGAGTAAAGAAAGCCTTGTCTTTTACTACGAAAAGAAACAAAGCCAAAATGGCTTAAGAAATACGGGCCATCTGCATATGGTATCCGTATTGTCCTATAAACTTTACATTAACCGGATTTTAATAAATTAATGGAAACGGTAGCCAGATCGGAGTTTGGATATTTTCTGAACTTATCTTTATCCTGTATTAATCCCGCCTCATGAAGAACCTTGTTAAACTCATCAACCTCAATAATGTATTGATCGGAATATCCATGGGTGAGATCATAAGCGGTGGCTGCAGTTCTCCCCAAATTCTTTGCTACAAATTCTGGCTTTACGGTATGGAGTTCTATAAGTAGAAGGCCAAACTTTTTAATATAGGGCGCCCATTTTTTAAAATGTTGTTTTAACGACTCTGTTATAAGGTTGTTACGTATTCTTTTCCCTCGGTACGCATACGCTCCCGTTGAAGTGCTAATTCTTAATTTGTCGGTTTTTTCCGGTTCTTCCCAAATTCTGTTATGATCTAGAAAAGTTCTCACATTCAGTAAATCCTTTAAGTCAATATTGTAAGCTTCCTTTAGGTCATTGGCAAGAAGATCGGGATTTCCGATATCTCCCCAGATAATTTTTGCCCATATATCCGCACGGATAAGATTAGCTTTGGACACCTTTAGCGCAGTTTCATTATAATCTGCCCCAATGAGGATTAAGGGATACTCGTTCAATAAGGTTCCCCTTAGTGTCCGGTTTTCTATCACGGAGAATAAATGTTGGAGAAAAGCTCCGTTTCCACACCCCAAATCCAGGATTCCTTTGGGCTGTTCTTGAATAGGCCTATTGAACAAATCCACAATAATTTCGTCTACTACCTTAAAATAGGTGGCATGCGCACCTCCACTTCCCCACACGTTCATTTCCCTATCAACATGTTTTTCTTCATGTCCATGAACGTAATTCCTTAGTACGTCCGGGTTTCCGAATATAAGCTCCTTCAATTTTCTAAGGGTGGGGATATAGGACACGGTTACACCATAAGCACTGGCCCTTTTGGCAAAAAAAAGGCCTCGCTCCGTGAACTCATAGGAGTCGTTCTTTTTTTGAAACCATTCAAAATAAGTGAGGATATCCAACAATCTGCCAAAACCATCCGCATCCTTATGGAATTCTTCAGGTTTAAATCTGGTTTCCATGAAGTATTTGTGAAACATTCCGCTCATTCCCAAATGCACTAGGGTAGGGCCTATCATAATACCTTCTATATGTGTCAATATCTGTTCCTGAATAGTTTTTATTTTTTCAATGGATGACAGATGGATTCCCAAGTTGTCCCTAAACCTTTTGAATACGCACTCCAACTGCTCAAACGGTTCCATCTCAAACTTTCTGGGATGATAGTTTTCCGAGACTTGAAGCAGTTTTACACCATCCTCATACATGTGAAAATGGGCGAAGGCAATTTCCGAAAAGTTATTAATTTCAAATACTACTTTCCCTTTTTTGTTGTCAATGTTTTGAGTGAGCCAACCTTGGGAACATAGCCCTCTGAGCCCAACGTTCAAATACCCTTCATTGGCATCGAACCGTTGCGTAAGGGTAGCCAGATCAACTTTTTTGTTGGATAACAGATAATCTATAACTCCTTTTTCTTTCAACACCTGTGCCGTAGGCCCTATGACTATTCCATCAAGGTGTCTGAATAATGTACTTCTGAGAAGGGATTGTTCTTGTTTGGACAACATAATTAATGTACAATATATTCTTTATATTAAATATAAGGATATCCAGTGAATAATTGTAAGTATGATCGGTAGATAAATGAAAGTAAGGTCGTACGTATTTTACAAATGAAAAGATGCTGACCTTTTAGTACATGTTCAAAAACTCCGACCAGAAAAAGTCCTATCCATTACCAATAAAGAAATCAATTTAAAAAAAAATTACTCCTGAACCACGTCCTTTAAAACGGCCCACACATTTTTGGCTACAATTTTATGCCCTTCAACAGTAGGGTGTATGCCATCCTCTTGGTTCAACTCGGGAATCCCTCCCACATTTTCTAACAAAAAAGGAATCAACGGAATATTATTCTTTTCGGCCAGATCCGGAAAAATAGTCCGGAACTCCGTCGTATAGGCCTGTCCCATATTGGGCGGAATCTGCATACCGGCAAGAATGATGGCCGTATCCGGGTTTTTGCTGCGTACCGCATCTATAATGAACTGGAGATTGGCACGGGTTTCGGACAGGGGAACACCGCGCAGACCGTCATTGGCCCCTAATTCAAGCACAAAGATGTCCGCCTTTTGGTTCAGCACCCAACTCAGCCTATTTTTTCCACCAGCCGTGGTTTCTCCGCTTAATCCGGAATTAACTACCGTATAATCCAGTTGCAAGGAATCCAAGGTTGCTTGTATAAACGCGGGAAAAGCTTCTCCAGGGTCCAACCCGTATCCGGCAGTAAGGCTGTCTCCAAAAAATAGAATGACCTTATTAGTGTTATCAACAGTGGTTTCATTTTCCGTACCTACCTCTTCCGTCTTTTTTTCTGTTTGAGTCGATTTATCCCCACAGGATAACAACAGGAAAAAGACTAAAAAATAACGAAACTTTAAGAGGTTGTGCATAGTTCTAGGGTATAAAAAATCTTATTTTGCTTGTTTTGTCGAATACTATTTCAAAACTATAGGGATGTCAAAGATATTAAACGTTCGTAACTTGGAAAAAAGCTATACGAGCGGTTCAAAAAAATTAACGGTATTGGATGATATTTCCTTTGCGATCGATCAGGGGGACACTTTTTCCATAGTGGGTCCTTCCGGGAGTGGAAAAACTACTTTATTGGGACTATGTGCCGGTTTGGACCATTCAGACTCCGGCACTGTGGAACTTTGTGGAATAGACTTAAAGACCTTAAACGAGGATCAGCGTGCGCAGTTGCGAAATAAGGAAGTTGGTTTTATTTTTCAAAATTTCCAGTTGCTTCCTACGCTTACAGCTTTGGAGAATGTAAGTGTACCCTTGGAACTGCAAGGAGCAAGGAATGCGGCTACTGTTGGAATGCAATTATTGGACAAAGTGGGGTTGGCAGATCGTTTTCATCATTACCCTTCCCAACTATCTGGGGGGGAGCAGCAACGCGTGGCCTTGGCAAGGGCATTTTCTAACAGACCCTCTATATTATTTGCAGACGAACCCACCGGAAACTTGGATGAAGAAACAGGCGAGAAAGTAGTACAGCTACTGTTTGAATTGAACCAAGAAGCGGGAACTACTTTGGTAATTGTCTCCCACGATATGGATTTGGCACGGCGAACCCAACATATCCTTCGATTGAAGGGTGGAAAAATTATGGCGAACGAAAGCACGGTCCAGCTGTGAAAGAACAATCCAACAGATCCTTTAAAGTTGGTTTAGGCTGGCTCTTCAAAATGGCTTGGCGCGATGGTAAGGCCAGTAGCCGAAGGTTGTTTTTGTTCATGGCTTCAATTATTCTGGGGATAGCGGCCGTTGTTTCCATTCAATCTTTTAGTGAAAATCTGGAACAAAATATTACGTTGCAATCAAAAGCCCTGATGGGGGCAGATTTTATAATTGACAGCCGTCAATTGCCCAACGAGAGAGTACGGGCTATTATAGATTCCCTGGGCGGGGCCGATGCTATGGAAGTTAATTTTGCTTCTATGGCCGCATTTCCAAAAAGCGGGGGTACCAAGTTAGTGCGCGTTCGGGGTGTAGAAGGTGGCTATCCTTTGTATGGAACATTAGAAACCAGACCTCCTTCCGCTGCTAATATCTATCAGAAGGAAGGCGGAGCTTTGGTAGATGCTACGGTAATGTTACAATATGGTTTGCAAGCAGGGGATTCTATTAAAATAGGCAATGCATTGCTGCCCATCTCAGGGATTCTGGATGCTGCTCCAGGAAGCACCGGTATTTCTACTTCCGTGGCCCCTACGGTAATGCTGCCCTATCGTTTTATTGCGGAGACCGGACTTTTACAAACAGGGAGTCGACTAGAATATCAATATTTCTTTGTTGCCGCACCCGATCAGGACCTAGAGCTACTGGATAAAAATTTAGATCCCATTCTGGATGCCGAAAATGCCGATTTGGACACCCATACGGTAGACAGCCAACGAATGGGGCGTAGTTATGGAAATGTAAGTAAATTTTTGAACCTTGTGGCCTTTGTTGCCCTTTTACTGGGTTGTGTGGGCATTGCCAGTTCCGTACATATTTATATCAAGGAAAAATTGCGGGTCGTAGCTGTACTTAAATGTCTGGGAGCTACCCGAAAACAGACCTTTTTGATATACCTCATACAGATTGCCGGCATGGGGTTTCTAGGAGGTTTGATCGGCACTATAATCGGGCTCATGCTCCAACAATTTTTTCCAATTATCTTGCAGGGCTTTTTACCCTTTGATGTGGAGATCTCCCTGGCACCGCAGCCCGTTGTAATGGGGCTGTTACTTGGCGTTATTATGTCCGTGCTGTTTGCCTTGTTGCCCTTAATGGGTACTTGGTACGTATCGCCTTTAGAGGTGCTGCGTGTTCAAGAAGGAAGTCCGGTAAAGTCAAGGACCGCGAGGGCATTGATATTCGCAGGTATTCTTCTTTTTATCTTTCTGTTTTCGTACTGGATCCTAAGAAATTGGAGCTATGCCCTTGGTTTTGTGTCCACCCTTGTGCTTACCTTTACGGTTTTGGCGGGAATTGCGGTTTTGTTTATGAAAGCGGTAAAACGATTTTTTCCATCTTCTTGGGGATTTACGGCCCGTCAGAGTCTGTTGAATCTCTTTAGGCCCAATAATCAGACTGTGGTGCTGCTCTTGGCTATAGGGGTAGGGACCTTTCTCATTAGTACGCTGTATTTTACCAAGGATATGCTGTTGGCCAAGGCAAAGCTGGAAGATAGCGCAGATAGCCCCAATATTATTCTACTGGATGTACAGACAGAACAACGGGAGGCCGTAGCTAACAGCATTACCCCCAAGGGGCTGGCGGTTATCAATAATATTCCCATTATTACTATGCGGATGCACAGTATAAAAGGACGACCGGTAAACGACCTTCGGTTAGACTCTACCACCGCTATGAACAAGTGGATATTGAACCATGAGTTCCGGGTTACGTATCGCGATTCATTGATTGCTTCGGAAAGCCTTACGGCAGGGGAGTGGACCCCAAAGAGTAATTCCAATGGCCCCGTACCCATCTCCATTTCGGACAATATAGCGCGTGATGCCCTTGTAGTGGTAGGGGATACCATCACCTTTAACGTACAAGGCGTATTAATGAAAACCATTGTAGGTAGTATTCGGTCGGTAGATTGGGCCCGGATGCAAATGAATTTCTCCGTTGTTTTCCCAGCCGGTGTCCTGGAAAATGCACCCCAATTTCATGTGTTGACCACTAATGCGCCAGATGAGGCAACTTCTGCCAGTTTACAAAGGGAGTTGGTAAGTAAGTTCCCCAATGTTTCCGTTTTGGATTTGAGGCAGCTACTGGGCATCATTGAGAATATCCTGAACAAGATTTCCTGGGTCATTAATTTTATGGCTTTCTTTAGTATACTTACAGGTATCATCGTATTGATCGGTTCTGTACGCACCAGTAAATATCAACGTATAAAGGAAAGTGTTTTGTTGCGCACCCTAGGGGCCAAAAGTAGGCAGATTTTAGAAATTACGGCTTTGGAATATCTCTATTTGGGGGTAATTGGAAGTGGATTAGGGATTTTGTTATCCTTGATCAGTAGCCAATTATTGGCCTCACTGGTTTTTGAAACCCCTTTTATACCTTCTTGGATTCCTTTTGTAGCCCTGTTACCCGGAATTACCGCCCTGGTATTGGTCATTGGGATAAGTAATAGCCGCAGTGTGCTAACGAGTCCGCCCCTGGAAGTACTTAGGAAAGAAGGGAGTTAAGGGGGAGATTTTTGGGAGCAAGACAGTTACACTTGTTGAAAGGCAGGAACCCTTTTATTTCGACCGTTCAATTTCGTTTTCCAAAAACTTTTAAAACTTGATTTTTATAGGTGCCGCCCATGGGTAAACAATGTGCGTCTATAAACAATTGATTTCCCGAAATTTTATCCACCTTGGATATATTTACCAAATAGGACCGGTGTATACGGATAAAATTATGGCCTTCCAATTTTTCTTCCCAATTGCGAAGACTATCTAAGATGAGAATCTGTTTTTTCTCTGTAAACACTTTTACATAATCTACTTCTGCCTTTAGAAATAGTACATCGCCCCGTTCAACTTTATAGATGGTCTTGTCCGCATACAGAAAAAGTTGCTTTTCCTCTTCCTTTCGGTGCGCAAGGAGCAGATTGCGCATGCGGGTTATCCCTTTAAAAAAGCGCTCATAAGAAAAGGGTTTTACCAAGTAATCTACAGCGGCCTCTTCAAAAGCTGCAATTGCGTATTGTTCAAAAGCCGTGGTTATAATTACTTTGGGAGGATCGGGCAAAGTTTTTAGAAAGGCAAGACCGTTAAGTTCCGGTAGTTGAATATCGAGAAATAAAAAGTCCGACCGTTGTAATATTTCCATCGGAATATCCAATCCACTTTCATATACGCCCAAACAGTTTAAAAAAGGTGTTTTGGCTATATAGGCCTGTACTACTTCCTGTGCCGCTCTCTCATCTTCTACTACTATACAATTGATCATAATTGGATGTTTAGGGTAACGTTAAAAGTGCCTTCCGTACCATTAATTTCCAATAGATGCCTTTTTGGATATAACAACTGCAATCGCTTTTTAGTATTCTGTATGCCTATTCCACTTGCTCTCCATGTAGCGTCCCCCTTCTCTTTGCCGGTAAGGGCCGAAGGGTTCTTTACGGAAAAGAAAAACTGGCCATCCTTTACTACCATTTTTACCTGTATAAGGTGTCCGGCTCCTTTTAACATGCTACTGTACTTAAAGGCATTCTCTACAAAAGTAATAAGCAAGAGCGGTGCTATTTCTATATGTTCGTTATCTAGGGACGCTTCAAAATCTACCCTTACTTTATTGTTCAAGCGTTCTTTTTGAAGGGCAATGTAGTTTTTTATATGTTTCAGTTCTTGGGCTATGGGAACCCGTTGTTGTTGTCCTTCATGAAGTAGATAACGGAAGCCGTCCGATAATTGTAATAAGAGATCAGGGGTTTTTTTATCTCCCTTTAGTGCATTGGCATAAATAGTGTTTAAGGTATTGAACAGAAAATGGGGATTTATCCGTGCTTTTAAAGCATTCATTTCCGCTTGTTTCTTCCCATGTACTATTGCATCCAATTCTACCTGTTTCCGGTATCCCATTTTTATGGAATAAAGCGCAAAAAATGCTAAACTTATGGAAATATAGGTCACTAAACTCGATAAGAGTGCCCGCCAATAGTGCGACTGGTGGTTTTCCATTTCGTGAAATACGGTATCCACTTCATAGTAGATCGTGGCCGTACCTGTAAATAGGAGTATTACGATCCAGAGATTCTTTTTCTTGTTCCTTTTTGGGAAAAACCAGAAATACATCACATATGCCGGTATCATATTAAAGACCAGGGCGGTCAATTCATGAGTAAAACTAAAAGGGTAGCCCCCCTCTCTTTCCACATATTTTAAATAAGGGAAAAAAAGTACGGCACACCAAAAAAAGAGGTGTAATACAGGCTCTAGATCCTGTAGTCTTTGAAATGTATTTCGGTCCTGCATCAACAGTTAAGTTACATTATTTGTTTAATTGGACAAGTCATTGTGCAAATACTCCCTGTTTTTTCGTTTTCGGGTTTTCCCTTCGTTTTCAAAGAGCTTATAGTTTACACTAAACAAATAACCAAAGGTCTGGGATTGTAGGCGCCAAACCGTTCTTTGCGTAAATCCCGGTGCTATTGTATTTCGCTTTAGCAAATTGTTGTCCAGTACATCTACTACCCTAAGGTTAATGGTCAATGTATTGTTCAAAAGCTTCACCCGCAGGGCCCAATCTATTCTGTGTCTGGTTGCTATATAATCAAATGCATTTTGCCGCTTGGGTGTAACCCTATAGGTAATATCTGTGCTTACGGATGCTGACACCCTAAACGTATTTTTCCATAATATGCTAGAAGAGTACAACTGGTCCCATGTCACCACATCATTATCTTCCATTAGGGTATAATAGTAATTGGCGGCCAAAGAGCTGTCCCAAAAAGAGGAAAACCTATATTTTAGGGTAGCTTCGGCCCCAAGGGAATGGTTTATCCCTTGATTTTCAAAAGTGACTACCTGTATATTGTTGTCCTCAATATTTTCTATCCATAGGATAATGTCCTTGCGGTAGCGATAGAACGATACGGCGGACCAGTTGAATTTGGTGCCATTTTGCTCGTAACTGAACTCAATATTATCGCTCAGCTCCGGTTTAAGGTCGGGATTGCCATCAAATCGAAATTGGGGCGTACCCAACTGAAAGGGATTAATATGATGCAGGTTGGGTCTAGATACCCTTTTGCTATATCCTATATTAAACGAACTAAGTTCATTAGGGTTGTACGAAAAATGTAGCGATGGAAATAGATTGGAAAAGTTGAGGTTCGTCCTAGTATCGTTAAGGGTATTGAAGGAATTTGATGTAAAATGTTCAAACCGTAGTCCCGCTTGCAGACGCAACTTATCTCCAGTGTATTTAGTGAGCCCATAACTTCCTAAAAGGGATTCATTATATTCAAAAAAATCAGTTGTTGACGGGGCTTCGTTGGGGTCAATGGCACGTTGACTTTTCAACCTACTTTTGTTCCACGAACCTCCTACCTCTAGCAAGATACTTTTGGAAATGGGTACTGAATAGTCCAATGCCAAAGCGTGCAATACATTATCCTCCTCAATTTTTTGACTGAAAAGGAAGGTTTCATCCTCAAAATCGGAGGCAGGATAATCGTTCCTGTTGTTATTCAAATTATAATCCAGCTCCAAAAAATGGGCTTCCCCTTTTAACCTTCGTCGATAGTTGGTATTAAAAATGGTTGTATAATGGGCATGCTCAGAGTTACGGGTAAGGGCAAAGTCTTCTCGATTCGTTACATTAAAATATGCAGATCGATTAAAGAAACTGTGGAAATCATCGGTATAATCCACTTCGACCGAAAGCTCATTGTCCGGGTCTATAAAAAGATCCAATCCCCCCGCTAATTTCCGAACAAGGCCGTTATAATCTACAGGTGTAAAAATGCTTTGTGTATCTCCATTGGTAAAGGTCCTATCCAGACGTTGTTCACTGTTCATTTCCCTGCCTGTTTGGGATGCATTGAATCTAAAATTGAGAAAACCCTTATTATAGTTGCCCTGCAGTCCGTAGGCGTAACGTCTGGTCCCGATACCTGCATGGAGTCCCAGATGAAGTCCCCTGTCATTATTGTTTTTAAGAATGATATTGATAATACCGGAAATACCGTCCGCTTGGTGTTTCGCGGAGGGTGAAGTAATAATCTCTACACGATCTATGGCGGCCGAAGAAAGTTGTGCCAATAGTTCGGCAGGAGTAAGGGGTGACCGTTTCCCATTCACTAGCAGGCGTACGTTATCACTGCCCCGAAGTGAAATGGTCCCTGTGCCCAAATCGGTCTGTATTTCAGGAATCTGGTCAAAAGCTTCCAAAGCTGTGGTACCCACCTGTTGTAGATCGGCGCCTAGATGAATAATCTTACGGTCAATTTCCTGCTGAGTGGCAGTGCGTTCCCCGTTTATCACAACCTCTTTTAGATTTTCCAAGTGTGCTTGTAGTGAAATATTCAGTTGCCCCATATTGGATATGGCGTTCCTCTGGAGGGTTACCGTGCTGTAACCGATAAAACTAATTTCCAAAACGGAAAATTCCGTCGTACGCTTTAATTGGAACCTACCGTCCGCATCGCTAATAGTACCATCTAAAATTTTACCGTCCCGTAGAAGGGTAATATTTGCAAAGGCTATAGGTGTTCCGGTGACCGCATCTGTAACGGTACCGCTTATGGTTACACTTTTTTGTGCTATTCCGTGATGTAAAAACAATAAAAAGGCTATCGCCCAAAATTTCCGCATCCTTGTCTTTTGGTCAAAGATGCCATGTTTGTCAATTAGGTCTAAAAATAATCTGTGAACAAAGGCTATTGCTCTGTTAATTGGAAATGTATTGAAATTGGATAGGAGTTTATAGAGGAATTGTGATGATTGTTCCTATATAACAACATGAAATCCCATACCGAAGTCTGGAAATGCTTTCCGAAATCCCGATAAAAAGCAACTCTCTTCGGTGAAGTGAAATTAAGGTCCAATACGTTCGCCGAGCTTTTTGGTCACTTTGTCTATCTTTTTGTCAGATACCGAAAAATAAGGGGATTTGAGCGATTTACAACCTATGGATACCTGCGGTTGGCGTTAAATTAGTGTAACCAAATCGCAGTAACATGAAAGCAGTTTTAACCTTAATTATCGTTCTTTTCTTCGGAGTAGTTGCCACGGCACAAGACACTAAAACTGAATCTAAAGTTGAAGTTGTTACCTTTAGCATAACTAGCACGGATAACGTTAAGGAAATTTCTATTGAAAACGAAAACAGTGTTGCTAGGTTATACAAATTCAAAAATTCCAGAGTAAAAAAAGCATTGGCTTTTACTACAAAAAGAAACAAAGCCAAATTGGCCTAATAAATTCTCGCTTTCCCCGGCGACATTAAAACCATAATCATATGATCCTACTTATTCTTTTACTACCTGTTGCATTAGTATTGACCCACGTTACTCTTTTTCCGAAAACAAAAGGTGCTTTACGCCCTTTGAAAGTTCCTGTGCGGAACAAATAATATAACCCTATAACCCTAGTAATGTGAAGCCCCGGCCCTTTTTTATAAAGAGGAGGGGCTTTTTTATGGTATTTTAAGTGCTCTCTTATTAAGGTATGGAAATGTGTTTCCTGTTTTTGATAGGAAAAAAAGGGGAGATCGATTTTTCAATCCCTCCGTCGAACTTTCAGTGCGACACCTCCCTTTATCCAAAGGGAGGAACTTAGAATTTATTTTTTAAAACTATCACATATTTCTTTTAGAGACTGTTTTTAAATGTGTGATTGGAGTTTATATAGGTACTTGTTGATGCCATTTTAGGCATCCGCCAGCTGGCGGACTAGCATAGCCTTAGCTACGGTATAAAATTTTAACAGGGCCTCTTTCAAAGGCCAACGATTTGGCCTTTGAAAGAGGAGCCAGCTGGCGCGTTGGCCGCAAGAAGGGGCATAAAAAAATAATCGATATATTTTAAAATAGTCTCTTCGTACGGAGGTCAAATGATTATATACCATTTTATTTTCGAACCGAATCTCTGTACAAAGGTGAAGTATAACCTCCATATTTTAAATTTTATTTCTTTACTCCCGGTTGTTTTATAGTGTAGTTCAGTCGTTGTTTTTCTGCGGTGACCATTCCTTTTACTTCATTCAATAATGCCTTGGCATCATAAATAATACCATCCTTAATAGTATATTTTACCCCACCTACCC
>JBATTK010000077.1:0-32216 GCA_049670505.1 Saonia sp.
TGGGAGCTTCTAAAAACGCCATGGAAGTCAATAGCGAGATATCTGTACCGACTCCAAAATTTATGGGCTAAAATCCAAATTCTAGGGTCAATTGGCCTAACATTTCTAAAAAACCACTATTTTAATTCCCGAAACTGGCAGTTTTGAGACAGACTGCCGTTATAAATAAGTTGAAAAAAGCTATCATCATATTATTTTTACTCGGATTTTTCAACTCCTACGGACAGGAACTAGACGGAGTTTGGATGTCCTATAAAAATCAAATTATTGACAGTAGTAGAGCTTACACAAGCGGAGGCGAAGGAATTTTAATTGATTTTGACAATTCAACTATGGGACATATAAGTTCTGATACCTTAGTTGACGTAAACTTCATTTTTAAGAAAAAGAAGGTCAAATTAAAGGTTGATGGAATAAAAGGAAAAGGCAAGCTAAAAAAATACGGAAATGATTTGCTAGAAATGGATTCAGGACAAAATATGGCCCATATATTTCGGAAATTGGACTTGAATCACAAACTTAATAAAACAACAAAGGAAGTATCTAATTTCCTTGTAAACAACAGGTTTGAACCATTGAATGATTATACAGAAATCGAATTCAGCTTAGACCATTATTGGCTCGACAAAATGTTCGGAAAAAAAAGTAAAAAATTAAATCTATTAAATCATACGTGGGAGGACGATAATGGATTTTGGTATTTGAAAGAAGTTCAAGAAAATTATTTTCTAATATTTACATTAGGCCAAGTTGAAAAAAAGAATATCTATCAAATTATGGACATCAAAAGAGATGGACTAAAGTTAAGGCCACTCCAAGAGACTGATTTTGGACTGAAAAGCATTATGGAATTAAAAACCTGTTTATAACAACAGTAACCGTTGCACAAGGCACGCAAAATTGGCGCCTCACATATAAGCTGACATGAAAAAAGCCTCTTAAAGAGGCTTATAGCGATCTGTTATTTCAATGATTACTGACTTGTGCAACGGTTACCTTTGTTGGCGTTAGTTTTTTCTGTACCAATCGTTTGCGTTTTGATACAATATTCTTTTTTGCTCATCTTCGGAAAAATTATCCTTTACCCTTTTCAAATGTTCATATGTGAAAGGTTCTTTTGCCCTTGTTGATGGTAAGTCCGTTCCGAACATTAAAGAATCAGGATTAATGGAGTAAATCTTTTTCATTATGGTAATTGGATCGAAATCCAACCGTCCAAATCCTGTCGCCTTAATTTTCATATCCTTTTCAGCCCAATAGTACAAATCCATTAGTCCGGTTTTGGATAGTCCTAAATGGTCAATTGAAAATTTAGGAATTTGTTCAAGCGTTTTTTTTAGTTCCTTTAAGTCTTTGCTGTCAACATAAAGTTCTGTGTGCCACCCATAACTGTCATACAATTTATTGGATAATTCCACCATATTCTCCAAACTTTCGGAACCTCCTCTTTTTAGGTTGAACCTAACCGCACGTATATTTGAATTATTTAATTTTTTTAGTTCACTGTTTTTCATTCCGATTGGAATATTCGCCACTCCAAAATAGTTTTTTCCAAATGTTTGAAGAGAATCAAGCAAGTATTCTTGGTCAAATTTTTGAAACGAACCTGAAACTATCACTCCACCAACAATTCCAAAACCTTTGACATCTTTCCTATAATTTTCAACCGTAAAATCAGGTGGTAAATATCCATTATTTTCCGCCAAAGGAAATTTCGGATTAATGATGTGGAAATGTGAATCAAATATTTTCAATAGTAGTTTTTTTCAAATTAACGTCAACTTGTTTATATAGCTGTAAAATACATCTTTATACACCCAATTTAGCACAAAATAGATATAGAACTCATCTTGGGCTATTGTAATTTGCTGCAAAATCCTATTTTGCATCCAAATTTTGCCTTTTTCTCCCTCCGTCCGCCAACCGGCGGATGTAGCTTGAAAAAGCCTTCTTTTGAACACAAAACCTTGATTTTTCGCTTAAATGAAACAACTCAAGATGAGTCCATATTGAGTACTCCTTATTTTATTTTAGTAAGAATTCATTTGTCAGTTACATTGTTCGATCTTTCGCTTTCAGGTCTTACCCTATTATATATTACTCCTTTTGTTTTGTTAAAAACTAAGGGGAAATAGCAAGAGGATAACACGCTAAAGCGATGTTGTGATATATAAGCGACTGTAATTGAGTAAATTACAGATTAAACAAAGAAATGGTTTACCGCAAAACTAGGACAACCCCTCCGGAAAGCCCCATAAACAGGGAAGTCCACTGTCCTAGTCCGCCCTGAATTTACTTTTGGGCAGTAATTCAAAATGTGATATTGTCATGACAATCTTGCTTTGCTCCCGAAGGTCGCAAAGAAAAATAGTAGCTGAAAAAACAACGAATGCTCCCTATTTCGATTATTTTACTTTACGATTACCTATCTGGACACTATAAAATCGAAACAGGATCTGTGCGCAAGGTTTAAGGGTAAGCATTTGGGGGCTTTGGCTTTGTCTGTTCCAAAAAACGTTCGTTTTATGAGGTACCACATAAACTAAGCAAATCCGACTAAAGGGTTCATTTATAATCATTCTGTCACATTAAGTTTTGATAGAGCGAGTTAATATCGTCATTAAGATTACCATAAGAGCAAATCTAACAATTCCAATATCCACCCATTCTTAGTTTGACTATCATATCAAGTATATTTACAAATTGAAAATTCATTCGGTTTTTGATTTCACCTTCCAAACCATTTGTGCAAGAAAACTAATAGTTATAGTTTGATTTATGTAATTTGTAAACCAAATCCGATGGGTGGAAGAGAAAAAATTCATTGAAGCTTTACGGGAGGGAACCAATGAGGCCTATGGTCGATTGCTCGATGAATACCAACAAAAGGTATTCAGCACTTGTATTTCTTTTGTGCCAAATAAAGAAGATGCGGAGGATATCGCGCAAGATGTGTTTGTAGAGGTCTTTAATTCCATTTCAAAATTTAAGGGAAATTCCAAACTGTCAACGTGGATATATCGCATATCCATCAACAAGAGTTTGGAATTTATTCGAAAGAAGAACACAAGAAAGCGTTTTGGGTTTAGGCAATCGCTATTGGGGAATGATATTCCCATAGACAGAAGCTCCTATTTTACGGAGTTCAACCACCCGGGAATACAGCTAGAAAATAAAGAGAAAAGCGAAATTTTATTTGCAGCGATCAATAGGTTGCCAGAGGCACAGCGTATAGTATATACCCTTAACAAAATAGATGACCTGAGTCATCAGGAGGTATCCGAGATTACCAAAAAAAGCATATCTTCAGTTGAATCTTTGATGTTCAGGGCAAAAAAGAATTTGCAAAAACTATTACATGATTATTATAAAAAAGACAGCAATTAGCGCAAGTTTTTTATGTTAATGGCATCTTAAAAGAACGTATGTAAACCAAGCGAATGGAAAGTAAAAGTAATATTGACCGCTTAGTAGAGGAAACGCTTGATAGTGTTTCAGGTATTAAGGCCGTTAAAACACCTCCTTTTTTCAAGGACAAGGTGCTCAACAAAATGGTCCAAAGGAATATGGAAAAAGAAGATGGCGCATCCTATTTCAACTGGCTCACTCCTCGTTATCAGGCTGTAATCCTTATTGCCCTCGTTATTAGTAACACCGTTGCTTTGTTATCAAATACTATGGACAACAAATATGTGGAAAAAGTTGAGAACTTTGCCGAAGTATACGGACTTTCAGAAACGGATAAGGATTCATACTTCTACCAAAATTAAATAGCATGAAGAAAAATCTACTCTTATATATTATTCTCGGGTTTTTGCTCGTAATGAACGGTTTCTTCTTGTTCAAACATTTTGGAACATCAGACAAAGCAAGGCCTCAAAGACATGGTCAGGCCAACTTTATTGCCGATCAGCTGGAGTTTGATGCAACACAATTGCAAAAATTTGAGGCACTTGACAGGGCGCATCGTGAAAAAATAAATTCGTTTCGTAGTGAAATTAGAGCTTCCAAGGATGCGTTGTTCGATAAGATATCTGATGAAAGTTTCAATGATTCGGAGATAGAGGCTATTTCTACAGAAATAGCAAATATGGAGAAAGTCAAAGCATTGGAGACCTTTCGATTTTTCAGTTCCGTTAGCGAAATATGTAACGAAAATCAAAAAAAACGTTTTAAGACAATAATAAAGGATGGTTTACGGCAACAAGGCCCTGCGGATGGTAACAGACCTCAAAACGGCTTAGGCCGTGAGCATAGACAACCGCCTCCCCCCAAAAATTAAAAACAGCTTGAAAGCGGTAGACCCTAACTATATTAGGGTCTTTTTTTGTGCTTTTTTTAACAAAAGCTTGCACAAGTTTATTAAAACGATATCATCTAAACTATCAAATACGTAAAATTAGAAATATGAAAATCAACACAGTTAAAACAGTTCTAGTGGCTTTCGGAATAATAGTATTCTTCTCTACAAGCTCTTTTGCACAATCTCAAAATCGACAGGAAAGAAAAGAACCACCCACATTTGAAGAGCTGATCGAACAGATGGATGCCAATGAAGACGGGAAACTTTCAAAAAGCGAAATCAAAGGACGCTTAAAAAAAGACTTTGAAAAAATTGATGCCGATGAAGACGGATTTATAACAGCGGAAGAATTTGAGAAAGCCCCGAAACCAGAAAGAGGGCCTAAAAGACAATAGCACATTGCAAGCCATGGGAGAATCTGTTTATACCTTTTTAAATAATAGCTTAGACTTTGAGGCGGTAATAAGAGAATTGAATGCGTATGTTTCACAACATGCTACAGCAGTAAGTGGTTATTAAAGTAATCTGTAGACAAAAATCTAAGTTGGTTTGGTTATTGGTTGATGAGGAAGGCTTCGCAAGAGATTGCGAAGCTTTTTCAAATTATGATACTGGCACAAGTTTTTCAAAAAAAATTACATCTAAGGCCTACTAATGAAGCCATAAAAGTTGATGGGAAAACGAATGCATTTTTAGGATTAAAAGAGTTAATTCATTTTATCATTTAAAGATGAGATTGTTAGAGACAAATAAAATCAAGGTGGTTATGATTCTTGTAAGTACACTTCTTACAGGTTGTAAAAAAGAACGGAGTAAAGAGAACATTGTAGTTGAAGAAACGAGCAGAGTAGAATACCTGCCCTACTACAGCGATGAATCTTTTACACCTCATTGGCTGACCCCGAATAGTGAAGAAGTGAGGGAGTTTCATAAGATTCCGGATTTTAAATTGGTAAATCAATTGGGAGATACCATTACTCAAAAGACTTTTGAGGACAAACTATATATTACCGATTTCTTTTTTACCACTTGTCCTGGTATTTGTTTAAAAATGACCGGAAATATGCAAAAACTGCAGGAAGAATTTTTAGAAGATTCCGAGATATTGTTATTGTCACATTCCGTGACGCCGTCAATAGACTCCGTTTCCGTTCTTAAAACGTATGCTGAAAGAAATGATGTTATCGATAACAAATGGCATTTGGTGACCGGCGACAAAATGGAAATTTACAACCTCGGGAGAAAACACTATTTCGTTGAGAATAATCTTGGGGTTCCAAAGGATATCAATGATTTTTTACACTCGGAAAATTTCTTGCTTATTGATAAAAACAAACATATTCGAGGAATATATAATGGCCTGAACAAGACATCTATCAGACAATTGATTACGGATGTGAAAACATTGAAAAAAGAAGAACTGTGAGATAGTCCTAAGTCTTACTATCGCTCTTTGTATTTGACGTTTTCATCTTTCAGTCCATAACAAAGCGCGGCTTTTTTCATCCCAAAAATTCTACCTTCCCTAGCTTCGTAATTGGCATATAAAACGCCATTTTTTCTAAATGCCTGCTGTAAGCCTTCTTCTTTTCCCCCGATTAAGTTCAGCTTTTTGTAAAGCTCGCCGGTTGGATACCATTTCTTTTGTTCTCCATGGGCCTTGCCTGTATGATAATTGAATTGTGCAATTAATACATGTGCCGAATCTCCGGACCATATTTTTTTTTCGCCATGTAATTTCCCCTTGTAATAATTTGCAACATTTTTTAAATGCCCGTCAGGGTACCATTGCATAAATTTGTTTTGCTTTTTACCATGCAAGATTCCGAACTTTTCTTTCATGGTACCATCTGGATAATAGCTGACCACGAATCCGGAATAGGGTCGATCGTTTAAAGTCCACAACGATTTTTGGTGATCATACTTTACCGCTGATTTTGAAACCATGGTTTCCGGCACTTCCAATAAGATATTATTCTCCAACAACATATCATCATTACTCCTAATTGACGGTTTTTCTTTTTGTTCAGAACAACCTATCCATAGCAAGCTTAAAAACAAAATCGACCTAAATTTTATTCTCATTTTTAATGATTTTTACGCTCGTAGTTAGTGAACTCTACTTGAGCTAAGTATTAAATAGAAACCACCTGCAGTCAGAAGAAAATGCGAATGATGGTTTCTTTTGAATCTATAATCTAATGAACTGGTTTAAACCAGTTCAATGTATTGTTACATAATACTATTAGGGGTACCCTGCAAATCAACAGCAAAAAGGGCGATTATAGATCCTAAATAAAATTCATTTATAATATGATAATGATAAAATTCTTCGCCATCACTGTGTTGTGTTGATGAAGCATGTGCTCCTGAAACATCCAAGTCCGTTGGGTAATCTCCGGTTGAATTACATCTTCTTCCATAAATTAAAAACCCATCTGCCATAATACCCACCAATTTTTCATCATCATGGGAAAGCACTGTATTTTCAGGCACATCGGAGGATTCTACGTGATAATGATAACCCGACGGGCCATTATGGGCCCCGGCATAATCAAATGTTTGGGCGATTTCTTCTTCTAAGGGCCTATTGGGTCCTTCGGTATCATTGAAAATAGGGACACCCGTTACAGAAATACCAATCGGGCCTAAGCCTGTAGCCGAACTAGAAGCCGCTATTTCTGGTGCAGACGGAACGGTAACAACAAAACTACCACTTCCAATCCCACCAGGAGTTAAGTGTGAAGCCACGACCGGCTCTATATACAACGGTTCTGTAGTAGCCCAGTATGGAGAAGTGTGGTTTGGCAAACCATTTGAATCAATGGTAATTTCATCTCCGTCAAATGAAATGGTTACCGCATCGGGATTAAATTCATCAAATGCGGATAGTGGTGTACTGACCGCATCCGGTGTTCCATCTGTATCATCATCATCAGTATTTTCCGAATCACTGCTGCAGGATAAAATAAAAGCAATAGCTCCTAAAAAAAGGAAAAGAGTGAATTTTAAGTGTTTCATTTTTATATTTTTTTGATTAAAAAGAGTATTATGTAGAATTAGATGCTTTTTTACTCCATTTCTTGCGGTTATCCTTCGTTTTTTTGAATAGAGACTATTTGGCACTCAAAAAGCCAACCTAATTACATCCTATTTTTGTGTAGAGTCACATGATATTTCATAACTGAAACTATGAATATCCAATTAACAAACTTTAGGGTAGCAAGAGTTTTGGTAATTGCAGCGATCATATCAGTTGTTGGCTTTAAATCGACAAGTGCGGCAATGACCAATCTTGTAGAAAGCCTATGAGGAGAGCTGTCCTATAAAACGGCCATTTTATAAGCCTATTCCGTGCGCAAACTTTTTACGGGGTTGGTCAATGCTACTTTGACAGCCTGATAGCTTATTGTTAAAAGGGCAAACAAAAGGGCGATAACCCCTGCTATTACAAAAATCCACCAACCTATATTTATCTTATAGGCAAAATCTTCCAACCATTTGCTCAGGAACAACCAACCCAAAGGCGTTGCTATAATTATGGATACAAAGACTAATTTTAAAAAATCCTTTGTCACCAAGGTGACGACACCCATCACAGAAAACCCCAGAACTTTTCGAATGCCAATTTCTTTAGTACGTTGAGCTGTGGAGAAGGTAACGATACCAAGCAATCCAAGACATGCAATGATGATGGCAATAATTGAAAAATAATTATACAAGACATTAATTTTCCTTTCCTTCTGATACAATTCTTCCAATGCTTCATCCAAAAAGAAAAAATCAAATAACAGGTCCGGGATTACTTCCTGCAACTGCGACTCTATTAAATCGATCTGCTCTATTGTATTTTCACCACTAATACTAACAATTAGATTGTCTATAAAATATGAGTGAGGTGAAATTGTTAGTATCAAGGGTTGAACTACTTCATGCAATGACTGAAGGTGAAAATCTTTCACAATCCCAATTAATTTTCCCTTTTTCGGGTTCCCGGATGTCACACTGGCCATAAGTAGTTCTACATCTTCGATATCTTTAATACCAAATTCAACTGCGGCAGTTTCATTTATAATAAAAGCGGTCGAATCTGTACTAAAATCCTTTGAAAAACCTCTTCCTTTTACCATGGTCATACCCATAGTTTCAATAAAGCTTTGATCCACCAATAAAGTGGGGGCATTTGCCTTTACTTCATTTCCTTTGTTCTTGAATGTGGTTTCAAAATCATAGTACCCCACCGCCCAGGGGAAATTAGAAATAGCCGAAACATTATTGATCCCGTTCAATTGTAATAGTTTTTGTTTTACAAGGGTAAAATTTTTCTGGACGGATTCATCCCTTACAGGTATAACAATAATATTCTCCTTTACCATCCCCAAGTACTTATCCTTCATAAAACCCATTTGCGATTGCATGCCAATGGTAGCAATTATCAGTACTATGGCTATTGAAAACTGGAATACAACAAACATTGATTGCGTTGAAATCGTTTTTTTTCCTTGAAAGAAGGATAGATTTTTACTTTTTAGTATAGTAATCAGTTTAAACCGTGAAACAATGACCGAAGGAATGGTTGAAGTGAGAAAACCAATTACAAGTAATAGTGCCAATAAAAGAACCCACACACCCAATGTATCTTCGGAGAATAGGATAACCTCACTATTCATTAAGGGATTAAAAACCGGCAAGAATAGTAAAACCCATACAATGGCCAAGAATACCGAAATAAAAATATAGGAGAAGACCTCGACCGTATTTTTTTGCCACATATGACTATTCCTGGCCCCATTCACTTTTTGAATTCCCACAACTTTAAAATGTAATACTAATCTGGCAAGAAAAAGGTTGATAAAATTAAATGCAGCAATACATAGAATAACAATGCCAATGGCCATAAAAATATATAACACATTCTTGTTGGATGATGGCCGCATTTCACTCTCAAGATTTGAAAAATGGACTTCCGAGAGTTTTTGAAAGGAATGTGATCGTTTTTTCCTAATATATTCAGGTACAAATTCATCTTCAAAGGTATTTAGATGCTGTTCAAGCGATGCCTTATCAGTATCCGATCTAAATTTCACAAAGCTATAAACCGGCGGATAGTGCCAAGTCTTGTTGGCATCGGCGACCCATGAACCCATAATATCCTCTGCTGCCTTCATAGGAGCTATCATTTCAAATTTTAGACTTGAATTTGACGGAATATCAGCGAGAATACCGGCTATCTTCAATGAGGTGTTTTTTTCGATTATTAATTCCTTGCCAATAGCTTTGGCATCGCCAAAGTATTTAATTGCAATTTTCTTGGTTATTACTAAGTTGTTCGGATCTTCTAGTACCGTGTTAATATCTCCTTCAAGTAGTGAGAAGGAAAATAAATCGAAGAAATCTGGATCTACATAATAAAAGTTTTCTTCCTGAAAATCAACACTTTTGTCCACCTTGGCCACACGGACGTTTTGTGGAAACAACCGAACGGCATTCTGAACTTCTGATCGTTGGGATTCCAATAATGGAAGATAGGGTAGATAAGAATTTGCATAATTCCGAATGTTCCCTTCAGATGTCTCACTGGTCGTAATCCTATATATTTTATCAACCTCGGTATGAAATTGATCATATTTAAATTCATTGGCTACATAAAGAAAAATGATTAGGCAGCATGCAATAGAAATAGAAAGACCAAATAGGTTGATAGCGGTATCCAACGGATTTTTTATTGCCCGGCGGAAAGCTAATTTTAGATAGGTTTTGTACATGGTTCCCGTTTGTTGATTTGATAAAGCTTGCTTTCGATGCATATCCGGTTAAAGAAAACACCCGAAGGATGTAAATTTTTCATCTAATATTATACCACATTGTCAATTATCTGATAATCAAATACTTGTAGACATTAGTTCTTTGCCTCCGATAATGTTTTGTAAAATAATTGGACGGTTTTTGTCCAGAATATTTACATTATTACAGGAAGACGTTTTAAATGCCGTTGATTAAATCTTTAGTTTAGCCTATCCCAATAGATGAAGACCATTCACAATACAACTCCATTTAAATCTTACCGTTCCATAAATTATCGCCTAAAATCTTTGGCAGCACTGTTTTCTTGTAATTACGGCTCAACGGAATTTTATGTTTCCGTATCCGTATTTCGTGCTGTGCAACACCTTCAATTTTATCCAAAGCAATAATATATGATTTATGTACCTGTAAAAAAGCATGGGAATCTAGCTTTTTGACTACATCCTTTAGGGAAAGTAAACTGATATATTTTCGTTTATCGGTATGGATGATGACGTAATTCTGCATTGCGGCGACAAAAAGGATTTCATCATGGTAGATTTTTTCATATTTACCATCGCACCTGATAAAGAAACAGGTCCGCTCCTCCTCTTTGGAGACGGAAACATGCTGCTTCTGTAGCAGCTCCATTTGTTGCTTGGCCTTGGTAGCCGCCGTAAAAAATCGGTTAAAAGCAATGGGTTTCAGCAGATAGTCAAGCACGTTCAGATCAAACCCTTCAATAGCATAGTTGGGGAAAGCGGTCGTTAAAATGGTCATCGGGGGTTTGGGGTTGGATTTTAGATATTCCAGCCCGTTCATCATAGGCATCTGTACATCCAGGAATAGTACATCTACATTATTTTCTCCCAGTAATTGGGGAATTTCCAAGGCGGAAATACCGGTGCCCACACAATTCATAAAATCTACTTGCCCAATATAATTGGCAATGCATTCACGGGCCAGCGGCTCATCATCGATTACGATACAGTTCATCATCCGCCTACTTTTTTTAATGTCGCTACAGTTTCTTCTTGTAATTTCAATCGTAATTTTACGATATAGGTATCCTTTCCTTTGGTTATAGCTAGCAAATGGTCATCCGGATAAATGATGGCCAATCGCCGTTTTACGTTTTTAAGCCCCAATCCACTACAGGCAACTCCTTCGGGCAACGAATGCTGCAATTCAAAATTGGTGCTGTTTACCAGTTCAAAATGCAACGCTCCCTGTTCCAAAGCTATATCCAAATGAATCCATTTTTTTAGTTTTTGGTCTTCGGAAAGGTGTTTAAAGGCATTTTCGATAAAAGGAATCAATATAAAAGGAGCAATGGTAGGCCCATCTCCCAGTTTGGGCATATTGGTATTGAGTTCAAAATTTTGGTTTTGACGAAGACTTTCCAGTTCCATAAAACTTTCGATATAGGCCAGTTCATTTTTCAAAGGAATCTTATGGCTGTTACACTCATAAAGTTGATACCGTAACAGGCTGGAAAATTTTACCAAGGAATCGGAGGCCATCTTCGGATTTTTATTGATAAGTACAAAAATGGAATTGATGGTATTGAACAAAAAATGTGGATTGAACTGTGATTTCAAGAATTTCAACTCGGTTTCCAATTTCTCCCTTTCCAAGACCTGTTGTCGTTTTTGGGAATCGATCCAAATCTTGGTCAGTTTGATGCTCATACCCAAAGTGGTTGCCGCCATACAGGACGATAATGCATTATACTTGAAAATGGTATAAGGTGTTGGCGGTGAGATACGGAACAGTTCATATACATCGGTATTAGCTACGGCTGCTGCAACAAAATAGTTTGCCGTAATTGCGATAGACATCAATAGTACCACCACAAGGGTCGATAAAAAGAAAACAAGATACTTCCCTTTTTGAAGAAATTTGGGGATCAGTACGTACAAACAGAAATAGACGCCCAAAGCCTGAAATAGGACATAACCAAGATACTTGACGATTCCGTGAGGTTCCGTAATTGTTTGGAATACATCGGTTAGACTCCCCGAAAACAACGTCCACCATGAAAAATGGTACCCTGCCCAAAACAGGACATGGTGCATTTTATAGCGTTCCAAAAAGTAAAAAATAGTATTTGTGGACATGGTTTCTTCAGAAGAATTAAAGTTGTATGTATGACAAGATACGATGGTAACCTTTCTTTATCAAACGCCACCCTTTACAACTTGATATCAGGTCAGTTTTTATTGACCAAAGGCAGTATTGGACCGTTATTGAAGGAAATCGGCATGAAAATCTGCTATTCTTCATGTGGTACCTAAAAACCACCCCTTGGTCATTCTCTTTTTCAAATGGATTGTAATGGGTGCTACTTGCGTTCAAATTCTTAACAATGAAATCATGTAGTCTTTTTGTTTTATTACTTTTAGGATTTGCAAAAATAGTATTTGGGCAAATATCAGGTTCGGTCATTGATACCAATGGTAATCCCATTGCTTATGCCAACATAATGATTTATAGTGCCAACGACTCCACATTGCAGACAGGAAGTATAGCCGATGAGGAAGGGATTTTTGGAATCGAATTTTCCAATAAAGGCACCTATATACTCCGCATCAGCCTTTTATCCTTCAAAACATGGAATTCCGAACTTTTTGAAATTTCAGGTGTTAATTTTAAAAAAACCTACCCTCCTATTATCTTGAACGAAGAAGTGACTACCCTAGAAGGTGTGGAAGTCACCGGACAGCGCAAACTGATACAACGTACCCAAGAAGGTAGCATCATCAATGTACAACAGAGTATTTTGACCAAAGGCAGTACGGTTCTGCAATTGTTGGAGCGTTCTCCCGGAGTAATTTTAGATCAACGCAACAATAGTTTTTCATTGAACGGAAAAAGTGGAACGCTCATTATGATCAATGGAAAGGTACAACGGATTCCTACTGCCGACCTGATTGCCATGCTTAACGGAATAAGTGCCGATAACATTGAAAAAATTGAACTATTGACCAACCCTTCTGCGCGTTATGATGTAGATGGTAATGCCGGGATCATCAATATTGTGATGACCAAAAATGAAACTTTGGGTATCCGTGGAAACTTCAATCTAAGTGCAGGCTATGGCGAAGGCCCTAAACAAACCACCGGCCTTTCCTTGAATTATGGAAGTGAACGTGCTACCCTATTTGGTTCCTATACCTTTTCCTATGATGATACCTACAGTGGATTTAGAGGAATAGGAACATCGGAGATACCCGCTTTGGGTGGAAATACGGCCATTGACTTTACCAGTCGTACACAACAGATAAATCGTAACCACAATATCAATTTGAGTTATGACCACAGCCTTTCGGATTCGTCCTCGTTCGGTGCCAACCTATTGTTCAATCAATCCAGACCGATGGTGCTTACCCAAAATAGGGGCTTATATGATTTTACCGATAATCCTTTTTTGGAAGCCCAAATCAGTTTAAATGGTGATGGAAACCTAAAAAATTTCAATGCCTCTACATATTTTGAAAAGAAAACCGACGACAATACTTTGGCCGTTACAGTGGACTACATCTATTACAACAACCAAAGTCCAAATCTGGTAAACAATTCCTATTTTGATGAGAATGGCGACCCTTTTCAGCCCGATAACGAAATCTACAATAGGGGAAACCGCGGATTCAATGAAACCGATATCAATGTCGGGGTGTTAAAACTGGATTATAAACATATTATCAATGAAGACCTATCGGCTGAAGGTGGTGTAAAGGGTTCGCTATCCGAAACGGTCAACGAAGCCCGTATCGAAATTCTGCAAGGCGATGATTTTGTAGCCGACGACCGTTTTATAAGCACTATCGAAAACAAGGAAACCATTGGTGCCGTATATTCCCTTGCCGATTATACGTTCAATGAAAAACTGGAGGTGCAATTGGGCCTGCGCTATGAGTATTGGGACCAAGCATTTGACGATGCCACTCTGGACCGTAGCTTTGGAAAACTCTTTCCTTCGGTATTTATTACCCGTTCTTTTTCGGATACTACATCCTTGAACTTTGCCTATAATAAACGAATTACAAGGCCCAACTATTCCGATTTGGCATCGTTTCTGATTTACAACAGTCCTACTTCCGTATTCAGCGGAAACCCACAACTGCTTCCCGCAATAACCGATAATATGAGCCTCACCTACAGCAATAAATCTTTTAGTATTTCTCTAATGTCCTCCAATGAGAAAAATCCTATTGCCCGTTTTCAGGTGACCAGAAATGCACAGAGCAACGTTGCCGTGATAGCTCCCGTAAATTTGGAATACCAACGGAATTTAGACCTACAGACTAATATCCCCATTCAATTTACCTCTTGGTGGAGCATGAACTTTAATGGCACTTTGGGTGTCCGCGAGTTTAAGCTATTACATACCGATGAAAAGATTACCCATGATTATGTACACTTTAATTTTAATGGTAACCAGACCATACGAATGCCACGGAATTTCTCTTTGGAACTCTCCGGATGGTATACTTCACGGCATTTTAACGGAAGTGGCAAAATCTACGGTTTTGGTGTCTTGAACGCTGGCTTAAAAAAGGAATTCAAAAATGGGAGCAGCCTACAATTTTCCGTGGCCGATATTTTTGAGACTTTTGATGTGCGTTGGAGTGTAGGGTCACTTACCAGGGAGGCTTTTGGAGACGAGTTTGATGGAGAATATAATTCCGAATCCGGTTTTTCACGTATTTTTAGGATTGCGTACACGTATCCTTTTGGAAATAAAAAAGTGAAGGAGACGAATACCAAAACGGGAGCGGATATGGAAAAATCCAGATTGTGATGCATTGAAGTTTCCTTGGAAATTGTTAGTGTTTATGGTTTCTGATATACGCAACATTGATGGCCCTCTTTTCTGTCGGGTTAGTTTTGATTTGATAATTGTAGAAGGGATAGGATTCCGTCTCAATAATACCATCTTTAATACCTTTGTTATAAATGGTCTTTAGGGTTCGCTTATATAAAACGAGACAGGTGAAAAATATGCGCCATCTTTGTTTCTAAGAAATACTGGATACTATAGTTCATTTAAGGTATCCAACAGACCGGGGAAATATCCAATAATAGTAACCTTTGAGTCATTCTTAAAGTTAGATCTATGAAGATTTTTCAATGTGGTCATTGTGATCATCCATTATTTTTTGAAAACAACGGATGTGAAAACTGTGGACATTCCTGCGGTTATCGCGACCGTGATCGTAAAATGATAACCTTTGACCCTCTTAGTTTTCCCCTGATTTCCGATCGCGAAAAAATTGAGTACAAGTATTGTAAAAACAAGGAATACGAAGTTTGTAATTGGCTTTTGGAAAAAGGCGATACACACAATTATTGCCCAGCTTGCCAGTTAAATAGGACGATACCTAATCTTTCCGACAAAGAGAATTTTCCAAAATGGAAAAATTTAGAAATTGCCAAGCACCGACTCATTTATCAGCTTCAAAAAATTGGTTTGGATTTGCCAAGCAAGATGGTTAACAATGAAGGCTTGTGTTTTGATTTTATAGCCAAAAGGAACAATCCTAAAATCATGACCGGGCATGCAAATGGTGTTATTACCATCTTGCTCAGAGAGGCAGATTCCGTTATCAGAGAACAAACAAGAAAGGATATGAAAGAGCCTTACCGTACACTAATAGGACACCTAAGGCACGAAGTGGGTCATTACTTCTGGGAGCGATTGGTTTCCGACCAGAAATATGTTTTAGAGGAATTCAGGGAAATTTTTGGAAATGAAGAAGTAAGTTATGGTGATGCCCTGCAAGCCTATTATAAACAGGGTGCACCTAAAAACTGGCGAGAATCCTACATAAGCAAATATGCCACATCGCACCCATGGGAGGATTGGGCGGAGACTTGGGCACATTATCTGCATATCATGGATATGGTGGAAACGGCTCATTTTTTTCGTTTGAAGGTAGATCCCACAGAAGTTTCGGAAAACATGAAGATAGAGGCAACATTGGACCCTTACACTATAAAAGACTTCGCAACCATCCTACAAACTTGTGTACCCTTATCATTTGCGGTCAATAGCATCAATAGGGCAATGGGAATCCCAGACGTATATCCTTTTGTAATTACCCCGGCAATCGTAAAAAAAATAACGTTCATTCACGAGTTATTATGGCCGAGGCGATAGTTTTTAAACGATGTAATTTCTCCATGGTCATTGTTTGCGGGTCTTTAATTGTTAATTTTAGTGTTCAGTTTTATTTCATAATCGCCTAATATGTTCCATATGGTATAGAATTGTTTCGCGCCCTTTGGGTCAAGGTCCGTATTCACAAAAAGTAGTCTGCCTGTTTTAGTTTTGGGGTCGAAGAACATAAATGTAGATACCCCAGGGTCTCCGCCGGTGTGGCCAATATATCCCGCCGGGGTATGGCCAAAAAAAACGCCCGAATTATATTCGTCATCGAATGGATTTTCGGCACCCCTTTCGTTAAAATTATCCGCCGCTAGTAATTCGGAAAAAAGTAGATTGTAACTCTCTTTTGTGAGTAGTGCCCCTTTTCCTGAGTGGCCATTGATCAACTCCGACAAGTAGTTGCTAAAATCGTTAATCGAAGTTATCAACCCGCCATCTGGATAGGTGACAAGGCTGTAAAACGGGATTTCATCCCCGGACAAAGCATACAGTTTTGTATGCTTGGAGATGTCTATGTCCTCAAACCTCCAGCCAGAAGATGACATTCCCAAGGGTTCCAAAATATATTGAGTAGTAAATTCGGTGTACGATTGCTGGGTCGTCAATTCCACAATATAGGCGGCAAGTGTGGCTCCTACGTTTGAATACTCGTACAATTCACCAGGCTTTTTTTCCAAGTAGTTTGCTTTACTATACCAAGCTCCCTCTTTAGAGAGTAAGTTCTTAAGGAAGTCGCCCATATCCATATCGGCATCCGGTAAATTAAATTCCCCTGAGATAGGCATCGATTGGGCTTTTTCATATTCATCGGCATTTTTAAGAATATAGGACTTCTGCCCATAAAGGTCGCCGTCCTGTATTGTGGAGGTATGTGTGGCCAAATGTTGAATTGTAATGGGTTCTTCAGGATAATTCGGATTGAACACCTCAAAGGGTAAATATTGATTTATAGGATCGTTCAGATTTAATTTTCCCATTTCCCGTGCTTTAAGGAGAGCGACTCCGATCAGCGTTTTTGAAACCGAAGCAATATTTTGGAGCGTGTGCTTGGTGTAAGGGGCTTTCTCTTCGACATCGACATATCCAAATCCCTTGGCATATAAGGTTGTATCTTGATTAACAATTGCGACCCCAAATCCATTGATATATCCCTGTCCAACTAGATCGTCAAGTTGTGCGGTCAACGAGTCCTTGATAATCCCCATTTCATTTTTCCCTTCTTCTTTGGAATTCTTTTTTTGATTACAGGAGGCAAGAAAGATTACGGTGACCATTACTATTATTAGTTTATTCATAGTTGTATCGGTTTTTGATTTTTACAAAATATCTAGAGTTTTTATTTAAGTCGAAAATCTGTTTTTAATATCAAGCGTTTGTAGCATTTTCTGAATAATAAAGACTTCCAATAATCCAGCTAACGGCAGTATTGGAAATCCGATTGGATTTACAAAAAGAAAAAAGCAACCTCCAATGATTTAAAGAGTTCCGGCAAATACACAAATTACGCCCAATAAACAACGGAGCTTAGTTAGGGCTATACCAAAAAATAATACTCAATATACCAAATACTACCGCAATACCCATCTGTATAATAATAGAATCGACCGAATTATAGAAAAGCGAAATAATATCATAACCCAGAATTAAGACCATAACACCAATCAGGATTTTGGATATGATTTGCAACAAATAATTGTTGGTTCTGACCCCTATCCATAGGAAACCCCTAAGAAAAAGAAGGTACGTAAGTAGCACTAGCACTTTGACTATCAAATAAAAGTTTTTACTATAATCCGTTTTTGGGACTTTTCGAAAAATGGGATTTTAATGGTTCGGCTAGAGTTATACTTTTATTTTGGTACGGCAATAAACCATAACGAATGATACATACTATTGTTGGCAGTCGGTATCTTCATAAATCCAACACGGGGTAAGGACCTTCATCGAAAGTTTCGTTATGATACCCCTTTATTCCAACATCTAACGACAATTTGCTGCGAAAATCCTTGTTTTCCCGTAGGCAATTTAAAACATGGTCAAAATCATATTTAGGTTTCCAATCCAATTCGTTCCTCGCTTTTTCGTTTATGTATACTCGGTCGATCTTGGGCAACATTTTCCAGCCTTTTTCTTTGAATATACGTTTAACTTCAGGAAATGTTCTTTCTACGACCGATTTCGCATCCGTATTTAACCGTATTAAATCTTTTTTTTGAAATGGAGAAGTTGCACTTATAATGTATTTGCCAAATCCTATTTTTTGTACTTTATTAATTGCGAGCATATGTGCGGACACGGCATCTTCGATATCCACTCTACGGTATAGATATTCAATGGCTTTAATGTTCAAATCCTCATAGTTTTCCCTTATCTGTCTTTTGTCATCTTCTTCTGGAAAAAAGCGTGATGTTTTTAATATCAAACATGGCAATCCATAATTACGATAAAATAACTGGCAAAGGTCTTCCGCCGCATTTTTTGTGACTCCATATATATTCTTTGGGATGGGTTTTATGTTCTCGGTTATCCAAATCGCAGGCTGGTTCGGTGGGGGGGCAAGCATATCTCCGAAAGTACTTGTTGTACTTGTGTAGATAACACCTTTAATAGTGTTGTTTTGAGCTTCCTCTAACAAATTCAATGTTCCCGAGACGTTTGTGTCCACAAAGTCTTGATTTGTATGTGTTGCTATGTGCGGCTTGTGAAGTGTTGCCGTGTGAATTATAAAATCCACTTCTTTTACAATTTGGCCAACTAATTCCCTATCTGTTATTGAGCCTACCTGAGTGGTGAATTCCGATGGATTTATATCAATGCCAATATAATCTATTTCGGCTCTTTTCAGCTCCCTTACAATTGCCTCACCTAAATGTCCGCTACTGCCTGTAACTAATATTTTCATTATTTTTTCTGTGTTCTTTTGTTGTCGCTAACGCTCAAATATGATCATTGGATGATACATCTATTAAACGATCAAAACAAATTTAACAGTTTTTCAATCAGTATTCATTATCCCTTAAAATACCGATCTATGGCACGGGATTTTGAAGGTACAGTACATATGCCGCACTCGAAACATGAAAAAAACTGAATCCTACCTTGAATTTTTTTCATGGCTTTTCGCTTTTAACATCGCATTCCCTATCGTATTTTGGCCTAAATAGAAAGCGTAATGAGCCAAATTGAAATCAGACATTTAAAACTTATCGATACCATTGAAGAAACGGGCACGCTTAAAGATGCCGCAAAAAGACTTTTTCTTACCCCATCGGCTTTAAGCCATCAATTAAAAGAATTAGAATCCCGGCTGGATACCCAGATATTCTACCGGGTCAAAAACAAACTACTTTTTACACCTTCTGGAAAAGCTTTGAGAGATGCCGGCAAGGAAATTCTAAATCGACTAAAAAAGGCGGAGGCCACTATTCAGGAAATGAATCAGGACCAGATCAAAGATTATATTCACGGATATTCCCTTGAAGAGTCGATTCGATTGAACGATCAGGCTAACTCCATTGCGGAAGTACTGCATTGGGACTCAAAATGGAAGAAAGGGTCTTTTATTTTGGAGGCAGGTTGCGGAGTCGGGGCCCAGACAAGAACAATCGCCTCCATAAACCGTGAATCCAAATTTATTGCTGTGGATGTCTCCGTTTCATCCTTGGAAAAAGCAAAGGAAACCGTTGAGAAAAACCTTCTGGAAAATGTAGAATTACAGGTGGCCGATATTTTCGAACTACCTTTTGAAAACGAATGTTTCGACCATATTTTTGTTTGCTTTGTCCTAGAACACCTTTCTCGCCCTCTTGAGGCATTGAAGGAATTAAAGAGAGTTCTTAAAACAGAAGGTACCATAACCGTAATTGAAGGTGACCATGGTTCCACGTATTTTCATCCGGACAGTTCCGCCGCTAGAAAAACAGTTGAGGCACAGGTGCTGTTACAGGCTAAAAATGGAGGGAATGCAAATATAGGAAGGGAACTTTACCCATTATTATCCAATGCTGGATTCCGTAAAATTATGGTATCTCCACGGCAAGTATACGTAGATGATTCTAAGCCTAAGTTATTGGAAGGGTTCATTAGAAATACCTTTACGGCTATGATCAAAGGGATTTCCGAAGAGGCCTTAGAACAGAAAATTATGGATAAAAAAGAATTTGAGAAGGGAGTCCAAGATCTTTACAAAACCTCTGAAGGCGGAGGAACTTTTTGCTATACCTTTTTTAAGGCTATCGGAATAAAGAATTAGTCCCGGAAAACTGCAGATGGAAAGAACAATGCCAGCAAGGTGGGAGTTCTGCAACGGCCACGTTCCTTTAATGGGACATAGATAAAAGTCATGATACATTTAACTTTTAAAGGCTATTTCTTTAAATTAAATTCAATTTCTTTCCAACGCTCGGTTGCAAGATTACTCACTTCTCCTTTTTTAGCAAAGGCATATTTACTCCAAGCTTTATGAGGGTTCTCCGGTAGTATCTTTCCATTCCTAGTTTTGACCAACATCTTTTGATAAGCTTCTTGAAATCTATTGTCCTTTAATGCATGACCATAAAATGATAATACGTAAACGTAGTAGAAAAGATTATATCTCAAAAAAGGAAATTCAATTTGAAAAAATCGAGAACCTATCCCAAAAGTGCATGGCCCTAATGGCAGTTTCGTATCCCAATGTCCTAATAGGAAATCGATACCCTTCTCAAATTGATGCATTTCTTCTTGGGTATTGTCCCGAAAACGAAAAGCATCCAAAACATATAAAGTTGTACCAGGATTACTGGCATCCGTTTCTGATGATTTTCCTAGTTTTACGGTATTGCACCTCCATCCACCATCCGACCATTGCGTGTCCAAAAGCTGTTGGTAGCTTTTTTTTGCTCTTTTATCTTTAGCAACTCCCAGTCGCCCGAGTGCAGCAAGAATACGCGCTGTCATACATGGAAGTTTTGAACTTGTTCTTGAATATTTAAAACTGCCATCAGGAGTTTGATAATCAAATAAAAATGCTATCGCCTTTGTTAAAATAGGGTAATCTTTTGGGGTAGCTCCTAATTCTCCTAACACTTCCAATGTGTCCATAGTACTACTGCCATGTGGAGCGTGAATGTCTTCATCTGCTCTGGACCAAAATGCTCCGCCATTTTTATTCTGTTCTTCAAGTATAGATTTTATTTCGGTCGAATAATCCATTGCCAATAGATGTCTTGAAAATTCCATATGTACATATATGAAAGGAAAATTACGGCCCAGCATTAATATTCACCATGATTTAAATCATTTGTTTAAACTTTGAGAGATCAGTTAAAAAATCATTGTACCATAAACTGTCCGTTTTATGGAGCCCAGAAAGAAATCCTTTTAAATTTTTAATCGAACTCTTCTTTCCAAAGTTTAAAAGCTGCCCTCATACAATGTCCGCATGGCCTGTAACCCTCATTTCTGGCATCCACTTCGTTCACAAAGAAAATCCTATTTTTTGTTTTCATTCTTTTTCCCGATCTGCAATGCAAAGTGCCATAAATCTTCAATATGCTATTACCTCCCAACGTAATCCTTTTATTCTTGATTTTTTGCCTAAGCTCTATTGGACTTAAATCGGTATGTTTTATCATCAGCTTATCGCATCATGAAAAATGATACCTAAAGTGCGCCGATTCCCGCTTTGTACTTCGCTTACCCCGTGCCTCATATTTGCCCGGTAATATCCCTTAACACCTTTTACGGGTCTAAAATTAGTAGCGAATATCAGCATATCCCCTTTTTTGGGATGTAGAACGATTGCCTTTGACTGCGCCCTTGGTGTCTGTTGGGTAAGTACAAACTCTCCACCCGTAAAATCGACTTCCGGTTGGGTCAGGAAAAATACGGTCTGGATGGGAAAATATATAGCTCCATATAAATCCTGATGCAATGTATTGAATCCTCCCTTGCCATACTTCAACAGTAGCGGAGTGGGTTTTTTCTGATTGTTCCCATAGCATTGCGCTTGTAGACCGTGTAACGACATAGGAAATTGCACATCCAATTTCAACGCTTTCATCCAACCGTTCGCTATGGGAGATAAACAGGTATAAAGCGACGCTCTAAGTTCTTGGACGATTTGAGGTAGGGGATAATCGAAATACTTATACTCTCCCTTTCCGAATCGATGACGCTCCATAACCACCGTTTTCCTGAACAATTCCTCTTTTTCATATAGTGCAATGATTTCGTTACATTGATCGGGGGTCAATAATTCTGGGATTGTTGCATACCCATTTGAATGCATCTCTTCCGTAATACGGATCCAATCCAATTTCGTTATCTTATTTCTCATTCTTCCATTTTTACTCTTGATATCTTACAATAGCCCCCGGATATGGAGGACCGCTTCTTTTTTTCCATCGTAGTAGTTGCTTTGATCGGTGTTGATATGAATATGAATATTGATGTTGCCAAAAGAGCACAGCTACGACATGTATTAATTTTTTTATTTTTCAAGTTTGAATGAATTATTGTTGTGAAATACTAATTTCTAGATGCTTCCCATCCTATCATCGCGGTCTTTCGGGTATTACCCCACATATAACCTCCTATTTCCCCGGAAGACCGGATGACCCGATGACAGGGTATCAAAAATGCTACCGGATTGCTTCCTATTGCCGTTCCTATGGCCCTTGACGCATTTGGGTTTTTTATTTCCTTGGCAATGGCACCATAGGTGGTAAGATTGCCTGAAGGAACTTTTAACAGCGTTTCCCATACTTTCAATTGAAAAGGGGTAGCGTTCAAGTGCAATTTTATACGGTTCAATCTGCTCCAATCATTTTGGAATACGAACAAAGCATCCTGTTGGGTCTTATCGACTACCTGATTGTAGGTAGCATTGGCAAACCTTGATTTCAGATCCGAAAATGCCTTCTTCGGATTTTCCGTAAAGGACATATGGCAGATTCCCTTTGGTGTGGATGCGACGATTAGGTTCCCGAACGGGCTTTCTGCAAAACTATAATTGATAGAAAGACTTTCCCCACCGTTCTTGAATTCACCGGGAGTCATTCCCTCGATATTGATAAACAGATCGTGCAGTCTTCCGGTGCCTGACAATCCTGTTTCAAAGGCTGCATCAAACAACGTAGCCTGTTTTTCCTTTAACAACTGTTTGGCGTATTCAATGCTGATATACTGCATGAATTTTTTGGGGCTGACTCCGGCCCACTCGGTAAACAGGCGTTGAAAATGATAGGGGCTTAGGCGTACACTCTCCGCAATATTGCTCAAAGAGGGCTGTTCCTTAAAGTTGGCCTTGATATAATCGATAGCTTCGGCTATCCTATTATAATTAAGTTGTTCTTGCTCATTCATCTCCATTAATTTTATAGGACAAAAATAAACTGTATCCAAAGTTCTGAAAACCCGATTCTTGCTAAATGCTTTTGCGGATACATCGCTTTGGCTTCATTTTAATCAATGCGAAATGTACAAGTAGTTCATATTTTCTCTTTATCGTATAGTATCATAATACGGCCGTTTAAAGGAACGTATGGGTAGGAAAGATGATTGTCTTGGAAAACTGTTTGTTTTGTAAAACTTTACAATCCATATCCATGCGGCTAGGCTAAAAACCCGGCCATTTGGGATTATCCAAAAATCCGTTGGACTACATCCGATTTTTTATCCCTGCTTATAGGAATTTTATGTTTATCCAAATGTAACAGATTACCTTGGACCGATCTTACTTTTTTGATGTTCACAATGTAAGATTTATGTGTGCGCAGGAAATCGTTTTCCGGGAGTACAGCGACCAATTCCTTGAGACTCATTAAGGTTACCAGACGTTCCGTAGGGGTAACGATTCTAACATATTCCTTAAGACCTTCTACAAACAAAATATCGTTGAAAAATACCTTTATCAACTTGGCACCTACTTTAATGGACAGAAAATCATCCTGTGGCCTTGAAGTTTCTAGATTTGTATTTGATGGTTTTACCCTTGTTTTATGCAACTGTTCCTTTGCTTTGACCACCCCTTGCAAAAATCGTTCAAAGGAAAAGGGTTTTAATAGATAATCCACGGCATCCAGGCCAAAGGCCTCGACCGCATGTTCGGCATAGGCCGTAGTAAAAATAGTGACCGGTTTTTGTTTAAGGGTTTTCAAAAGATTGATACCGCTTAAGGTGGGCATTTGAATATCCAGAAAAAGTAGGTCTATTTCTTCCCGATGTAATATTTCAACGGCTTGGATTGGTGATTTAACCTTGTCTACAAGCTCCAGGTCAGGTATTTCCTTTATAAAATTCTCCAAGAGGTCCAGGGCCAAATATTCATCGTCGACCAACAATACTTTTATCGTGTTCATTGGCTATTTAATTTTTTAATGTTCAGGAACACTTCAAATTCTTCCCCACTGTCCATAACGCTAAAAACATGCTCGTTGGGATATTTAAGTTGCAATCTCTTTTTGATGTTCTCCAGTCCTACACCACCAACTACATCTTTTTGCCGGTCGGCTTTACTGGTTGAATTCAATGTGGTGAAACGAATACTATTGCTACCCACTTCCAAAATTATCTTGACAAAAGCATTTGGATTTGTACCAAAATCCCCGTGCTTGATACAGTTTTCGACAATTGGAATCAGAATCATAGGTTCGATGCTTTGGTCAGCTATTTCACCAATGACATCAAAATTAATGTCCACCTTTTCTTCTTGTGTTCCCTGAAACAGTTCAAAATACTTATTGATCTGCAAAATTTCGTTGTTTATCAAAACCTTTTCCTTTTGTCCCTCATAGATACTGTACCTTAAAAGGTCGGCAAGGTTCAATACCATTTTAGGTGTCTTATCGGATTTGATAACGGACAATGAATAGATATTATTCAACGCGTTGAACAAAAAATGGGGATTTATCTGCGCTTTCAAGTACATTAGTTGAGCTTCATTGTGCTGATTAAGCAGAAGCTGTGCCTTCCTTTCCCGCTCTATTCGGTTTTCCAACACATGAAAAATAGTGCTTAACAACATGGCCAAAATCATGGTGACCGATACTACACGCTCTTCCCGGTAAACGGAACTCCCGGGAATCAAAGCATAATACTCCTGAAAATTAGGAACTACCAAATGCATTTTTAACAGGTAAAAGCACACAAAAAAGAGTATTGACCATAGTGCATACCCCACATATTTTTTCTTTTCTAAACAACGGTTGACCGCAACATATCCATATAAATAATAGTGAATGGTAAGAATAGGAATTATAACCAAGGTATGCCTGATGGCATACCCAATATCCAAATTATTCGCTTTAAATAGGGTAGCCGCTGTAAAATAGAGCACCCATAGCAGAATATGCAAGTAAATACGGTTCATATGCATTGATATCGAATGGAAAAGTACACCATTTAGCATTAACCTTCAAGTGCTTTCAACGAACCGGGCCATACATTATATCAATGGTATGATTTCATCAATAATTTGAAGATACGAGACCCATTTTAGGATTATCCCCGATTTTTAACCGTTGGTTGGAATTCTACTACCGTAGGTTGAATAGTTTTTTTAAAGCGACAGGGTGTTCCCAAATTTGCCACATAAACTTCGAAAAAATTATATTATGAAAACTTTAAAAGCTGCCCCAATATTTTTAGGGCTTTTATTGACCGTATTTATCTCCTGTGATCGGGAGGACAACAATTTTGGTGATGCCGCTCAAGTTACCGAAGAGGAAGCCCTTGAAATGGTGCAGACCTCCTTAATTTCCGATGCCTACGGCATGGATATCCAAGCAGAAGATGCTACGTCACTTGATGACGACACTACTTCAAAATCCGCCTACGAATGTGGCGTACTGAATTCAAAATCAATGGTACGCAACAGTCTGCCCAATGCCACCATTACATTTACCCATTCCATAGACTATCTTTTTTCGTTGGTCTGTGATAACGGGGAGCCAAAGGCATTTGCTATCGAGTTTGAAGGAAACGGTACGTATAATTCCCCAAGACTGGAGTCTGACGATACCATTAACTATGAAGCCGTACTAGGCAATATTGCAGAGCCCGGCACCCCTTATGTCTATAACGGCTCCTTTACCAGGGAAGGTACACAGACCACCCGTATTGCAGGAAGAACGAAGAATTTTGACAGTACCTTGTCCATAGAAAGCAATACCGTTACCATCGATAAGGTCAGCAGAAAAATTTTGGGAGGTAGTGCCACATTCTCCTTGACCGGAACCCTTAGTACCGGAGAACCTTTTAGTTACACAGGAAGTGTAACCTTTAAAGGAAACGGGGCAGCTACTGTTGTGATCAACGGAAACACCTACGAAGTTCAAATCTAAAAACTTGATGGGTCGTAATTGAAGCATTGGAAAGCTGGTCGGTTCGCTCTGGCCGGTTTCCCATTATAAGGGAAGTCGTACGACTATTAACTTTAAACAATTATTTATGAAAAAAATCATCTTTACTCTCGCTATACCCCTTTTATTTTTCCTCTTTACGTTTCAGAGTGAAGCACAGGTAGTAAGAAGGCACAAGGCGCGCGTTGTTTCGGGTAAACCAGCCGTCAACATAGCCAGACAACACATCCGGACCAAAAGAAGGGTCAGAAGAAGAACCTATCGAAGAATCACCAGAAGGACCCTCAATACCTTGCCGGGCGGTACAAGGGCCTTGGTCTATAGAAACGTCAATTATTATCCGGTAAACGGGTTCTATTTTGTAAAACAGAACGCCGCTTATATAAGCGTACTGCCGCCCGTTGGTTTCAGGTTGGCGGTTATTCCATGGAGCTATACCAGATTGGTCGTTGCCAAGCGCACCTATTTCTATGCCAATGGGCTTTATTATGTACAGTCCAAAAACCAATATGAGATTGTAACGCCGCCTGTTGGGGCCAAAATCCCAGAACTTCCCGAAGGATATGCGGAAGTCGATATTGGCGGTCATACCTATTATTCCTTTGATGATACTTTATATAAGTCTTCGGATGAGGGTTACCAACTGGTGGGATTTCTTGACAACGGATCATAGGTCCATACGATGGATTCCCCTTTTGATTCAAGTAAGACTATAGGTAGCAAGGATAATTTTAAACCTTAAAAACACAGGAAAATGAAAAAATTTGCCAAAAACGGATGGCTGTTAGTATTCCTGATCATGTCCCTTTATACCGTAAAGGCACAAAGGGTATTTGAATTTGTTCCGAAAGACCCCTTGCAGCGGTCTGAAAAAGTGACCCGTTGGATGAGCGAGAAATGGGGTCTTGATTCCTTACAAGAATCCAAATTAAGGGGTATCAATGAAAAATATGCTAAACTGATGCAGCCCATTCTAGAATCTAAAGGGCAACCGATGGATAAATTCAACGATGCGGAAACGTTGATTGGAGATAGGATAATCGAGACCAAGGCATTGTTGGCGGAAAAGCAATGGGTTGCAATAGTGGAAAGATGCCGTATTTGGAAGCCTAAGATCGAAATAATCTTTGAGAAGTTTTTGGGTAAGTAAATGAAATAAGTCTAAAGACCTGTAAAACTAGGACATGAAAAATAGGATTATAACCGCATTGGTGTCGATACTTTTGTTTTCCTGTGAAAAGGATAGGGAAGATGTAATGCCAGAGGAAATAATTGAAGATACCGCATCCGAAGTGTTTAAAATACCTGTAGTGGTTCATGTGGTCCATTTTGGGGAAGCCATCGGCGTCGGAGCCAATATTTCGTATAATCAGGTCGCATCCCAGATTGAGGTGCTGAACGAAGATTTTAGGCGCAAAGCAGGTTCGAATGGAAATGATTCGAACCATCGAGGGGTCGATACCGAAATCGAGTTTTACCTAGCGGAAGTTGACCCTTTGGGCCAACGGCTAGAGGAACCGGGCATGGATCGTATTGACGGGGGTCGTCCTGAATGGCCCAAGGGATTTTTTAGAAACCCTATAGAAACGATTCTAAAGCCTTCAACAATTTGGAATCCCAATAAATATCTGAACATTTGGACGGTCAATTTCGGAGGGTTCATAAGTAGAGACCTCTTGGGCTATGCCCAGTTTCCCGACCGTTCAGGCTTGGAGGGGCTGGCATCGGCCGGGGGTAGTGCCGATACGGACGGTATCGTCATCGGTTTCAAATATTTTGGAAGTTCCCAAAAAGGGAATTTTTCAGGGCTCAATCCACCTTATGACTTGGGCAGAACTACGACCCATGAGGTCGGTCATTGGCTAGGGCTTAGACATATTTGGGGGGACGGTGACTGTTCGGCAGATGATTATTGTGAAGATACCCCAATGGCCTCTACGCCTAGTTATGGCTGCCCTATTGGAAAGACCACTTGCAGCTCAGGCGATATGATCGAGAATTATATGGATTATTCCGACGATGTGTGTATGAGCGTATTTACCCGAGACCAAAAAGAGCGGATGTTGATGGTTTTGAAAAATAGCCCAAGAAGAAAGGAATTGGTAGAATAGAAACGTTCACTAAGAATATGTTTCCCTTTTGAGCAATCTGCGGATTGTATTTAAATAATGAACTAATTTAAACTTTTTCCATTGGCTAAAAAATTGCCCTTTTGCACCCATTTTTTGTCTTTTTTTTCTTCCGTAGCCCTGCTATGCAACTCAAAAATGCTTTCAAATGGACACAAAATGACTAATTTTCGCTTCAAAGAAAAAAGTTTAAATGAGTTCAATAAGTAGAAGATTTAAAATGACGGATGTTTATATTTTAGGGATTGTGTTATTGGCCAGCCTTGTTTGGTATATAAAAGGGTATATGGACAAAAAAAAGGCTTCGATAAAAAAGAAGAAGGATTTGAAACCCATTGATGCCGATGAATCTAGCTCAAAACTGTTTTAAGGAATTAAAGTTTAAGCACTATGAAAACCGTTCAATGTATTGTATTGGCAATTTTTCAGAATCTCGTAGCGCAAATGCCACCGGAGAATCCATATCTTGTAGACTCTCCTTTTTCAGCGGTACACAATGGTAGCTATCGGCAAGGCTATACCGATCTGGCGGGGCCTAGGACCAACGATAGCATCAACACTATGTTTGCCCAGACACCTAAGGATAGGGTATCTCCATGGCTATTGTATTCGGAGGCCTATCCGGACGGAAGCCATACCCTTTGGGGCAGTACCAGCACACATATCTTTAAGGCCATTTCCACCGAAAACGAATTTAAGGTTATCAGCGAATATCGAATCGATAAAAATCCTTGGATCAATGACCTGAGTTGGTCTTTATTGTTATTGGAAAACCGCAAAGTTTTGACCTATGACGAGAATTTTTTATTCCTGTTCGGGGAGGCTGACCCGGAAGAACCTCGCTCAGAAATTATATTGCTCAACAAAATAGAGATGCCGAGGCAAATTAAATCACTTTCCAAACTATGTAGGTTGTATGACGGTAACATTGCTTTTGCTTCAAGGGACGGGCTCATTGGTATTATCGATTCGCGGGATTTCACCCTTAAATCCACCTATCAGATTCCTTTAAAACGTGGGGAAAAGGCCTATCATAATGACTATGCCGCCGATGAAGAAGGAAATATTTATATTTCCACGACGAAAAAAATGCTTTCTATACAATGGAATGGAAAAATAATCGTACCCAAATGGGAAGTTTATATGGATTTCGGAGGGAACCGATTCCAGGGAATCGGCACTACGCCCACTCTTTTGGGTTCTGGGGAAAATGACAAACTGGTCTGTGTGGTAGATAGTCAAAAGCCAGCTCGGATGCTGGCTTTCTGGCGCGATGATATCCCCTCCGATTGGGACGGCATAATAGGTGAGAACATACGTTTGGCAGCAGTTGTGGAACTGCCGAATTCCAGACCGGCCGGTAAATTAATGGCAGCCATAGAGAATTCGCCTACCGCTTATGGATATGAAATTGCCTGTGCCCAATACAACGGTTTCTTAGGACAATCCTGTAATACCAAAAAAGGAGTATTCAAATTAAAATGGGATACCGAAGAAAATCTCATGAAGATAGTCTGGCATCGCAACGATATTAATTTGAACAATGTTCTGGTCTACAGTACCAAGACCAACAGCTTATATGGCTCCGGACGCGAAAATGACTGTAGTTATTATTACTATACATTGGATTGGGATACCGGCTATACTATACGCAGAGATTTATTGGGTGATGATAAGCGATTTGACGACCCCGGTAATGCCAATGTTATAGGACCGGATGGAAGCATTACGTATAATTCAAAGAAATGTTTGGTAAGAATAATGCCGAGGCGTTAATTATTTACCAATTACCGAGATCCGTAATTAGCGGTGTACAATTTATGTTTTTTATTTACCTATCCTCGCAGACCATTTTTGTAATTTACGTATTGAAATAAAAAAAATATTGGGCAGTCCCATAATACGGCCTGTTAAAAGATCAGATCAAGAAAAAAGCAAAAGTCCTTCAAAACCTTCTTTTTGTGAGACCCATATCTTTTTATTTTATTCGTTTGAAACCACAATATTTTTTCAATAGCCCTATTCTTCAAAGATTGTTTCTTTAGAAACTTCCAGAATAATTCTTTATCAGAGAATATACCACAACCTGTTGATTCATATTAGAACAACAATATATTTTTTGGTGTGGACAAACAATACAAAGAAATAAGTATTGGTGAATGCCAATTACGACGAAAATCCAAGACATACGCAATCAGTCTTTCGAATGTAACAAACAAAGGTGATAGCCCGGATATGTCGGAAATATTATAGCCCGTCGGGTTTGTACTACTGTCCTGTCGGAAATGTTTATTTATTCGGCGGGAATGTTCTAATCCTTCCGGTGTTGCCCATGCTATCTTTGTATCTGGTAACATTACGATATGACAGCTTTTCATTGAAACATTTGCCCCATATGAAATAGTATTGCTTCACAGTAATGTAGCTGCCATTTTGTAGTAGTTAAACAATCGACTATTATTATTTATTAGTCTTTCAAATGTTTAAACCTTAAATCCCCAAAAATAATGAATACCTATTTTAGAATTTCAACCTCTTATGCTTGGTTTTTCTATTCTCATCGGTAACCACAAGCACTACGATGCCCGGAAACCTGTTGAAGAGGACGGGCTTAGCCTGCAAATAAAGAATTACAATAACAAAATAAATCTTGTTGAGCACAATGATTGTACTATTGGATAATGGCCATGGCGGACTGGTCAATGGAAAATATCAAACTCTTGGCAAGAGAAGTCCAAAATGGGCAGATGGCTCCCAATTATACGAAGGGGAATTTAATAGAGCCATTGTTAATGGTATTGTCCAAGCACTTACCCGATTGAAGATTCCATATGTCAACATAGCTCCCGAATATCGTGATGTCAGCTTGGCGACTAGAATGAAAAGGGCAAATGAATATTCTGCCGGCAGTAGTTTCTATCTAAGCGTACATTCCAATGCCGGTGGTGGCCATGGGTCTGAAATATTTACATCGCCGGGAGATACAAAAAGCGATAAAATTGCAAGCCTGTTTGGAGAAGAATTCAAAAAAGAATTTCCGGAAAGAACATTGCGGACAGATTATACCGATGGTGATTTGGACAAGGAGAGACGTTTTTATGTACTTACGAGAACTAAGATGCCGGCTATTCTAACAGAGAGCTTTTTTATGGACAATGAGGAGGAATGTAAAAGCATTTTGATGACCAAAGAAGGTAGGGAAAGGGTTATTGCGTATCATATAAACGCCATTATGGAAGTGCAACAAAAATTATTTTAAGAACAATAATAAACTAGAAAAATATGAAAGCTATTCAAATTACATCAGTGGGCGTGCTGCTCCTGTTTTTTTCAATTTTAAGTTCTTGTGGAGCTGTTAAAACAGCGGTATTTGACCAGTATTCCTACCAAAAAGCCATCGAAATTAAGGTAGATGCTTCAAATCTGATCGAGAAATCAACAGGCCCTTATTAACAATATTCAAAAGAGGCGGATTATTTATTAAT
>JBATTK010000078.1:0-54589 GCA_049670505.1 Saonia sp.
TATCACAACCCATATAAAAGACGAAACATTGGTCCTTGAAAAAACAAAACGAATGAAGGGCAAGGATACCGTAAAAGTTTTTATCTCCCTTAAACAGTTGGATGCGTTGCAGGTAGGTTCAAAGGCATCGGCAGAAACAATGGGTGCGATAACGGGAGCGCATTTAGAGCTTCAATTTAATGATGATAGCATAGGGAAATTGGAATTATCCTATACATCCGTTACCTGTAAGGCGGCCTCCGGTGCTAGCGTGAAAATAAAAGGGAACAGTGCCGAAATTGATTTCTCCAATAAACAATAATAGGCCATAAACAGTAATCAAAAAACGAGCAGTTTATCAACATCATTCATCAATCAATCATCATCAATCAAAAAACGAACAACATGAAATCAATCAAAAAAACAGGAAGAATTGTGGGTCTACTATTTCTATTTATGATACTTACGGGTGCCACAGGCACCTATCTTAGGGGCTTATCGACTTCGCTTATGGAATCTGAAAATTTTCTAAGTACCGTCTTCGAAAATTCAATGCAAATGAAAGTAGCGATCCTTTTGGACCTCATCGCAGGTGCTATTGGTGTTGGCATTTCTATTGCGCTATTCCCAGTTTTAAAACAATTCAAAAAAAGCATAGCGTTTTGGTATTTTGCCTTATGGATTATAGGTTTCACCATCACCATAGCCAGCAATATCACCCATTTGTCCCTATTGTCCTTAAGTCAGGAATTTGTAAACACGGGTATACCGGATACGGGCTACTTTAAAACTTTAGGTGCCCTTAAGGTAGAAGAATATTATTGGGCCCATTTTCTTATTCTGATCTTGTATAGCTTGGGCTCCATGGTCTTGTATTCCGCCTTCCTTAAAACACGCTTGATCCCAAGGATTTTGGCCATCTGGTTTATAGTTTCGGTCGGTATCGTCTTTACCGTGTCCTGGTTACAGATTTTCGATTATAGCGTAAGTTTTATGTTCTACGGCCAAAATGGGATACACCTTATAGTACTTACCCTATGGCTTTTGGTAAAGGGATTCAATCCAAAATACATGGAAAATATCCCAACTACCTAATTGGATCAACGTTTACAGAACTTCCTTAAGTATTAACTAGCAATCAGATCCTGAGATAAAATCAGGGCAAAAAACAAATAATCATGAATACAGGCAAGCACAGCGGAAGAATTATAGGAGCACTCCTTCTTTTACAACTCGTCCTTGGGATTTTGATCAATCAGTATCTATTGGGGCCACTTACTTTTGCTTCGGATTTCCTGACTCAAATTTCGTTGCATACCACACAAGTGGGCATAGGGGTATTGATGAGTTTGATCGCCGGTGCAATTTCTATTGGGATAGCGGTTATGCTATTGCCCCGGTTCCAAAATCAAAACCCTGGACTTAGTCTGTGGTACCTAGGGTTTACCATCATAAGTTTTGCCGTAACGGTACTAGACAACATAAGTGTGTTATCCCTATTATCCTTAAGTAGAGAATACCTAGCGGTAGGCGCGGAAGCGTCATCGGCCTATTTTGAAACCTTGGGGGCTTTAACAAAAGGGACCCGCTATTGGGCACATATCATGAATTTGTTTGTGGCGGGCTTTTCCCTTTCTGCTTTTTTCTACTTGTTTTATGTATCAAAACTGGTCGCGAGATTTATTTCCGTTCTGGGAATCATTGGCGTTGCATCTATGTTAGCGGCAGTTCTATTGTTATTTTTTGGCCAACCCATGTCCATGCTATTGTATCTGCCGTTGGCCGTGGCGACGCTTTTGTTGGCCCTTGCGTTGCTTATCAAAGGGTTTCCCTTATCGTATTCCGATTCCAAAGGAACACTGAACCACGGAAACTAAGCTGTAGGGCCATGTATAGACCATACTTCATCACTATGGTTTTATAAACGTAAAAACTATTTAGCATCATCAATCAGACCTTGAAATAAATTCAGGGCAAAAAAAACGAACAACATGAAATCAACACATCGTATCATCAGTACCTTAAAAAGTCCGCTTACCATAGCGGACAAAACCTTGAACACCACAGCGACACTTTGGTTCCTAGTGGCGGTGGCCGGCCAATGGCTTTTTGCTTATTACATTATGGTTTTTTATGGCGGCAATGCCGTGCAAGGCGATTGGGCGGCTTGGACCCAGCGCATGATCCATGGAATTATAGCGGGAGACCTCGTTGGGAATATTGCAGTAATCCTGCATATCTTTCTGGCCTTCGTCATCACCGTTGGGGGGCCATTGCAGTTGATTCCTCAGATTCGGAAACACTTCCCCAAATTTCATCGTTGGAACGGGCGACTTTATATTTTGACCGCTATTCTAATTAGTTTGGGCGCACTTTATATGGTATGGAGCAGGGAGGCCATTGTAGGAGGCCTTTTTGGTCAGATTGCCATTTCGGGAAATGCATTTCTTATTGTGTTCTTTGCGGTTTTCGCCCTACGAACGGCCTTTGCCTGTAATTTTATGGCACATCGCCGTTGGGCCCTTCGCCTTTTTATGGTGGCAAGCGGGGTCTGGTTTTTCCGGATCGGTTTTGGGCTATGGATTTTCTTGAACGGGGGCTCCGCTCCCGGTTCTACCCAGGATCTTACCGGACCTTTTGATATGTTCCTGTATTTCGCTAATTACCTTTTGCCCTTGGTTTTTTTGGAGCTCTATTTTATAAGCCAGGATAAGGCCAACACATTGGGCAAACTTGCTATGGCGGCGCTATTACTTGTCTTAACTTGCCTATTGGGTGCTGGCATCTTTATGGCCGCCCAGATCTTTTGGTTGCCCCATCTCTAAAAAAGAGATGCTATGTAGGCCGGGCAATTCTTAAAGAAAAGTAAAACCTGCTTCGTGTTTGTAACAAAACTCCTTAATAATCTACCTACAAACAAGCAACTCGTTTAGTCCATCACAGTTATTTAGATTGTAAACATCAATAGCAAGTAGCCCTTAAAATAAATTCATCATCTAAAAATCAAAAAAATGAACAGTCTTAGCATAGATAATCCAAACCATAAGCAGAAAGATGAACTAGAACTGGTACAAGATGCCCTGTACAAAGCCGAAAAGAGCAAGGACTACGAAGCTTTTTATAATTTTCTAAAAACAGCGAGCTTGCCTTTTATACCGTGCTATGAAAAAAATGCCCAAATAGTACACCAAGAGTGCTTCACTACCCTACATAAGATAGGCGAGCTATCCATTCCCGTATCCGTTGCGCTATCCATGCATTATTACGTACTGGCCTCATTAGCCTCGTATCCATTTTCAAAAACAAGCAAGGAATATTGGAAAAGGGAAATGCTATTGCATAAAATCAAAAAGGAACGCTTGTTTATTGCCAATACGGGATCGGTGCGCACTTATACCGATGCTTCCGGAAGCAAAAGTATTCTGGCCGAAAAAGCAAACGGGGGATTTATTATTAATGGCGAAGCCCCCTTTATGTCCTTGGCCGGTATAGCTAATTATTTGGTCTTTACTGCCCTGCTTCCCAAAGGTAACAAGGCAGTGTTTTTTGTGCCTACCGCTACGGATGGCATACAATTTCAGGACTCCGCCTTCGGTGATATCATGACGGGATCCTTTACAAAAGCGGTTAAATTCAAAAATCTATATGTGGATAACGCTCATGTGATGACCTTGGATGCTACCGAGGAGGTCCAATGCGAAATACTCATTTACCAACGATCATGGTTTCAGGCCTTGGTCCCCGGACCCTATTTGGGCGCAGCGCATCGCGTAATTATGGATTTGAAAAGTTTCTCTCATAAAAAAATAAAGAACGGGAAAAAACTATCGGAATCCGAAAGTTTCATAAGCAGTATGGGGGAGCTACAAATGAAGTATAAGGCGGCCTATCATTCCTGCGAACATGCAGGGACTTCTATTGCAAACTTTAAAAAAGGAGATGAAACAAGCTTGGAAAAGATGTTCCACACTTCTGTGCTGGCCAAGTACTTTTCTACCCATTTTGCCGAGGAAATCGTTACGCAAGCCAGATTTCTGATGGGTTCCCAGTTTTTGGCCCCCAACGCCCTTACTGCCAAAATCTATAAAGAAATTGTATTTGGCTCCCTACAACCGATGACCGATCAAGATATTAAGGATTATTTTGGGAAAGCGGCACTGGCCCAGAAAATTCAAGGGCAGTTCATACACTAAAGTCCTTCTTAACCGGATTTGCATTTAACAGGTCGCCAGCTTAGAAATCCAAAAACTCCAAACAGACCGGATCGGGCAATGCTGTTTCGTATAAAAAATGTAACGTTCCATTCTGGACATCCCTCTTAAAAACACAGATGTTATCACTTTTTTGATTCGCTACCAAAAGAAAATTGCCCGTGGGGTCCAAGGTAAAATTCCGTGGCCAGTTTCCATGTACACTTTCCCTTCCTACCAAAGTCAATCGTCCGGTACGCTGATCCACTTTAAAAATAACAATAGTATTTTCACCCCTATTGGAGCCATATAGAAACTTACCGTCTTTGGAAAGGTGAATATCCGCACAAAAGCTTTCCCCTGTAAAAAGAGGATCCAAGGTGCTTTGCGTCTCCAGTTCGGCATACTTCCCTTCTCTGTTCTTTTGGAAAACGGTCAGGGTAGCATTCAACTCATTGATCACGTACAGAAATTTACCCGCTGTACCAAAGGTAAAATGCCTTGGACCCGCTTTTTCCGGTAGCGAAATAGAGGTCTGTTCCGCGGGGACAAACCTTTCCTCCTTTAGTATATATCGTTTTACGGCATCTAGGCCCAAATCCGCCACAAAAAGTCCATCTGCCGTAAATTGGGCAGCATGTGCATGGGCCTTTTTTATCGTATCTAAAAGGGTATGGTCCAAAAGCTGCTTGCCGGGCAACAATTTACCGGCATCTGTCCGTTTAAAAATGGAAGTACTTCCCCCACTATAATTGGAAACAGCCAAAAAATCGCCCTTTTCCGAAATACCAATATGACACGGATGCGCTCCCCCAGTGGCCATGGTATGTATAGGGGTCAGTTTCCCTTTTTCTATCACAAAGGCGGTTACCGCCCCACTTAGACTATCATAAGTATCGGTTTCCTGTACCGCATACAGGTATTTTTTACGAGGGGAAATTTTCAAAAAGGAAGGATTGTCCAAAACGGCAGCTAAGCGTTTATGCGTTAATTCGCCCGTATCCGGATTAAAGGAATACACATATATGCCTTCGCTAGTATTATCAGTATAAGTCCCTACAAACAAGGTATGCATTTTCATGGATTTTGTTTTTTCCCCACAACTAAGGACACACAAGGAACAAAGTAGGACGATGGCATATCGTTTTTTCATCTGTTTACATTTATTGTCTTTTAATGGTCAGATGTAACCTTTGATGATTAAAATAATCATTCCCCGTGTGTTTAATAATTATTTTAATCATGCCGGTTTCATTTGCTGGTGTATGAATCCTAAAAGTAAGAACTAAAAAAAGACTTCGGCCGTTTCCAATAGAAAAAAACTTAATCAGCCCGGCTAACAAAAAGTATTGTGAACAATTCCCAAGGAAAGCATTCATTCTGGTATACGTTAATAGTGGTAAGAAAATTCACTGAAGGGAAAGCAATCTATATACCTCCTTTGATTCATAAATTTCAAAAGATTCTTCCTATTTTTAACCCATGTCTACCCAAAGCCTTATCCTTGTTCTAAGTAGTTTGGGCCTTGCCCAAGCCTTATTCCTGTGCTTCTACCTTTTTACGCTCAAAAAAGGGAATCGCAGGGCCAATGCCTTTCTTGCGCTGATGCTTTTAGGATTGACCATTCGTATTGGCAAGTCGGTCTTAAATGTATATCTGGTACTGGAGCCATGGCAACGCAATTTGGGATTATCCGGTATTTTAATAGTAGGCCCATTTTTATGGTTCTATGGGCGGCTCCTTTTGGGGAGGGAGAAAAGGTTGGGCCCAAAAAACGGGCTACATTTACTGCCATTTGGGCTTTTTGTTCTCTTATGTGCTTATATTCCCAATACCCATAATTTCATCTCCTATGGTATTTACATTATGGTCTTTACCCATTTGGCCTCTTACATCCTTATATCCACAAAACTCCTTTTGAAGCATAGAACATATACCGGCAAACAGCTATGGGCCTGGTACCGTAATCTTATCTTTGGAGTTGGCCTGGTCTGGTTGTTTTATATGGGCCATTTGTCAGGAATATTCCCTTTTTATATCGGAGGTGCTATTTTCTTTTCCCTCTTGGTCTACATCCTATCCTTTTTACTGTTAAAAAAACCAGTGTTTACGTTAGAAAAATATCGTAATTCCACTATAGACATCCATACATCCCAAAGGCATATACAACGTATTAAAAATCTGTTCAAAGAAGAGCATAGCTATCTAAACAATGATCTTAACCTAAACCAAGTAGCAGAAAAACTGAGTATCTCCCCACGGGAACTCTCCCAGGTCATCAATGAAAATGAACATAAGAATTTTTCCGAATTTGTAAATGGGTATCGGATTCAAAAAGCCAAAAGATTATTGGTAGACCCTGGTTACGCCCAAGAGAAAATCGCCACTATAGCCTATGACTGTGGTTTTGGCAATGTTACTTCCTTTAATTTAGCCTTTAAGGCCGAGACCGAATCCACCCCTTCCCAATACCGGAACAAATTTAGCCTTGCTTAACTTTTTCTTTTAAACAATCATGATTTTTAAAAGGAATCCTGATCGGTTTTTACATTTTTGGGGGAAAGTAAACGTTCATGAAAAAATTACTTCTTCTCCCTTTGATAGTAGTGACAGCTTGCCAGCCAAATCCTAAATCAAAACCCCTAGTCACGGTGGTTCCCGTTAAGGAAACGATTATGGACGGTTTTAAACATCCTTGGAGTATGGCCTTTTTGTCCGAAGAGGAGGCCTTGGTCTCGGAAAAGGAGGGCGATCTCCTCCGCGTGAACCTTATCAGCAAGGAAAAACATCGTATCAAAGGTTTTCCAGAGGACCTTACCGATAGTATCAAGGTACTTTGGCGGGGAGACAATTCCGGTATTTTTGAGGTGCTTACCGATCCTGGCTTCAAAGAAAACCATACGGTATATATCTCCTATGCGGCCAAAAGAATTACGCAAGGAAGTACCACAAAGGTGATCAGCGCCATTTTACAAAATGATTCCCTTACCCAAATCCAAACAATTCTGGAGGCCGATCCATTCACCCGGGAGTACCATCATTATGGTGGGGGAATGACCTTTGGAACAGATGGCAAACTATACATCACCATTGGGGAGCGCCTCTTTTGGGAAAAAGACGAACCGCCTACGATTCCAATAGCCCAGGACGTGACCGATAAAAGAGGCAAAATCTATCGCCTTAACCCGAATGGCAGCATCCCGGAAGATAATCCTGATTTTGGCCCGAACGCAGTTCCCGGACTGTACGCCCTTGGCATACGTGCAGCACAAGGTATTACGGTAGAACCTAAAACGGGAAAACTTTGGTTCAGCGAACATGGTACCATACAAGGCGATGAAATCAACCTATTGCAGGCGGGGGCAAATTATGGGTGGCCCAACGTAACCTCCGGAAAACTTAGGAGCAAGGAGTACAAACCCCCGACCATAGAAGGTACAACCTTTACAGCTCCCATTTGGTATTGGTTGCAAACGGTAGCACCTACCGGACTCAGCTTTTATACCGGGGACGAATTTCCGTTGTGGAAGGATAACCTTATCGTTCCCGGGCTATCCGGAGGGAGCCTTTGGCGGTTTCGGTTGGAAGGTGAAACGGTTAAAAGTGTGGAGGAACTATTTGTGGACGACCGTGTCCGCTCCCGAAAAACGGTTCAAAGTCCGGATGGAAAATTGTATCTCTTGACAGATGAAGATGATGGAAAAATAATTAGAATAAAAGCACAATAAACGAATGGACGTAACCCTATAAGTATACACTCATGAAAATATATCTTTTAGCTCTATTATCTTTCATTGTTAGCGCTGTAATGAACGCTCAATCCGAGGAAAGTTTAATTCGAGCTACATTACAGCAATACATTGATGGTACTTCTTATAACAATCCGGGACTTATTAAAGAGGCCTTTTATAAGGATGCAGATTTATTCCTATCCAAAAAAGACCAAGAAGTATGGATAGTCCCTGTTCTAGAATACTGCGGTTTTTTTGAAAAGCGTGAAAAAGGAAAGTTCAATGGAAGAACGGGAAACATACTCACTATTGATCAGGAAAACGATATTGCCATGGCCAAAGCGGAAATTTTGATTCCTTCCAGAAATTTAAGATATATTGACATATTCCTCCTAAAAAGAATCAATGGGCATTGGAAAATTATAAGCAAAGCGGCTACTTTGGTTCCCGAAGAATAATATCCGGTTACCATCGGCCTATACATTTGTTACGGGAACAGGAAATCCACTCTTTCGGTTCTCCATCATGGTGGACGGTAAGCTGTAAAAAAGGCCGACAATGTATCCCCATTGAAAAGGCAAAAAGAGCCCCCAGAACATGCTTGGTCTGCTATAGTCCATTTCCTAGCGATGTCCTTATTTCCTTACGGAGATAGTATCCGGTTACTATGGTAGCAAGCACATCGGCGATGGGAAAAGAGATCCAAACTCCCAGTTCTCCCAGGTAGGGGGGTAAAATAATAATGAGCGGTATAAAAAAGAAGCCTTGGCGGGTCAATGTCAATAATAAAGCCGGTATGGCCTTCCCTACGGCCTGAAAATAGGCCGCCCCTATCAGTTGTAGTGCAATAATGGGCGTAGCGGCAAAGACCCAGCGCATGGCGGCAGGGGTATTCTCCAAAACAAAGGCATTCATGGCCAGTTCATTTTCCGGCATGCCTTCCTTAGTGCTAAGAAAGAGTCCGGCAATTTCGGCGGGGAAGATAAAAAGCCCCATAAAAACAATGCTGGCCAAAATGGCCGCATAGGTAATGGCCGTGTTTATGGATTGCCGTACACGATCATATTTTTTGGCCCCGTAATTAAAGCCGGCGATAGGCAAAAACCCTTGGGTAACACCAAATACCGGAAAGAGCGCAAACATCAACATCCGCCCAATAATGGCATAGACGGCTACCATGGCCTCTCCGCCGAGTCCGAATAAAATATTGTTCATCAACAAATACGTAATACTGGTTACGGCCTGCCTTGCCAGGGTTACGAAACCCAAGGCCCCAATTTCCTTGAGGATAATTCCATTTAATCCGAAGTGCTGCACACTAATCTTAAGCTCGGAGTTCCGGGAAAGGAAAAAGTACACGATATACCCAAAACATAGGAGATAGCCTATGGTAGTGGCCCAAGCGGCACCGTGCATACCCCAATCGAATATATAGATAAAGACATAGTCCATCAACAAATTTCCCACGGAAGGAATGATCATGGCGATCATGGCAAATTTAGGTTTCCCTTCGGCACGTATTACGGTGTTTCCCATCATGCAAAGGGCCAAAAAGGGTACCCCATAAAGGACAATGGTATAATATATTTTGGCAGGACCAAAAATGGTTCCCTTACCGCCAAAAGCCGGAATCAGCGTATCCACAAAAGTCAAGCCCAGAATCACCATGGAAATCGTGACCAAAAGCGTTAACGTAATCTGGTTGCCAAAAGTTTTGAGGGCCTTTTCCCTATCACCAGAACCCAAAGCACGGGAGATGATGCTGGAGCCCCCGATACCGATCGCCATTCCCAGGGCAGCAATAAAAAAAGATACCGGAAGTACAACATTAATGGCGGCTATGGCGATGGAACCGATCCAATTCCCTACAAAAATAGAATCGACCAACACATTAAGTGACATCACCAATATCCCTATGGATGCCGGTACCGCCTGTTTTATCAGGAGTTTACCTATGGGTTCGGAGCCCAGCTGTTCGGAGGAAACCTTTGCCATTTATTGTTTAATTGGTGTTTTACGCATCTTACATTTTATGGTTCTGATAAGTACTGTTCAGGTACTTTTTTCCATTGCCGAAAAAGGTATCTAAAGGAAAATAGACCGATTGTTTAACCAAAATATAATCTTGGAGTTTTCTTTCCCTATGAATGGGTGTTGAAAGCTTCGGTACATACCCGAAAAGGTGGAGCTGTTTAATTTTTAATTGTCATAGCGGGTATTCGCCAAGCAAAGTCAAGCACCTGACTATCCGTTATCTTTGAACATGGATAAACAGATTACTTCGCTCGCAAAAACATTATACCGGCAACGCCTCCGTAGCCTGCCATGTATTCACCCATTCCGCCATTACTTCCACCCACGCATCATCATCGTTAAGGCAGGCGATATGTTTGTATGCCTCCCCTCCGGCCTCTTCAAATTGCTCCTTGCCTTCCATGGCAATCTCTTCCAAGGTTTCCAGGCAATCGGATACAAAAGCCGGGGTAATTACCGCTAAACGCCTTTTTCCTTCCTTCGCCAAACGTTCAAACTCATAATCGGTATACGGTTTTAACCAAGGGTCGCCCGCCAAACGGGATTGGAAAGAACTACTTACCTTATTTTCCGGTAAGCCCAAATACGCTTTTACCATTTCAGTAGTATCATACACCTGATGGCGATAACAGGTGTTATGGGCAACAGAATTGATGTTACAGCAACTGCCATCTATCTTGCAATGAAATTTTGTAGGATCCGATTTTCTAATATGTCGCTCCGGAATACCGTGATAGGAAAACAGGATATGATCGTACTCAAAATCTTGTAGCCCCTCCGCAATTTTTTCCGAAAGCACTTTGATATAAGCGGCATTTTTATAGAACGCGGGCAATGTGGTGAGTTTCATTTCCGGAAAATACGTTTGGGCATCTTCCATGGTCTTTACTACCACGGTCTCATAAGAGGACATGGCATAATGGGGGTACAAAGGCACCAATAACACCTCATCTACTCCTTTATCCTTTAATTCTTGTAAGGCATTTTTTATGGACATGGAACCATAGCGCATACCCAAAGCGACCGGCATTTCCGTACGCTGTTGCACTTTCTCATAAAAGCGTTCGGATATCACGATCAAGGGAGAGCCTTCGTCCCACCATATTTTTTGATAGGCTTTGGCCGATTTTTTCGGTCGTGTCTGTAAAATGATACCCCTGACCAAAACATTTCGCAGCCAATTAGGAACATCAATAACACGTTCGTCCATCAAAAACTCATCCAAATACGGTTTTACATCTTTAGCAGTGGGGCTATCAGGGGAACCCAGATTGACCAATAAAACTCCTTTCATAGATTACTATTTACATTTTTCATCCGAATACTTCCAATTCGCTATGCTTATACTCGGTAGAGCGCTTCTTTTTAAAGCATAAAAATACTACTTGTAGAGAAACTACGTTACTGTTAAGCGAATACTTTTTTGATATATGCATAAGGATTATTGATTGAGAGTATTCCTGATTTTAGTATTGTTGAGCGGTCCCTGACATAACGGTTATGGTTCTCCATTTTACCCGAACCGGTGCTCTTTTGTTAAGGAGATTGGAACAATTGGTCAATTGGATCAAGAAATAATCGTACCCATAAAGACAGCTAAGGTCATTAGGCTTAAGATCTTGTTAATTGTACGATACAATTTTGCAACTCCCTTTTTTTGGGGGATTTTTATATAAATACTAGTTATATGCGCATAACTTTTACTTTCTTTTTGCTTTTCTTTTCGCTTACTATTTTCGCGCAGGAAAAGAACAGTCTCCTATGGGAGATAGCCGGAAATGGCCTAAAAGAGACCTCCTATCTCTATGGTACCATGCATGTAAGCAAAAAAATAGCCTTCCGTTTGGATGATGTGTTTTATGAGGCCTTGGATAAAAGTAAAATTGTAGCCTTGGAGTCCGACCCAAGCACTTGGCTAGAAAATGATGAGACTATGGGCAATTCGGGTTACGGATTTGGCAATAGTTTTGCTACCAAAGGCTTTTACACCCATCCTTTCGTGATGAAAAATCCCAGAAAAGAGGATTTGGCTACCTATTTGGCCTTTGAGGATCGTGTGGTGAACAATATTTTATACCGCACCAATGAGTTTTCCCAAAATTTTGAGGAGGAAACCTATCTGGACATGTTTATTTATCAAGCGGGACAGAAGTTCGATAAGCCTATTGTTGCTCTTGAAAATCTGGAGGAATCATCGGCCTTGGTAGGCAGGGCCAGCTTAAACGCCATGAAAGAAAAGCCCGATGAATGGTTACAAAAAAAGATGCGGCAACAGGATCCTATGTTTTTAATGCAGGATGCCTACAGGGAACGTAACATCAATCTATTGGATTCCATAGATCAGGCTATGTATACACAACATTACCTTAAGAACATGCTCTATGTCCGTAACGAAAATATGGCGCTAAGACTGGATTCCGTTATGCGGACCGGAAAGGTTTTTACAGGAATAGGTGCGGCGCATTTACCAGGGAAAAAAGGGGTTATCGCCATGTTAAGGGATATGGGCTATACCGTGAGACCCTTGCTATCCAGGTCTACAGTCAAAGGCAAACAACTCAAAGAAAAATTTGAAGCCAAAATTCGGGAAAATACCTATGAAAATTTTGGCCCGGACGATAATTTTTTCAGTATTGATCTTCCGAATAAATTATATCCGGTATCCGAATATATAAACACTACGTACATTTCCCCGGATCTCGCCAATGGAAGTTTTTTTATAGTCAATCGTATTCCTACTTTTTCTTTTTTGAAAAAAGAAACCATCTATACCATAAATGACATCGATAAATTGTTGTTCGAAAACATTCCCGGGAAGATTATTGAAAAAACACAGATTATCAAGGACGGCTTTAATGGCCTGGATATAAAGAACCAGTTGAAGAACGGAGATCATCAAAGGTATCATATCTACGTAACACCTTTGGAAATCCTTATCTTTAAAATGGGAGGGGAAGGCGATTATGTGGTCCAACATTCCGACACGATTTTTAATAGTATCCAGTTTAGAAAAGTGGATAAAAAGAAGGTAATCCTTTCTCCGGGCTATCGGGATTTTGAAGTTCAAATGCCGTCTTTGTATAGCTTTACCAACAGATTCAGAAAAGGGAAACGCACCATAGAGGGGTACGATCCGGTAAGTGATTCCTACTACTTTTTACGAAAGGCGTCATTAAATGATTTTAATTTTATAGAAGAGGACACTTTTGAACTGAAGCAGATACAAAAGCGTTTTTATCAAGATTTAAAATTAGTACCCGTATATCATGGGGTTAAGGGCCATACCATGACCTCCAAAGCCGTCTTTGATTCCATTAAAAAACAGACCCTACATCTAAAGACCACCTTTCGCAAAGGTGATTATTATCTGATGGGCGCCCTGACCAAAGACGAAAATGAAGCTATGGCTTTTTTCGATTCCTTTAAATTAAAAGAACCCCTTTATAAGACAACGTTCAAAAAGGTAACCGATACCGCTTTATTGTTCAGTACGATCAGTTCGGTAAAACCTCCGAAATTCGTAGAAAGCAGCAACAACTACCATAACGGCCGGAATGGACCAAAAGCCTACGACCCGTACAATAAAAAAACCATATATCAGAACAAGAACAACGAAGCGATTACCGTAGAGCTCAATAAAGCCCATGATTTTTTAATGTTCCCGAGTATCGATTCCGTTTGGGCGCTACGCAAAAAAATCTATGCCCATAAAAAGTTCAATGTCATCAAAGAAAAAACACGAATATCGGATGAAGGGTATCACGAGTTGCAATTGATACTTACGGATACGGCCAGTACAAGGGGTATATGGATTAAAAATATTGTAAAGGACGGATTGCTATACGAGGTCAAGGCCCTGGTCGACACCATTCAAAAGCCTAGTAGGTTCGTCGCTGAATTTTTTGAAAATTTTGAGCCTAAGGATACGGTTGTCGGACGAAGTATTTTAGAAGATAAAACTCCTGAGTTCTTTGCCGCCTTAAGGGCAAATGATAGTATAGTTATTAGCGGGCACCGATTTTTGATTTTTGATGAAAAACACATCGACTCCTTAAAATATTATATTTCCAAGTTCGCTTATAAGGATGACAAAAAGCATATTCAATCTAATCTCATTCAAAAATTAGGGAAGTTAAAGGATCCAGATGTGAATTCTTTTTTTAAGACCTTTTATCTGGAGTCCTACAATAATTCCAATGCGCAGACCAAAATACTACAGGCGGTTTCCCAGAAAGCCGATGAAGCATCCGTAGCCTTAGTGCTAGAACTGATGTCTAAAGATTTGCCGCTAATCTCCAACAAATTTGAAATCTATAAGATATTTAGACCTTATCTGGATAGTCTTTCCCTCGCCAGGAAACTATATCCGGAAATACTGGATTACAGCGCTATTGAGGAATACAAGTCTCCGATTTTTTCCATGTTGGCCAAATTAAAGGACAAGGGGCTTGTGAAATCCAATAGCTATAAAAAGTACAGAAAGCAGATTCTTAACGATGCAAAAATTCAACTTAAGCGCCATCTGGGGCAATATACCGACCTCGGTACGCAGGCGCGTTATCGTAAAAGTCCCCAAAACAAGAATAATGGGGTGTTGGAAGATTATGTAGTATTACTGCATCCTTTCATCCAAGAAAAGGAGGTGAAACAGTTTTTTGACCGTTTGCAATTGGTGAAAGACCCAAAGATACGTAGCACTTTTGTTGCCCTGCAGGCTAAGACAGATAATTTCATACCAATCAGTACAATAACTTCCTTAGCGTCCGATATCAATGGTAGGGCCATATTATACAACAAACTAAGGGACGTTAAAAAACTAAATCTCTACCCATCGGATTACAAATCCCAAAAACATTTGGCCGAGGCCAGTCTTTTTGAAACCAGGAAATTTATAAAAAAGAAAGATTCGATCGTGTTTCTAAAACAAAAATCCTTGCAACATAGGGGTATACGTTATACGGGCTATTACTTTAAACTACTTGATATGCAAGATTATGATAAAAACTTTAAGATGTATCTGGTGGTATTCAAAGATATCAAAGGCCTGCAATCCAAACCTTATTATAAAAACGGCGGTTTGCGTATCGAAGATACCGATACGGACCAAGAGGCCATGAATTTTGTCACCGAAGAATTTTTACTGAAGAAAAGAAAGCGCGCCGCGGTCTATAAACCGAATCAATATGAAAGCTATGGTTTTCATGGGTATTGATTTGATAGTTTCATGTCATTCCTGCGAAGACAGGAATCCACTTCAATAAGATAAATTCCTATCTTTATATCGTATCCGAACCCTATGGAAAAGAAAAGCATGTTTTTACTATTTCTTCTTCTGGCAAATATATCTTTTGCCCAAGAAGTTGTCTGTTCCATTGCTGACAAGGAAGCTTTTGAACGGAAGATTTCCCAAATCAGCGGTTTGCAGGGGAACGACTTTGGCGACACAATCGTTGCAGTGGGTAAAACCTTTTTGGGTATACCCTACGTTGCAAAAACATTGGAAATTGGCGAAAAAGAATCCTTGGTCGTAAACCTTCATGGATTGGATTGCACCACCTATGTGGAAAACGTACTCGTCTTTGGCCTGATGCTCAAGAATAGTACGACCGATTTCGATTCCTTTACAGCGCTTTTGGAGCAGGTGCGTTACAAAGATGGAAAACTAGATGGGTATGCCTCTCGTTTGCATTATTTCTCGGAATGGATCGCCGATAATGAGCGTAAAGGACTCTTAACGGACGTAACCGGGGAAATCGGCGGCAGCACAATTACCAAGGAAATCGACTTTATGAGTACGCATCGCGATTTATACCCCTTTTTAAAGGACGATGCAAACTTTGTAAAAATCCAAGCTTCCGAACATTCCCTTAATAGCCGACCCATATGTATTTTGCCCCAGGACCAAATCGAAGACAATGAACATTGGATACATACCGGAGATATCATTGCCCTGACCACTTCCATTAACGGACTGGATATTACCCATACGGGTATAGCAACACGGGAAAAGGATGGCCGTATTCATCTGTTACACGCCTCCTCTTCCGGACAGGTGGAAGTATCCCAACTTCCTCTATCGGACTATTTAAAGCAAGTAAAAAACAATACCGGGATTATGGTGGCGCGGCCGTTTTGATTTTATGTATCACATTTTCCCCGTTTACGAAAAGCCGTAAATCAGGTCTTCATATATTCGTGATACACCGCTATCGGAATTAAAGCTGTCCACCCACAAAAATCCTTTTTGGACGGCATCCCATAAGAGACGAGATCGGGGGCATAGTTTTCCCAGAAAGTATCGGTAGCCTCAAAAACCTCCGCTATGGCATCATACGTCCTTTGTGCCAAATTAGCGGCAAGTTCATGCTTTCCATTGGCCGTCAATCCCTTTAAAACCATATAGGATGTGGGTGCCCAAACACCCCCGAGCCAATAATCTCCCCACCCTTTATAGTCGGGATCACTGGCTGACAAAGCGGGTAGGGGTATTTTTCTATAAAACTCATTGGTGTCCGTGAGATGGGACAAGAAGCTTTCCAATTTATCCTCCGGAACCAATTGGCCCATAAGTGCCCAGTACATTCCTATATGTCTTCTAGGAATCTGCTTATCATACCCGAGGTCATAATAAAAGGCATCTTCTTGGTTCCAACATTTTTCATTTAATGCCTTTTTCAACTCCGCATGAAAAGTTTCATAAAATGCAATATCATGGGTCTTCCCTATGATTTCCGCAAAAGATTTCAACTGTAGTGCATACATCGCCATCTGTGAAGTAAAATCTACTAGTCTACCCTCTTCGTTCCATACACCCTGAAGGGTATCCACATATTCGGCAATAAACATATTTAAGCGTTGTTCACCTGTAGAACCGGACATTTTTCCGAGTTTATCGCCCAACTCATGATGGGTCATTCCGTTACCTTCTTCTGTGGTCCAACCTCTTGGAGACCTGGGTATATTATCCATTCCCATACCTAGCGTATCGCCCCAAAACAATTTGTCCTCTCCCTGATAATTGTTCACATGGAACTCAAAATTCTTTTTAAGTATGGGGTAGACTTTTTTAAGCCGTTCCTTATCATTTTTTACCCCATAGATTTCATTTTCCGCAAACGCCAAAAGCGGTGGGTTGATGGAAACTGGATGTTCCTTAGACCATAGGGGCCTACCGTCTTGTCGATATTCACGACAGATGTAACCATCATCCTCCATGCGGTCATAAAAATTATCCAGTGCCTGATAAACCGGTAATTCGTCCATATGATATTTTGCAAAACAGACAATGAAACAGGTATCCCAAAGAAAAATATTATCGGAAAAAGCGGCATCAACGAAAGGTTTTTTAAAGAATGGTTCCGATTCGCCTCCACGTACTTTGGCCTTAGTTATTTCCAAAGCCTTATCGTACATGCGTTTAGCAAGTTCTTCCGTAACTTCAAAACCCTTTCGGTCAAGTATGTTTTTGGGTATTTCCCCATTTGCTTTAGTCGTATTCCCTTTTCCACATGCCGCCGGTACTGATGCTGCTACTGCCGCCAGCCCTAGCGTACTATAAAATTTTCGTCTCTCCATGGTACCGTTGGTTATTTTGGTCGTTACCCTACTTCCTTACCTCCCCAGGCAATACATAATTCCTCCTAGCAGATGCATTCTAAAATAGGGGTCATCAAAAGATTTCTTTGTATGTCCGCCACCAGTATAAAAAGATCGCCCACCATCATACTCATGGTACCAAGCAATGGGGTGGTTTGCCCCATTGGTACCGCCTTCATAACTACCTTCATCCAAGTTGAGGAGTACATTTATATTTGGATTGATACTCTTGTAGTTGTACCATTCATCCCGTCGAACCCATGTATCTTGCAAGTGTACGGTAGAAGGATGGTCTTTATCCAGTACGCTTATTTTGGCCTCCCGTATATTTGGATTATTGGGATGACCTTTAAAATAGGCCCCTACCAACTGTCCGTACCAAGGCCAATCGTATTCCGTATCCGTGGCGGCATGGATGCCCATAAAACTGCCTCCCGATTTTATATAGTCTTCAAAGGCCTTTTCTTGTTCTTCGCCCAATACGTTAAGCGTGGTACTCAAAAAAATGACCAGCTTATACTTTTTTAAATTAGTGTTGTTAAATTGCAGGGAGTCCTCGGTATGGGTGATTTCAAAATCATGGGTCGCGCCCAATTCCTGCAAAGTGGCCACTCCTTTTTCTATGGATTTGTGTCGAAATCCAACCGTTTTGGTAAAGACCAATATTTGATCTGCCTTGGCCAACGATTCTTGTTTTGCCACATCATGGTCTAGAACTTTCTGCTGTTGCCCACATGCCGTAAAAAAAGTGAACAATACCACCAAACCGGTAATTTTTGAGTGTAATTTCATAAGTATCAAGTCATTTATCGATACGTAAATATCGATATTTTGACCGGATTGATTCAAGAACTTCCAATAAAAAATCTTTTGAAGCCAACCATCCCTGCTTGCGAAAGGCTAGTTAGAGCAAGGAGCATTTCACCAGAAGCCTCTAGAATTCCTTTCGATTTAAATACTTGATTCTTAAAATAGCGGCTAATCCCTACCCAAACAATATAGGACTCCGCCCAATAAGTGTTCTCTAAAATCGGGCTCGGAAAAAGATTCCTCGGTATGTCCTCCCGCGGTGTAAAATGAACGTCCCCCATCAAACTCATGGTACCATGCTATGGGATGGTCTGCCCCATTTTCTCCACCATCGTAACTGTTTTCATCAAGATTCATCAACACATTAATGGCCGGATTGATATCCCTGAAATTATACCACTCATCCCTACGGGTCCACGTATCGGCCAAGTGGGAAGTAGAAGCATGGTCCTTGACCAGGACATCCATAGCAGCTTCCTGAACATTGGGGTGTCCATTAAAATAGGCCCCCACCAATTGTCCGTACCAAGGCCAATCGTATTCCGTATCCGTAGCTGCGTGTATGCCCATAAAGCTACCGCCCGATTTAATATAATTTTCGAACGCCGCTTGCTGATCATCTTTCAGAACGTCCCTAGTTGTACTTAAGAAAACTACAAGTTGATATTTTTGGAGATTTTCCGGCGTAAAGTCCGACGCATTTTCCGTTTGGGTAACACTAAAGTCATTTGCCATACCCAAATCCTTAAATGTTGCTACCCCATCGGCAATGGAAGCATGTCTAAATCCATCGGTCTTTGTAAAGATCAGAAGTTGTTCGGATGTAATTTCATCGTCCATTTCTTCTTGTTCTTCCGATTCCTCCTGTGCATCGTTTGCTTGGTCAGATTCACAACTAAAAATAAAAAGGGATAGCAATAGAAGAAGGGTGACTTTTTTGGGGAAACACATAGGGTCCGTTTTGAGATTTGTAAAAGATACATTCAACCGTATTACCATATATACGTAATCAATCGCACAAAAAGTTGAGGAAACTATCCGTTGGCCAAGGCCATTAGATATTTCTTGGGGGTAGTATTGTATTTCTTTTTAAATGCCGCTATAAAATGACTGGCCGTACTATAGCCTACTTTTAGTCCTACTTCGTTTACATTATGTTGACCGGTCTCCAGCATCTTGCGGGCGTATTCCATTTTATAATCGAATAAAAAACTGAATACGGAATCCCCATAAATCTGTTTAAAACCCTCTTTCAACTTTTTAAGGCTCAATCCTATTTCCTCCGATAATTCTGTCAACGTAGGAGGTTCCGCCATTCTAGAAATCATAATTTCTTTAGCTTGACGGATACGCTTAACATTATCCTCATCTATTAAAAATGGACAGTGCTCTATATCGGCATCCTCACTTTTGTTGAAGTAGAGCGAAATAAGTTCGTATACCTTTCCCCTTATATATAACTCCTTTATGGAGGGATGAAGGTTATAATTCATTATCTGACTAAGAATAACCGCAATGGCGGGACTAACACCGTCTTGTGAATAGTACTTCTTTTCTTTATTTTCAGCACTTAAAAAAGGAATGTAATTGGCTTCCTTGGAAAATAGCGAATGGAATTTTCGTATGGTCATTATTACCGAAACCAACCAGGAATTTGCATTGAGTTCCAAATTCATGGGCAAATCCGTTTGTGTATTGTACAATAGCAATGAATTCTCTTCCGAAACTTCCAAGGCATACCTACCATCATTAAAAATAAACTTTGCATTTCCTTTTAAACAGAAATGAAACTGGATAAACGAACTGTCTATGTCCCTGCTCACTTTCTGGGTGCTTAGACCATCGTTCTGAATTTTTAAAACATAAAATCCGTCCTCAAAAAAAACTTCCTGAAAGGAACCTTCAGCGATATTTTCTGTTTGCATTTTGTTGTTCGTTTTGCCTTGGGCTATTTAGAATAGTTCTAAATAAAATAGAATTAAACTCCCGTTACCATTACAAAAATAAGGCATTTCGAAGATTTTATGCCAAAACAAAGACTAAAAAACATAAAACGATACTATTTGTTCCTCTAGCGTTATTTTTATAACAACTATGAAATTATTTTTGCTTTGATTCATAGGATTGCATGAAAGATTACCATATTTCTAAACACAACTCTTTTTATACCATAGGTCTTAATTACAAAAAGGCCGACGCTATTATACGTGGCAAGTTCAGTTTGGACGAAGCGGCAATAGATGAGTTGTTGACCCAGGCCAAAAACCAAGGTATAGACGGTCTACTGGTCACATCCACCTGTAACCGCACCGAACTACACGGTTTTGCCCAACATCCATTTCAGTTGATAAAGTTGTTGTGCGACAATACACGAGGGACCGTTGAGGAATTTCAGGAAGTAGCTTATGTCTACAAGAACAAGGATGCCATAAGTCATCTCTTTAAAGTAGGTACTGGACTGGACAGCCAAATTTTAGGCGATTTTGAAATCATTAGCCAATTAAAACAAAGTTTTAAGCGGTCCAGTAAGCACAATTTGGCCAATCCATTTCTGGAACGCCTATGTAATGCCGTGCTAAGGGCAAGTAAACGTATTAAAAATGAAACGGAATTATCTTCAGGGGCTACCTCGGTGGCTTTTGCTTCGGTACAATATATTTTGCGGAACGTTCCGGATGTATCCGACAAAAATATCCTCCTCTTCGGAACTGGCAAAATTGGGAGAAATACCTGTGAGAATCTAATAAAACATACCAAAAATTCACATATTACCTTAATTAATAGAACGAAGGACAAGGCGGAAAGAATTGCCGGGAAATTTAACCTGATCGTTAAAGATTATGGGGACCTGCAAACGGAAATCAGAAACACGGACGTGCTTATTGTTGCCACAAGTGCACAGTCTCCCACCATATCCAAAGAATTGATATACACCAAGAAACCCTTATTGATTCTGGACCTTTCCATTCCTAAAAACGTTTCCGAGAATGTTTTGGAATTGGAAAACGTATCTTCCATCCATTTAGATCATCTATCACAAATGACCGATGATACCCTGGAAAGAAGAAAAAAATTCATCCCGGATGCGGAAGCCATTATAGCAGAAATCAAGGACGATTTTATCCAATGGCTGGAAACCCGAAAGTTTGCTCCCGTCATTAAGGCGTTAAAGGAAAAATTGAAAACCATGAAGGATGAAGAATTGGACTTTCAATCTAAAAAACAAGTGGATTTCAACCCGCAACAAGCCGATATTATTTCCAATCGCATTATCCAAAAAATAACCAAGCAATTTGCCAACCACCTTAAGGACACCGATATAGATACCGATACGAGTTTGGCATTCATCCAAAGGGTATTTCAATTAGAAGTAGATTCCAAATGAGCAAGGTCATTCGCATTGGCACCCGCGATAGTGAGTTGGCACTATGGCAGGCAAACACCGTAAAGGATAAACTTATTGCCTTGGGCCATGAAGCCATTTTAGTGCCCGTAAAATCCCAGGGGGATCTGGTATTGGACAAACCACTTTACGAATTGGGCATTACCGGTATATTTACCAAGACCTTGGATGTGGCCATGCTCAAGGGAGAAATAGATATTGCGGTGCATTCCCTTAAAGATGTACCTACAGTACTGCCCCAAGGCATAGTACAAGCCGCTGTTTTGGAAAGGGGCAGCTATTTGGACATTTTAGCCTTTAAGGACAATGAAGAGTTTTTGGCACAGCCTCATGCCATAATCGCTACGGGAAGTCTCCGTAGAAAGGCACAATGGTTGAACAGGTACCCTACCCATACCATTGTAGATCTGAGAGGGAATGTAAACAGTAGGCATGAAAAGCTTAAAGCATCTGACTGGAACGGGGCCATTTTTGCAGCCGCTGGATTAGATCGTATCGCCTTGGAACCCAAAAATACCATCGGACTAACATGGATGGTACCCGCACCGGCCCAAGGGGCCATTATGATCGCCGCTATGGAAAAAGACGATCAGATCAGGGAAGCCTGTGGAAAACTGAACCATAAACCCACTGAAATCTGTACTACATTGGAACGGCAGTTCCTCAATACATTGGAAGGTGGCTGTACAGCCCCTATTGGTGCCTTGGCACGTATCAACCATAGCGATGAAGTAAGCCTAAAGGGGATATTACTCACCGTTAACGGCAGCAAAAAATTAAAGGTCCAAGTAAGTGCCCCATTGGGAAAACATAGTGATCTGGGCAAAAATGCCGCTGAACACATTTTACGACAGGGTGGTATACGCTTGATGAATGAGCTACAGGGCATTCAGGGAAATATACAAGTATGCTCTACCAAAAAATTGACCGCTGAACAATTGCAGCGCTTTCATAAGACCATTAGGGTGCAATCAGATGATTTTATTAAAATAAGTCTTGCCCGTATTTCACCAACCCTTATTAGGTCAGAGATCAGGAATGTTATCGTAAGCAGTAAAAATGCAGTAGCCTCTTTATTGACCAATTTTACCGCTGAAGAACTTCGGTTCAAGAATATTTATTGCGTAGGCCGAAAGACCAAACGGGCCATCGAGCGAAAAATCGGCAAAGTGGTACATTACGAAAACGATTCCATCAAATTGGCAAATTATCTGGTGGAGTATATGGAAGGTCTTGAAGTCACTTATTTTTGTGGCAATCTAAGATTGAACGATCTTCCTGAAATACTAAATACAAATAATATCATTGTAAAGGAAATTGAGGCTTATACTACCAAGCTTGCTCCCAAACCGGTAGATGATGGGGTTACAGGAATGATGTTCTATAGCCCTTCTACCGTTGAAAGCTATCTTCAGCGCTACAAGGCCGATAAAATTGCCTATTGCATAGGCGAGACCACCGCTAAAACAGCAAGAAAACATTTTGCCGATGTTAGGGTTGCCAGAATACCCACCGCAGAGAGTATAATTGATCTGGTAAATCGGGATTACGCATCTAAATAACACTATAGACCAAGTTGGTCTTGATTTGAATTGAACCGGTATGATAAAAAACGACTTATTTCTTAGAGCCTTAAAAGGGGAAACCGTTGATAGACCTCCTGTTTGGATGATGCGACAAGCGGGACGTTACCTGCCCGAGTTTATGGAAATCCGTGAAAAATACGATTTCTTTACCCGGTGCCAGACCCCTGAACTGGCGTCGGAAATTACGGTGCAGCCCATTCGAAGATACGGTATGGATGCCGCTATCCTCTTCAGTGATATCCTCGTAGTGCCTCAGGCCATGAACATAGAAGTTCAAATGAAACCTAACTTTGGGCCGTATTTGCCCCATCCGATCCGCTCACAAAAGGATGTAGATAATGTTATTGTGCCCGATGTTACAGAAGCATTGGATTATGTGATGCAGGCGATACGACTGACGAAAGAAAAATTGGAAAATGAAATTCCCTTGATCGGTTTTGCCGGTTCCCCATGGACCTTGCTCTGCTATTGTGTTCAGGGGCAGGGAAGCAAAACCTTTGACAAGGCCAAGGAATTCTGTTTTACCCAGCCCATTGTAGCCCATCAACTATTACAAAAAATTACGGATACCACTATTGCCTATCTAAAGGCCAAGGTTGCGGCGGGAGTGGATGCGGTACAGGTTTTCGATTCCTGGGGCGGTATGTTGTCCCCTACCGATTATCAGGAGTTCTCATGGAAATATATACAACAGATCATTGATGCATTAAAAGATGAAGCTCCTGTAATCGTTTTTGGAAAAGGATGTTGGTTCGCTTTGGGCAATATGGCAAAATCCGGAGCGGCGGCCTTAGGTGTAGACTGGACATGCTCTGCCCGCAACGCCCGTTATCTAACAGGGGGAACCATAACCCTACAGGGAAATTTTGACCCAGCCCGACTATTATCACCCCCGTCGGAAATCAAGAAAATGGTTACCCAAATGATCCGTGAATTTGGAAAAGACAGGTATGTGGCCAACCTTGGACATGGTATTTTACCGAATATTCCCCTAGAAAATGCCAAGGCGTTCGTAGATGCCGTAAAAGAATTCAAATAGATCTACAGGGTTTTGAAAACCTCGCCGATCTCCTATGGAATAAACGCGTAGCGTATGATCAAAAGAACGGAATTCAATATCGCCGAATTAACGCAAAAGGATGCATTGAGCCTTAGTACCTTAATGGTATCCAATGCTGAGCGATTTCGTCGCTTTTTCCCGCTCACCCTAGCCCAAAACCTGACCGTTGCCGATTCGGAGGCCTATATCTTGAAGAAGCAGGGAGAAATAAAATCCAAGACCGAGTTCACTTTTGCTATTAAGGAAAAGGAATTTAGGACCCTTGTCGGACTTGTCATCTTAAAAGAACTGGATTGGACCAAAAAACAAGGGGAACTGGCCTATTGTATAGATCAAAAACATGAAGGCAAGGGTTGGATGACGCACTCCGTGGACCAAATTTCAAAGCATACCTTTAACGAATTAGGGTTACAAACACTTCAGATCATTGCCCATAAAAGCAATATAGGCAGTATTAAGGTCGCTGAAAAATGTGGCTACAAATGGCAAAAAACCTTGCCTAAAGCCTATACGCCTCCCAATGAAGTGCCTTTGGATATGGAATTATATGAATTCAGGACCTGCGAGGCCTAAACATTAAAGAACCATTTATGGATAAGTTCGATAACAACATCAAGGAGAAATTCTATAGCTATATTCAACAACTACAGAATACCATTACCTCTACATTAGAAGCGGTTGACGGTGCGGCCAAATTTAGGGAGGATATCTGGGAACGTCCGGAAGGGGGCGGGGGGCGCACAAGGGTAATTGAAAATGGGGCCGTTTTTGAAAAAGGAGGCGTTAATATTTCAGCCGTACACGGAGCTTTGCCAGAAAGTATGCAAAACTATTTTGGCGTTAAGGATGCCGATTTTTTTGCCTGCGGACTAAGCTTGGTCATCCATCCCAAAAACCCTATGGTGCCCACCGTACACGCCAACTGGCGCTATTTTGAGATGTATGACAGAGAAGGAGCTATCGTGGACCAGTGGTTTGGCGGCGGACAGGATCTAACCCCTTATTATCTTTTCGAGGAAGATGCCGTTCATTTCCACAGCATTTGTAAAAGGGCCTGTGATGCCCATCATCCCGACTTTTACTCTACCTATAAAAAACGATGCGATGAATATTTTTGGAACGCACATAGGAACGAGGCCCGAGGTCTGGGCGGACTGTTCTTTGATTATTGCAAGGCAACCGGGGACACGAATATGCAGGATTGGTACAATTTTGTAACCGAAGTAGGGGATAGCTTCTTGGAAGCCTACGTGCCCATTTTAGAAAAACGAAAAGAACTACCCTATCTGAAGGAACAACGGGATTGGCAGGAGATACGCCGCGGTCGCTATGTAGAATTCAATCTGGTACATGACAAGGGTACCTTGTTCGGACTACGGACCAATGGACGTATTGAAAGTATTTTAATGAGCCTTCCCCCATATGTACAATGGCGATACGACCATCATCCGGAAAAAGGAAGTGAAGAAGAGCGGTTGTTAGAAGTTTTAAAGCAGCCCAAGGGTTGGTTGTAATTATTCGATAGATTTGTAAAACAATTTACTGGAATGAAACAAAGGATTTTTCAAATTGATGCTTTTACAGACCAAGTTTTTTCGGGTAATCCCGCAGCGGTTTGTATAATGGACCAATGGCTGGATGACGGGCTTATGCAGCAAATTGCCGAGGAAAACAATCTTTCCGAAACAGCATTTGTCGTGAAAAATAACAAACGGTATGAAATACGATGGTTTACCCCGGAGGTAGAGGTTGATCTATGTGGCCATGCCACCCTAGCCACTGCCTATGTATTATTCAACTACTACGATTATCCTGAAAAAGTCTTGAAACTATATTCTACAAGGAGTGGAGACCTAGCGGTAGAACAGGCCGATGATAATTATTTGACACTGGATTTTCCTACTGACGAATTAACCACTGTTGAGGCAAAAGATGAACTCAATAAGGCGATAGGTGCTGTTCCGTTAAAGACAATAAAGGGAAAACATGACTATCTATTGGTCTATAATTCGCAGAAAGAAATTGAACAGATCTCTCCCAACTATCATTTATTGGACCAAATAGATTGCCGCGGTGTTATTGTATCCGCTCCCGGCCAGAGGGTGGATTTTGTTTCACGCGCTTTTTTTCCGAACTGTGGCATTCCGGAAGACCCGGTAACCGGATCGGCACACACTACGCTTATCCCCTATTGGTGGGAACAACTAAAAAAACCCAAGTTGACCGCTGAACAGATTTCTCCAAGAGGAGGCTATTTACTATGCGAGTATCTGGGCGAGCGTGTCAAGATCTCCGGGAAAGCAATACCTTATATGATCGGGGAAATACAACTGTAATATTTCATTATTTGCTTTAACTTTATCCATAAATAGAATAGCATGTACCCATTAAGAAGAAATAGAAGACTCCGAACGAATGAAGCTATTCGCAATCTGGTCCGGGAAACCATATTGACCCCCAGTGATTTCCTAGTTCCGCTTTTTGTGGTAGAAGGAATGGCCATTAAAGAAGAAATTCCTTCCATGCCCGAATATTATCGGCTAAGCCTTGATAATTTGGAAAAAGAAGTCAAAGCATTGTGGCATATGGGACTTGGTGCTGTGCTCTTGTTCGTAAAAGTACCCGATGATCTAAAGGACAATAAGGGAACCGAGGCCTTGAACGCGGAAGGATTGATGCAACGCGCCATCAAAACGGTAAAAAACGCCTGCCCGGATATGTTGGTCATGACCGATGTGGCCTTAGACCCTTACTCTTCTTACGGGCATGATGGTATTGTGGAAAACAATGAGATATTAAACGATGAAACGGCAGAAGTTTTGGCAGAAATGAGCATATCCCATGCACAGGCGGGGGCCGATTTTGTAGCACCCAGTGATATGATGGACGGAAGGATTCTTACCATACGAGAGGCTTTGGAAGAGGAAGGCTTTATCAACACCGGTATTATGAGCTATAGTGCCAAATATGCCAGTGCGTTTTACGGCCCCTTCCGTGATGCCTTGGATTCGGCCCCTGGATTCGGTGATAAAAAAACGTATCAGATGGATTTTGCCAATAGGTTCGAGGCCATTAAAGAAACGGAAATGGATATTGATGAGGGAGCGGATATTGTTATGATAAAACCAGGGCTTTGTTATTTGGATATCGTCCGCGAAATTAAAAATGAGGTAGACGTTCCGGTTGCGGTATATCAAGTTTCGGGGGAATATGCCATGCTAAAGGCCGCTGCCGAAAAAGGTTGGTTGGACCATGATGCTGTGATGATAGAACAATTAATGGCCATAAAACGTGCAGGGGCCAATATCATCGCCAGCTATTTTGCAAAAGATGCCATTCGCCTAATGGGTTGATCGAATAAAGCCGTTCCTACGAACAAATCATAGCATTCAAAGCATATTATATGAAAAAAACATTGTTTATACTAATTGGTTTATTTATTTCATTGACTAATGCCCAAGAACTTGCAATCCCCACCTTTTTAGAAAAATGGGAGAATTCAAAAGCCTACCTGATTCAATTGGCGGAGGCCATGCCCCAGGAAAAGTATACGTACAAACCCACGGCACGGGAAATGGATTTTAGGGAGCAGTTGATACACATAAGGGGGAACATGCTCTGGCTAAGTGGTAACTATTTCCTGAACAAGAAAATAAAAAAGGAAGATTTGGCGGTAAGTACATTGGACAAAGATGAACTGATCCTACTAATTTCCGAAGGCTTCGATTCCGTTGCCGAAATAGTGAAAACCATGAAACCGGAAGATCTGTCCGCCAAGGTAGATTTCTTTGCCGGTGAAAAGACCAAGTTTCAAATCCTAAATCTACTACAGGACCATGTTACTCACCACCGAGGGCAGTTAATCGTATATCTGAACCTCAACAAGATAGAACCTCCTCGTTATACGGGTTGGTAAATACCTTTCACATGAAAAAACGGGCCATAGGCATAAGAATTATACTGATTGGATTGTTCTTCTTCCCAAATGCATTAATTGCCCAGAAACCTTTTTTGGATGGTGACCCAGTTCCTATAGAAACGCTTTCGCCAGGGATTCTGGAGGAGGTAGGCTTGGATTCAAATTATATTAACTTCAGGGTAGATTCCATTATGATGTACGGTATCGGAAATCGTGCTTTCCCCGGGGCGCAATTGTTGGTGGCCAAGGATGGTAAGATTGTTTTTCATAAAACGTATGGCTACCATACCTATGACAGCGTACAAAAAGTAGCACAGGACGATATCTATGATTTGGCCTCAGTGACCAAAATAACTGGACCACTGCTTGCCTTGATGAAATTGTATGACGAGGGGAAATTGGACTTGGACGCGCCTTTTAGTAACTACTGGAAACCTTGGAAACGAATAAAGGACAAGAAAAATCTAACGCTTCGGGAAATTTTAAGCCACCAAGCAGGTTTGGAACCTTATATTGTTTTTCTAAAAGAGGTTTTCAAAAAAGGAAAGCTTAAAAAGCGTTTTGTCAGGTATACTACCAAGCGTGGATATGAAAATCGTGCGTATGAAAACCTTTTTGTAAAAAACAGATTCCATCGAAAAGTATATCGGGAAATTGGGAAATCTAAAGTATCCCGGGAGAAAAAGTATACCTACTCGGGGCTCAGTTTTCTAATCTATCCCGAACTTATTTATCAATTAACGGATATACCTTATGAGGAATACCTGAAAACAAACTTTTATACCCCTCTGGGCTGTACTACCCTAGGTTTTAATCCAAGGACAAAAGCGTATGCCAATGCCATTGTTCCCACTGAACTGGACACCTTCTTTAGAAAAACCCTCACACACGGATGGGTACATGATGAAAATGCCGCCTTACTGGGCGGTATTTCCGGTAACGCAGGTTTGTTCGGTACCGCCACCGATTTGGCCAAGTTAATGCAAATGTATCTTTGGGGAGGTTCATATGGGGGAGAGACGTACTTTTCTGCAGAAACGGTAAGGGAATTTACAAAAACACAATATATTGAAAATGAAAATCGTAGAGGTCTTGGTTTCGATAAACCCTTGTTGAACAACTCAAACCTTTCATTGAGCGAGTCCTATCCGGCCCCAGAAGCCAGTAGGGAAAGTTTCGGGCATAGCGGTTTTACGGGCACCTTTGTATGAGCAGACCCAAAAAACCAATTGGTATTTATTTTTCTTTCCAATAGGGTTTACCCATCAAGGGAACATAGGAACCTATATGAACTTAACATACGATCGGCCTTGCACCAGGTCTTTTATAAAGCTTCACTACCTTAAAAGGATTAGGCCATAATTCTTATTTTATTGGTACATTAGTACAATATATTCAACTCATGGGACTTCTTCTGTTTTTTGCCCTAATATCCATTTTCTTTTCATTTCTATGCTCCATTTTGGAGGCTGTTTTGCTAAGTGTTACCCCAACCTTCGTCAACCTTAAAAAGAAAGAGGGAAAAGTCTATGCCGCAGGATTGGAAAAACTAAAAAAGGATGTGGACAAACCGCTTATCGCCATACTTACCTTAAATACCGTAGCACATACCGTGGGTGCCATTTTGGTAGGGGTGCAAGCAAAAGTCGCCTATACGGAAATCTATGGAAATACGCAACGAACCGTCTTTGGTTTAGCATTTACCGAAGATATTATGGTAGGCGTAGTATCTACCATTATGACCATACTGATTTTGGTGGCATCGGAAATCATTCCCAAGACCATAGGCGCCACTTTTTGGAGACAATTGGCCGGTTTTACCACTAAAGCCCTTCATGTAATGGTCTGGATTTTAAAATGGACGGGGCTTTTGTGGATTTTACAACTTTTTACAAAACTTGTGGGTAAAAAAGGGCACCATGGCAGTATCCTTAGTCGTGAAGACTTCACCGCAATGGCCGATATTGCCCATGAGAAAGGTGTATTCCAAGAATCCGAATCAAAAATAATCAAAAACCTTCTTCGTTTCAACGAGGTTTTGGCGAAGCATGTGATGACCCCAAGGACAGTAATGAAAATAGCGGCCGAAAAAGAAACCATCAAGGATTTTTTTGATAAAAATCCTACACTCCGTTTTTCAAGAATCCCGGTACATGGGGAAAATACCGATAATATCACTGGTTACGTACTAAAAGACATGGTGTTGGAAGAAATTATAAAAGAAAACGGAGCATCTACCCTGTTTACCATAAAAAGGAATATTCTGGTTACTGGGCGCGATACGCCTATACCCCAGCTTTTTGAGACGCTGATTGCCAAAAGGGAGCATATTGCCCTTGTAGTCGATGAGTATGGATCGGTAAGCGGTCTCGTTACCATGGAGGACGTGATAGAAACCTTATTAGGGCTTGAAATCATGGATGAAAGCGACCAAATAGAGGATTTACAACTGCTAGCTCGAAAGAATTGGGAAAATAGGGCCAAACGCATAGGAATTATAGAAGAAAACACCAAAATTGAGTAATGGAAACGGCTTATATATGTACTCCCTTAGGAACTGCCCTATTGAAAGGCGATGAAAACGGCCTGACCGCTATTACCGTTCTGAATGCCGATAATCCGATAAGTACCATAATTCCCGAGGTGTTAGAAGATGCGGTATACCAACTCCAAGAGTATTTTGAAGGACAACGGCAAGGGTTCAGTCTGGTAATAAATCCACAAGGAACAGATTTTCAGAAAAAGGTCTGGACCGCCTTACAGGATATTCCTTACGGAAAAACGGTGTCCTATCTGGAACTATCCAAAAAATTAGGCGATGTAAAAGCCATACGGGCCGTAGCAGCTGCAAATGGAAAGAATCCCTTATGGATAGTAGTACCATGCCATAGGGTAATCGGGAGCGATGGTTCCCTAGTTGGGTATGCAGGCGGATTGGGACGTAAAAAATGGCTTTTGGAACATGAAAGTCCCGTAAAGCAACAACGTTTGTTCTGATGCTCACAGACTAAGTGGTCCGTGACTCCCTTTTTTCATCCAATTTTCTTCCATCTCGGAGTAGTTCATCGATGTTTTCTTTTCTAAAAACCCACTTTCTCCTATTTCCTTTTCTACTATAGGCCTCATAAACCGACTTAACGGTCGGTTACTGATTACAACTAATAACACTGAGTTCGTTGCTTTCAGAAATGGCATCGGATTGGGTAAATGGTGTTTTAAACAGCACAAATTTATCGATGGCATGGCCGCTGGAACGCGCGGAGATTTCCATGGTGTAGGTTCCCGCTTGATCAAATCTCACGAATATATCGTGGGCATTATTGTCGAATGTTCTGGACTGCCATTTAAAACCCAAGTCGTTGCCACTCCTATATATCTTAAACCATCCATCTTTGGTTGCTCCTTCGGGATTAGGGGTTTTACCTGTTCCTTTGGGGTATACGATACTTTCTCCTTTTTGGGCATAGAAATCGTCCGCATCGTCAAACCGAAGCCATGTATCGTTATGCTCGGTGCCGTTGTCACCTATAGTAACCGCCGATTTCCAAAGAAATTGATAGGTACCCGGATTCGAAATTTTTAAGCTGTAAGTGACAAACCCATTTCCTGGTTGTCCCGTGTGCTGTGTTCCGGTCCAAACCATATAACCATCCCCGGAAAATCCGGATTCATTTGACTTTAATTCCCAATCACCGGAAAACTTGGCTTCTTCAAATTCTATATGAACATATCCGTCCTTTTCATTGAAAATAAAATCTCCCGGATCCGTACAAGAACTGTTATTGCCTGACCCTTCTTCACCATTTCCATTGTCATTTTCTTCTTCGCCATCATTATTATCATTCGTTGGTTCTTCTTGTGGGTCTACGGCCTCCATGTCATCGGCAGTTGCAATATCTTCATCGGAACATGAGAAAACAAGGCCCAAAAAAAGACAAATAGGGATATATCTCAATTTATAGATAAGTGTATTTGTGGGAGTGTCTAACATGGTATTCTGATTTTGTAAATATCGATTTCTTAGTATAAAAAATAAGAACGAAAAACATAAGGTCTATATTGAAAAAGAACCCAAGTTTTCGATGAAAAACACCTATTTGTTAAGACTTTTTCCGTTCCCACTTTTATCCATCTATTTAAATATAGATTTATCCGATTCGGGCATATTCAAATTTCTTGTATATTTAAAACAACATACAACTATGGGTTTCCTTTCATTTCATGAGATTGTCCGTAAGGCAAGAAATGCCTTCAATAGATTTCCTATCACCTTAGTATGGGCCATTACCGGCAGCCTTATTTTCATTGGCATCGTAAATGTTGACCCCGATTTGCTGTTTGATGAATACAGCAATTCACTACTTACCTTTATTTTAGGTATAAGTTGGCTTATCGGCACCCAATTTTTTATAGAGCAATTAAAGAATCCCGAAAAATGGTACGGGTTAAAGTTGGTTGTTGTAGGATTGTTAGTCCTGTTTTATTGGCACTTGCCCGACCTTGGTCAAAACGATGTAAATCCAAAATTCTATATTCGATTCTTTTTGTACCTAATCGCGGGGCATGTATTCCTATTCTTTGCCCCCTTTGTCCTTAGGTGGAACAATGCCGCTTATTGGAACTACTTAAAGGCCGTATGTATTGCCATTGGCCGAAGTATTCTTTTTTCGGGTGTATTGTACCTTGGACTTGTGCTGGCTTTGGTTGCTATTAAGTATCTATTTGATTACGATATTCCGGGCAAACGCTATGGCCAACTTTTTATATTGTGTTTAGGTGTTGTAAACACATGGACATACCTTTCCGATTTTCCGAAGGATATACTACAACAAACCACCATAAAATATAATAAGGCATTGGAGGTCTTTGTAAAGTACATACTTATTCCTTTGGTGCTTCTGTATATAGTTATCCTATATGCCTACACGCTTAAGATCGTATTGGCGTGGAACCTTCCCAAAGGTTGGGTCTCCTATTTGGTTACGGCATTGGCACTTTTGGGGTTTTTGATACAACTCATGATCAATCCCATTCAAAAGACCTTGAAATCATGGACCATCAACCACTTTTATCCTTGGTTTTATTTTTTGCTTTTTCCGCTCATTGTTTTGCTATTCACCGCCATTTTCAAGCGGATCGGAGATTACGGAATTACAGAAAACCGCTATTTTGTATTGCTGATCGCTTTATGGATTTTAGGGATTACATGTTATCTGCTGTTTAGTAGGAAAAAGCAGTTGAAGATACTGTCCATTTCTCTTTTTATATTGGCTATACTTTCTTCTTTTGGATTTTGGGGTGCTTTTAAAGTTTCCGAAAACAGTCAGGTAAATCAGTTTAAAAAAGTGTTTGAACAAGTGAAGCAAAATAATAATTTGGCGTCTGTTGAACAATATGGCCAACTAAAATCCATTATAGATTACCTGGCCGATCATAGATCCGTTTCCCGCCTAGATCCTATCGTTGGTCTTTCCGTAGCGGAAATCTGTAGGGATACGACCGAAGGTTCCAAAAGAATGTATACGTATAACGCCCCAAAAAAGTTATTGGATAGTATAGGTATAGCAACTGATCCTGAAGATGGTATGAACTACGCTTATGGGGACCACTTCAATTATCATACGCAATGGAACGCCGTTCATAATTATCCGATATCCGGATATGATTATTTCGCATCGATAAATTTCACTAAATATGATAAAAGACCAATGAAAATCGGGCTTTTTAATATCTACTTTGAGCAAACCAAGCACGAAATCCGGTTGTCCAAGAAACCAAATAGTAGTGGCGCACTTGTTATTCCTATAAGGGAAAAGTTGATAGCGCTAACAAAACAGGGCACTAACTTAAATGAAGTAGACCAAAAGGAGTTGATGCTAGAATCTAAAAATGATAGTCTTTTCGCAAAATTGATTTTTCTGGATTTAGGATATTCTTTGAAAAAGGATTCCCTTGACGTAAATGAGCTTAGAGCATATTTGTTCTTAAAACAAGATTAGATGTTACAGAAGGTAAACTTGGAACATATATTATTTCTGGATATCGAAACGGTTCCGGAGGAGGAAAATTTTGGGAACTTGGACGACGCCAAAAAGGAGCTTTGGGAACAAAAGTCGCAGTATCAGCGCAAGGAAGATATTAGCGCGGAGGATTTCTATGAACGAGCCGGGATTTGGGCCGAGTTCGGAAAAATCATCTGTATTTCCGTGGGCTACTTTAATTTTAAAGGAACGACACGAAACTTTAGGATCACTACGTTTCATGGAGAAGAAGCAACTATCCTAAAGGATTTTAAAAATCTGTTGGATACCCATTTTAATTATCCCAAACATCTGTTGTGTGCCCATAACGGCAAGGAATTCGACTTTCCCTATATTGCTCGGAGGATGCTGATCCACAGTATAGACCTACCCCATAAACTTGATCTTTTTGGAAAAAAACCATGGGAAATCCCGCATTTGGATACCATGGAACTCTGGAAGTTCGGGGATTACAAGCATTATACTTCCCTAAAATTAATGGCCAATGTGTTGGGAATACCTTCCCCAAAAGAAGATATAGATGGTAGTATGGTACGAGAGGTGTATTATCAAGAAAATGATTTGGACCGTATCATTAGATACTGTGAATTGGACGTAGTGACCACGGCACAGGTTTTTCTGCGGTTACGCAATGAGGATATCCTGTTGGAAGATGAAATTAAAAAAGTCTAGTTTTTATAAAATTTTGTGGATCTTCTACCCTCGGCATACTGAACGGAAATAATGTAGAGTCCGGAGGATAAATTGGCTACATTGATTTCTTCGTTTATCAGGTTTCCTTCTTTAACCGTAATTCCCGATGTATTCACGATATGATAATAAAGAATATTGGAACTGCCTTCTAGAACAATCCGTTCTGTGGTAGGATTGGGATATACGGAAAAATTAGGGACGGTCAATTCAATTAAGGAATCAAGGTCTTCAAGTTCAGTATCCCTTCCGGAAAAAGTAAATCCCATTCTAGCACTATACTCAGAAGCCATATTTACTGTGCAACTTGTCCTTAATCGTAATTCATACTCGTTTCCATGGATTAAATTTTCCAATAGCAATGAATTATCGTTCGTATGGGATGTAATCCATTCGGTACTTGTCTTCAGTTTATACTGTACTTCAAAAAGTGCGTCGGCCATAGGTGTCCACTGCAATACCAAAGATTTTTCTTCTGGCTCGGTTATGGTAATCCCTGAAGGCATATCAGCGGTACACTGGGTAACGGCGATGCCGGATATTACTATGGAAAAACTTCTTTGGCCACCATTCAGTGTTCCTTTATGGGTAACTTCAATTGTGTATTCTCCGGAGGGATTTGCAATGTCTATTTTTTCAAAAGGGTCTACCTTATTATCTCCTTTGGTCGCTGGGGCAGCAGCATTGGCCGCGCTTAATTTCCAAGGATAGTATAGCTCCCCATCTTTATGGATACGGATGTCCAAGTCGTCTACCAAAGCAGCACTAATATCATTAAGATTTCCTTTGTTTATCTGTCCGGAAGCGGGATCTGTCCATGAAATAGAGGCTGCCAAAGGTTCTTTTCCATTGGATCTTACCTTTATACTATAGGTATTTCCTTCATTAAGGACTTCTTCCGATATGATGGTTTGGTAATCATTGCTTACGATAATTTCCGCCGCTCTTTTCGAATTCATAATCCCCCAGCCCATTTTATAATCGGGGCCAGGTAGGTCCACGTCATCCGCACTATGTAATACAAGGCCTTTTAAGGTAGCCGCCTTCATATAATTTTTATTCAATTTTTCATAATACTGTTGAAGTAATAACATAGATCCCGTAACTCCGGGAGCCGCCATAGAAGTTCCGGAAGACTTATCATAAGCTTTATTGTTACTGGAACTTGTGGAATAAACGTTTGATCCTATACCGGCAATATCAGGTTTGATCCTCCCATCATCCAAAGGTCCAAAGCTACTGTAGTTGGAAACAGTGGCACTCAATAAATTTCCGGCTCCATCTATATCCGTATCCGCTGCTGCCACGGTAATCCCATTCTTGGAAGTAGCAAAACCCAGCATTAAATCGAATCCATTGGATGTGCTACCGTACATCGGCGACGTATTATGACCTACTTTTTGTGCATTACCGGCGGCCGTTACCATTAAGTAATAAGGTGCGTTGAACATAATCTTATCCCAATCTTGGGACACCCGTATGTAAGAACCAAAATACCAATCCGGAACATTGGCCGGATTTATTCCGTAGGAATGATTGGACAACAGCAACCCATTGGCTGCAGCTTCGGAGACTTCGATCTTATCCCTTTTCCAATCCCCTGTTAAGGCATTCGCTTTGTAAGCCACTCCTTTTACCCTATTCTTTACACCTGAAGCGATCAAAGTGCCCATTACCCGCGTTGCATGTAAACTTACTTCATCAGTTTGGTCCACCACCTCTAATCTGGCATCAAACTCCTGATGTGTAGTAAGGGCTATACCGCTGTCCCAAACGCCTACATGCATTCCTTCTCCATTAATTCCTAGATTTAGAATACCGGTTTCGTAAAGGGTATTGGCCCGCGATGTTCTGCTCACATTATCATTTAGGGTCATATAATACAGGGGAGTACCATCCGAACCTATATCCTGAAGTTCCGTATAGCCTCCATTGGGAAGTGTTTTGGAAATTTCCCATCCATTGGACTTTGCCAAATTAAGAACCTTCTCCTCTTTTAAATCGAATTCCTTTTGAAATTGAGCACTTACCAAATTTATCTTGGATGAACGGTATTGCTCCTTTATGCTATTTAGCTGCTCTTTAGATTGGCCAAAAGAAAGCAATGTTGTCAGAAAAATAGCTAAAAAAAACGCACCTTTAAACGTTCCTTTTTTCGTAGGTTCTTTGTAGTCCATGTTATGTTCAGTAAGATTTGGACCACAATAATATTATATTTTGCGATTATCATCGATAAAAAGCGCGCTTTTTTCGACAAAATGCATTGTGAATGTTGTGAAAGTTCAAAAAAGAGTTGTTTAGGTATTTTTTTAACCCTGGATTATTCAAAGGCGGCTAAAAACAAAGGTTCCTATATATTGAATTTTAATTGGATGTAGACCGGAAAATGATCACTATATCCACCTAAATACTTTCGTCCCACATAAGTTCTGAACGGACTTCCTTTATACTTGCCTTTCCATTCCGTTAAAATGCGTTCATCAAAAATATTCGCATGGGCAAAACTATGTGTGCCTTTTTGGTGATCAAAGAAATTATGTGATACTATAATTTGATCAAAAAGATTCCAGCTCCTTCTGTAATTGGCACTCCCCCTGTAGGGAGAATGTAATTTTTCCATAGGGTTATACAGGGAGTCTCGCTCCATTAACACTTGTAGACTTTTAGAAGAGGGGTCATCGTTAAAATCTCCCATAATAATATAATTGGGTTTTTTGTGGTCCTCTTCTATTTTGATCATAAAATCCTTTAGGGTCTCCGCGGCCTGTATTCTTTTATAGTCCGTTGCTATACCCCCGTCCCTTCGAGAAGGCCAATGGTTTACAAAAACATGGACCTCCTCCCCATTCAATTTTCCTTTTACGTACAATATGTCCCTAGTAGTATCCCTCTTTCCATTGGGCTCATATAGCAATACGGTAATAGGCTCCGAATAAACAGCTTCAAAATAGTCTGCATGATAGATAAGTGCGGTATCTATGCCACGTTCGTCCGGGGAATCATAGTGTACGTACCCGTAGTTTGTCTTTCGTAGTGGTTCGGCCGAAATCAGGTCGCTTATCACCTCCTCATTTTCTACTTCGGCAACACCGATCAATACAGGAAATCGCTTGTCGGAATCCATCCCGACCCGCGAAATAGTCCTCGCCAAGTTGTAGAGTTTCTTTTTGTAACGCTTCTTAGACCATTTCTTAACCCCTTTAGGAGTAAAATCATCATCCAAAGTATAGGGGTCATCCACAGTATCAAAAAGATTTTCCAGATTATAAAACGCAATCGTGTGCAGTTGACCGACTTTCTTTCGTTTAAGAAATGGAAAAATCATACTTTTTATGGTTGGAATACTAAAATACAAAAATAGCTTGGCCAGTATTCATTAGATTTGCATATTAATTAAGTTTTATGTTAGAAAAGAAGGCCATTATCTATGAGAAAACTGTTCTTATAGGTGTTATGAACAGGCAGCAAAATGAAGAGAAGGTAAAAGAATATCTGGACGAACTGGAATTTCTTACGTATACCGCTGGCGGTGAGGTATGCAAACGCTTTGTTCAACGTATAGAATTACCCAATCCCAAAACCTATATAGGTAGCGGTAAAATGCAAGAGGTAGAATCCTTTGTGGATGAGCACCAAATAGGTTCCGTAATTTTCGACGATGAGCTTAGCCCAGCACAACAACGCAACATAGAAAAACAATTACGATGCAAAATCCTGGACCGTACCAGTCTTATTCTTGACATTTTTGCCCAGCGTGCGCAAACCAGTTATGCACGAACCCAAGTAGAACTGGCGCAATATGAATATTTACTTCCCAGACTTACGGGGCTTTGGACACACTTGGAACGCCAGAAAGGTGGTATTGGAATGCGTGGTCCCGGTGAAACGGAGATTGAAACGGATAGACGTATTGTTAGGGATAGAATTGCCCTCTTAAAGAAAAAATTGTTAAAGATCGATAAACAAATGGAGACCCAGCGAGGTAATCGGGGCTCACTTGTTCGCGTGGCCTTGGTGGGATATACCAATGTTGGAAAATCAACCCTGATGAACGTAATCAGTAAAAGTGACGTCTTCGCCGAAAACAAACTCTTTGCTACTTTGGACACCACGGTCCGTAAAGTCGTCATTGGAAACCTCCCTTTTCTACTAAGTGACACGGTGGGATTTATCCGTAAGCTTCCCACGCAGTTGGTAGAGAGTTTTAAGAGTACGTTGGACGAAGTAAGGGAAGCCGATCTATTATTGCATGTAGTGGACATATCCCATACCAACTTTGAGGAACATATAGCTTCAGTCCATAAAATTTTAAATGAAATCGGAAGTGGGGATAAACGGACTATTATGGTGTTCAATAAAATCGACCAATATGAATACGATATCATAGATGCGGATGATCTGGTTACCGAAAAAACAAAGAAACACTTCACCATGGAGGAATGGGAGCAAACTTGGATGCAAAAGGTAGGGAACAACGCTATTTTTATTTCTGCCTTGAACAAAGAAAATCTAGCGGAGTTCAAAAAAAGAGTCTATGATGAGGTTAGGGATATACATGTTACCCGTTTTCCCTATAATAATTTCCTGTATCCGGAACATTTGGATAATTATTAAAAACCATTCATTGGTTCAAATGAGGTTTTTTATCGAAAAAAACATACAATTGTTTATTTCACAACACTTTGCTGCTTGTTCACAACAAAAATTTAGCATTTTCAGAAGTCGATTCTATATTTATAGTGTAATTAAGTGTTAGCGTAAACCCCAAATTTTGCTCCTGCTTAATCACTCAAAGTGCTGGCTAAAATGGGTACTTTATAAAAATAGCTGAAAAATTGTTGAACCAAATTTTACGAAACCTACTTTATAAATTTCCCCCGACGGCATCGTCGGGGTTTTTTATTCTTTAATAATAGTAACCGCCTTTTTTCCTTGAGCTGCTATTCTTGGGTTTCCTTTCTTAGACCTTCAACTTCGCCCAGTAAATATTCTATTCCCTGTTTCTGTAATACACCTGTATTATCCGTCAAAAATACAAGTTTAAAATTCTCTTTATGGATGTACTTGTGCCTATGACCAAGGTTGTTCATCGAAGAAACCATACCGTTAAAATTTACACCACGTTTTAAGTGAAGTTGACAACAAAAATTTAGTTTTCATGAATCACCATCCTATCTTTACATTGTAATTAAGTGAAAGTGTTTAACCCCAAATTAACCACTGACTTAGCCTCTAAATGCTTGGGATCCCAAATCCCAATAACCTACTAAGCTAAGATTAAATACCAACCCAATTAAACCTACTTGACCAAAAAAGCCCTGACGGAATCGTCAGGGCTTTTTTTTATCGATCAATTACAATTGATAAGGACTTATTTTCATATTGGGTTTTTAATTTTGTTTGGACGCTAGACCATCCCCGTCAATGAATATCCTTCCAGAATTATTGGAAATGTAAACCCCTTGGGGATCACCATTGTCATCCAACATTGCTCCAAAAAACTGCACATTTTCAATTCCGCTAGACGTGATAACTCCCGATATGACCACTGCGGTCGTGGCTGGAGCAGATCCCAACTGTGTGGTGGTCTTGGCATATACCGTAAATGTGCCATTAGCTCCTGTAACAAAGGAACCGTTTCCTTCATCGGTCTGTCCCCCTGAACCTGAAACACCAGAAAAATCAATGGTTAAATTATCATTATTCTGATTGGAAAAAGTGGTAAGATATTCCCCTCTATCTTCTCCAAGATTGTCGGAATCGCTTGGTATATTCGAGTTTTCCAAAACAAAGGGATTAATTAAGTAAGTTCCGCCAAGACTCGGTGGTGTATTGCCAACATTAACTTTAAATCCCAGCGATACCATCGTATCTACAAAACTATCATTGTAAAAGTTTCTAACTTCTTCCATTGAGCCTTCAGAATTGAGGACCGCTATCTCGTTTCCATCATCATCTTTGCTACAGGCCACAGTAGTTATAATGAATACTACCATTAGTGAAATTTTAAACCAGCAGGTAATTCTTATTTTGTTCCTTACGTTTATTTTCATAGTTTGAAAAATTTAAATGTTTCTATTACTTTTTATCTTGGGAACATTTTTTGAGGTAAATCACAATCGTCTTTATTGAAAATATGCCAGCATTTGAACCACTTCTTCAGGGTCTGGGACGTGACCTCCACCAAACGTCTTTCCGTTGATATGGTATAAAATGGGAATTACAAGGGCCACTTCATCCGTTAGAATGCACGAAGCGTGTTCAAGGGTGGTATTGATTGTACCATCGGCACCGGCAATTACAATATTCTCCGTGCCCGATCGAGATCCAATAGGAGGATTTGTTGGGTTGATAAAATCGTTCATAAAGTCTATGGCCTCACCCACTTTCCTTGTTTTGTTGAGATAGGCCAACCAAAATGTATATGTACCATTAGGAATCATTCCTTCCAAAGCAATTTCCACGATTGCCGAGTTACCGTTGCAATGAACCATAAGGTTACCTTTTGCCATTTTATATTCGGCCAGTGTTATGTGATGGCCATCCGGTGTTATAATAGGGGTCAGTAAGCCCAAGGGGGCATCAAAAATATTCGCAGCATATAAAGGTTCATTGGGATTTGTAGGTGTATCCCCATTTTCATCCTTTATTTCCTCCAATAATTGTACATCCCCGAAGTTGAGGTGAGCAACTACCGGTTGCGGGTCCACCACAAAATCGACGGATGTAGCCTGATTATTCTGAACATTTGCAGTGGCAGGGTTTGCCACGACCGCCTTGGTGGCAAGAGGAGGAACAAGGGTTACTTCATAAGAGCCGATACCTTTGGTGGTGCCTTCAAAATTCCCTTGGGCATCCGTAACTCGTTCCAATTTATCGGACCCTTTTAAAATGGTAATGGTCGTACCGGGATACGGATTCCCATTTTCATCGGTCACCGATCCTTTGACCGTTCCTTTTAGGGTTGGGGGCTGTGACCCTTGGCCCGAATCATTAGTGCTGCATCCTATAAGTAATAATACGAATACCGCTGCTGCTATAATTCCACATATGGAGCTAACTTCAATAGGTCCGTTGTAGTTTTTTGTTGAGCGCATAATACTTCCTTTTAATGATGAACAATTAACTTTTTGGGGAACTATGTAATCAACACCTCAAAACTATGATAACAGTCTTCCGATAACTAACAGTAGGGTTCCATATAATGACAGTATGGTCCAAGCATGGAAATCAGGTTTTGGATGTTGAATTTTAGAAGATAGCTGATAGATAGGAGCAGTTAGATGGTGAACAGTAATCATGTGAGGAAGTTGGAGGTTGTATAGAAAAGTGCGGAAACCTTTTAGATTAAAACCCTAAAACATGCCCAGATAATCAGGAAGTTTTAGAACGCAGAAGGTGCCACCCCATATAATTCCTTAAAGCATTTGGCAAAATAAGAAAGGTTATTAAAGCCTACTTGATAGGCAATTTGGGTAACACTGTCAGCCTTTTGCGACAGCAATTGGGCCGCTCTCTTCAAACGGAAGTTCCGGAGCAGTTCCCCAGGGGCCTCATTGGTAAGTGCTTTCAACTTCCGATGAAGCTGGGTCTTGCTCATGGCCAAAGCATGCTGCATTTGAGGAACCCCAAATTCAGCATCCGAAAAACGATCTTCGAGCAACACCAAGACCTGCTCAAGAAACTTTTGATCCACCGAAGTAACTGTAATCTTTTTTGGATCTATCCGAACATCCCTGTTGGTGTACAAGGTTCTAAGTTTTTGGCGTTGTTCTATAAGATTCTTGGCACGTACTAACAGTTCTTTAGTGGCAAAGGGTTTGGTAAGATAGTCATCCGCTCCTGTTTCCAAGCCCTCAATTTTATTATCCATCCCTGCCTTTGCGGTAAGCATGATGACCGGAATATGACTGGTGTTAAGATCGGTCTTTAGTCTTTTACAGAGTTCTATTCCATCCATTTTGGGCATCATGAGGTCCGTAATAATCAAATCCGGAACAGTTGAAATGGCTAGCTTAAGTCCCTCCTCACCGTTTTCCGCTACAATTACTTTATAATTATCAAAAAGACTTGCCTCTATAAAATGGCGCATGTCCTCATTATCCTCGACCAACAAAACACCGGGAATATCTCGTTTGTCATCCTTTAGCATATCATATGGCCGTATTACTTTTTGTTTTCCAACAGCTTTTAGCTTAACCTCTCTTTCTTGACCAATTTTAATTTCCTGGATTGGAATATGTACTATAAAAAAAGAGCCCCTATCTATTTCACTGGAAACGGTTATAGTCCCGTCCATCAGTTCCACCAAATCCTTGGATAATGAAAGTCCGATTCCAGAGCCCTCTTGCACCTTTGTGGTGCTACCATCCACTTGAAAAAACCGGTCAAAAATAAAAGGAAGTTGTTCTTTTGGGATGCCCCTTCCCGAATCCGATACCTTTATCTGTAATTCTTGTAATTCGTAGTGGGCGACAAAGGAAATTAAAGCGCCGTCCTCGCTAAACTTAAAGGCATTGCTCAACAGATTATAAACAATCTTTTCCAATTTATCCCGATCAAAAGAGGCCCAGAGTACTTGTTGAGGAATCTGTACCCGATAATCCATGTTGCGCTGTGCAGCATGAGAATTAAAGGACGAGGTAGCGGCCCGAAGGCATTTGTATATATTACCCTCAGTGGCTTCCAATTTTAAACTCCCCTCATCAATTTTAGATAGGTCCAATAACTGGTTTACCAACTTCAACAAACGTGTAGAATTGCGTCTGATCATCTTAATCTCACCCATACCAAGCTGTTCCTCTGGATTTTGTTCCAGATATTCAATAGGTCCTTTAATCAACGTAAGTGGGGTTCTGAATTCATGTGAAATATTCGCAAAGAAATTGGATTTCATTCGATCTAGCTCTTTCAGCTTTCGGTTGGCTTTTTGTTTGATACGATATTGATTATAAAAAAGCCCTGCCAAAACCAACATGATTATCGAAAAGGCAATAATACCATTGCGTTCGTTGATGCGCTTATTCAGCTGTAGTGTTTGCACTTCCTTTTCAGATTCCAACAACGTAATTTCCCTGGTTTTTCTTTCGTTTTGATATTTTGCTTCAATCTCTGTCCCAAGTTGTTGTTTTTCCTTTGTATAGAGACTATCCTTTAAAACTGTTGATTGATTCTTACTTTGGTAAGCCTTTAAATAGTTCCCTTCCGAAGCATATACCTCTGATAGCGCTTCCTGAACCCTCATTTCCCATAACTTATTATGATGTAATTCGGAAACATTCAAAGCATTCAAGTAATTAGATTTTGCCGTTTTGAGTTCTTTAAGCTCTTTATAACAATCCCCAATGGCCTTATATGCCGATGAAATATTAGTAGAATCTTTGACTTCGATCGCAATCTTCAATTTTATTTGAAAAGCCTCTATGGCTTTGTGGTATCTTCCCTGCTTTAAATAAATAGTACCTAAGGTATAACTGGTAAAACTCGCTTGATTTTTTTGTCCATTTTTTTCATAGCTAGCTAAAGCTTTTTTGCTGTATTCAATTGCCTGTTCCAAATCCCCTATTTTATGGTAAAGCCTTCCCAAGGCATACCATATAAAAGTACGCGTGGGTTGAAAATCTATCAGTTTAGCAATACTATCACCTTGCTTTAAATATTGTGAGGCACTTTTAAAATTACCTAGCTTCTCCTGTAGCATACCTATATTGGCAAGATTGATTGAATAATCTTTAAGGTTTCCTATTTCCTCATGCTTTTTTGAAGACAGTATATAGTACTCCATAGCCTTTGTGTATTCCCCCATTTCGCTATAAATACCTCCTATACCTCCGTAAGCCCAACCCATTCTGAGATTACTTTTCAATGCAATGGCAAGGTCCAGGTTTTTTTGATGATATTGGAGAGCTTTCTGATAATCGCCACGTCGAAGATAAATGTAGGCGAGACCGTTATAAGCATCTGAAATACCAAGTTTAAAATTTACCTTTTCAGCCAATTCTATACTTCTATAATAAACCTTTATTGCAGAATCTATTTGGGTTCTTCCCCTTAAAAACAACGCATATTTAATATAGCTCTTAACCTCCAAGGGAACATGTTTCGTTTTTTGGGATAAGGTTATAGATTTTAGAATTGCGGCTTTCGCTTTTGAAAGGGAATCATATCTATAAAAGTCGTAGATCTCATGCAGAATTTTTACTTTGACGGTATCTTGCGCCGCCCTCTCTAACTCATATTGTAGGCTATCTGCCTTGGATTGCGAAAGCAATAGGGTCGTAAACAGTAATAAAGGGGGGAGAAGGAATTTTTTCATCTCCATATCTTTGTTCTCTAAAGATACCTAATTGTCAGGTGTTTATATAGAACAATGATAATTATTATTGTCTTGGGATTGCTAACAGGTAGGTTCCAAATCCTAATAGAATAATAGCTTACTTTAGTCATCTACGTGTAGTTCATCGGACAAATAAAACCTCTTATATTTTTCACAACATGTAATGTGCCGTTCACAACAAAAATTTAGGGTTTTCAAAACTTGGCCCTAGATTTACATTGTAATTAAGTGAAAGTGTTTAACCCCAAATTAACCACTGACTTAGCCTCTAAATGCTTGGGATCCCCAAAATCCCGATAACCTACTAAGCTAAGATTTAAATACGATCAAATTAAACCAAACCTACTTAACAGAAAAGCCCTGACGGAATCCGTCAGGGCTTTTTTTATCTCTTCTTTGATATTTATTTATAAAGAGTAGTTTAAGCCTAACAGCCAATAGCTCTGTAAATCATTGTCTATGGTATCGAATGTAGCTGTTGGATCAGGGGTTGGTCCGTTCAATGCAAAATTTAGCGCTTCTTGCTTATTGCTTCTTAGGCCAAACTCAAAACCAACACCTATTTTACTGAACAGTGTATATCCAAAAGAGTTGATCCATGTCCAGTTGCTCAAATCGGAGCTTTTGTAACTTTGGAAAGCGGAAAGATTGGTCTTAAAGTTTACTTTCCCCAATTGCCTTGTATAATCGGCTACAATCTTGGCCCCCGCGGAGGATTCAAAAATATCATCTTCCTCGCTAAACACAAAATTATAGTTCAACGGATGTATCACCACTACCAGATCTGTAATTGGGGTCCAAGTAACACCCACCCCTACATCCAAATAACCGGGGTCATTAAAGTTGTCCAAAATCGTGGTTCTATATTCTACCAATCCTGAAATCGCAAACTTTTCGCTCAATTTACGGCCATATAAGGAAGAGATGTTAAATACATCGGTAGCTTGCTTAAAACCATCATCATCGGTAGGGTCGTCCTCATCGTCGAACTTTACCCATTGTAAATTTACATTTGCCGCATTTCTCCAGAAAAATTTCTCTTGGTCTAAATTGGCAAAACCGTTTACCGTAAAACCAATGTTTCCTGCAGAGTTGTTGGGCGTTCCTTGGGAAAACCAGTTATTGAACCCGGAAATACTTCCTCCAATGGTACCAAAGGCACCTGTTTTCCAACCGGGCAATGCATCTATTTGGGCCTGTATGGCATTTACCCTTCCCTGAATGGCAGCAATGGAGTCTTTTTTAGGTCCTAATTTTTCTTTTAGCTCTTCTTCGGTCTGTGCATAAGAGAACGCAATTATGCATACCGATAGCACGGTAAGTACTTTCTTTTTCATCCTGTTAGTGTTTAATTAATAGTTAATGGATGGTAAAAGTAAGAATTGTTGGCAAAAAAGAAATGATAGCGACTATTTTCTTTTGTAGAGGGGCACGGATGAACACGCTTCTCCATACATAACACTTTTGGCCACGGACTGTATTTTTGAAGTAATCCATATGTAGGCATTGGGCGGTACCGGTTTCTCGCTACACCCCTTAATAATTACTGGTTTATCCTTAAAGTCGGAAACATCCAACCCTTCAATGACAGATTGATAGACAGCCGTTTCCAACTGTTCCAAATTCCCGATTACTATCCGTTTGGCAAAGGGTTGTAATTGTGTTGTAATCAACATATAGGCCCATCCGGGAACAATTGCGTCCGTAGAACACGTTAAGGCGATATAGGCATTTTGGTATTGCTCCCAATGATGTTCGTTCACATAGGCCCTAAACTCCTTTTCCCTAAGAATAAAACCTTCGTAAAGCCAGTTCTTGATATCTATAAGTACTCTTTCCCCTTCCGGATAAAAATCTTCCAAATCAAAAGTGACCAGTTTGCTTTGAGCCACTCTGTTTATTATGGTTTCCGGATTGTTGTTTACTTTGTCGGACATAAGTTATAAGATATCAGAGGTCATAGGTCTAATTTCCGGCCTCTTGTTATAGCATTCCCAATTCCAATTTAGCTTCTTCGCTCATCAAATCTTGGGTCCATGGTGGGTCAAAAGTAATCTCTACCTCCGCATCTTTGACCGCGTTTAAGGACTTTACTTTTTCTTCTACTTCAACGGGAAGGGTTTCTGCCACAGGACAATTTGGAGAGGTCAATGTCATTAATATTTTAACATCCTTGTCCTCATTCACAAAAACATCATATATTAATCCCAATTCATAAATATCCACAGGTATTTCCGGGTCGTAAATAGTCTTTAGGACGTTCACTATTTTCTCTCCCAATTCTTGGGTATTTATTGTTGTTTCACTCATCTTTTTAACATTTAGGTTTCAGATTCCCTGATCAAATTTTAATTCAATTGTGTTTGGTAGGCAATAGCATACAGTTTCAACTGTTTTATCATACTTACCAAACCATTGGCCCTAGTTGGGGATAAATGTTCCTTTAACCCGATCTCATCAATAAATTCTGTATCAGCCTCAATAATGTCCTTTGGCTTTTGATCGCTGAACGCCCGTATTAAAATAGCAATGATCCCTTTCGTAATAATAGCATCACTGTCCGCCGTAAAAACCAACTTATCGTTCGCCAGTTCGGCATGGACCCAAACTTTGCTCTGGCAGCCTTTTATAATGTTAGTATCGGTTTTATATTGCTCTTCTATAAGCGGTAGGGATTTTCCCAGTTCTATCATGTATTCATACCGCAACATCCAGTCGTCCAACATAGAAAATTCATCAACAATTTCTTCTTGTATTTCTTTTATGGTCATTCGCTAATTTTACTTAAAAGTACAATTTGTTCCACAACAATTCAACGGTCTAAAGCAACATGGACTTGGCCCGTTTAACCCCTGCGACCAAAATATCCACTTCTTCCTTTGTGTTGTAAAAACTAAAACTGGCCCTAACCGTTCCTGGAATCTTAAAAAAATCCATTACTGGTTGTGCACAGTGGTGCCCTGTTCTCACGGCAATTCCTAATTTATCCAAAATAGTTCCTATGTCATACGGATGAATTCCGGCTATATTAAAAGATATTACCGAAGTCTTGTTTTTTGCTGTACCGTAAATTTTCAATCCCTCGATCTCCAAAAGTTGTTGGGTAGCATATTCCAATAGTTCATGCTCGTATTGGGCAATAGCTTCCAGACCAATGGAATTCATATAATCCAAGGCGGCACCAAAGGCAATTCCTCCACAGATGTTAGGTGTGCCCGCTTCGAACTTATGTGGTAGATCGGCATAGGTGGATTTTTCAAAGGTAACCTCTGCGATCATTTCCCCTCCTCCTTGATAGGGCGGCAACTTCTTAAGCCATTCCTCTTTTCCATAGAGCATACCGGCACCGGTGGGCCCGCATACCTTATGGGCCGAAATCGTATAAAAATCTACATCCAGCTTCTGCACATCGGCTTTAATATGGGGAGCGGCCTGCGCACCATCTATCACTACGGCGGCTCCTACACTATGTGCTTGTTCTATGATTTCTTCTATGGGATTGATCGTTCCCAACGCATTGGAAACATGATTACAAAAAACCAATTTTGTCCTGTCGGAAAGCAATGCGCCATATTCTTCCATTAATAGTTCTCCCTGTAGGCTCATTGGAATTACTTTTAAAACGGCCCCTGTGCGTTCGCATAACATCTGCCACGGAACAATATTAGAATGGTGTTCCATAGCCGAAACCAGCACTTCATCTCCCTCTTTTAAAATCCCGGAAAATCCGTTTGCCAATAGATTAATGCTATGGGTAGTTCCGGAAGTGAGTATTATTTCATGTGCTTTTTCAGCATTAAAATGCTTTTGTATTTTCTTTCTGGCCAGTTCATATGCATCCGTAGCTTCTTGCGAAAGGGAATGTACCCCTCTATGGATATTTGCATTGTAACTGCTATAATAATTTACGATAACATCTATGACCTGCCGGGGTGTTTGGGATGTAGCGGCATTGTCCAAATAAACCAAGGGTTTTCCATTAACTTTCCTGGTAAGGATAGGGAAGTCTTTGCGAATGGTCTCTATATCCAGTGCGGTCTGTATCATAGTTTTGAAGGTCCTATATGTAAGAATAGGAGATAAAAATTTTACAAATCGAAGCCTAGGTGTACGCCAAGTTTATTAGCTATCAATTTGTTGATTCTTATTTTAAGTTCAGGAATCCGTACACTTTCCAGGATGTTATTGGCAAAGGCATACATTAGCAACGCCTTGGCCTCTTTTTCTGGAATACCCCTTGATCGTAGATAAAAAAGGGCATCTTCATCTAACTGACCTATGGTACAACCGTGCGAACATTTTACATCATCGGCAAAAATCTCCAACTGAGGTTTTGTATTGATAGTAGCCTTATCGCTGATCAGGATATTATTGTTCTGCTGAAAAGCATTCGTTTTCTGGGCAATTTTGTCTACAATAATTTTTCCATTAAAGACCCCTGTAGAACTTTCGCCATAAATTCCTTTATAGTCTTGGTGACTTTCACAATTGGGTTCTATATGATGTACTAAAGTGTGATGGTCCACATGTTGTTTTTCTCCCAAAATAGTAACCCCTTTCATAGTGGAGTCCATATATTCCCCATTCTGATAGAAGTTGAGATTATTACGCGTCAACTTTCCTCCAAAAGAGAAGGTGTGCACTTTTACATCGCTTTTATCCTTCTGGTTGATGTAAGTATTATCTATTAAGGAAGCGGCGGCTCTATCGTTCTGAATCTTATAATAATCCACAATAGCGCTCTTAGCGGCAAAGATTTCCGTTACTGAATTCGTCAATACCTCATTGCCGGTAAGGCTCTGATGCCGTTCTATTACCTGAAGCTCCGCATTCTCTTCAACAACGATCAAATTACGGGGCTGCAACAATAAAGTCGCTTCGCTTCCAGTGGCAAAATGTAAAATCTCTACCGGCTTTTTGGGCATCTTATTTTTTGGAATATAGATATAGGCCCCTTCTCTACTGAATGCGGTATTTAAAGTGGTAAGCGATTCGTCCTTGGAAGCTACCTTATTGAAATATACGTCTATAATCTGCTTATACATGGGCTTGGTGAGTGCAGCGCTCATTAAACAGATATCAACACCGTCATGGGTAGTTTCAGAAAGGAAAGAACTATAAATACCGTCTATAAAAACAATTTTATAGGTATCTATCTCATGTAAAAAGTATTTTTTTACATCCTTATACTCCAATGCATTTTCCTCTTTGGGAAAGATGCTAAAATCCATCTTCTGAAGGCTGTTCAAGGAAGTGTATTTCCATGCCTCGTCCTTTTTCGTGGGAAAGCCTTTCCCCTCAAAGTTCTTTATCGCTTCTGATCGAATATCATGTACGGGATGGTCCACGTCTACGTTGCTTTCGAACGCCATGAAAGAAGATACCAGTTTTTCTTTTAAATCCATCTTAATTCGGTTTTCAGTCGACAGTTTCCAGTCGGCAGAAATAAACTGCCCGCTGCTACTGCTTACTACAATTTACACTACCGCTTCATTTTTAATCCAGTCGTATCCTTTTTCCTCCAACTCAAATGCAAGTTCTTTGGTACCGGACTTCACGATCTTCCCATTGTGCAGTACATGTACAAAATCCGGAACAATATATTCCAAAAGCCTTTGGTAGTGGGTGATTACAATTACGGCATTGTCCTGACTCTTCAATTTATTCACACCATTGGCAACGATACGCAGAGCGTCTATATCCAAACCGGAATCGGTTTCGTCCAAAATAGCAAGTTTGGGTTCCAACATGGCCATTTGGAAGATTTCGTTACGCTTTTTCTCTCCGCCAGAAAACCCCTCGTTTAAGGAGCGCGATAAAAACTTTCGGTCTATTTCCAACATTTCGGCCTTTTCCCGAATCAATTTCAACATTTCATTGGCAGGCATATCTTCCAGTCCTTTTGCCTTCCGGGATTCATTGATTGCCGTCTTCATAAAATTGGTCACGGAAACACCGGGAATCTCAACAGGATATTGGAAAGAAAGAAAAATGCCTTTGTGGGCGCGCTCTTCGGGAGCGGAATCCTCTAACTCCTCTCCATCCAGTATCACTTCACCCTTAGTAACCTCAAACTCTTCTTTCCCTGCAATAACCGCGGCCAAAGTACTTTTACCTGAACCGTTAGGTCCCATAATCGCATGTACCTCACCGGCCTTTACTTCCAGATTTACCCCTGTAAGTATTTCCTTATCTTCTACACTAGCATGTAGATTGTTGATTTTTAGCATTGTATTCTATTTTAAATAATTAGGTGCCTTAGGCAATCTATTAAAATCTTCTTTTGAATGTTGTAAATACACTTTTGCGTTCTTTTCCTCGACGAAGGCTTCAAAAGCGTCCATACTTGCCCTGGTCTGTCCTATATCATGATTGAAAATCGGTATCCGTTTAGATGTCCTATTTTCATTGAAATGATACAAATCTCCTGCTAAGAGCAAAGGTCCATGATCTTCCAGATCTAAGTATAACACTTGATGGCCCGGGGTATGGCCCGGCATGTATTTAAGGACGACCGTACCATCGCCAAAAACGTCGAAATCACCGTTCAGTTTTTTAATATTGGTCAATTCCTTTATGGCATTATACACATCCGGGTTGTTTTCTTTGACTTCCTTACTAGTCACAAAATCGTATTCGGTTTCCTGTACCAACCAAGTGGCTTCTTTAAAGTTGTTCGCCGTACCACTATGGTCAAAATGGGTGTGTGATAGCGAAATGTACTTAAAATCCGAGGGCGATAATCCTATTTTTTTTAGTTGGTCGGCGACCGAATCTTTCCGAGATACTGTAAATGCACCATCGGGAGTGGTAAAAGGTTCTGGTAAGCCTACCAAAGTTTCGGGAAGACCGGCGTCCCAAATCAGATTGCCCTTGGGGTGTTCAACTACATAAAAAGCATCCGCAAATTCCTTGCTCTGCCCTTTATATGTTTCATCTTGGGCAAAAATTTCAAGCGTATTGACTACTACGGTACCGCCGTCAAAAGCGTATAATTTCACCTCTGGCCTTGGAACTTCAATGGTTTCCGCCACGGCACCTTTACTTTTACTTTGCTTTTCCCCCTGCTTACAGGCAAAAAAACCCAATAATACGACCAAAAAAAGTATTCCTCTTTTCATTTGTATTCCTTAATTATCCTACGGAACCTTCTAAACTGATTTCCAATAATTTTTGGGCCTCCACGGCAAATTCCATAGGCAGTTTGTTCAATACCTCTTTACTAAAACCATTAACAATCAGTGCAATGGCTTTTTCTGTATCGATACCGCGTTGATTACAATAAAATATCTGGTCTTCACCAATTTTACTGGTGGTGGCCTCATGTTCTATTTGCGCCGTTTTGTTCTTTACCTCAATATAGGGAAAGGTATGTGCACCACATTCGTTCCCCATTAGCAGGGAATCGCATTGGGAAAAGTTTCTTGCATTCTTGGCCCTACCGCTTATCTGAACCAAACCACGGTAGCTGTTCTGGGACTTGCCCGCTGAAATCCCTTTGGAAATAATCGTGCTCTTTGTATTTTTTCCCAAATGGATCATTTTGGTACCCGTATCGGCCTGCTGATAATTATTGGTGACCGCAATGGAATAAAATTCCCCAATGGAGTTATCCCCTTTTAAAACACAGGAAGGGTACTTCCAAGTAATCGCGGAACCTGTTTCTACCTGTGTCCATGATATTTTGGCGTTTTTCTCGCACATTCCTCTTTTGGTCACAAAGTTATAAACACCACCTTTGCCTTCTTTGTCGCCAGGAAACCAATTTTGTACCGTTGAGTATTTTATTTCCGCATCATCCAATGCAATCAACTCGACCACAGCGGCGTGTAACTGATTTTCATCTCGTGAAGGAGCGGTACATCCTTCTAAATAACTTACGTAGCTACCTTCATCGGCAATGACCAAGGTTCTTTCGAACTGACCCGTACCGGCCTGATTGATCCTAAAATAGGTAGATAGTTCCATAGGGCAGCGTACGCCTTTAGGAATATAACAGAAAGACCCGTCGGAAAAGACGGCAGAATTCAAGGCGGCATAAAAATTATCTTTTTGCGGCACTACAGAGCCCATATGCTTACGAACCAATTCCGGATGTTCCTTGATGGCTTCCGAGATGGAACAGAAAATAATTCCTTTTTCGGCCAAGGTCTTTTTAAAGGTCGTCGCCACGGAAACGGAATCCATTACGATATCTACCGCTACACCGGCCAATTTTTTTTGCTCGTCTAGCGAAATCCCCAATTTTTTGAAGGTATCCAACAATTCGGGATCCACCTCGTCCAAACTATCGTACTTAGGTTTACTATTGGGTGCCGAATAATAGGAAATACCCTGAAAATCCGGTTTTTTATAGGTGACATTTGCCCATTCTGGCTCATCCATTTCCTTCCAGACACGAAAAGCTTCAAGTCTCCAATCCGTCATCCATTGTGGCTCCTCCTTCTTTTTGGAAATAGCGATGACTATTTCTTCGTTGAGTCCGTTAGGAAATGTGTCCGACTCTATATCCGTATAGAAACCATATTCGTACTCCTTGGTTTCTAGCTCTTTCTTTAATTCTTCTTCTGTATATGCCATTTTCTTTTATTGATTTAAAGATTAAAGGACGTAAAGACGTAATTATTTATTTTTGCATTTTTCTATCAAAGAGAAAAACTCTCCCCGCACCCGCAGGTTCTTTGCGCATTGGGATTGTTGAAAACAAAACCTTTTCCATTGAGGCCCCCGGAATATTCCAAGACCGTTCCTACCAAATATAAAAAGCTCTTCTTATCAACGATGATGCGGACCGAATTATCCTCAAATACCTTATCCGCCTCGCTCGTTTTATCATCAAAGCCCAATTCATAGGACAATCCACTACAACCTCCACTTTTTACACCCACCCGAACAAAATCTTTTTCGGCGTTATAACCCTCCTCGGTCATCAGGTTGATTACTTTCTGCTTTGCAGTTTCCGATACTTTGATCATATCTTAATTGGATTTATTCTAAATAGTTTACAAATATAAGGTATAAGTAGTGTTTTACCTCATTTCCTAACATTATTATAACGTATAGAATGATAAGGGTTATCTATTGTTGTAGAACTCGTTTAAACTTTTTCAATTGGCTAAAAAATTACCCTTTTTCACCCATTTTTTGTATTCTTTTCCTTCCGTAGCTCTGCTATGCAACTCAAAAAAACCTTCAACTGGGCAAAAAATTGCTA
>JBATTK010000079.1:0-1545 GCA_049670505.1 Saonia sp.
CCCGTTTTTAGCTTTGCCAAGGCATCAAAAATTGACTTTTCAATACTGATTCGGAAAGAAAAAAGCCCCTTAAAGAGGCTTGTGCTGATTATTTTTTTGCAAATTAGAGGCTTGTGCAACGGTTACTTATGTTAGCCAAAACACTTAATGACATAGAACTGATCTCCAAAACGGTACAAAAACTGCCCTATTCGGAAAGGCGCGATACCATTTTGCTTATGTTGGCCGTACTTACCAACAACCTAACGGAAAACCATAAGCAAGCCAAGGATTCCGTTGAATAGATTTGATAGTACTTATTAAAGACCGGATGTTGAACAAGGAGCAAACGGAATATCTGTCCGAATCGATCACCGATACCTATAGTTCCCCGGAGGAACTGGCACAACATTTGGATCTGGGCATTGAGATGTTGTTCTATATAGAGGAAGGTACCTTCTCCAGAAAGGATATACAGGACGTTGTTTTTTCCATAAGGGTAATCACCAATACCTTAAGGAAGGGAAAATAAAATTCGAACCTCTACTATTTTTTATTTACACACTTTGCGGGACAGTGTCAATTATAGGCTTGTGCAACGGTTGCCATTATTGGCAATAGTTATTTTTTAGTAGACCAAGGAATATCTTCAGACCTATACTTTTTCAAACTAAATAAATATTCAGAGTTTGCCCCTAAAATCATATTATTTTTAGCCCTTCCTTGCTTTATTTCTTCATAATCTACCAGAATTAGATTACTGTTTGTATTTACTTTTCGAATAAGTTTTGAAACAAACTTTGAATCAGATAAATATTCGTTACTAAATTCATAAATATTAAACAGTCTAAACTGTTTGTAAGATTTGCCTACTAAAGCGTATGGTCCTTCGCTGATTCTTCGTAAAAGAGAAAATTGTGGAACATCAAAATCGGATAAAATATCATTAAGACCTATTTCATTTAATTCTTCTTTAATTTCCCTATATAAACTATTTTCTTCTCGTTCTTTAGAAGATAAATACCATTTTAATAATGAGAACAGATATTTAGCAGGAATGAAACCTCTTAAGTCGCAGTTTAATCTTTTTTTATGAGAATTTTTTGAGGGTATCTCGTCATACCATTCAATTTTATCCAAAAACGGTTTAGCTGTAGAATAATATTTATTTACGCCTCCAATTGGTGAAAATAATTCAGGGCGATGAAAATTTCTAACTAGTATAACTTTATTATTGTGTTTAATTTTTATCAAACTGGCAATCGAAACTCGAATAGTAGTATTCCTGTATAAAACATTCCACAGAAGTCTTTTCCACAGTTGCTCTCTAAATTTAAAACCTACTGTAATTCCGGATGCTATTTAACTACTAAATATTCCTTCTAACATATTTGTAATTATTGCCAACGGCAGTCTGTCTCAAAACTGCCAGTTTCGGTAATTAAAATAGTGGTTTTTTAGAAATGTTAGGCCAATTGACCCTAGAATTTGGATTTTAGCCCATAAATTTTGGAGTCGGTACAGATATCTCGCTATTGACTTCCATGGCGTTTTTAGAAGCTCCCA
>JBATTK010000080.1:0-2325 GCA_049670505.1 Saonia sp.
TGCGAACACGCCGTGGTACCTCGTCAAATGGGCACGGGGTTTTGGCACCAGCGCGACGAGTCGCGCAATAACAAATCGGCAGGACTGCCGATTTGCACGGCCGTAGGCCGCCCCAAAGGGGTGGCGCACAGGGATGTGCGCCATGAACTCCTCGGGCTCAAAGATCACGTGCGTGGTGCCGTCGCGATACGGCCACTTGGTGCCCTCTCACGGCGGTAACAGGGGTTCGAAAAAACGCGCCAGCGTTTTAGACGCGCAAAGCGCCCCCCCCAGGGGTGAGGATCGCCCTTAGGCGATCCGAATCAACCCCCCAGGAGAAGGGTCTAGCAAAAGTGGCAACAAAAAGTTGCTTACTCCATTGGCCTTCGACCCGGGCTAACAATAAACCTGACACCGTTTTCAGACACCTTTTTCAAGCTTAGCAAACCGGGATCGATTCAGAATGTTCGCGTATCGTCGTTACTACTGCAGCACACTACTGGACCGCCGTAGTCAATACCTGCCGTATCGTTTCCGATGACAGGCGAGCCGCCTCCACAGAGGGATGGGACCAGCCGTCTCGATACACGACAACGCCATCAGACGTTTCATAATCACAAATGCGCTTGTCGCAAAACACGCCCAAGAGGTCAATCACATGTAAAACCCCGGAATGCTCTAACTTGAACAGCTCATCACTTAGACTTCTTCGACGATCAATAGTCTGATCCTTAGAATAAAACTTACACGCAGGATTCCCAAACGGGGTGTACCATTGGCGGATCGCAGTGGTGGGATCACAGTTTGCCTCTCTTGCGAATGGCAGCCCGTTGAGCACGGCTAACCCGATACCTTTTTCTGCGAGGTTCACTCCCAAGTTCTTAAGACCTTGTACTAGCAGAGTTAACCTTACCTGAGACAACGAGGAGCTATTCTCTGGAGAAAAGCGAGCCATATCATTAGCCAGGAAGACCCAGTCACCCCTCCTCAATTGACTGAACAGCGATGGAACAACATCGCCCCAGTAGTATTCGTTTGTCTCGCTCCATTTACCCTTGTTTTCGATGGTGGGAACTACAGAGGCACCCCAAGAGGACGTAATTATTACCGCATAATCATCATCTCTAACCAGGCGGTCAAACGATTGGGTAAACGCTGCGGAGAATGAATTCCCAATCACCAGAACTCTCTTTTTCGCAGACTGCGGGTCTCCTAAAGCGCAATTTGGAAAAAGAATCTCTTTACCAACATCACGACTATCTGACAGGATGCATTCGTTGCCGCCCCATATTCCACTCACCCCCTCGATGGAATAAGGTGCAGTCAATGTCGAAGCTCCCATTGCCACTAAATCTGGTCGTTGACCTGCGAACAGTTTCCCTTGAAGCGGAACTGATAGTAACAACGTGAACATCCCAACCGCTGCAGAACCAGCCACGCCATACCCTATGGTGACACCCCGACTTGCTGACCAACTGGTTCTGCGTAGTGGGCGCTCGAGGTAACGGTAAGAAATCGTTGCTAAGACCACCATTAAGATTAGTTGAAAAGGAAGTGTGTACGGCGTGACTCCTATCGTCCAACGGCTAATGGTCAGTACGGGCCAGTGCCACAAGTAAAGGGAATAGGAAATCAACCCAAGATAGACGAGTAACTTCGTGGACAGTATCTTGCACGGAAGAGTATTGGGTTTCGCAAAAGCGATCAGAAGGGCAGTTAGAAAAACTATTAGTACAGCATTTAGAACGAATAGTTCCGCTGGAAGAAAGAGCACCACGACTATCCCGATGATAGCGATCGTAGCAGCGGTTCCACTCCGTAGACTGAACCGGTCTTCATTGAATTGGGTCACTGCGAAGAAAGTGAGAGCCCCGATTGCCAACTCCCAGAACCGAGTTGGCATTGAATAGTACGCAGCGTCTGGTCTAGATTCATACAATCCTGCGAACAATACCAACGACACGATTGCCAAGCTGGCCAGTATTGCCGTAAGTCGTGTAGAGTCCTTGTTCGAACCTCTTATATGCAGGAACCAAAGCAGAACCGGAAAAAACAAGTAAAACTGCTCTTCAACACCGAGAGACCATGTATGCATGAATGAATTGAGTATGAGCGAATCACCGAAATAGTCCGCTTTTATATTTATGAGATACAGATTCGAAAGGCCGAATAGGGATAGCAAGCCAGTTTCTAGCTGAGTCTGCGGCGCCGGGTCGAAGAGAGACAGAGCCACGCTCGTTACTGCAACAACGCCAACGCGGGCCGGTACTAGCCGCTTAATTCTTCGTGAGTAAAAGACCGAGAGAAAGTCCTTGAGGGATTGTGCCTGTGTTCGCTGGAGGGAGG
>JBATTK010000081.1:0-49834 GCA_049670505.1 Saonia sp.
CGTTTCTGATTTTTAGCGGTTATAATCGAAAAGACGGATTGGGAAGTGGGGATTTGTATATCAGTCATCAAAAGGATGATAAGAGTTGGACGACTGCAAAAAATATGGGCGGTACCATAAATTCCAAGTATATGGATTATTGTCCTTTTGTGGACACTGCATCCAAAACCTTGTATTTTACCAGTAGAAGAAGTGCATTGGAACCAAAAGAATTTAAATCCATACAAGAATTTTATACCGCGGTAAACAGCTACGAAAATGGAGATAGTAGAATCTATAAAATTGCTAAGAAAAACTGGGGCCTAAACAAGTAGCCTAAGCACTGGTTCCATAAAAATCCGGATGTTAATTTTTTTATGCCTCTTTGCAAGGTCGTTGATATTCATTTTATTTGAAATCATTTAAACTTTTGATATGACTAAAAGTATCACCTTTCCCTCCCATACCGAATACCCTGACTATGCCCAAATGTATATGGACCTGGTAAAGACGGATGGTACCCTACTAGATCAGCTAAGAACCAATCTTGAGAAGACTATCAAGTTGATTTCCACTTTATCCGAGGAAGAAATTAATTATAGGTATGCGGCGGACAAGTGGACTATCAAAGAAGTTTTGGTTCATATAATCGATGATGAGCGAATTTATGCCTACAGGGCCATGGCATTTGCTAGAAACGATAAAACCGTACTTCCCGGTTTTGATCAGAATGATTACACGATGTTTGCAGCATCAAGTTCCCGAACTTTGAAAAATATCCTAACAGAGTATAAAGCGGTCCGTATGGCGACGATAGCTTTGTTCGACGGGTTTTCTGAAAAGGCACTCATGCGCATAGGAACCGCTGATGGAAAAATGGCAAGCGTTCGCGCATTGGGCTATCATATTGCAGGTCATGAGTTGCATCACATCAAAATAATAAAAGAACGGTATTTAAAATTACTATTGAGGAATTGTAATTGATACGTGGACAGCATTGGCCTTATGAATAAGATATATGACCTAAAAAGTTGCTCAAAGCTGCAAGAAATCTACCCCTGTACAGGTGATGGTCGGCCAAGACTAATTATTCGGGATGTTCCGGGAAAATTTCCCTCACGAAAAATTGATTAGCTTAAAATTTTCCCAATAAATAGCTCTAAAATTCACCCTATTTTTACTACCCCTATATTTGTGTAATATAACCAGATGATGTTTCGTTCTATTTTTTTAGCAATTTTCATTTTACAGGTCCTGAACGCCAGCGGGCAAGGAACCATGCGTACAATCGATAGCCTTAACCAGGAACTTCGCATGATTACCGCCTCCAATGAACAAAAAGTGGATATTCTTAACGAGTTGGGATATCGCTATTGGATCGTAGCCTCCAACGAATCCTTGATCTACGGAAAAGAAGCGTTGATACTCGCTCAGGATTTGGAATATCTTAAGGGAATAGCAAGGGCAAAAAGGGTATTGGGTGTTGCCTATTGGACCCTTGGAGATGCTAAACTTGCCCTTGAAAATCTAACGGCCTCACAGGAAAGTTATAAGGCGATCGGAAACAAAAAAGGGGAAGCCAACGCCTTAATGAATACTGGAATGGTATATGCCGATATCCGGGAATACGAAAAGGCACTCGATATTTATGACCGCTCCATTCAAAAATTTTCCGAATTAGGTCTAAAACAACGAATTGCTACCACCTTTACCAAGATCGGCTATGTTTTACTATTACAGGAAAAGTTAGACGAAGCCCTGGATTACCTTACCAATGCCCTGAATATGCATACCGAGGACAACTATGTATACGGCATGGCGGAAGCCCATAATTATTTGGCCCAACTGTATTTGGACCAAGGCGAGCTTGAGCAAGCGGATTACCATTTGCGCAAGGCCGAGGTCCTGGGACGTCTAGTTAAGGATGAGGACGGATATATTAGAAACTTGATACTATATGGGAAACTTCAGCGGTTTCGCGAAGAGTACAGGGATTCGGAAAACCATTTGTTGGAGGCCTTGGAGAAAGCACAAAGTAAGCAACTGCGTAAGTATATGCTTGCGGCATATGGGGAACTAAGACTATTGAAAAAAGCTCAAGGGGAGTTCAATGCATCGTTGAATTATTATGATGCATTTATCGCCCTAAAGGATTCCATCTACAATAATGATAAATCCAAGCAAATTGCCGCACTCGAGTTTGGAAAAGAATTGACCGATAAGGAAAGGGAGATTGCTATTTTACGGGAAAAGGAGCGCACCAATACAATTATCAAATGGAGTTTGGGTACTGGTGGGCTTTGCCTTGGAATCATTAGTTTTTTGCTTGTCAAAAATCAACGACAACGAACAATCAAGAAACAGGAATTATTAGCCTCACAGGAAGAATTGGCAAAAACCGCTTTGGAGAACGCGCACTTAAAAGAAAAGGAACTAAAACAAGAGATTACGTTTAAAAATAAGGAGCTTACCTCGTACACGCTCAATTTTGTACAAAAAAACGAGCTTCTACATAGCCTAAGGGAAAAGATAGAGGTAACAAAGAATGCCGATCCATCCGAGCAAAGAAAGTTATTGAATGAATTGAGTAGGGATATAAAACAGCATGTAAATATAGATAAGGATTGGGAAGATTTTAAACGCTTCTTTGAAGAGGTACATACCGATTTCCATAGAAAGTTAAAAGAAGAACATCCGGATCTTAGTGCCAACGATCTTAAAATATGTTCCTTAACACGATTAAATCTCAATGTAAAAGAAACCGCGAGCGTGTTGGGGATATCACCGGAAAGTGCTAAAACCGCCCGTTACCGACTTCGGAAAAAACTGGATATTCGTCCGGAGGATGAGCTTTTGGACTATTTTCTAGAGTTGGAGAAATCTTAAAAGATGCTTTTTTCTTAAAAATTTATACTTTTCAAATCATTGATCAACAGTGTTTTAATTATTGTTGTCTACCTCATGTATACCATTTATTAAGAATAATTTGGAGTATGTACACCATATATCCATTAGCTGTCCGCTCCTAGTCTACCCCATTTATTTCCAAACACCTGTCCATTAAAATACCTTTGCCCACAGGAATATAAAACCTACTATTCCAAAGAAGATGAACTTTAAACAAACAAAGGATGCGGAAAATACCCAGTGAGAACAGAACGACCCTTAAAAGTGTATGGGTCAGAAGAAAGGATAGTTTAAGAAGAAAGTTGAACAAAAAATTATTTTGAGATGAAAGAAGTTTTAGTGAATCTACCAACGCCTTTGGAATTGGTGCTAAACCCTATCTCTTATATCACATTCGGAATGTACGGAGGTCTTATGCTCTTGGGAAGTGTATTCCCTGCAAGAAAACTCCCTTGGATAAAACGTTGGAAGCTAAGAGGAATGTCCGCCTTTATCCTATTCTTCTATCTCTCCTCCTATCTTCCCATATTGTGGGGTGCATATTTGGCCAAGTATCAAGTATTCGATCTTACAAGTTTAGGAACTATTTGGGGCGCTATTGCGGGCATCATGCTATACGATCTAGTGGGTCTCATGCTATATGAATTGGGTGTATATATCCGGTATAGAACAAGACATAGCAGTACTATTTTGTGGAAGATGTTTCATCAAAAGCACCCTAATGTAGAACGCTTAAATAGCTATGGAGTGTTTCATTTCAGCCCTATGGATATAATCGGTTTTACCTTTTTAGGAAGCCTATTCTTGGTGGTTATAGCTGGTTTTAATCCAGAAGCCACTACCCTCATCATTTTGGGAACTACTTTCCTTTCCATTTTTCCACATGGCAATATCAAAAACCAGGTATGGTCTAGATACATCATAGGGGTCTGGTAAACTAAAAACCAATATCATGAAAAAAATAAGACTCGCGCTATGTGCAACTGCAGTCTTTTTAGGTTTGGCCTTAAGCCTACAGGCGCATGTATACGGAACATTTCTGTTAAAGCCCCTTGAAATCTTATGGAGCGACGGTATAGATAACTTAGGTTTTCAATATCCAAGGATGTCTAAAAAGCAGGATAGCCCTAGCTATGATGGGGAGAAAAAGCACATAGCCCTCGGTACTGGAATAACAATGAAATACATAGAAAGAGGGACACCAAATGGAAAGACCCTGTTGTTTTTACATGGCTATACGGATACGTCCAGATCGTTCGAAAGGGTAATCCAGGAACTCATGGAATTCAATGGCGGACTACATATCCTGGTTCCGGATCTGAGAGGACATGGGGAGAGTTCCATGCCGCATTACAGTGAAACCGCCAATGGTTTTGAGATCAGTAATTTTACTGCAGATATTTTGGATTTCATCAATCAGTTAAATCTTAAAGAAGTAGTATTGGTAGGACACTCTATGGGGAGTATTATTGCACAGGAAATTGCATTGATGCATCCAGAAAAAATAAGTAGTCTAATACTCATGGGTACTTTTGCCAATACCAAGGAAAACCCTATGGTCCAAGATTTCCTTTTGAAAGACTTGATCAAAGCGGAATGGGGAAGGATATTACATACCAAGTTCGGGGAAGATTGGAGGAATACATCGTATCTCCTTACCCCAAAATATCTTGGAGATGATGTTGTCACTTTTTTAAAAGAAAACTGGGTCGTGGAAGCCTATGCCCCCGAAACTTTTTTGGAAACCGTTTACTTGGAAACCATTGCAACACCCTTCGGTACATGGTTTGGTGCATTAGAATCCATAGCCGCTGTTGATAATACCACAAAATTAAGAAACCTCGCTGTTCCTACCTTGGTGCTTTGGGGAAATGATGATACCATTTTCCCTGAGAGTCCGGACCAAAGTGAATTGAAACTAATCCTAGAGGAATGTTCCCAAAAGAATGCTGTTCCCATGTATTTTAAAACATATATAAGCCCATTGGAAACCCACTCTGAAATAGGACATAACTTTCATTGGGGCATTCCCCATATTGTGGCCATGGATATTGGTTCCTTCGTCAAAATAGGAAAACCTATTGTTCATACCCTTACAGATTTAAAAAATAGGAAAGGAACTATATCCCAACCCTATTCAAAGGTACAATTCTGGGGAGTTGGAGATTAATGGCGGCTAAAAATGATGACATTGAAAAAGTTAAGGTTCATAAGGTTTGGATTGGGAGGGACATCTAAATAAAAAGCTAAAAGATACCAAGCTACCGAAAGTGTATCCGCATGAAAAAAGGTTGAGGTATAAATGTAATAAGGGGCGCGGGCGTAAAATAATCAGCGGATTTTGTTTATCCCCTACAAAAGACTCGCTATTGCATCCATAACAAGTACAAACATATATTTTTATAAAAGTTAGTGTTTTTTAGGTTAATGTTAGTACCTGTCTACTATAATGGTAGATGGGTACTTTTTTATTCCTATTTTCCTAACTTGCTTCCATGCAAGATCCACTGGTGAGTATACTAATACCATTTAAGAACACAGCAGCGTTCTTACCGGAATGTATACGGTCTATCTTAAACCAAGATTATCAAAACTGGGAAGTATGGGCCATAAATGACCATTCATCGGACAACAGCATGGCAATCGTTAAAAACTTCGCCAAAAATGATCGGCGTATAAATGTTCGTGAAAATAATGGCAATGGTATTATCGAAGCCTTACGATTGGGGCTCCTTCAAAGTAAAGGGAGATTGGTTACCCGGATGGATTCCGATGATATTATGAAACCCAATAAGTTGCAAGTGCTAGTTAATATGCTATTGGAATATGGAAAGGGACATTTAGCGGTAGGCCAAGTAAAATATTTCTCGACCGAAGGTATTAGCAATGGATATAGGCGTTACGAAGCATGGTTGAACCAGCTCACACAAGCTGGCATCAATTACTCCGAAATTTATAAAGAGTGCGTTATCCCCTCCCCTTGCTGGATGGCATACCGTGAAGATCTTGAATGGTGTGATGCTTTTATGCCCGATCGTTACCCGGAAGATTATGATCTTGCTTTCCGGTTTTATGAAAAAAGGCTATGGTGTATTCCCTGTAGCGAAGTATTGCATCTTTGGCGCGACTATGGAACGCGAACGTCCCGGACAAGTGAGCACTATGCGCAGAATTACTTTCTGGATATTAAACTGTATTATTTTTTAAAACTCGACTATGATCCGAACAGACCTCTAGCACTTTGGGGCGCGGGTAATAAAGGTAAGTCCATTGCCAAAGGGTTATTGGACCACCATATAAATTTCCTCTGGCTATGTGACAATCCCAATAAAATAGGAAAGGACATCTATGGTCAAAAGATGTTACATTATAGTTCCTTGGAAAAAATGCACGCCCCACAAAGTATCGTCACGGTGGCCAATGAAGAAAGTCAAATTGCCATTAAAGCCTACTTTTGCAATTTGGGGAAAGAAGCTATGAAGGATTATTTTTTCTTTTGTTAAACTAGGTTAAAAGTTTACGATCTAAAGTCTAAGGATCGTATATTACCACCATAAATTTTTAGAAGTGTACCGGTGATTTTCAATTTGAAGTTCTATTTTCAAATTTTGAACTTTCAATTTTGAACTTTCAAGTCCGAATTAACTATATTTGCCAAATCAAATTCAGGAATGCAGTTTAAATATCCAGAACTCCTTTGGGCCCTATTTCTACTACTTATTCCTATTTTCATTCATCTTTTTCAGCTCCGGCGTTTTAAGAAAACCCCTTTTACAAATGTGAGAATGCTACAAAAAGTAGTAGCTGAATCACGCAGGAGCAATATGTTGAAAAAATGGCTCTTACTATTCACAAGACTCTTATTACTTGCTGCTTTTATCATCGCTTTTGCCCAACCCTTTTCTGCGGAAAAAACTGCATTGACCGAAAAAGAGACCGTGATTTATCTAGATGATTCTTTTAGCATGCAGGCCAAAACAGATGATGGCACCTTACTGAACATGGCCGTACAAGAATTGATCAAGTACATACCCAGAGACCAAACGTTTAGTCTATTTACAAATGAAAAGGTATATAAGGGAGTAACTTTAAAGGACATTCAGAACGATCTACTTACACTACCGTATACCGCTAAGCAATTAGATCTAAACGACCTGATATTAAAAGCAGGTACCTTTTTTGGTAATAAGGAACCTACGATCAAGGATTTAATCATCATATCGGATTTTCAGCAGCGCATGGCATCGGTGCTGCCGGATACTATCAAGGGCGTACAAAGACATCTAGTACAATTAGTGCCCGACCAATTGGGGAATACTGCTATAGATACGGTATATATCGGTAATAGTTCTCCAGAAAATATTGAACTTACCGCTATCCTTTCCAACAATTCAGGGATGGAGAACACCCCTGTATCACTTTTTAACGACGAAAAATTGATTGCCAAAACATCGGCGGTTTTCGAAACTAATAAAAAATCCGAGGTTTCCTTTTCCGTTTCGAATCAAGAGGTAATCAATGGGAAAATTGAAATTTCCGATAAGGGTCTTACTTATGATAATCAGCTCTATTTTAATATCAATCAAAAAGAAAAAATAAAGGTCTTGGCCATAAGCAAAGGCAATAGCGATTACCTAAAACGTATTTTTACCAACGATGAATTCCAACTTTCGACATTCACTCCCGAAAATTTGAATTATGGGCTATTGGAAACTCAAAATTTAATTGTATTGAACGAACTGAATACCATTTCCAATGCGCTACAAGCTGTTCTAAAATCCTTTAGGGCCAATGGGGGAAGTCTGGTCATAGTTCCATCAAATGATAGTGATTTGGTCGCGTACAATCAATTATTGATCAATTTCTTTGCTACTTCCTACCTACAGCGAACGAATGTAAAACAAGATATTACCGACATCTCTTTTTCACATCCATTGTACACCAATGTATTTGAAAAAAAGGTGACCAATTTTCAGTATCCCACCGTTTCGGGGTATTATAGAATAAAGACTGGAATGCCCAAAGTATTGTCTTTTCAAAATAAGGATGCTTTTTTAACTGGTACCAATGGTCTATATATTTTTACGGCATCCATCGCTACGGAAAATTCAAGTTTTAAAAACTCGCCCTTGATCGTGCCCTCGTTTTATAATATGGGGATAAACAGTCTAAAATTGCCCAGACTCTATAACCTACTGGGAAATAGGATCAAAGTAGACGTTCCCGTGTCCCTGTCCAAGGATAACGTTTTAAAGGTAACACAGCAGGATTATAAATTTATTCCACAACAACAATCCTTAGCCAATAAAGTAACATTGACCTTTAATGAAAATCCGGTGAAACATGGAATCTACAGCATTATGGACGGTGAGGTAGCGATCAAAAATATTAGCTTTAACTATGGTAAAGAGGAAAGTGAGTTGTTATATCTGGAGGTAGACCTTATTGATGCCACCACGAAACAAAATTCTATACGGTCCCTTTTTGAAGATATGGAAAAAAATAATAGGGTGACCGAGCTTTGGAAATGGTTTGTTATTTTAGCTTTGCTATTCGTACTGGTCGAGATCCTTATTCAAAAATACCTTAAATGAACGCACTTCTAAAATCTGCCAAAATCATTGATGCAACCAACAAGGACCTGCATCTGAAAAAGCGGGATATTCTGATTAAGAACGGCATCATTGAAAAAATAGCCCCCAAAATAGAGATAAAGGGTAGCATTAAAGTAATAGACTATAAAAATCTACACGTATCCGTAGGTTGGTTCGATAGTGGCGTTAGCTTTGGTGAGCCAGGCTTTGAGGAACGGGAAACCATTTCAAATGGACTTAAAACCGCCGCCAAAAGTGGATTCACCCATATTGTATTGAACCCTAATAGTCATCCTATTCCCGATAGCAGTTCGGATATCGTGTTTTTGAAAAATGCCGCAAAAAATCATGCAGTAGACCTAACTCCCTTAGGGGCTTTGACCGCTAAGAGTGAAGGGGAAGACCTAGCTGAACTCTATGATATGCAAAATGCGGGTGCAGCTGGGTTTTATGACTTTAAACGAATTTTGGGAAATTCCAATCTCTTGAAAATTTCCCTACAATATGCTCAAAATTTTAATGGCCTAGTCTATTCTTTTCCTATGGATCGGCAGATTGCAGGTAAGGGTGTTGTAAATGAAGGTCCGGTATCTACCCAATTAGGTCTTAGGGGAATTCCTGCTCTGGCCGAAGAGCTTCAGATTGCCAGGGATTTGTTCATCTTGGAATATACCGGTGGAAAATTGCATATCCCTACAATCTCTACGGCACATTCCGTAAAACTTATTTCGGATGCCAAGAAAAAAGGATTGGATGTAAGTTGTAGCATTGCTATCCATAACTTGTGGTTTACAGATGAAGTACTAGCCGAATTCGACACTAATTACAAGGTGATGCCGCCACTTAGGACCAGGAAGGATATAAAAGTCTTACTAAAAGCGGTAAAAGAAGGTACCATAGATTTTGTGTCTACCGATCATACGCCCATTGATGTGGAAGAAAAACGCGTGGAATTCGACAATGCCGCTTATGGCTCCCTTGGCTTGGAAAATGCCTTCGGAATAATGAACCAACTGTTTGATATGGAAACAACAATCGCATTATTGACCAAGGGCAGGGAACGCTATGGTATTGCCACACCAAAATTACAAGAAGGCGAAATGGCAAACCTAACCTTATTTGACCCAAGCGTGGAATACACGTTTGAAAGGGAACATATAATGTCCACTTCAAAAAATAGTATGTTTACCGGCAGTTTTTTAGTTGGTAGGCCCTACGGTATCCTAGCCAATAATTTAGTTGTAATTTAATCGGTTTTAGAAATTAATACCAACGGTAACACTAAACCATCGTCAATGCCTGCTGAAGACTATCTTTCTGAAGACAAGAGAAAAAAGACAAAAGACCAGTAATCAGTATTCAGTATTCAGAAATTAGAAACTGGAAACCAAAACCTTGAACTTTAAAATCTCAACCTATAGCTATCATAATTCATAACTTATATTCCATAACCCATGTACGCTCATCGACCATCAAAGACTTTAAACTAAGACCGAAGGAAAAGGATACTGAAAACTGGACACTGGAAATGACATGACTGCTGACCGCCACTGTCTGCTGAGGACTATCTTTCCAGAGAGAAAAGAGAAAAGATTAAAGACCAGAAATTAGAAACTGGTAACTGATAGCTGATAACTGGAAACGACACGACTGTCGACCGTCACTATTTTCTGAAGACAAAGGATAAAAAACAAGAAACAAGAAACCAGAAACTGTATTACCTAGTCTTACATTAAATCCCTTTCTTTGCTCTTTCTTCTAAAAGCAAAGGGAAGTGTTCAGTAGGCGTTCAGCTTATTGAAAACTATCAATAATGATTTTTTTTTAACTAATGATTGAAACAAAATAAATATACCATGGATACACAGACAGTAAGCGAAGGAAAAACAATAGCCATAATCAGCTATATTACTTTGGTAGGAACCTTGATAGCCTACCTAATGAACAACGATAAGAAGAACGAGTTTGCCAAATTTCATATTGGACAGGCCCTTAGGGCAGGAATTGCGGGTATCGTTTGTTCTTTCATTGGTACAATTTTGGTGATGATGACAGGAATTGGGATATTTAGTTATTTAGGATATGCCGGATTGGTTTTTGCTATTCTAGGATTAATGAACGTGATAAACGGAAAGGCGGAAAAATTGCCTATAATAGGCACTATGGGCGAATAAAACAGTAGCTCCATACTATAGGAAAAATAGATCATGATCTAATCTATTTTTTTTGTCAAATCTATATCTTGGACGTAAATTTGGGCTATGAAGGAAGTTAAGGAAGGAAAAACTACGGCTGTTATCGCATATTTGACCTTGGTCGGGGCATTGATTGCCATTACAATGAACATGGAACCAAAAAATGCTTTCGCACGTTTTCATACAAGACAGGCATTTGGGCTACACTTGGTTTTTCTTGCCTTTGCGTTATTCTTAAGCCAATGGTTCAACAAATATGCCTGGATAGGCCTGTACGTTTTCTACTTTGTACTTTGGTTTTATGGATTTATTGGAGCCCTGAACAACAAAAAGCAATCTGTACCGCTACTTGGCGGGTATTTTCAAAAATGGTTCACCTTTATTCAATAAAATGACAACTGCCCCCTTATCCCTACAACATCTTATACGTCCCTCCTCAATAAAAGATGGGAAGGCGCCAGTTCTGTTCATGTTCCATGGCTATGGAAGCAATGAAGAAGACTTATTTTCCTTTGCTCCCGAACTCCCGGAAGAAATATGCGTTATTTCCGTACGCGCGCCCTTTCCCATGCAGCCTTTTGGTAATGCCTGGTATGCCATTAACTTTGATGCTACAGATGGTAAATGGAGTGATGAGGAACAGGCAAAAGCTTCCAGGGATAAAATTTCGGCCTTTATTGATGAAGCCTGTGACACTTACTACTTGGACCGAAACAATATCACGCTATTGGGTTTTAGCCAAGGTACCATCCTAAGTTATGCCGTTGCGCTTTCCAACCCGGATAAATTCAGTAATGTCATTGCGCTGAGCGGTTATATCAATGAAAATATAATTTCCGAGGGTTATCGAAATCTAAATCATAGTAACCTGGACATTTATGCTTCCCATGGTTCCGTAGATCAGGTAATTCCTGTAGAATGGGCCCAAAGAACCCCGGATTTCTTAACAAAACTAGGGATAAAACACGTATATGAGGAGTTTCCTGTAGGACATGGGGTCTCGCCACAGAACTTTTATTCCTTTAAGAAATGGCTCAAGGATAAGATTTAATTGCTCCGGGTATACAGCAAATGATCTACAAGTGTAAAATCTACCCCCAAATCATCCTTTAGCTCATAACGTATAAAAAGCTCCCCCCAAAATTTCCCGTCCGAAAAATCGGCCACTACCCATTTATGGTTCAAAATTTTGATTTTGTTGATCTTGAAATCCCCTTGCATCCCTTCATATGGAATTAAGGGATTATCACCTTTTCTTTCATTGGTCTCCAATAATTTATCTGCAATATAACGAGATGGGTCCTTAATTTGTAAATGGTCATAGTAAGCCAAAGCATCGTCATTGTTTTCCAGTGAAAAGTACTGCATATCCAATACTTTCAGCTGCAAATTTTGCGTAGAATCCTGCAGGCCGGTAAGCTCTGATCGCAATTTTTCAATTTTACTATTCTTGTCCCCGACCATATTATTGGTACTCACAAATTGATATAGCGCTATAAGGGCCGCAAAAATAAATAGGTACAAAAATATTTTGTTCTTCATGTGCAATAGGATTTCTTTAAAGATTTACAATTAGGTTATCGTAGGCCAAATGTACATTTTTTGGTAGTTTCTTCTCCACTTCGTCATGAAATCCGAGATGATGGCTAATATGCGTAAAATAGGCTTTTTGCGGTTTTACTTGGGCGACAAATTCCAAAGCTTCCTTCAAATTAAAATGGGAATGGTGTGGTTCTTGCCTCAGCGCATTGACCACTAAAACTTTAGTACCGACCAATTTATTTATCTCTGGTTCGGAAATTGTTTTAATATCGGTAAGATAAACAAAGTCCTGGATACGAAATCCGAACACCTGTAAGCGGTTATGATACGCTTCGATAGGAATAGCATCGGTATTGCCAATTTTAAAGGCCCCGTCCTTATCTATCAAATTTACTTCTACCGCTGGTGCCCCGGGGTATCTGTTTTCATCGGCAAAAATATAATCGAATCTTCTTTTCAAAGCGATGGCAACACGTTTATGTGCATAAATGGGGATATCTCCCTGCCTGAAGAAAAAGGGCCTAATATCATCTATTCCGGCCGTATGATCTGCATGCTCATGGGTAAAAAGTATACCATCTAATTTGGTAACCTTATGGGTAAGCATCTGTTGTCTAAAGTCGGGGCCGCAGTCAATTACATAATTGTAACCGTCCCAAGAGACCATAACCGAAACACGAAGTCTTTTATCCTTGGGGTTTTTGCTTAAACATACGGGATGTGTACTCCCTATTACGGGGATTCCCTGAGATGTTCCTGTGCCCAAAAAAGTAATTTTCAACCCATCATCTATTTATTTCAAAATTATAACTTATTTATTTAATAGATTGCCCAATCTTATTAACTTTGTTCCAAACAAAACCCATACAATGGCTTCAGTTTTAAAAAGGGACCCAGCTTTTGAAAATATCCCCTCCATAAAGGCTAAAACCTTACGAATAAATTTAAACCCTGATATTTACGGAACATTTGCCGAAATCGGCGCAGGTCAGGAAACGGCAAGGCATTTTTTTAGATCAGGCGGTGCTTCCGGTACCATCGCTAAGGCCATGAGTGCCTATGATAAGGATTTTAGCGATGCCATATATGGAATAGAGGACGACGGAAGATATGTATCCCAACCTAGGTTAAAGACGATGTTGTCACATGAAATGCGACTTATGGAAGAGCGTATTAGTAGGGATAACCATCCGGAACGTTTGTTTTTTTCCTATGCCAATACAGTTGCTACCATCGATTTTTCCAAGCGATACAAAGGCCATGGGTGGTTGGGCATACGTTTTCAATTAGATCCCGGACAGAAAGAATTCGATGAAATTATACTTCATGTCCGTTTTAAACAGAACGAGGCCCGTTTGCAACAAGAGACCTTGGGTATATTGGGAGTAAACCTTATCTATGGTTCGTTTTACAAATACAATAAGCCAAAAAAATTATTAAAATATCTGTACGACCATATCGACAAAGACACTGTAGAAATTGATATGGTGAACTTTTCCGGACCTAGTTTTAAAGATGTGGACAATAGATTGATGAGCTTACAGCTGATCAAAAACGATATGACAGATGCCATAATGTTTGGACCAGACGGTAACAACCTCTTACCGGCCACTGTTCTCTATAAAAAGAACATCCTGGCATTACGGGGAAGTTTTAGACCTGTTACCAAGGTGAATATGGATATGTTCAAAAAATCACTCGATATCTTTATACGGGAAAAGACCGTTGTAGAGGAAAAGACCATTGTCATCTTTGAAATTACCTTATCCAACCTAAAGGCCTCTTCTGGAGAAATAGATGAACAGGATTTTATGGACCGGGCAGAGTTATTATGTTCCCTGGGGCATACGGTATTAATTTCCAAATTCCAAGAGTACTATAAATTAGTGGAATACTTTAATAATTACACCAAGGCAAGAATAGGATTGACCATGGGGGTCAACAATCTTGTGGATATTTTTGATGAAAAATACTACAGACATCTCAGTGGCGGCATATTGGAAGCATTCGGTAAATTATTCTTTAAAGATCTGATTGTTTATCTATATCCGATGAAAAATACGGAGACCGGCCAGATTATGACCAGTAATAATGTAAAGGTACACCCAAGGATGAAAGAATTGTACAAATTCTTTAAGTATAATGGAAAAGTAATGGACATCATAGATTACGATCCCGAAATCATGGACATTTTCTCAAGGAATGTTCTGAAGAAAATTACAAATGGTGAAGGTGGTTGGGAAGAGATGTTACCGGAAGGTATCTCGGAAATGATAAAGAAGCGAAAACTTTTTATTCCTAAACAGGTGAAGGAAAAAGTATAGTTTATCTTAGTTTTTGGTAAGGAATAAAAAAATGCCCCTAACCTAATGGGGCATTTTTTTTATGGCGCTACTCCAATAGTTGGGCCGCATGATCTTTGGTTTTCACCTTGTCTATTACCCTGGAAACGGTGCCTTTTTCGTCTATTACAAAAGTCTTTCTATGGATGCCGTCATACTCCTTTCCCATAAACTTCTTAAGGCCCCAAACACCAAAAGTGTTGATTACCGTGTGATCCTCATCGGCCAACAAGGGAAAAGGGAATTCAAACTTGTTTTTAAAATTGGCCTGTTTTTTTTCCGAATCGGCACTTACTCCCAACAATTCATAGCCTTGGGCCTGAAGCTCTGCATAGTTGTCTCGCAAATTACAGGCTTCGGCGGTACATCCGGGTGTATTGGCCCTTGGATAGAAAAAAACAATCAATTTTTTACCTTGATAATCAGATAAACTTACGGGATTACCATCTTGATCTTTAGCGGTAAAGGCAGGGACATTATCCCCTTTTTTTAGTGTATTCATAGTCAATTTTTAATTAAATTCGCTGCTTAGATTTCCCCTATAAAATTAAGTAAAAATGACGAAAGCCGAAAAGGTGGATTTTACGATTCGTACCCTTCAAAAATTATATCCTACCATTCCCGTTCCCTTGGAACATAACGACCCCTATACCTTGTTGGTAGCGGTACTATTGTCAGCGCAGAGTACGGATGTAAGGGTAAACCAAATTACACCTTTGCTGTTCGCAAAGGCAGATAATCCCTATGATATGGTGAAACTCTCCGTAGAAGAAATCAGGGAAATCATTAAACCGGTAGGGCTCTCGCCCATGAAATCGAAAGGTATCCACGGGCTTTCAAAAATATTAATTGAAAAATACAATGGCATAGTGCCCTCGGATATTGAATTGTTGGAAGAATTTCCCGCCGTAGGGCATAAAACGGCAAGTGTAGTAGTCTCTCAGGCTTTTGGTATACCCGCTTTCCCGGTGGACACACACATACATCGTTTGATGTATCGATGGGGGTTTTCCAATGGAAAAAACGTAACACAAACAGAAAAAGATGCCAAACGTTTGTTTCCCAAGCAGTTGTGGAACGACCTACACCTTCAAATTATATGGTACGGTCGGGAATATTCCCCTGCAAGAGGATGGGACCTTGAAAAAGATATCATCACCAAGACTATTGGGAGAAAGAAGGTCGTGGAGAACTACTTTAAAACCAAAAAGACCCGTTAAAAAGTAGGTCTTTTTGATATTAGTTTAAATTGCTTTCAAACTTCATACCATTGTAGTCAACTACTTGGAGCGACTTGGAAAAGTTCAGCAAAAACTGAACGGTTTCCGGACAAGCGGTAGCAAGTTTGCAAGTGTTTCGTTCTTTGAAGTAAATTTTTTCCATGTAAATAGTATTGTTATACAAGAATAACGCAACTAAAATGGAAATATTGTTGTATGCTCTAACTTAAGACATCCTAATTTGTTAAAACAATATTGTTCTTATCTATAATCTTTCTAAGATTGATAAGCGCATACCGCATCCTTCCCAAAGCCGTATTTATACTAACGCCCGTATTCTCGGAGATTTCCTTGAAACTCATATCCTTATAGATACGCATTAAAAGGACCTCTTTTTGATCTTCCGGCAATTCTTCAATAAGATACTTAAGATCCGAATCGATCTGATCCTTGATAATCTGCTTTTCAACATTCAACTTATCATCTCCGATAACGGAAAAAATATTAAAATCATCGCTCCCTTCAAATTTGGGCATTCTTTTGTTTTTTCTAAAGTGATCTATAATCAAATTATGGGCTATTCGCATGACCCATGGCAAGAATTTGCCTTCCTCGCTATAGGAACCTCTCTTTAGGGTACGTATGACCTTAATAAAGGTATCTTGAAAGATGTCTTCCGTAATATCGCGGTCCAGTACTTTCGAATAAATAAAACTGGTAATACGTTGGTTGTGTCTGTTGATTAGGGTTTCAAGAGCTTTTTCATCTCCGCTGACGTATTCTTTTACTAGTAGTGAATCATCAATCTGTAGTTCCATACGAGTTACTTTTTTTTTGGTTAAGATTAGGGCCTTGTTCTTCCCGATTACAATCGGTGGTAAAGAGCTTTTGGCTATTCAGTTAAATTTTAAAAGTAATTGCGCTTTATGAGCCCTTTCCTTTTTTAATTATGACCTAAAACTAGATAAAACAGCAGGATTCAAAAAAACATTGTTGTAAAACACCCCATTTGTGATGTCAAATCATTGTTTTGTATTCTCAGATACAATAAAACCCATAAAATATAGTTGGAAGGGTTTTATATAGACGTTCTGAAGTTGATACATCACAAACCCGTTTAAATAGAAAAAGGGAAACCTGTCATTAGTAGGACAGGTTTCCCTTTTATATGAAGTAGTAGTATTTTCCTAAACGGAAATAATCGCGTCTTAATTCACATTACCTTCAAACGTTATACCTTTATGATTTGTTACATGTAAAGATTTAGAAAAGTTCAGTAAAAACTGTACTGTTTCCTGTTGAGCGTTTACAAGTTCACATGTTTCGACACTTTCTGAGTAATTTTTTTCCATATGCTTAATTGGTTACATTAAAATAACGCAACTAAGATGGAAATAGTGATTCTACTCGACCTAGTCCCTATTAATTCGTTAAAACAATATTATTCTTTTCTATAATCTTTCGAAGATTGATAAGGGCATACCGCATCCTTCCCAATGCCGTATTTATGCTAACGCCCGTATTTTCGGAAATTTCCTTGAAACTCATGTCCTTATAGATACGCATTAAAAGGACCTCTTTTTGATCTTGGGGAAGCTCTTGGATAAGATACTTAAGATCCGATTCTATCTGATCTTTGATAATCTGTCTTTCCGCATTCAATTTTTCATCACAGATAACGGAAAAAATATTAAAATCGTCACTCCCCTCAAACTTGGGAAGACGTCTGTTTTTTCTATAATAATCTATAATAAGGTTGTGGGCTATTCGCATGACCCACGGTAAAAACTTACCTTCTTCATTATAGGAACCTCTCTTTAGCGTCCGTATGACCTTAATAAAGGTATCTTGAAAAATGTCCTCGGTAATATCACGGTCCATCACTTTAGAATAAATAAAACTAGTAATGCGCTGATTATGCTTGTTAATGAGGGTCTCTAGAGCTCTTTCGTCTCCAGCGATGTATTCTTTGATTAAAAATGAATCGTTAATTTGTAGTTCCATACGTATTACTTTTTCTGGTTAAAATTAGGGGTCCTTTTCAGTGGAAAAGGACGTAGGGTCTTTAGGCTAATTTTAAAAAAGTAATGGTCTTCGTATAGGCGTATTAACGTTTTATTATAAGTCAAATATAGAAAAAATATAATATCCCGAACAAAAATTGTTGCGATATAAAATAATTAAGAGGTTAGATACGGGATAATCGCTATTGAAATGTACAAGTTGTATCTTTGCCAACTTAAATACGAGTATAACCTTGATTACAGACGTAAATCCTAAAGAAAATATTATCATTAAGGGGGCAAAATTGCATAATCTAAAGGATATAGATGTTGTAATTCCCAGAAATAAATTGGTAGTGATTACCGGGCTATCGGGCTCTGGAAAATCCAGTTTGGCCTTTGATACACTATACGCCGAAGGACAGCGGCGCTATGTAGAAAGTCTTTCTTCCTACGCCCGGCAATTTTTGGGAAAACTACACAAACCCAAAGTAGATTATATAAAAGGTATAGCACCCGCCATTGCCATAGAACAAAAGGTAAATTCTACAAATCCAAGGTCTACCGTAGGCACAACAACTGAGATTTATGACTATCTAAAACTGCTATACGCCCGGATTGGAAAGACCATTTCCCCCATATCCGGGAAAGTAGTAAAAAAACATACCGTAACCGATGTAGTAGGTCATATTAGAAAATTCGATGAAGGAACAAAACTACTGCTGTTGGCCCCCATTGTCATTAAAGAAGACCGGGATCCAATAAAATCCCTTCAAATGTTTGCCAAGCAGGGGTATGCGAGGATTAAGTATAAAGGTGAAGTTATCCGCATAGATGATAGTATTACCAGTATAGATAGGGAGTTTCATTTGGTATTGGATAGAATTATAGTCAAAGATGACGAAGATTTTTATAATAGATTGGCCAATGCTATAGATACCGCTTTTTTCGAAGGGAAAGGAGAATGCATAATAGAGGAGTTGGAAAGTGGTAATCAAGCCAGATTTAGCAATAAGTTTGAACTGGATGGGATGAAGTTCCTAGAACCCAACGTACATCTCTTCAGTTTTAATAATCCTTATGGCGCATGTCCCAAATGCGAAGGGTATGGTGATGTTATTGGAATAGATGAGGATCTGGTAATTCCGAATACATCTTTATCTATCTATGATAGTGCTGTATTTCCTTGGCGTGGGGAAAGTATGGGATGGTACAGAGATCAATTGGTCAATTCCGCATATAAATTTGATTTCCCCATTCACAAACCGTGGTTTGAGTTAAATGAGGAACAAAAAAATCTGGTGTGGGAAGGTAACGATCATTTTATAGGAATACATAAGTTTTTCCAAAGCTTGGAGGAAAAAAGCTATAAAATTCAAAATAGGGTAATGCTGTCCCGTTACCGCGGAAAGACAAAATGTAGTCTTTGTAAAGGTAGGCGTTTAAGAAAAGAAACCGACTATGTAAAAGTTGCTGATATAGCCATCTCGGAACTTGTAGAATTACCCATTGTAAAACTCGAAACATTTTTTAATGAAATTTCCTTAAATAAAAATGATGCGCAAATAGCCAATCGTCTTTTAAAGGAAATCAAGAGCAGATTAGGTTTTTTGAGCAAAGTGGGATTAAGTTATTTGACCCTTAACAGAAAATCAAATACACTATCCGGTGGAGAAAGTCAACGAATCAACCTGGCCACGTCCCTAGGCAGTAGTTTGGTGGGTTCCATGTATATTCTAGATGAACCCAGTATTGGCCTACACCCCAAGGATACGGAGAATTTAATCACTGTGTTGCAATCACTTCGCGATCTCGGCAATACCGTAATCGTGGTAGAACACGATGAGGATATTATGAAAGCGGCAGATGAAGTTATAGATATCGGTCCAGAGGCAGGTACCCATGGCGGAGAAGTGGTAGCACATGGTCCGCTAGATGAGATTATAAAATCCTCGTCGCTCACGGCGGGTTATTTAAATGGTACCATTGAAATAGCAGTGCCCGCGCAACGCAGGACTTCTAAAAATTACGTCAGCATAACAGGTGCGCGGGAAAACAATCTTAAAAACATAGACGTTACTTTTCCATTGAATATGTTGACTGTTATTACCGGTGTGTCGGGAAGTGGGAAAAGTACTTTGGTCAAAAAAATATTGTATCCCATTATATTAAAGGAAGTTGGGGGGTACGGTGAAAAAGCCGGTCAGTTCACGCGGGTAGAGGGAAAATATCAATCCATAAAACATGTGGAATTCGTGGATCAAAATCCTATAGGAAGATCATCGCGCTCCAACCCTGTAACCTATATAAAGGCCTATGACGATATACGCGCACTGTTTGCATCCCAAAAATTAAGTAAGCTAAGAGGTTATCAGGCCAAACACTTTTCTTTTAACGTAGATGGCGGAAGGTGCGAAAAGTGTAAGGGAGAAGGTGAAATCACTGTAGAGATGCAGTTTATGGCCGATGTTCACTTGGAATGTGATGCTTGCGACGGAAAACGCTTTAAAAAGGAGGTGCTCGAAGTAAAATTCGAGGATGCCAATATAGATGACGTCCTGAATATGACCATTGACAATGCAATTGACTTCTTTCAAAAAAATCAGCAGACCAAAATCGTTACCAAATTAAAACCCTTGCAAGATGTAGGTCTGGGGTATGTTACCTTAGGACAGTCCTCCTCTACCCTTTCTGGAGGCGAGGCGCAACGTATAAAACTGGCTTCATTTCTGGTCAAGGGCAGTACAAAGGATAAAGCCCTGTTTATTTTTGACGAACCCACTACCGGACTGCACTTTCACGACATTAAAAAATTATTGAAATCATTTGATGCGCTCATTGCTAGGGGACATTCCATTGTTGTTATAGAACACAATATTGATCTGATCAAGTGTGCGGACTATATTATTGATCTGGGACTGGAAGGTGGAGAGCAAGGTGGTCAATTAATTGCGCAGGGTACGCCTGAAGAGGTAGCACAACATAAAAAGTCGAATACCGCGAAATATTTGAAAAACAAGCTACAGTAGCATCGGTGCCGTCAAATTCCAAGGTTTTAAAACGATAGAGTATTCAGTGTTCAGCTTCCAGTGTCCAGTCTTTCGTCTTTTCTCTTTCATCTTTTGTCTCTTTTCCCTTGTCTTTGGAAGATAGTCTTCAGAAAATAGTGACGATCGTCCGCGGTCATATCGTTTCCAACTTCCAGCATCCTGCTTCCAGTATTCAGTTTCTGGTTTCTTGTTTCTGGAATTTGTGTTTCGGGTTTTGGAATTTGATCTCCAGTGTCCAGTCTTTCGTCTTTTCTCTTTCATCTTTTGTCTCTTTTCCCTTGTCTTTGGAAGATAGTCTTCAGAAAATAGTGACGATCGTCCTCGGCCATATCGTTTCCAACTTCCAGCATCCAGTATTCAATAGGTAGTAGGTCCTTAGTTCAGCAAACAGGCTTTATAGATAATTTTGCGAAAGGAAGATCGAGGTAAACTTCGCAGTAGTATTCAGTAATAAAAACCCCCTTACCGAAAACTGCCTAGGAATAAAACTTTTCAGAAAATATAAGGGTTTTAACGGGCGATGCAGACCAACGAAAGCACATCTAAAGATGAACCCGTTAATATTCTGTTTTAAAAAATACATTTTAATAGTTTGATTATTAGTTATTTAAGATTTTATCTAAATTTCTGGCACGCTGTTTGGTATATACCTTTCGAATGTGAGTAGTTACATTCGGAAATTTAAAACCTTATATCATGAGAAACTTAGTACTCCTTTTTACGGCACTCATTTTAGGTACCTCCAGTACCGTTGCCAGTACAACAGAAGATAAGGTTGCAACACGCAATGCTTATAGATACAACAATTCTTTCATCTTTGTTGAGAACGGCGTTACGTTTTCAGTATATCCGGATGGCGAATTTGACTTTTATATTGACAATAGGGTGAATGTTGGTGCCAACGTCAACTTTGGCCGTACGAATATCACTTTAAATTCAGGTTTTGATTATAGCCCCTTTACGCAATACGATGATTACGGAGCTGTGATCCAGGTAGAAAATGTGCCTATTTTCTATGACTTTTATGGGCGCGTTTCCCAAATAGGGGATGTTACCATCGCGTACAGAAATAATAGGGTACGTAGTGTTGGTGGACTTTTTGTATTCTACAATAACAGGGGATTTTATGACTACCATACGGGATTCATCAATATCTATAACAGACATTATGTATACCGTCCGTTTCATAGGTTCTTTGCCAGACCGGCCGTTGGGTTTTGCTTAGTATACAACAGACCTTACAGACAGTTTTATAACCCGGTCCGATTCACCTATTTCAGACCGTACCGAAACAATTTCAGGCGAACATATGCCAGAATAGGTCACCGTTATGATTACAATAGAAATTTTAATAGAAGATCGGCAATCTATAGAAATGATAGAAGAGTAGCGGTACGCGAAAATAGATCTAGAAGGAACGATGGTCTTAGAACAAATAGAAGAGTCGCTACAAGAAACGATGTAGCTAGAAGTAATAGGAATGTGGCCAGACGAAATGATACCGGAAGAAATAATAGGACCGTGGAACGTAGTACCGTAAGAAGGTCCAACAATACAGGTAGGCAAACGGTTAGTAGAACTACTACTAGACAAAACGGTACAGTGGACAGGAGCAGAACGGTCCGCAACGGAAATACCAGATCAACAAGGCCTACCGCAAACAGAACGGTAACACAGCGGCAGGTTAAGACTACTCCTAGGAGTAAAACGGTAACTAGAAGTACAACTACTTATAAAAAGGCGCAGAGCAGACCTACCAATGGCAGATCGGTAAAAAGTAGTAGTACCAGAACACAAAGAACAGTTGCCTCTAGGTCTAGTAGCGGTAGAAGTTCCAAAGGGTCAAATATTTCCCAAAGGAGTTCTTCTAACAGGACGGTAAAGAAAGCGCCCTCTAGAAGTAGCAGTAGCGAGAGTTCTAAAAGAAGTAGCTCTAGAAGCAGTTCTAGAAGGCAATAAAGATAGTTTTTAGGTTGGTTAGTTGTTTAGCCCCGTAGCAAATTTGTTTGTTGCGGGGCTTTTTTTTCGGTCCTAGATGCATCATTATTATTTCTCCGGTAAATACGTTTTTGGTATAGGATTCTCCTGGGATTCTTGAGTCCAGTAAATATTAATGATCCACCAGCGTGTACCATCGTTCAATAATTGTATACTGTTGATTCCCCTCATGAACGGCTTGTCATCCGCTTCGCTTTTAAAGGATTCATACGTACTGAATATGTGGGTTATATTTCCAAAAGTGTTTACAGACCTATGAATTTCCTTTTCAAAGAAACCATTTTCTACCAGCCACTTTCCCGAGCTACCGATGTAATCATCAGGGGTCATATAGCGGGCGGTATATAAGCCATCCTTGTTCTTTCCCGTAGGAATTAGTTTAGCGTCCGGGTGAAATAACGACTTCATGAGTTCCCAATCCCGTTCCTCTCCCTTTTCACCTGAAATCACCGAGTAGAGTGTTGTGATTATGCCATCTAAGGTACTTACGGTATTTTCATGCTTTTCAACGGACGACTGGCCCCACGTTCCAATAGAAAAGATACATACTGCAACAATTGATAGAAAGATACTTTTTTTCATAATTATTAGTTTTATTGCGGTTAATTACTAATAAATATAATGGATAAAGATTAGTATTGATCTTTATGTGCACAGTATCATTGGCTTATCTCCCTAAAAACTTGGATAATGCCCTTAAAACATCCTCGGATATCTTAAATCGATATAAAACTCCAATGTACATCACAACTATAATGATACTCTTTAGGGCTATATTCACTATGGGATGAAACGTAAACTGTAGAAAGTAAAAAAGAGCACCCATCAGTAATAATAAAGACAGCACCTTAAAAGTTTCACCCGTAAAAGGTTGGATATCAAATTTTAGTTTTACGTAAAGAAACTTAACGATATTATAGATACAGATTGCTAAAAACGTTGCATAGGCGGCACCTTCGATACCATACTTTGGTATGAGCCATAAATTAAATAGGATCGTCAGCACTGCCAGTACTACGCCCATAAGCAAAACGGCCCTATAGTATTCGGAATTATAGAGAATAGCATTGTTGTTTCCCAAAAGCGCATCAAAAACCTTGGCAAGTCCTATTAAAAACACGATGATGAATCCGCCGCGATAAGACACGGGTAGTAGGCTATACAAATCGTTTAGATTCAACACAATTAGCACAAATAACAGTCCGGAAATAATAAACAAGGTCAACGAACTTTTTTGATAGAGCTTCCGCAAGGCCGGATAATCCTTTTTATTCAAAATCTGTGCCGTCAGCGGATATGTAATTTGATGCATTGCCCTGGACGGTACGGCAATCACCATAGCAATAAAACCCGCAACGCTATAGTAGGCCACATTCTCTATCTGTATAAATTGATTGATCATAAACTTATCTACTTCCAACAGAACAACGGCCGTAGAACCACCAAGAATAATCAAGGTGCTGTAGGTTAAAATAGCAGATGTGTTCTTTGGAAAGTTAAGTTGTAATTTGGGCATTTTAAGGCTATAGGCATATACCTTCATTGCAAGGGTACGCAACATGTAAAGTGCTACCAGGGCCTTTAAAAAAGTTGCTACCGTAATGGTATCAAAATACACTAGAAACAACAATACCATTACCCCTGCACGTACAAAGACTTCTTTTAGGAAATTACCGAAAACCGATTTCATATGCACCTTTCCCCATGCATAAAAGACTTCAAAATAGGCCATGGCCAGGCCAATCAAAAAGATATACCATACGTAGTCTTCTACAATAGCATTTTTACGGGCCAAAAAAACACTAATGGTATCATAGGCAAAATAGCTAATAACCGCTATGGGAACCACCAACAAAAGGGGCAGTAAAAGCATAAGGTTCAAAAATGCACTGGTATCCTTGGGATTGTCAAAACTACTATAATATTTCACCAGGGTATTCGGTACGCCAAAAGCCAATAAGGGCATTAAAATGGTAGCAGTGGACAAAAGTACGCCTACCAATCCATAATATTCGTCCGTTAAAAAACGGGTATATAAAAACAACGTGTTTATGGCCCCTATCCCAAAACCGAGGTAGGTAATCATAAGGTTGGTCAATGACTGTCTTAGAACTATTCCCATTGCAGATATGCCGCTAACTTCCCGGTAAGTTCCCTCCTACTGTACCGGTGTAAATTTGTGGAAGGAACTACCAATTGATTTTTTTGATATTTAAGGAACCAATCCAAAAGTAAACTTTTCAAATCGGAATCTGATCTGTAATCAAATATGGCACCTATCTTAGTCTCGGTTATTATACTATCTACCTCCCAATTCTTAGGGCCGATGGCCAGAACAGGGCGACCCGCGGCCATATATTCAAACAGTTTTCCTGGAATAATCCCTTTAGTTTCGTCCGAATCTATTTCAGTTACCAATAAAACCTGTGATCGCCGTTGGTATCTAACGGCAGTATCATGGGGAAGGTAGCCCTCTACACTAGTATACGCTTTTAGACCGCGCTCATATATCGTCTGTAAAACGTCCTGGCTTACAACACCAATAAATTGCAAACGGACGGATGCTTTAAAGTCCTCATTCTCTTCAATCAATTCCGCCAGAACTTTCCAGAGGTTCTTTGGGTTTCTGCCACCAAGTAAGGAGCCAATATGGGAAATGGTGAATTTTGAATCTAATGGCACCTCTTCTATTTTAGAAACGTCATATCCATTGGTAATTACCGCTATAGGTCGGTCCGTCAACCCTTCAATCTCCTTTTTGGTAGTGTTACTGGTTACCACGATCTTATCTGCCGTATTCAGGACCAAATGCTCCAATCGCTTATGTTTTTGCGCCGTGAATCTGGTGAGCTTTAATTTCTTATGGTAGCCGATGGATGTCCAGGGATCCCTAAAATCGGCCACCCAACGCAGTTGGTGTTTTTGCTTAAGCTTGTACCCTATAAGGTGGACGCTATGTGGTGGTCCGGTAGTAATTATAGTGCTGATTTCTTCTTTGTTAAGAATGGTCGATAAAAATCGGACCGAAGGTTTTATCCAAAATTTACGGGCATCAGGAACAAAAAGATTCCCCCGGACCCACAGTAAAACCTTTTCCATAAAGGATTGATGTTCGGATGTTATCATACCGGAGCTTATGCGTTTTGTCTTTTTTTTTGAAAAAAAACCGGCTAGGCCATAGGGCTCAAATATGCGATGCCGATAGATGGTAATTCCGTCCGGCACTTCATCCTTTAATGTCTCGTCCCATATAGGATAATTGGGATTCTGCGGTACATATACCACGGGTTCAATATCAAACTCCCTGAGGTATTTCACAAACTTCAACCAACGTTGAACACCCGGTCCACCTGCCGGAGGCCAATAATAGGTGATAATGAGTACTTTTTGCATTACGCTTCCTCCTTTTTTCGAGAGCGCCATAGCGAAAAGCCGATTCCACCAAAAACAAGCAGCCCTAAAAGTATAGTACTTGCCAATGTAATCTTACTGCCGGTTTCTATAATTTTCGGTTCGAATTTAAATTCAATTCGATGTTCTCCAGCGGGTACTTTTAGTGCCCTTAAGACATAATTTACCTTAAAATGCGACTTTAATTCGCCATCAATGTAGGCGTTCCAACCATTCGGATAATACATTTCCGAAAATACGGCCATGCCGGCATTTGGATTAGAAGCTGTATACGTTAAGTGATTCGCCTTATAATCAACCAGGGAAATACTTGCCGTTGAATCTTTTTGAAAATTAAACCTGTTTATATTAGGGAAGGTATTTGTGTTGATTACGGCTTCATTCTTAACATCTAAACTGTCCAATGCCCTAATTTCTTCATTGGCACTCTTAACTTTCACTAAGCTTTTTACAAACCAGGCATTACCGTTCGCTTCCGGATTAATGGCCGGATAGCTCCTACCCTCCTCATCCTGTTGTATTACATATTTTACATTGAGCATGTGCAACACCCGAATATTGTTTTTAAAAATATGGAAGTCGAACAGATCCTGCATCCCGGCAGGTTTTGCTCCGTGATAGCCTGTTATTGATTGATGGAAATACGAGGTTCTGGCACTATTGAAACCTTCCGATGGATCATAGACCCTAAATAGTGTAGTATCGGTCTCTATCTGTTTGTCCACGGCAGTTTTCTGAAAGGGTTCGGTCATTTGCCGTTGCCGAACAAAATCACCTTTGTTGACATAACGCAGGTCAACACCGACCAAATCAAAGACCACTAGAAGCCCGAGTACGACAATGGTCATGTTTTGCTTTATTCTTCCCTTGATGTATAACCATAAGGCCAAAGCAGACAATACTACGTAGATCAGCGAACGTATGGTGTCATTAACGTACAAAGCCTCTCTATCCAGTTGCATCATGGTCACTACTTCATCCCCAAAATATTGTCTGAAGGTTTCATCGCTCTGTCCTATAAAATCAAAGGTCCCCTTTAGCAGTAATAAAGCGACACCCAAACCGGCTACAATAAAAAAGCTAATCTTAAGGGCTTTGATTTTTTCCTTTGCCTCACCTGACGATTTAAATAATTCCTTTAATGCCAAAATGGCCAGTACGGGGGCACACAGTTCTAAAATGACCTGAATAGAGGATACCGCCCTGAACTTATCGTATAGCGGAAAGTAATCGATCATAAAATAGGTCAGCAAACCAAAATTCTTACCCCAGGATAACAGTAAGGACATAATCGTTCCCCCTAATAACCACCATTTTAATTTTCCCTTTACAAGAAACAATCCCAAAACAAACAGGAAAAAGATAATGGCACCAATATAGGCAGGTCCGGATACACCCGGCTGATCGCCCCAATACAGGGGCAGACTGGCCGTGAATTCCAAGGCTTTGGCCCTGGATAGGCCCTGCTCCGTTAGATAGTCGTATGTTTTGGAGTTCTTGCCCAAATCCTCACCATTAGAGCCACCGAATAATCCTGGAACAAACAGATTAAGGGATTCGGTTATCCCATAGCTCCACTGTGTAATATATTCCTTGCCCAGTCCATTCGGATTCTCTTTGGGCGATCCGTCCGGATTGATGGTGATTTCGGACTTTCCCCTGGCACTCCAGTCAGCGTATTCCTTGGTGCCCATTAGTGCCGTTGCATTGGCGGAAATACCCAAAACTACCGCCAAAATTAAAAGACCAACAGCACTAAAAAAGTGCTTTAGTTTCTTTTTTTGGATAGCATCGATAAAATAGGCCAGCCCAAGTATCAAAACCAGTAGCATAAAATAGTAAGTCATTTGATAATGGTTGGCTACTACTTCTAAAGCCATAGCCACCGCCGTAAGTACAAACCCCCATAAATAGTTCTTCCGGAACACCAAAACAATTCCACCCAAAAGCATGGGCAAATACCCAAGGGCATGGGCCTTGGCATTATGCCCCACCCCAAGAATGATGATCATGTAGGTAGAAAAACCAAATGCCAACGCGCCCAGGATTGCCAGCCGGTAATCTACTTTTAAACAGCAGAGCAATATGTAAAAGCTGATGAGATATAGAAAAAGGTAGTCTGCAGGTCTTGGTAAAAACCGAATGATCTTGTCCAGTTTTTTTACGTAGTTATGCGGATAATTGGCCCCTAGTTGATAGGTAGGCATACCTCCAAAAGCGCTGTTGGTCCAATACGGTTCTTCGCCTGTTTTTTTTCTGAAATCGTTCTGTTCTTTGGCCATTCCGGTATACTGCCTAATGTCTGATTGGGAAATAACTTTTCCCTGAAGTACCGGATGAAAATAGGCCAAGGCGGCCACAACAAAAAAAACAAGAACAAAAAAATGGACAAATAACGCTTTAACGTTGGTCTTCACGGAAATCGATTTTATGATTAGGCGGTGTTAAGATACTAATTAATCAATTTCCTCAAAATCTATGTAATCCCCAACTTTTTTTGATGTATCGGATTTTTTAGCTGTATTCTTATTAATAATAACATCTCCTACGTGCTGTTCATTGGCAGTCGTATGTGCGCCGAACTCCCCGAACCTCTCCCTAAAGTGTGCTTCGGCCTTTCTAGCTGCAAATCCGAATAGTTTAGGGGCAAACCATCTGGCCAGTATTTTAAGGAGATAATATACTAATAGTATAATTAAAACCGTTTTCAATAAACCCATATTCGTATAAAAATTTATATCAAAAGTACAATTCTAACGTTGTATTAAGAGCGTAAAAATCTTAAAATAATAATAAAACATACCAAATTGGTATAATCATCGCAATGAAAAAGCTAAAATATATACTTTTTTTGGTATCCTTTATCCTTCCTTTTTTAACCATAGCCCAATACACGGATGTTATAAATTCTAACAGACCGGGCCTATCGGTCAGTGCGTATGCCGTTGGAAAAAATGTACTCCAGCTTGAATTCGGCTTAAATTATGAACAACAGGATAATACCGATTTGGCTACGGAATCTAATATCATCGGTACCGATTTCGCTATTAGATATGGGCTCTTGTTCGAGGAGTTGGAAATAAAGTGGGAAGGAACTTTTCAAAATCAGGATATCACCTTTACCGATTTAGGATTAGATGATTCCCGAACCGATTTCAGTAGAAACAGACTTGGATTGAAATATTTGGTATACGACCCATATAAAAATCCGGAGCGAAACAAACCGAACCTTTATAGTTGGCGGGCAAACAACAAGTTTCAGTTAAAAAATCTAATTCCCGCTATTTCGGTTTACGCTGGTGCTACTTTTGTTTTGGGAGAGAATCCCTTCTTTGTTGACGACCCCACCGTTTCCCCAAGGGTCATGGTAGCTACACAAAGTAGGCTAACCCCAAAATTTGTTCTAATATCCAATATCTCATATGACCGGATAGGTAGTGATTTTCCGGAATGGGGTTACCTTATTTCCCTATCGCACGCCTTTAGAAATCCCAAATGGAGCGTTTTTGTAGAAAACCAAGGGGTAAGTAGTGACAGATATTCGGATATTCTGCTCCGCGGCGGGGTAGCCCATTTGATTAATAAAAGATTACAGGCCGATGTTAATTTAGGGGCAAATTTTAAAAATTCCCCTTCCCGGATGTTTGTATCCGCCGGCTTCTCTTATCGGTTCGATATGCATAAGGACGAATTGAAAGCCATAGAAGACCAGAAAGCTGGGGAAAATGGAGGGGCAATCAAGAAAAATTCGATGAAAAAGAAGAAGAAAAAGGGAGCTAAAGCCAAGAAGAAAGGCAAGGGCGCCGAAGATATAGAATTAGGACCTTCCAAAAAACAACTGCGCAAAGAAAAGAAGAAGAAAAAAGACGACGGTGTAATCGATTTTTAATTCGTTTCCGTTCAGGTCGATCAAAATAAAAGGTATCACAATTTAAATCGTCTTCCCTTTTATCGTGTTGATTAATATTGCTAATATTGATGGCATAAAAGTAACAACATGATCATCCTAAAAGAAGCTACCACCAAAAGTGATTTAAAAAAATTCGTAAAGTTTCCTTTTTCACTCTACAAAAACTCCCCCTACTGGGTTCCGCCTATCATAAAAGACGAGCTGGAAACTTTTGATAAGGACAAAAACCCCGTTTTTAAGGATGCCGACGCATGGTTCTTTTTGGCATACCAAAACAATGAAATTGTTGGGAGGGTGGCCGCTATAGTCAATCATGTAGAAGTGAACCAACAACAGGTACGTAAAATGAGATTCGGTTGGTTCGATTTTATAGACGACACGGACGTTTCCAAAACATTATTGGAAAAAGTAGCTGAAATCGGAAAAAAACATCAACTGGAGTATATGGAGGGTCCCGTAGGGTTTTCCAATCTGGACAAGGTAGGTGTGCTCACCGAAGGTTTTGACCATATTGGAACCATGATTACCTGGTATAACCATTCTTATTATGTGAATCACTTTGAAAAATGGGGGTTTGTCCGGGAAAAAGAATATATGGAGAACAAATTTCCCTTTAGCAACGCCAAACCAGAACTTTTCCAAAAAATACAGGGATTGATCAAAAAGAGGTATACTCTTAGGGAAATAAATTTTACCAAAACAAAAGAAGTATTGCCGTTGGCCGATAAAATGTTCGATCTGTTCAATGAAACCTATGCTTCCCTAGCTTCCTTTGTACCCATTACGGATATACAAAAGGAACATTTTAAGAAAAAATACATCAGTTTTATCAATCCCGAATACATTAAGTTTATTGTGGACAAGAATGATAAATTAATTGCATTTTCAATTGTTATGCCCTCTTTTTCCAAAGCTTTGCAAAAGGCCAAAGGTAAATTGTTTCCCTTTGGGATTTATCATTTGTTACAGGCCAAAAAGCATAGTAAGGATGTTATTTTTTATTTGATAGGGGTTCACCCGGAATATCAGAACAAAGGAGTAACGGCCATTATTTTCAACGAGTACTACAAGACTTTTAAGGAAAAGGGAATAGAAAACTGTATTCGTACTCCTGAACTGGAAGAAAATATAGCCATACGCCAGCTATGGAAACATTTTGATCCCGTGATACATAAGCGTAGAAGGACCTACAGAAAGGAGTTGTAATCCATACATACAAATCACAGATACCAAATTCCAAAAGTGGGCAAGTCAAAGGAGAGCAATTATCGCTATTGACATACGGATCATTCTAATGTTTTGATAGAAATTGCGATACATGGAAGCATACACTTCCAAAATTGGGATGTAGGATTTCGTACTTTAAAATCTAAGATTTCGTTACTCTCCCATGGCTGCGGCAACTGCGGCGGATAGTCTCTTGTAGGTACCGTTTTCCAATCGTTCGCGGATAGCGGAGAAGGCTTCCAAAGTTTCCAATACGTCCGCTAAGGTATGCGTTGCCGTAGGTATCATCCGCAACAAAATCAGTCCTTTGGGAATTACGGGATAGACCACTATGGAACAGAAAATACCATAATTCTCACGTAAATCCTTTACCAAGGCCATAGCCTCCGGAATACTTCCGTTTAGATAAACCGGGGTAACACAACTGGTTGTTGTACCAATATCGAACCCTCTTTCTTTAAGACCATCTTGAAGGGCATTTACATTTTCCCAAAGCTTTGCCTTAAGCTGAGGCATTGTACGCAACATATCCAAGCGTTTCAAAGCCCCTTTTACGTATACCATAGGTAAGGACTTTGCAAACATCTGGGAACGTAGATTGTATTTTAAATAGTCGATAATTTCCTTATCCGCGGCCAAAAACGCCCCGATACCGGCCATGGATTTTGCAAAAGTGGCAAAATACACGTCAATATCATCCTGTACGCCTTGCTCCTCTCCCGCTCCCGCTCCGGTTTTTCCCAACGTACCGAAACCATGCGCGTCATCTACCAGCAATCGAAACGTATACTTTTCCTTTAATGCAACAATTTCCTTGAGTTTCCCCTGCTCTCCTCGCATCCCGAAAACACCTTCGGAAATCACCAAAATACCACCACCTGTCTGCTCGGCCATTTTAGTGGCGCGCTCCAAGTTCTTCTCCAGGCTTTCAATATCATTATGCTTAAATGTAAAGCGTTTGCCCATATGCAATCGCACCCCATCTATGATACAGGCATGGGAATCCACATCGTAGACTATAATATCATCTTTGGAGACCAAAGCATCTATGGCCGACATAATTCCTTGATATCCAAAATTTAAAAGGTAAGATGATTCTTTGTGGACAAAAGCGGCTAATTCCGCTTCCAACTGCTCATGATAATCGGTATGTCCGCTCATCATACGCGCACCCATAGGATAGGCCGCACCATAATGTGCAGCGGCATCCCCATCAACTTTCTTAATTTCCGGAAGATTGGCCAACCCTAAATAATCATTGATACTCCAGGTAAGAACTTCCTTACCCTGGAATTTCATTCTATTGGAAATGGGGCCTTCCAATTTTGGAAAAACAAAATACCCCTCTGCCTGCGAAGCCCATTTCCCTAAGGGCCCCTTATTCTCTAAAATTCTATCAAATAAGTCTTTCATTCAGCCTAGATCGGTTTAACAGCAAAAGTATATATTTTTGGCAAGCATTCATAAATTATTTTAGGACATAACAAAAAAGCAACGCCTTTTTAGGCCGTTGCTTCTGCTTTAAAAATGTATTTTTGATTATTTGATGAACTGTACCTGCTGAATTTCTTCTTCGCTCTTACTGTCGAAAAATCCTTGATCGTCCATCCATTGATCGCTATAGACCTTGCTCATATATCTGGATCCGTGATCAGGGAAAATAATCACCACATTGCTATCCTTTGTGAACTCCCCTTCTTTTTCCAACTGTTTTACGGCCTGCATAGCGGCACCACTTGTATAGCCTACGAAAATCCCTTCCGTTCTGGATATTTCCCTTGCCGTATGCGCGCTTTCTTCATCCGTTACTTTTACAAACTTATCGATACTATCAAAATCCGTAGCGGACGGAATCAGATTCTTCCCTAATCCCTCTATACGATACGGATATATCTCATTAGTATCCAACTCTTGGGTTTCATGATATGTCTTGAGAACGGAACCATATGCGTCCACGCCTATAACTTTAATCTCCTTCCCCATCTTTTGGCATTGTTCCTTCAAATAACGGGATGTTCCGGAAATAGTTCCCCCCGTTCCGCTACAGGCAATGAGATGGGTAATATGTCCATTGGTCTGTTTCCATATCTCGGGACCAGTGGTCTTATAATGTGCCTCGGTATTCAGTTCATTGAAATATTGATTGATATAGATAGAGCCCTTTGTCTCTTCATGCAACCTTTTAGCAACCTGATAATAAGATCGTGGATCATCGGCACTTACATGGGCCGGACATATATATACCTTGGCACCCATAGACCGGAGCATATCTATCTTATCTTTTGAAGATTTGGAACTAACTGCTAAAATACAATCGTATCCTTTGATAATACTTACCATGGCGATACTAAAACCGGTATTCCCGGAGGTAGTCTCTACAATAGTACTGCCCTTGGTCAAAATACCCTTACGTTCCGCCTCTTCAATAATGTAGGACGCTATCCTATCCTTTGACGAATGTCCGGGATTAAAAGACTCTACCTTGGCATAAAAATTACCCGTTAGTCCGTCGGCGATTCTGTTCAGTTTTATTAAGGGGGTGTTTCCTACAAGTTCTAGGATATTGTTATAAGCGTTTATCTTATCTTCCATTACTGGCGCTATAGGTTAAGAAAATATTATCTTCTTGTAGATTAATATTTCGATGTCAAAATTAATACTTTTTTTTAATTATTGAATTTTACCCGCTAAGTCCAGCAAAAACGCATACTCTTTTGAAGTCTCCCTTAGCGCTTGGAACCTACCGGAAGCACCACCGTGACCAGCCTCCATATTGGTATCTAGGAAGAGTAGATTATTATCTGTTTTGTGAGCTCTGATCTTGGCCACCCATTTGGCAGGTTCCCAATATTGCACTTGGGAATCGTGTAGGCCGGTTGAAACATAAAGGTTAGGATAGCTTTTAGCTTCAACATTGTCATAGGGGGAGTACGACTTCATATATGCGTAGTATTCCTTATCATTTGGATTGCCCCATTCGTCATATTCACCGGTAGTAAGCGGAATGGTATCGTCTAACATGGTCGTAATAACATCTACAAAAGGTACTTGTGCCACTACCCCATGATACAATTCGGGTGCCATATTCACAATAGTTCCCATTAACAACCCGCCTGCAGAACCGCCCATGGCATACAGATGTTCGGCACTGGTATACCCTCTGGAAATCAAAGATTTGGAACAATCTATGAAATCGGTAAAAGTGTTCTTTTTCTTCAATAATTTTCCATCCTCGTACCATGGTCTTCCTAAATACTCCCCACCACGAACATGTGCCAAAACGTATACAAATCCACGATCTAAAAGGCTTAAACGAACAGTAGAAAAATAGGGGTCTATGGTTGCGCCATACGAACCATAGGCATATTGTAGTACGGGCGTATTCTTATCCAATTTAGTATCCTTATGGTATACTATGGACATGGGTAGCTGCACGCCATCGCGAGCGGTGGCCCAAATCCTTTTTTCGATGTAATTTTCCTTATGGAACCTACCGCCCATGACCTCCTGTTCTTTTTTCACCTCTTTTTCTTTGGTCCTCATATTAAAATCAATGGTAGAACTGGGTGTGGTGAGCGAATTATAACTATATCGTAAGGTTTCGGTGTCGAACTCGGGATTTGCACTCGCATAGGCCGTATAGGTCTCGCTATCAAAAGGAAGGTAATAACTTTCATTTCCGTCCCACCTTATTATTTTAAGCTTGTTGAGGCCATTCTCACGCTCCGAAAGCACATAATACTCCTTAAAAATATCGATATCCTCCAGAAGTACGTCCGCCCTATGCGGTATAAACTCCTCCCAATTATCGGATGAGGTGTGTTCCCCCTCGCTAACCTTCATCAACTTAAAATTAGTTGCATCATCTTTGTTAGTGGTTACATAAAAGTAATCCCCATAATGCGCTAGAGAATATTCCAACCCCCTTGTCCTGGGCGAGAAAACCTGAAATTCTCCGTTAGGGTCATCGGATTTTAATATTTGGTATTCCGATGTTAGGGTGCTAACGGACCCGATAATAATATATTTTTTTGATTTTGTTTTGTACACAAAAGTTGTAAATGTTTCGTCCTTCTCATGGAAAACAAGTTCATCCTCTTCTGAAGAAGTGCCCAATTTATGCCTATAGATCTTATCCGATCGTAAGGTCACCGGGTCTTTTTTGGTATAAAAAAGGGTTTTGTTATCGTTGGCCCATACTGCACCGCCCGTGGTATTCTCAATTTTATCCGAATATATTTCTCCGGTTTCCAAATTCTTGACCCGGATATCATATTGCCTTCTGGAAACGGTATCCGTTCCAAAAGCGGCCAATGTATTGTCCGGACTTATGGAAATTCCCCTTAAATTAAAGAAATCATGTCCCGCTGCCATTTCATTACAATTGAACATAATCTCCTCATCCGCCTCCAAGGTTTTCTTTTTTCTGGAATAGACGGGATATTCCTTTCCGGTCTCATAGCTTACAATATACCAATAGCCATTTTGTTTATAGGGAACGGACGAATCATCTTCCTTGATGCGCGACTTCATCTCCTCATATAGTTTCTGCTGAAAATCCTTGGTATGTGCCGTTAGCGCATGATAGTATTCATTTTCCTTCTCCAAATAAGAAATCACCTCAGGATGCTCCCTTTGGTTCAGCCAGTAATAGTCATCTACTCTTACATCATTATGCTTTACCAATTCCTTTGGTACTTTTTTAGCTATGGGGGCATCTATTGTAATCATGTCGTTTTTCCGATTTTGGCAGGAAACCGCTAAAGTAATACTTAACAAAAAAACAAGTCCTCTTTTTCTTAACTGTGTCATAAAAAATATGAATATTCGTACAATTTACTAATTTTGATTTTAGAAATTCAAAACGAAAAAAGATGTTTGGAGACATAATGGGTATGATGGGCAAACTAAAAGAGACCCAGGAAAAAGTTAAGATGACCAAGGAACGTTTACACTCGGTCACTTTGGAGGAAAAATCATCCGATGGGCTTTTGCAGCTTACCATTTCCGCTAATAGGGAGCTCAAAAGTATACATATTGATGATAGCCTACTAGCAGATAAGGAGCAGTTGGAGGATTATTTGATATTGACGATCAATAAGGCTATTGAAAAGGCCTCCCAGGTGCATGAAACGGAGCTGGCCGCAGTTGCAAAAGAAGGCATGCCCAATATTCCCGGTATGGATAGTTTGTTGAAATAGTGGATTGAAGGGTTAATAAGTTATATGATGAAAAATCATATAGTCATATTGTATTTAATGCTGAAATAAACCTTTTTATAAAACAATATCTTTGTATTAGAAAAGATTTGCTTTTATGATTGGAACTACTAAAAAAATATCTGCACAAGGAATTTTAGCATTAACGAATGCTCTATCAGTCATTTATTGGACTAAAGATGATTTGAAAAACTTTATCAGATTGACTTTGGTAAAATCTACAATTGTAAACACAATCGATTGGTCAACAACAAAACGACAAAGTGTAAAAGAACTTGTAAATCGAATGACCTCTAGACCTGATTTATATAGCGAGGACCTTATGAATTTGCTTTTGGCTGTTACAGACATAAATGACTTTTCGTATCTGGACTTTTGGGATGATGATGGCTCAAAAAAAAAGAATGCTCAATTAGCGGTTGAAAAATTGAGAAAACATACTAAGGGTTATATCCAAATAACTAAAGAACAGGAAGAAGCAAAAAAAAGAAAATCCGAGCTTGAGAAAAAAATTGCTAAAAATATTTCTTTAGAAGATGAACTGAAATTATTGAAAGACAAATTTATAGAGTTATCTATGATGACGGATAAGCGGAAAAGAGGATTTGCCCTCGAACCGTTTCTGAATGACTTATTCCTATTGTATGATTTAGACCCTAAAGGTTCATTTAAGAATTACGGAGAACAAATTGACGGTGCTTTTACCTTCGATAATACCGACTACCTCCTAGAAGCAAAGTGGGCTGAACAGGTTAATAGAGGAGATTTAGCCACATTTTCCTTTAAAGTGGAATCTAAATTGAGAATCGCTATGGGACTTGTAGTTACCATTGAAGGACTTACTCCTGAAGCTATCAGCCCAGATTTCAAATCTATAATTATAATGGACGGTTCCGATGTAATGGCCGTCCTTGATGGCAGAGTAAAATTAACTGACCTATTATATAGAAAAAGAAGAAAAGCTATCGAAACTGGAAATATTTATATTCGGTTTTTTGAGATGTAAAGGTAAGTCCGTTTGCGAAAAGCACTACGTACAATGTCCTCGATACGTTACACAAAGTAATTCATCAAGAATCAATCGATATGAAAATCTTAGTCCTTCTCATCATTTTAAATATACCTAACTGGCTGTTTTCACAACAAATTTCCGATACTACGATTGAATCTAATGTAGAAGAATGGTCTCAGGAGCCTACAGGACATACGGAAAAGGACGAATTACCATATTTGGTGAAGCTGCAATGTTTTCCACTCAAATAGCAGGCCCGGAAAAAATAAAGATGGGAATGAATAACAAAGTTGCACCGGAAAATCACCAATTATTACTCAATATAATCCACTGGTTAGATGGAAAACTTGAATAGGAACTGATTTAAACTTAACATAACAACAAATAAATACGATTAAAACAAGGGTATAATAAATAATTTCTTGAAACCAACTATAGCCGTAGCAAGCTAAGGGGTATTTCACTGGTTTCATTTTGACCTAAAGGTCATAAAACGAAATTCCATTATTTAGATTCCCGTTTTCACGGGAATGACAATTTTAGGAGACCCCGCAGCAAGCTGCGAGGAATTCTTTCGATTAAAACCACAGCAAATCATGTCATCAGAAAAAAATAAACAAGTAAAAACAAGACTACATTCTCGAAATAAAAACCGGGAAAGATATGATTTAAGTGCATTAATAATGGCTGATCCTGAATTGGCGAATTATGTAAAACCCAATAAATATGGGGATGATTCAGTCGATTTTTCAAATCCTGTAGCTGTAAAAATTCTAAACAAAGCCTTGCTAAACAATTATTACGGAATAAAGCACTGGGAATTCCCGGATGAAAATTTATGTCCTCCAATACCTGGAAGAGCCGATTACATTCACCATATTGCCGATTTGTTAAGCGAAAGTAATTTTGGCAGGATTCCAACCGGTGATAAAATTACTTGTTTTGATATCGGTGTAGGAGCTAATTGTATTTACCCAATAATTGGAGTTACAGAATATGATTGGAAATTTATTGGGTCCGATATTGATCGAAAATCGATTGAATCGGCACAGCATATTGTCAATTCTAATTCATCACTTAAAGATAAGATCGAATGTAGATTACAAGAAAATCCTAAAGATGTTTTTTACGGGATAATAGATAGAGAAGATAAAATTGATGTATCTATATGTAATCCTCCTTTTCATTCTTCTCTTGAAGATGCTCAAAAAGGAACTAGCAGAAAAGTTAAGAATCTATCAGGAAAAAAAGTAAAAACACCTCAACTCAATTTTGCTGGAATTAGTAATGAACTTATATGTGATGGCGGAGAATATAAGTTTATTCAGAATATGATTAGAGAAAGTGAAAAATTCTCTAAAAACTGTTATTGGTTTTCAACTTTAGTATCAAAACAATCCAATCTAAAAGGAATTTATAAATCATTAGACAAATTTGGAGCGAATCAGGTCAAAACCATTCCCATAGGAACCGGGAATAAATCTAGCCGAATTGTGGCTTGGACATTCCTTTCTGCAGCAGAACAAAAAGAGTGGAGAGACACTAGATGGAGCATGCAATAGTAGCATCAATTATCATCCTGCAGAAGGTTAAATAGTAAACGGTTGGCAGTAATCAGTAGGTTTTTGCCGTTGGATACCTATAAACTGAACTGCAAACTGAAGACTATCTCTCCAAAGACCGAAGACAAAGGACGAAAGACCGAAATCGGAAATGAGAAATTAGAAGTGAGAAATGAGATACCGGATGCTGGAATCTGAATACTCAATACTGGATACTGCAAACTGATAACTGGAAGTGGGCAGTAAGCAGTAGCAGTTGGCAGTAGCAGTAGGCATTAGGCATTAGGCATTAGGCAAGGCCAAATTCATAACTCATAACTGATAATTGAACACTGATAACTGGAAACTGAACACTGATAACTATAGTTAAAGAGGGTAAATACCTTGAAATATTGTATATTTAAAGGAAGCATTTGATTCTCATGATCGAAATAAAAAAAGGAGCGGATAATACCTACCGATTTAGTCTTAAGACCAATGGCGGGAATACTTTGCTCCAAAGTGTGGATTTTCGGGATGAAAAAGATGTAAAAAAAACCATTGGTAATCTTCGTCCCTTAATAGAAAACCATTCGGTCTTTGAACGAAAAACGGACCACAATGGTAATTTTCTATTCAATTTAAAGGATGATAAGGGCAAAATTATAGGGAATAGTCAATTATACGGTTCCGAAGCGGGCATGGAAAACGGAATTAAAAACCTGAAGAACTGTATAACAACTCTCACCAATAGTGGCAAATCATAGTCCGGTCAACATCTCCATAAAGACGTGGTGCATGGTTTCGGTATAATCTAGATGCGTTACGATACGTAACTTACCTTGTCCCATTCCAATAATCAATATTCCTTTTTCCTCCAATTTTTGAACAAATTCCTCCCCTTTCATGTAGCTTTCATCAATTTCAAAGATGATAATATTGGTCTCAATAGGCTCCACTTTTTTTATAAAGGGCAACGTATGCAACACTTTTCCTATTTCTTTTGCCCTTTTATGATCATTGACAAGTCTATCTATATGATGATCTAATGCATAAATTCCAGCCGCTGCCAAAAAACCCGCTTGGCGCATGCCGCCTCCCAAAACCTTTCGCACGCGCAATGCCTTTTGTATTTGATCTTTGCTTCCCACCAAAACGGAACCTACAGGACAGCCCAGCCCCTTACTTAAACAGATGCTAATGGTATCAAAGAGTTCCCCATATTGTTTGGGAGATTCATTTTGGGCAACCAAGGCATTCCATAAACGGGCACCGTCCAAATGATATTTTAACTGATGGGTGGTACAGATTTCCCTTATCTTTTTAAGTTCTTTAAAATCCCAACAGGCGCCTCCACCTTTGTTCGTAGTATTTTCTATGCAGACCAAAGTAGTTAGGGGGCTATGGTAAAAGTCTGGTGGATTAATGGATGCCGCTACCTGTTCCGCCTTCATCATACCCCGATCACCATCCACTAATTTGCAGGAGACTCCACTATTAAAGCTCACTCCGCCACCCTCGTAATTATATACATGCGCATATTTATCGCAGATCAATTGCTCCCCAGGCTGTGTATGCAACTTAATCGCCGTTTGGTTGGTCATAGTACCGCTGGGGAAAAAAAGTGCGGCCTCCATCCCAAACATCTGGGCTGCCTTTTCCTCTAACGCATTTACCGTAGGATCGGCCTTAAAAACATCGTCACCTACTTTGGCGGTCATCATGGCCTCCAACATTCCTTCGGTCGGGATAGTGACCGTATCACTGATTAAATTTATTTCCATTATTTAGTGAGCTAGAGGGTTAGTAAGTAAGTGAGTTAGTGGGTTGGTTATATGGTACAAGGGCTTACCATAAATTTTCAAATTGACATATCGTTACATTGTTAAATTAATCCATTGAATAACAGTCCATCCCAATGGGAGAACCGTCCGGAATTTTTGGCGTTGGAATCACCTTGAAAAGCTCTGGTTTCTTGGTAAAACCTTGGATTCTTCTTGCCATTTCCCGGTCATTTACCCCGTAATCCCTAGAAAGGACAATTTTGTTAATCTCACGTAACTTTTCGTGGGCTATTGCATTTACCTGTGGATGTGCCTTCTGGTCCGAAGCCAGATTCATAAGGTGAAAAAGCACCCTGAAATTTATATTTTGCTGTACTTCGTTCAAATACCCATCCTTATGGGTTCTATGTATCGTATTTTTGATGACTTCATCCAATACCTGCTGTAATCCTAACTGATTTTTGTCCAAACTTTTTTGTAGTATCAATCTTGATGCCCTTTCCGGATGTAAGAGGAGCCCCAAAGTCATATCGGCGGCAGTTTCCGGAGCCGATAAGGCATCGAACGAAACCCCCGTCTTACCTTTAAAGGATTCCCTTGTTCTCCCATATCCGAAGGCCCGTGGCGGAAACAAGGATAACTTTTCCTTGGGAATGGCAATAATTTCGGCATTCAATGTCTTAAGGATACTATTCAAGGCTTTTTGCTGGGTACTTTTAGCTACTATTGATACTGACGACTGTTCATCTCCCTTTACCACATAATTATAGTCCAAACCACCAATTACCTTGGCGACACCTTCGGTTTGGTAGCGGTGAAAAAAGTAGAGGGGTGCAAAAACATCCTCTAAAACCGAATACGGTTCCTTTTTTCGAATATTGTCCACAGAAAAATTCTGAATGGCAAGATGGCGTACCTGCAATACATGCTCCAACTCTTCACTGATACTTTTCCCATTGTCCCACAAATGGGCCAATATGTGAGCGCTGCCCTGCGGTCTTGCGTCTTGATCCGTAATATAACGCAACCCACTTTTTTGAGCACTATCCAATATGTTGTCCAAAGCTTCCTTTTCATCCGTTCCGTCCTTAAAATTCGTGTAGGAATAGGCAACCGTCACCTTATCCCATTTGCCGATACCGGTATCATACGCATTTGAAAAATTGATTTCCCCATCCTCCACGGAAAATTGGGGATGGGGGTAATCCATAACGGAAGCCCTACCATTGGTACTTGCTGCAAAATTGTGTGCAAAGCCCAATGTATGTCCTATTTCATGGGCCGAAAGCTGACGGATCCTGGCCAAAGCCAATTCCAACATGGTATTATAATTATCATCTCGCTCTGCAAAAGGTTTGTTCATCAATGCCTGTGCAATCAAAAAGTCCTGACGTATGCGTAGACTTCCCAAACTTACATGGCCCTTAATGATTTCCCCGGTCCTTGGGTCGGTTATACTACTACCATAGCTCCAGCCCCTGGTAGAACGGTGGACCCATTGTATTACATTATAGCGCACATCCAAGGGATCGGCATCATCCGGTAATATCTTAAGTTGAAAAGCATCTTTATATCCTATATCCTCAAAAGCTTGGTCCCACCATTTTCCACCTTCCAAAAGTGCTGAACGTACCGGTTCCGGTGTTCCGTTGTCCAAATAATAAATAATGGGTTCTACGGCCTCACTAGTTGTTGCGGTGGGATCTCTCTTCTCTAAACGATGACGGGTAATAAAACGCTTCAGAATAGGTTCCTGTACGGGAGTGGCATAATCATAATATGAAAAGGGATAGGATCCGCATCGAGGGTCGAACTCCCTTTTTTCATAACCATCATCCGGCAACTTAATAAAAGAATGATGTTGTGCAATGGTTACCAAATTTGGATTTGGAGTTACGGAACGAAGGTAGTCACCTTTGGGCTCACCTTTAAAGGTAAGGGCCACATCGAACTCTACATTATTGGGAAAAGCCTTGGTACGTTCCAAGGCAAACGCACTTTTTGATTTGTCCAGACTATAGGAGCCTTGGTCGGTACGCTTCAACCTGGCCGATACGCCGTGAGCGTCCTGCATTAGAAAATCGGAAATATCGATAATATATTTTCCGTTAATTTCCTCTTCAATTTTAAAGCCAAAAAGAACGGATTTTGCAAATGCCTGTTCTACAGATTTCTTTTCTAAAACATTTTCTGTCAACGCCCTGAATCTTAGGTTGGGCTGTATCAACAGCAACTTGTTTCCCGCTTTCTTAAAATACACCACTTGTTCATTACCCAATTGGCCCCTATCCAAACCTATATCATTACTTCCTATTCCGCTACTTAAAGCGTATACATATAAAAATTCCTTCTCCAGACTATCTACTTCCAAATATAGCTTATCGGTTCCTTCGTCATAGTAAAAATCAAAAAGTCCCTGAAACTTCTGAAAATCCTTGCTTTTTTCGGCAAACTGGCCTATCACGGTCGAAAAAGAAAAAAATAGGAGTATTGTCGCTAGTAAAGTGTGTCTCATAGGGTGTCGGATTGAATTTTTAAATGTATATAAAAACAAGCAAACTAGCTAAAGCTTCTCCCGTATATAGATGAAAAATAAATTTGACATTAAATCGACCCTATTTTTGAGTGATATTTAAATTGGATTTTGATTATTAGGAAATTCCCATCGTAAAATCCAATGAAAACCAGTATCTTTTTGCAAAAGAATTAACCATGCCAAACCTGGAAAGTCAAATTTTTTCTTCCTACCAACGAAATCCGGAACTCTATGATGAAATTTTTGACGAGAATGATAGCGTAAAGGAAATCTATCAAAAATTATTTGACCTTTATGGGGAACATTCTATCACGGATTATGTAAACTTAAATACCAAGGCCAAGTCCTCTTTTTTCAATCAGGGCATCACTTTTCAGGTATATGGTGGAAAAGATAGCCATGAGAAAATATTTCCGTTCGATCTTTTTCCCAGAATAATAGACCCTAATGAATGGCGTATTATAGAGCAAGGGGCCATACAACGCAGCAAGGCCCTTAACTTGTTTCTTTGGGACGTATATCACGACAAGAAAATTATAAAGCAAGGTATTGTTCCTATGGAACTCATAAGTTCATCGGCCAATTATCTGCACCAAATGATCGGGATCGATCCGCCGGGAGGGATTTACAACCATATTTCCGGTACCGATGTCATCAAACATAAGGATGGCAAATACTATGTGCTCGAGGATAATATACGTTGTCCGTCCGGAGTAAGTTATGTCATTTGCAATCGTACGGCTTTGAAAAGGGCTTTGTTCGGCGTATTCAATCATTACCAGACGCACACGGTTACAGACTATGCGGAAAATCTTCTGGATTTATTGGAAACCACAAAACCAAAGGGTGTAGATATACCTACCTGTGTGGTGATTACGCCAGGGATGTATAATTCCGCTTTTTATGAACATTCCTATCTGGCAAAGACTATGGGAGTAGAATTGGTGGAAGGTCGCGACCTTTTTGTAGAAAATGATTTTGTCTATATGAAAACCATTCGCGGACCGCAAAAGGTTGATGTAATATACCGAAGAATAGACGATCTTTTTATTGATCCATTAGAATTTAAGCCGGACTCCTCATTGGGTGTTCCCGGACTTTTTGCCGCTTATAAAAAGGGGAACGTTACTTTGGCAAACGCTCCGGGAACCGGTGTTGCGGATGACAAAGCAGTGTATACCTATATGCCCCAAATTATTAAATATTATTTGGATGAAGAACCCATTCTAAACAATGTACATACCTATCACTGCAGTAGACCGGACGAGCTTACATATGTTTTGGAACATGTTCATGAGCTGGTGGTAAAACCTGTGGACGAGGCCGGTGGATATGGAATTTCCATAGGAAATAAACTGAGTAAAAAAGAAATCGAACTTGTTAAAAAACAAATAAAGGAAAGTCCGAGAAAATATGTAGCCCAGCCTATTATGTCCCTTTCGGTACATCCCACCTATATAGATGAAAACGAATCCTTTGAGCAGCGCCATGTTGATCTACGCACATTTACGGTTTTGGGCAAGGACAAGGAATTTGTGTTGAAAGGCGGACTTACCAGAGTGGCCCTACAAAAGGGAAACCTAATTGTTAACTCGTCCCAGGGAGGTGGATCCAAGGACACTTGGGTATTGAAAAAGTAAATCTCCATTTGTAAAATTTCAATGCACCTAAATTTTGCACCAAAACATGTACTATCAACTGACTATAAAAACCAATAAAACAAACATATGCTTGCAAGAGTAGCCAACAACTTATTTTGGATGGGGCGATATATTGAACGCTCCGAACATATTGCCCGTTATCTCAATGTAAATTATTTTTCATCCTTGGACGCACCCAACGAACTCTCCCAATCCAGACAGTTCGTTCTTCAATCCATGTTGTTCATGGTAGGTGATGCCGTTAAGTCCGAATCCGAATTGTTGAATGAACAGGAGGTCTTGTACAAAATTGGGCTTGATCCCAACTTTTCGTTTTCTATCATCAACAATGTAAAACATGCGCGGGAAAATGCAAATAGTGCAAGAGACCTCATTTCTACCGAACTTTATGAATCCATTAATAAGTTCTATCATTTTGTGTTGAAATACCCCTCTGAAGTATTCGTAAAAAATGGGTTGCACGATTTTACGGTAAACGTAGCGGAGATGACCGCTATTTTAAGGGGGAAAATTAGGGGTACCTTATTGCATGACAGTATTTATGCCATTATAATGATGGGCGTAAATATTGAACGTGCCACACAGATCATACGTGTTATAAATGCCAAATATGTTGATGCCCTAAAAGCTCAGGGAAGTTATGGGGACAAGTTTAAGAACAGTTTTGAATGGACCACACTGTTAAAGTGTGCAGAGTCCTACGATATGATGCGCCGTTTTTACAAAAAGACCCCCACAAGTATCTCAACTTTGGAATTTTTAATACTGAATCCCAATTGTCCAAGATCTATCATGAACAGTTTAAACCAAGTATACGATCACATCAAAGTATTGGACCCCAGCAAAAGATATAACAAAAATTCCACCGCTTTTTTGGTGGGTAAGGTGCGGGCGGAATATCAATATAAATATATAGAGGAGATCGAAGAGGACATTCAGGCCTTTATTGAGAATATTTTGAACAGTCTGTCCCAAATCGGCCAAAAGATGGAAAAGGAATTTTTTAATTATTAGTACCTTCGCATAATATGTCCTTGGAATATTCTATTACCTACAAAGCGGAAAATAACTATGAAAATGAGGTACATGAGGCCCATTGGCAATTTTTGATTATCCCCGAGCCCAATGCCACGCAAGAATTTATTACGATAGATTTTGAAAACTCCATGCATGTACCCAACGAGTTTTCTGTAAATGGCTATGGTTTTCAGACCATTCGTGTACATCCTAAACAACGGTTCAACCACATTTCGTTCGAAGCACATTTCAAATTGTTAAAAAAAGAGGTGAATCCTTTTGATTTTGATATCGATTCGGATATCGATCAAAGCTATAAACAATTGGAAAAACTTGATTTTAAGGTGGATTTTGAACCCTTTTTAAGGCACACCCGTTTTACGACGCTACCTGAAAAGAACAAAAATATTTTTGTGTTCGATAAGCATAAATCAATTTTCAATAATCTTATGGACCTGAATCAGTGGACCTATGAACATATTCATTTTAAGACGGGTGTTACCGATGTCCATACAACCTTGGATGAAGTTATAGTGAAAAGAAAGGGGGTTTGCCAGGATTTCAGCCATCTGTTCAGTGCTTTGGCGAGGCAGAACGAAGTGCCTGCCAGATATGTTTCCGGTTATCTGCATCAAGGTAACGGATATTTCGGCGATTCGCAGATGCATGCTTGGGTGGAAGCCTATGTGCCATTTATCGGCTGGATTGGTTTTGATGCCACAAACAATCTCTTGGCCAATACCAACCATATAAAAGTGGCCCATGGCAAAGATTATAATGACTGTTCTCCCCTAAGGGGCGTGGTACGTTCCCAAGGTGCCAATGAGACTAGGCATTCCGTTCAAGTTTCGGGGCAAGAGCAACAATAAACTTCACTTAAATTTTCGAAAATGCTAGAAAAGAATAGTATTTTTGATTCAAAATTATCATCGTATGATTACTACCGATCTATATATGGATCTTTTAGAACGCCTTGGCGCGTTGAGGAGGTATCTTTGACATTGATGCCAAACTCATAGAGATAGAAAACGAAGAAGAAAAAACTTTGGCACCAAGTTTTTGGGATAATCCCCAAGAGGCCCAGGTGCAGATGAAGTTTATTCAATCCAAAAAAAAATGGGTAGACGATTACAATGTAGCTTCTTCATTAGTTGGGGATTTGGAGGTGCTGTTGGAATTCCAAAAAGAAGGGGATGTAAACGAGGAGGAAGTTACCAAGCACTATGAGAAAACCCTTTTGGTCATTGAAAATCTAGAATTTAAGAACATGCTTTCGGAGGAAGGCGACGATCTTACCGCAATTCTACAGATTACCGCAGGGGCAGGAGGTACCGAAAGCTGCGATTGGGCCGCAATGCTCATGCGCATGTATATGATGTGGAGCGAAAAAAACGGTTATACCGTTAAGGAGCTAAATTATCAAGAAGGCGATGTGGCCGGTATAAAGACCGTTACCTTGGAGATTGATGGTGAATTCTCCTTTGGCTGGCTTAAAGGTGAAAACGGAGTACATAGATTGGTGCGTATCTCTCCCTTTGACAGTAATGCCAAACGTCATACTTCTTTTGCATCCGTGTACGTGTATCCACTGGTAGACGATAGTATTGAGATAGATATAAATCCCTCGGATATTGAGATTACTACCGCCAGGTCTAGCGGTGCCGGAGGTCAAAACGTGAATAAGGTAGAGACCAAAGTGCAATTGGTACATAAGCCTACCGGAATACAAATCTCCTGTTCCGATTCCAGATCTCAACATGATAATAGGGCCACCGCTTTAAAAATGTTGAAGTCGCAGTTGTATGAAATAGAATTGCGTAAAAAACAAGAGGCACGGCAGGAAATTGAATCGTCGAAGATGAAAATAGAGTGGGGTTCACAGATACGTAATTACGTGATGCATCCGTATAAATTGGTGAAAGATGTCCGAACGGGCGAGGAAACCGGAAATATAGATGCTGTACTGGATGGACATATCGATCCGTTCTTAAAAGCTTTCCTGATGATGATGGGACAGAAAGAGAGTGGTTAATTGGTTATTGGTTATTGGTTATTGGTTATTGGTTATTGGTTAGTTAAAAATACTCTTTTTTCAAATAGACAAGGAAAAAGGACGAAAGACCGAAATCAGGAATGAGAAATGGGAAGTGAGAAGTGAGAAGTGAGAAAAGGAAAAAGGACGAAACCTTGAACTTCGACCATGCACCGGAAACCAAAAAAGAAAGTCGGCAGTGGCGGTAGGCAGTAACAGTAGGAAATAGGGAATAGGAAATAGGGAATAGGCAAGGCCAAATTCATAACTCTGAACTCATAACTCATAACTGGAAACTGGATACTGGAAACTATATTTCCAAAGACCAAAACCTTGAACTTTGAACACTGAATACTGAATACTGAATACTGAATACTGAATACTGAATACTGAATACTGAATACTAGAATTTATAGAACTAAAACATGATTAAAATATATCATAATCCGAGATGTAGAAAATCCAGGGAGGGATTGGCCTTCTTGGAAAATTCCGGAATGGAATTTGAGGTGGTTAAATATTTAGAAAACACCCCTACCAAAGAGGAACTGAGGGAAGTGTTACATTGTTTGTCCCTAAGTCCAGAAAATTTGGTACGAAAGGATGAAAAAATCTGGAAAGAGAATTTTAAAGGGAAGATACTCTCCGATGATGCTATTATAGACGCCATGATAAAATATCCTAATCTTATAGAGCGTCCCATTGTAATTAATGGAAATAAGGCCGTTATAGGTAGGCCTACTGAAAACATAAGCGCCGTACTGCACTAATATTCAATATGCTATAGTAATGAAAATCGGATTTGGTATGGTTTTTTAGATTGGTTAAGGCAAAACGCTATTAACAAACATTTAACGAAACCGGGATAAACCATCGACTATTTTTATAGTCCAATTAATATGGAACAATATGAAAACGAACGTAAAATATGCAGCTGTTTTAGCATTGGTGATTTTTGGCAGTTCCATGCTAAACGCACAATTTAGAAATGGCAATAGATTTGGAAGACAGCAAAACACAATTCCACAAACGCAACAGGCGCCGGAAAAACCCGATCCATTAACCGCGGAAGAAATTGTGGAATTGGAAATGCCCAAGATTACGGAGCATTTGGAATTGAACGAGTTTGAACAGGCCGTAGTTAGCAGTATACTTACAAAATCCGTAAAAGAACGTATACAACTGCAAATTTTGGGACTGGAACCTGAAAAAATGCGCGAGGCATATGAAAAAACTCAAAAAAGACAGGATGAGGAATTGAAAGCCGGATTACCTGAAGATAAATATATTGCATTCAAGGAATTTCAGGAAAACCGTTTCAAAACAAAAAAGAAGAAGAAGAAAAAGAAGAAATCCAAAGATTAATATGATCAAACTGCTCCACTTTGTACTCTTGTTATCCCCTTTACTATTATTTTCGCAACGCCCACAAGGACAAAGATCAGAGCCCATAAAGATTACAGGAACAGTTTTAGACAAGGATACGGGGCAACCTCTGGAATATGCGACCCTAGTGCTGCAAAGTGTCCGAAATCCGGATAAGGTCACAGGCGGTATCACAAATGAAGCCGGTAAATTCGATGTAGAAATTCTCCCGGGGCGCTATCATATCAGTGTAGAATACATTTCATATATTACCTATACACTGGATAAC
>JBATTK010000082.1:0-19397 GCA_049670505.1 Saonia sp.
CTTCGGATGATAGCAACACACATGCCGCACCATCACCAAAGATAGCGGCACTGACCATATTGGCCATGGAGTAATCATTTAGCTGAAAAGTCGCTGTAGGGCTTTCGATTGCAATTACAGCCGCGCGTTTTCCGGGATTGGATCTTAGAAAATTACTTGCATAGATCAATCCCGAAACCCCTGCGGCACATCCCATCTCCGTTACCGGTAAACGAATAATATCTTTACGCAAGCCCAAATCATTGATAATATATGCATCCAAGGACGGAATCATGATTCCCGTACAACTTACTGTTATGATATAATCCAGCGACTCTGCCGCCCAACCCGTTTGATTCAGCGCCTTTTGCAGTACGGCAGTGCCCAGTTTCTTGACTTCCCGAACATAAATAGCGTTCTTTTCTTCAAATGAGGTTGCCGTAAAAACCTCCTCGATCGTCATAATACCGTACCTGGTATCTACCGCGGCACCCTCAAAAATCTTGATGACCTTACGCCTAAAACGTTCTTCTTGATCGGACAGCCACATTTCCACAAAGGGAAGAATGTCTTTTGTGTTTCTACTATAGCTAGGCAGTTGCTTGGCCACTGTTATTATTCTAATCTCGTTCATAAGCTGTAATTAATGGGCAAGTGCGTATCACCCATACATATCTAAAGGCCCATTTCCAAAGTATCGTGTGATGTACCTCAGGGAAATCCTTGGAAAAAACCCTTAATTCTCTTTTAGTAAATCCGCTTTTAATGGAAATCAATCCATCGTATTTTGCGATTTGCGATTTTATAAAAATAGCACGAAACACCATAAAAAGATAACATGCCGATATACTTCTTTCCAAATCGTTGATAACCACCCCTATTTTTGCCAATTTTATAAACTGCTTTAGAAATATCGGAATCTGTTCATTGGTAAAATGGTGCATGGTGAGTGTGCATAACATAATATCACAGCCCAGATCGTTAGCCTTAAGGTCTAAAATGTTTTGTTGCAAAAAACGAATTTCAGAAAACTCCGTAGATGCCTCTTTGGCTATACCTATGGCCTTATCACTTAAATCTACCCCGATCAAACTTACATTAATATGATGCTTCCTGCAAAACAGGGCAACTTCGCGAAGCATACTCCCATCACCACAACCCATATCCACAATGGTATAGCTTTCTCTGGGATACTCCGCTATCAATCGGCCCACTTCCTTGATCGTTACGCGATTACCCCCCAACATCCTATTGGACCGGTCAATGTCCTTCAAAACTTCCGTTAAGATATCTTCCGCAATAGCAGGGTCGTCCATTAATTCCGGTTCGGTACTTCGTAGAGAAAGATCCATTACAAAACTATGGGATTTCCATGGGTTCTTTGTATCAGATTTTTGAGTAACCACGGGGATTTTGCTATACTGCCAAAAGCGATGGCCGATAGCCTCTCGTTCAATAATAAGGACTGTAGCCATCTTCCCATTTGCAAACGTTGTTTAAAAACGTTGTTCCACTGTTGTATATACGCCCCTTCCAACTGTATGCGACTATACTTTTTATTATTCAAATAGCTACAGATAAGTTCTGATGCAATTTTTGCGCTGTGAATGGCCATAGCCATTCCATTGCCACACAAGGGATGGATCAAACCGGCAGTATCCCCACACATCATGATATGATCTTCAACCGCATTTTTTTGATGAAAGGATACTTGCGCAATACTTAAGGGACTGTCAAAAACCGGTTCGGCTTCTTTAAAAAAAGATTTTAAAAATGGATTTTTCGAAACAACCTTTCTATTAAAACTTTCAATGTCCTTCTCTTTCTTAAAACTTTCATAAGAGGCTAGATAACAAAAATTTACCGAGCCTGTTTCGGTCTTGGAGAGTCCGGCATATCCCCCCCTAAAATTATGTAATGCTACCAAATTATCCGGAAACACATCATAGCTATAATGCGATTTTACTCCTAACCAGGACGATTTTCGCTGTATAAAATCCCTACGGAGTTTCTTGTCCAAATTGCCCCTTTTGCCATATGCTCCTATAACTAAACGGGCATTAAACGTTTTTTCGGTATGCGTTGTAACCGTAAAAATATCGGCGGCGTACGAAATGTCCTTTACGCCTTCAAAAACAAAAGGAACATCCAGGGCCAAAGCCTTTTGATACAATAGCCCATCAAAGGTGAATCTACTTATTCCGGTTCCGCCCAATGGAAGTTTTAGATGCAAGGACTTTCCTGAAAGGGTTGTTAACTGAAGGGTGTCTATGGAAACGGCCCTGGCATTTGCCAGAGAAACCCCAAGATAATCCAGATAATCCAAAATTTCATTGGAAACATATTCCCCACAGACTTTATGGTGGGGATAGGGCTGTTTTTCAAATACTAAAACACGGTGATTTTCCTTGGCCAAATGCAATGCCGCAGTGAGACCGGCCAAGCCTCCTCCTACTATAATTACGTCATACATATTCACTACTGGAAGATACACATTCTTAAATAAAAAATCCCGGAAGTAACCGGGATTTTAGCATAGGAAAAAGGGTATTTATCCTTTTGTTTTTTCAATGGCCTCTTGCTTTAACGCTTCATTGGCAACAATGGCCAATTCCACCCGGCGATTTTTAGCCCTACCCTCTGGTGTGCCATTATCGGCCCTTGGTTGAGCCTCGCCATACCATTTTGTAGTAAATCGTTGGGCGCCTAGACCTTGACCAGTAAGATAATTGGTGACGGATTGCGCCCTCTTTTGGGATAAGGTCAGATTGTAGGCGTCGCTTCCAGAACTGTCCGTATGCCCTTCTATAAGAACATTGGAATTTGGATATTCCTTAAAAATACCTGCCAAACGGTCCAATGTGGTAGCCGCAGGTCCTTTGATATCGGACTTGTTGGTATCAAAGTAAACACCGCTATTTTCATCGAACGTTACATTAATTCCTTCACCTACACGGGTTACTTCCGCACCAGGTATCTCGGATTCGATACGCTCCGCCTGCCGATCCATTCGATTACCTATATAACCTCCTGCCGCTCCACCGACCACTCCGCCGATAATTGCACCTACCGCCGATTTCTTACTGATAAGTCCGCCAATTACCGCACCCCCAACCGCACCGATAGCGGCTCCTTTTTGGGTCTTATTTGCGTTTTTAACCGCATTACAGCTTACAATCATGGCCAAGACCATCAAAAATGATATACTTTTTAAAATTGAACTTCTCATTCGTTTATTGTTTTTAACTTTTTGTAAATTGATATACTATGGTAACAGGCTCCCCGTCTACCGAAACATTGTTTTTTAAGGTCATTGACTGTGCCGTAAGATTCGCAATGTTTAAGCGATAACCGGTTCCTCCGGAAATATCCTTTCGTTTCTCATCGATAAACTTAAATTGGAGTTGACTGGAATAACTCTCGGGACGCTCCACAACAGACCAACGTATAAAGCGATCACCACCACTACATAATGTACTATTTTTGATGGTATACCTTCCCGTACTGTTGTTATCCCTAAAGAACCATTGGCTACCTTCAAAGCAGATGTCTTCCGCATCATTGAAGATGATGGATTTAAAAGTACCCTGATTGTTTTCATAAGAAACATCATTGAGTATCCACGTACCACTAAGTAGGTTTCGTTGATCCCTAGCTCCTTTGGAAACGGAACAAGAGGTAAATAACATAAAAGTTGCCGCTAGCAACCAGATTGCATTTTTCATCATAAATATATTTGGTTTATTCTAAATTAATATACGGTGGGGAGGAAAAAAATATTTCCCCCACCTTGTTATTATTTTGTTAAAAAAGATAAAATCAAAAGTAATCAATATTCCAACAACTCTTGAAGTATTCTTGCGAATCGCGCCTTGGGTAGATAATTATTTTCTAACTGTCGTGCAAAAGGAATGGGGGTCTCCAAACTAGCGACCCGCTTTACCGGGGCATCCAAATGCTCGAAACAATTTTCCATTACCAAAGCCGATATATCACTTGCAATACCCCCGAACAAGCTGTCTTCCTGCAGGATGATAAGCTTACCTGTTTTCCTTACCGAGGTATATATAGACTCCAAGTCCAAGGGTTGAAGTGTACGTAGGTCGATTAAATCCGCCGAAATCTCCGGTCGGTCCCCCAAAGTTTCCAGTGCCCAATGGACCCCGGCCCCATAAGATACAATGGTAATGGAGTTACCTTCCTTTAAAAGAGCTGCCTTACCCAAAGGAATGGTGTAATAATCTGTAGGAACCTCTTGGTAAATACTTCGATAAAGGGCTTTATGTTCAAAAAACAATACCGGATTGGGGTCGTTAATGGCCGTCGCCATAAGGCCCTTGGCATCATAGGGAAATGCCGGATATACCACTTTTAGACCCGGTGTTTTCGTAAACCAGGCCTCGTTGGTCTGCGAATGAAAAGGTCCGGCCCCTACTCCCGCACCGCAGGGCATTCTGATGACCACATCTGCCTTTTCTCCCCAGCGATAGTGTGCCTTTGCCAAGTAATTTACGATCGGGTTGAAACCGCTGCTCACAAAATCCGCAAATTGCATCTCCACTACGGCCTTCATTCCACTTATGGATAGGCCCATTGCCGCAGAAATAACAGCAGACTCACAAATAGGGGTGTTTCGTACCCGTTCCTTTCCAAAAGCCTCTATGAAACCTTCGGTAATTTTAAAAACACCACCGTAATCCGCGATATCCTGACCCATGATAACTAGATTATCATGCTTTTCCATGGACTGTTTCAAACCTTCGGAAATAGCATCCACCAATCGGATATTCTTAACTACTGTACCATGATTAACTTCTTGATATACAAACTTTTTAAATACATCATTTAATTCTTTACTTTTATCAAGAACGATCGCTTCTTCGTTAAAGGCGATTTGAAGATTTTCGTTGATTTCCACTTCAATCTCCTTCTGGATGGATTTCTTCATTTCCTTGGTCAATACCTTTTGGGACAACAGGTATTCCTCATAATTGGAAATAGGGTCTTTTTCCGCCCATTGTTCCATTAATTCCTCCGGGACATATTTTGTACCGCTTGCTTCCTCATGTCCACGCATGCGAAAAGTGATGAACTCCAATAGAACAGGTCGGGGATTTTTACGCATACTTCTGGACAATTCATCTACTTTGGCATATACTTCCAGAATGTTATTTCCATCGATACGATATGATTCCATTCCGTAACCGACACCCTTATCCGCCAAATGCTCGCATTTATACTGTTCTGACGTAGGCGTAGATAGTCCATATCCGTTATTTTCAATACAAAACAGAACGGGTAGATCCCAAACGGCGGCTATATTCAGTGCCTCATGGAAATCTCCTTCACTGGTACCTCCTTCACCCGTAAAAACAGCGGTCACCTTATTTTGTTTTTTTAAGGTATCGGCCAAAGCTATTCCATCGGCAACTCCGAGTTGCGGGCCCAGATGGGAGATCATACCCACAATTTTATATTCCTGAGTACCAAAATGAAAACTTCTGTCCCTACCGTTCGTGAATCCGCTTGCCTTCCCTTGCCATTGCGCGAACAATCTGTATAAAGGAATGTTCCGAGTGGTAAAAACACCAAGGTTTCTATGCATGGGCAGTATGTATTCGTTGGCATCCAATACACTTGTGACCCCTACCGAAATGGCTTCCTGACCCATACCGCTAAACCATTTTGATATCTTGCCCTGCCGTAAAAGAATCAGCATTTTTTCCTCTATCATTCTGGGCTTCAACATGGCCCTATAAAGATCCAATTGTATTTCCTTGCCGATATTCTCGTTCGTATACTCCATATTCGGTATTAAATCCTTCCTATTTGAAAATGTGAATAAAAGTAGCAAAAAGGGTCGAGGAAAATCACGGACAAGAACGGAATATTTTTAGGTAGCGGTAGCTTTTATTTTCTTAAATTTGAATATCACATTTAAATTTCGAAAATGAGTGGTATACCCAGTGTAGATCTTCAGGATTTTTTATCCGAAGACCCCAATAGAAAGAAAAAATTTATAGCGAAAATAGGAGGCGCCTTTGAGAATATTGGTTTTGTTGCCCTTAGCGGACATTTCTTATCGGATGAACTAGTAGAGAACCTATACAAGGAGATAAAACAGTTCTTTAACCTGCCACAGGAAGTCAAGGATACCTATGAAATAGAGGGAATCGGAGGACAACGTGGTTATACTTCCTTTGGGAAAGAGCATGCCAAAGGAAGAAAGGAAGGCGATTTAAAGGAGTTTTGGCATTTTGGGCAGTACGTGGAAGACGATCCAAAATTGGAAGCGGAGTATCCGGATAATGTTATGGTACAGGAATTGCCCAACTTTAATACGATTGGCGAGGAGACGTATAAAATGTTGGAAAAAACCGCCAAATATGTACTAAGGGCCTTGGCCCTGCATCTAGATTTGGAGGAGGACTATTTTGATGAATTCATTAAAAATGGAAACTCGATCTTACGTCCGATCCATTATCCTCCCATAACCCATGAACCTAAAAATGCAGTACGTGCCGCGGCACATGGCGACATTAATTTAATTACGCTTCTCATGGGGGCACATGGCAAGGGGCTGCAGGTAAAAAATCACAAAGGTGAATGGGTAGATGCCATCGCAAGGCCAGATCAGCTAATGATCAATGTAGGGGATATGCTTTCCCGCTTAACAAATAACAAACTAAAATCCACTATCCATCAAGTGGTCAATCCTCCCAAGGAGTTATGGGGCTCTTCCCGTTATTCCATACCCTTCTTTATGCATCCCATTAGCGAAATGCCGCTGAATTGTCTGGAGAATTGTGTGGATACGAATCATCCTAAGCAATTTGAGGATATAAGGGCGGGTGAATTTTTAAATGAACGTTTGATAGAATTGGGTTTGGTAAAAAAATAACCGCACTACTTCAAATAGCGCATATCCAATAGACAATTTGTCTTAGCTGGCCAACTATGAAAATAAATGCTAAAATTATTCCCGGCTATGGAGTAGCTTCCGGGAAAAACAAGGACAATAGATACCCTAAAGGTACCATAGCCATACAAGCAGAATACTTTGAGGAAAGGGGATTAGATTTGAGCGGTTTTTTTAAGGGAACGCTGAATATTGATATTTCACCTAATACCTTTACTATTAAAAACCCAAAATATTTTTTTGAACAAGTAGATTGGTCCAATCATATACCGCCCGAAAATTTTTATTTTTTCGATATTTCCCTTTTTCACGAAAATCAGGTGTACAGTGGATTAATTTATATGCCGGACCCAAAAACAAAGGAAGAGCATGTGCAGCAATCGACCACCTTGGAATTAATACTGCCAAAAGTAGATGGGCTCCGGTATGGAGAAGAGGTTTTGGTGGATATTGATCAAGAACAACTCTTTATACATACAACAGATTAATTATGGACTTGCAAGACCAGTTAAAAAACCTTTTTCCAGACCATAAACCTTCCAAGGAGGAGGAGCCTTCCCGAGAGAAAAGTGATATTTGGATGCAGGAAGACCCTATTATCTGTAAGTATGAAAAACGAAAGGGAAAACCTATTACCATTTTAGAGGGATACAATGGAGCAGATGAGGATTTTAAGAAACTAGCCAAGGAATTAAAGACCAAACTTAGTGTTGGCGGTAGTTTCAAAGATAACCGGATAATAATACAGGGAGATTACCGAGATAAGATCATGGATATTTTGAAAACAAAAGGATTTCAAGTAAAACGTGTAGGGGGATAGTTTTCTGTTAATTTTTTTTGTTTTTTTAGATTAAATGTTACTTTTAATCGTTTAAAACCTAATCAACACAACCAGCATGAGTTCCCTTTTACATATTACGAACGGCGATAGCTTCACCGAGAGGTTAAAATCCCTTGATCTAAAGGGAGATATTATAACTTGGAGAGAAATGCTATGTGAAGGAAAAACCCTCACCAATGTGGGTAGTGAGTCCTTTTGGAAAACACGATTCGAATTTTTACACAAGAACTACAAAGTCTCCAAATCGCGTTTTATTGAACTTACTTTAAAAGAATACCGTTCGTTGTGTAATCACAAACAGCAGGATCGTATTGTATTGTGGTTTGAATATGATTTGTTCTGTCAGATCAATATGCTTGCCGTTATCAGTTGGCTAAAAGCTAACAGAAGACATGCCGAAATAACTTTGGTATGTAGTGGCAAGGAAGATGAAACGAACAACTTATACGGATTAAATGAACTCAGCGACCAACAATTGCTTCAGCTTTATGAAAACCGTACCGTCCTTACCCAAGACGATATTGAATATGCAGACTATGTATGGCAGCTTTATTGTAGTGACAGCCCCATCCGATTGGAAAACCTGACAGATTTTGAAAATTATAATTTTAAATACTTGTCCGATGCCATTACGACTCACTTAAAGCGTTTTCCTTCTATTAAGAACGGATTGAACCAAATGGAAAACAACATGCTACAACTGGCCATGGAACAGAAACCTGCCTCTAGAAACGAGTTATTGGGAATTGTTCTCAAGAATCAAGGTTTTTATGGATATGGAGATACACAATATCAACGGACCATTTCCAGACTTAAACCCTTGTTCACCTCTTTTAATCCCGTGAAAATCACTAGAAAGGGCAAAGAAATCTTAAGTGGAAAAAGCAACTATTACTCTAGCATAAAGGATAGCGAAGTTTATCTGGGGGGAGCTCTTAAATACAATTTTCTTTATAATACCGATACGGACAGAATACTAAAACTATAGTATGCAGCTAAGTCCTTCAGAGCTCATACTGAATGCCGATCAGAGTGTTTACCATCTCAATTTATTACCGGAAGACATAGCGCAAACCATTATGGTGGTAGGTGATCCTGATCGGGTGGCGCGAGTATCCCAATATTTTGATACCATAGAAATTAAAAAAGGGAAACGGGAGTTCGTTACACATACCGGAACGTTAAACGGAAAAAGATTGACCGTAATATCTACAGGTATAGGAACGGATAATATTGATATCGTGTTGAACGAGTTGGATGCGCTGGTCAACATCGATTTTACAACTAGGGAAATCAAGTCCAAAAAAACTTGCTTGAATATTATAAGAATAGGGACCTCCGGTGCCATTCAGCCCGAAATACCGATCAATTCTTTCTTAATGAGCGAATATGCCATAGGTTTTGACAATCTGCTCCATTTCTATAAAAGTGAGGCCATTCAGCATCCGGAAATTCAACTGGCCTTTATTGATCATACGGATTGGTCCGTGTTTAAATCCATCCCCTATGTGGTAAAGTGTAATCCATCACTCGCCCAATTGATCGGTTCGGACGATGTACAATCAGGTTTTACCGCTACCAATGTTGGTTTCTATGGTCCCCAAGGAAGAAAACTGCGTTTAAGTGCAGAGGACGAGGACCTTAAAACGAAGCTTTCCAGTTTTGATTACCAAGGCATGCGTATCACCAACTTGGAGATGGAGACCTCCGGAATATATGGGCTTAGCGAATTAATGGGCCATAAAGCAATTTCCATGAACTGTATTCTGGCCAACAGAAGTACAGGTGAATTTTCCAAGGAACCTAAAAAGGCGGTCGATCGTTTAATTCAATATACCTTAGAAAAAGTAAGTTCCATTTAGAGTCAATTATATCCAAAAATTATTTAACAATAACTTAATTAACAGGGCATGCAGTATTCGTAATTTTGCCCGAAACCTTTCCCATGCAAGATATTGCCGTAGTTCCCAAATTTAAGAATAGAGATATAGATTGGCTGAGTTTTAATTTTCGAGTCTTGCAAGAGGCCGCCGACCATACCAATCCCGTATACGAAAGGCTTAAATTCTTGGCGATATTTTCTGCCAATCTGGATGAGTTTTTTAAAGTAAGGGTCTCTCGATTACGGCAAATAAAGAAAGTAGAAAAAAAATTAAGAAAACGTCTGGCCGTAAAACCCAACAAGACCCTTAAGATCATTCTGGCCATAGTGGAGGAGCAACAAGAAAAGTTCGGGGACATCTATCGCTTGGAAATTCTACCAGAACTTGCGCAACATGGAATTCATATGATATCCGAGGAGGATTTTAACACATCCCAACAAGCGTACGGATTTGAATACTTTGAGGAAACCATTAAGGAACAACTTACCGTTTACCGATCAGATCACTTAAACCCTATTTCGTTCAAAGACGGACAACTTTATCTGGCAGTGGTCCTTGAAGACAAGGAAAAACTCGCTTTTGTAACGATACCAACGGATCTATTGGATAGGTTTGTAAAACTTCCTTCGGATACAAATGCCCATTGCTACACGTTTTTGGAAAATATTGTTGCACAGAACATTTCCAAGATTTTTCCTGAAAAGACGATACAGGCCTGCTATTCCATAAAAATTTCACGGGATGCGGAACTATATTTAGACGATGATTATGAAGGTGAATTAGCACAGCAAATCTATGATTCATTGGCAAAAAGGCAAGCGGGCCAGCCTACCCGCCTATTATATGATAAGGCCATGCCAAAGGAAATCCTAACAAATTTGCGCAAACAATTAGGTCTGGGAAAAGTAGATATGATGCCAGGAGGAAAACATCATAATTTCAGTGATTTTTTTGGTTTTCCCAACCCCGACCAAAATTCCCTTTTTCATTATGACCCGCAACCGGCACTTCCCCATCTTTGTTTTGATAGGGAACAAAACTATTTTGAACTCATAGGCCGAAAAGACAGAATCATCCATTTTCCATACCAATCCTTTTCCTATTTACAGGATTGGATTATACAAGCGGCCAAAGATCCCCTAGTAAAATCAATAAAGATTTCCCTATATCGAATTGCCAAGAAATCCGACCTCACCGATGCTTTGTTAACCGCTCTGGAAAACAAGAAAGAAGTTATCATTTTTGTAGAGGCCCAAGCACGGTTCGATGAGGAGAATAATTTAAAATGGGGCAAGATCTTTGAAGAGAACGGGGCCCAGGTACTCTACAGCATTCCAAATATTAAGGTACATTCCAAAATCCTTTTAATAGAACGTGAGGCGGCAAATGAAATCATACGATATGCGTATATAGGAACCGGTAATTTTAATGCAAAAACTGCTAAAATCTATGGGGATCATGGGTTGTTCACGGCAAACCCCTCTATCACCGGCGACCTTTTCCAAGTATTTGAAGTACTTCAGCGCAAGCTTATTCTTCCCAAGGTTACGCAACTATTGGTGTCGCCTTTCAATACAAGGACAAAGCTCATAGAATTGATCGCTAGGGAAATAAGCCATGCACATGCCGGGCATTCTGCAAAGATTATATTGAAGATGAATAGTCTGGAAGATGAAGTGATGATCGATCAGTTGTACCGTGCCAGTGCTGCCGGTGTCCAGATCAGGTTAATTATTAGGGGATTTTGTAGGCTTGTCCCGGAAATAGCCGGACTCAGTGAAAACATAGTGGTAAGCAGCATAGTGGACCGCTATTTGGAGCATGGACGAATTTATGTGTTCCATAACAAGGGGGAAGAAAAAATGTATATGGGTTCTGCAGATTGGATGACAAGAAATCTGGACAAGCGAATAGAAGTCCTCACCCCTATTTTGGATACCGATGTCTTTAAAGAGTTAAAGGATATCCTGAGCCTACAGCTTCAGGACAATGTAAAAGCAAGATATTTGGACCAGGAGGCTACCAATGCTTACATAGAGCCCGAAAAAGACCAACCAAAAATCCGTTCCCAATATGCTATTTACGAATACCTAAAGAACCTGCATACATTATGAAAACCGTTAAGATCATAGGAGTTCCGGAGCATTTCAATATGCCCTGGCTTTTGGCAATAGAAGAAGGAGCTTTCAAGGAAAGGGGAATAGACCTGCAATGGATCGATGTTCCCGAAGGAACCGGAAAAATGTGCGGGATGTTACAAAATGGGGAGACCGATCTTGCTATTATACTTACGGAAGGAATCATAAAAAGTATTTCGGAAGAAAATCCTGCGAAAATAGTACAGGAATATATAGCTACTCCCCTACTTTGGGGTATTCATGTGGATGCCAATAGTAATTTCAAAACCATATCCGATTTAGAAGGTACCAAAGCCGCCGTTAGCAGGTTGGGTAGTGGTAGCCATTTAATGGCCTATGTACATGCGCAAAATGAAGGTTGGAACACCAATGAGCTTCAATTTGAGATTGTAAACGACCTGAACGGAGCGGTAACCGGACTGGCCAGCGGACAAGCCCATTATTTTATGTGGGAACACTTTACTACCAAACCCCTGGTAGATAAGGGTGCCTTTAGAATATTAGGGGACTGCCCTACCCCATGGCCCTGTTTCGTAGTTGCAGCTACGGATACCTTTATTGCAGAAAACGATGGCATTTTAAAGCACATTCTGGAAATTATAAATTTGTATACGTCAGAATTTAAATCGATTCCCAGTATAGACCGCACTTTGGCCAACAGATATGGGCAACAATTAACGGACATTCAAGAATGGCTGTCCCTTACAAGATGGAGTACATCACCTATAAGCACTGAAGTTCTGAGAAAGGTGCAACGGCAACTATTGGAACTTGAACTTATCAATGAGGAACTAGCAGTGAAAAGCATTAGATGGGATTATTGATCCTTTTGGTATATCGCATCATCAAAAGTATTTTTTGATAAGCTCTTTAAACTTCTTTTCGAATAAGGGCTTTTGCAGATATTCGGCAACATAAGGATTCTTTTTAGCCTTTAACATAGCTAAATTATCCTTACCCGAAGCAATCATTACAATAATGATTTGATCTTTTGTTTCCTTACGAAACACTTTGTCATAAGCATCTAAAAACTCCCATCCGTCCATTACCGGCATCTTACTATCCAAAATAAGTAAACAAGGCCCCATAAAAGAAGAGCTGTAGATAAAGTCTATGGCCTCTTTTCCGTTTAAGACGATATCCACCTTAATATCGAGCTCTAAATGACGAATAAAAATTCGGTTCAGAAAATTAGCGGCATGGTCATTACCAACTAATAGAATGGTTCTTAGTTTAAATGAGTTTACAAGCAATAGAATGGTTTGGTTTGATTAGCTACTACATATTATAAAAGTAGTAATTTTCTTATTTTTAACCTAGTAAAATTAGGTAGTCTATAAGAATTTTTATGACCAGTTTATGATGGGTAGTCGTTTTTGTTGCAGGATAGTATTGCATTTGCTAAAGTGCTTGTTGCCGAACCAAAGGCCTCTATTGGCGCTTAGGGGCGATGGATGGCCCGAAGTCAATATATGATGTTTGGTACCATCGATAAAAGCCGCTTTCTTTTTGGCAAAACCGCCCCAAAGAAGAAAGATCAACCCTTCTTTTTCCAAGGATAATTTTTTAATGATTGCATCCGTAAAGATTTCCCATCCCTTGTTCTGATGACTTCCCGCTTGGTGTGCCCTAACCGTTAGCGTTGCATTCAGCAATAACACCCCCTGTTTGGCCCATCGTTCCAAATTGCCGCTTTTAGGGTAAGGGGTTCCCAAATCCATTTCAATTTCCTTAAAGATATTGATGAGCGATGGCGGATGTGGAATACCGTCCTTTACGGAAAAGCATAGGCCGTTCGCTTGATGAGGTCCATGATAGGGATCTTGACCTATGATGACGACCTTAGTGTCCTTGAACGTACTAAAATCAAAAGCTGCAAAAATGTCTTTACCCTTGGGGTAACAGGTGGTACTTTTGTATTCCTGTTTTACAAAATTTGCCAAAGTCAAAAAATAGGGTTGTTCAAATTCCTGCTTTAAGCGTTCTTTCCAGCTGTGATGAATGTTTACGTTCATAATCTTCGGATATTCGTCCAGCAAAACTAAAAAAATAATATCTTACCCGACCCAAGTATCAAAATTATAGTGCAAAACCAACCTAAAATGACACAAAAAAAGAAATTCAGATTTCCTACCGCCCATTCCATACTTTTCCTTATTGCCGGCCTAGTAGCAATTTTAACTTGGATTATACCTGCCGGTCAATACGATAGGCTTTCCTACGATAATGAAAATCAAACTTTTATCAGAACCGATCAAACAGGTACAACGGTTCTAAAAGCCTCACAGGAGACACTGAATGGCCTACAAATAAGAATTCCTTTGGAAAAATTCACCCAAGGGGCCATTGGGAAACCTATTAGTATTCCCAACACTTTTAAGAGGTTGGCACCACAACCCCAAGGATTTGCCGCTTTTATCCAAGCCCCGTTAAAAGGCATCATTCAGGCTTCGGACATTATTTTATTGGTATTGATTATAGGGGGACTTATAGCTATTGTAAATGCTACGGGAGCCTTTGAAGCGGGAATCGCATGGTTGGCCGTAAAACTAAGAGGCAGGGAATTTCTATTGATCATTATGGTCACCATCTTAATTGCCTTGGGAGGAACCTCTTTTGGTCTTGAGGAGGAGACCATTGCATTTTATCCTATTTTAATCCCCGTTTTTCTAGCTGCTAAATACGATGCCATAGTTGCAATAGCTTCCATTTATATAGGATCTGCCATAGGAACTTTTGCGTCTACCGTAAATCCTTTTAGCACCATTATTGCTTCCGATGCCGCTGGTATCAACTGGACGGTGGGACTGAATTCCCGCTTGTTCATGCTAGTGACAGGGGTATGTGTTTGCCTCCTTTATATCATTAGATATGCACAAGGTGTAAAAAAGAATCCGTCAAAATCCCTGATATTTGATCAAAAAGAAAGCATTGAAAAAATGTTTAGAGGTACTACTACCGCCATTACATCAGAATTGACGGGAAGGTTGCAGTTTGTACTGCTGATATTTGTTTCATGCTTTTTTGTTATGGTATACGGCGTATCGCAATTGGGTTGGTGGTTTTTGGAAATGACCTCCGTTTTCCTTGCAGGAGCTATTTTAATAGGCATTATCAGTAAAATGAAAGAACGAACTTTCGTCACTACATTTATTTCCGGGGCCACTGATTTACTGGGGGTCGCTTTTATCATTGGAATCGCCCGGGGCGTTACCGTACTTATGGAGGATGGTCTGGTAAGTGATACCCTGCTCTACTATGCAAGTGCTGTAACCGATGGAATGCACAAAGGATTGTTTATTAACGCCTTACTTTTTATATATAGTGGATTATCCTTTTTTATTCCCTCTTCCTCGGGAATGGCCGTATTGACCATGCCCATTATGTCGCCTTTGGCAGATGGTGTAGGTATTGGCAGGGAGATTGTAGTCAATGCTTATCAGTATGGTATGGGCCTTTTTAAATTTATAAGTCCTACCGGTATTATTCTGGCTTCTTTGTCCATTGCGAACGTGGGATATGATAAATGGTTAAAATTTGTAATGCCTTTGGTACTGCTACTTTGTATACTTGCCATGACGACACTTACAATTTCGGTCTACCTATAGGAGAAACGGTTACCAATTCCCGGCAACGTTAAAAAATCGCCAATTAACCCGTTTATCATTAGATAAACAAAGTTTTACCATTTTTCATTTGGACCCTAATCCATACCTTTGCCCTTGGGTAAAAAATGACCATGGGTATAATTTCTAAAAAAACACTTCAGGACCTTGAATTTCCAACTGTTCTAGATCAATTGGTATTGCGATGTAATACCGACTTGGGTAAGGAACGGGCATTGTCCATTACACCCATGGATAACAAGGATGCCATCCTATACAGTTTAGGACAGACCGCGGAGTACCTGTCCTCCTTTGAAAATGGGAATAGGATTCCCAATCATGGTTTTGATACGATAAATTCGGAGCTCAAACTTTTGAAAATAGAAAATACCACTTTGGAAATAGGTGGTTTTAAAAGAATTGGGGACGTCTGTAAAACAGTAAGCATCCATAAAATATTCTTTAAAAAATTTAAGGACTATTATCCCTTGCTCTTTACGGTAACGGAAAAAATTGAACAGCATCCCGAAATTCCCAAGCATATATATCAGGTCATCGATAAGTTCGGCGAAATAAAGGACAGTGCCTCCCCTAACCTACAAGCCATAAGACAGCGGATCAATGTAGTAAAGGGAAGCATCAATAAAAGCTTCGCTACTGCCCTACAAAAGTATCAGGGGGCCGATTTTTTGGATGAGATCCGCGAATCCGTTGTAGATAATCGTCGCGTACTCGCCATAAAGGCCATGTATCGAAAAAAAGTAAAAGGTTCCGTTATGGGAGCTTCCAAAACAGGAAGTATTGTATATATAGAACCGGAGGTTACCTTAAAATATAGTAGGGAACTCAATAATCTGGAATTTGAGGAAAAGGAGGAAATTCAAAAGATATTGAACGAACTTACCAACCACATAAGGCCGTATGCCCTGCTTTTAAGCGAGTATCAGGAGTTTTTGGCGCATATAGATATTACTGCGGCCAAGGCTAAATACGCCTCGGAGACGAATGCCCTGATGCCTGCCGTTAATGATAAAAGGGAAATGCACCTTCGGGACGCCTACCACCCCCTACTTTATCTTTCCAATAAAAGAAATAAGGAAAAGACCTATCCGCAGACTATTTCCCTACATCCCGAAAACAGGATTATTGTTATTTCGGGTCCTAATGCCGGGGGAAAGAGTATTACCTTAAAAACTATAGGGCTGTTACAACTCATGCTGCAAAGTGGTCTTTTGATTCCCGTTCATGAACGCAGTACCGTTTGTCTCTTCGCTAAAATTTTGACGGATATCGGGGACAATCAATCCATTGAAAACCATTTGAGCACCTACAGTTACCGACTAAAGAACATGAACAGTTTTCTACGCAAGTGTAATGAAAATACACTGTTCCTCATAGATGAGTTCGGTACCGGAAGTGATCCGGAACTTGGGGGAGCACTTGCCGAAGCTTTTCTTGAAGTTTTTTATGAACGAGGTGCGTATGGTGTCATTACCACTCATTATGCAAACCTTAAGTTATTGGCCAACGAGCTGCCCAACGTTACCAATGCGAACATGCTTTTTGATGGTAAAACCTTGGAGCCTACATTTCAATTGGTATTAGGACAAGCGGGGAGTTCCTTTACCTTTGAAGTGGCACAAAAGAATGGCATTCCCTACAGTTTGATCAATAAGGCCAAGAAAAAAATAGAACGGGGCAAGGTACGGTTTGATGCCACCATTGCCAAACTTCAAAAAGAGCGCAGTAAAATGGCGCAAACGGGGAGCCGACTCCAAGAGGAAGAGACCAAAGCCCGTGGGGAGGCCAAACGTTTGGAGGAACTCAATTCCAAAGTAAAATCTAAATTGGAGAATTATCAAGAGCTGTATGACCATAACCAACGTATGATTTATTTGGGAAACAAAGTAAACACTGCTGCCGAACGTTATTTTCAGGATAATAAGAAACGGCCGTTGGTATCTGAACTCCTACGTATCGTAGAGACCGAGAACAGCAAACGCAAAAAGAAATCGGCTACCGAAGTCAAGGCACAACGCCAAAAGAAAGCAGCCGTAGAGCAAGAAGTTGTCCAGAAAGTAAAGGTAATTCGGGAACAAAAAAAAGAGGAAAAAAAGAAAGAGGTTATAAAAGCACAAAACAAGCCCCGTCCTGTTTTTAAGATTGGAGATCGCGTGCGATTATTCGATGGAAAGGCCGTGGGAAGTATAGATAGCCTGGAAAAAAACAAAGCTGTAGTGAACTACGGTATTTTTACGACTAATGTAAGTGTAGATCAGTTGGAACTTGTAAGTTCATCCCCGAACCCCCACAAGGGGAAGGGAACTAAAAAATAAATGTTGTTTTCCCCTTACTAAGAAGGGAGAGTAAAGGTTGTATAGAATGGATAATAGGGAATCTTATAAAATTATTCTTTTCGATGGCGTCTGTAATCTGTGTAACGGAGCCATAACATTTATTATAAAACGGGACAAAAAAGATGTCTTCCGCTATGCGGCCTTACAAAGTGAAATAGGCGAGCAACTTGTAAAGGAGCGAAATATAGATACGACAAAGGTAGATTCTTTTATTCTTATAGAGCCCGGTGTAGCCTATTATACCAAATCTACCGCTGCGTTAAAGATCGGGCAAACTTTTGGTGGTGCCTGGAAGCTTTTAGCGGCCTTTGAATGGGTACCGCGTGTTATTCGCGACTGGTGTTACGACATCGTTGCCAAAAACCGCTACAGATGGTTTGGCAGAAAGGATGCCTGTATGATTCCTACACCCGAGTTAAGGGCCAAGTTTTTGGGCTGACTTTTCCATAGTTACATTTTACGTATCGGCAAATATCTATCTTAAAATACGATATCCAAGACATAAAACGGTGTCCTTATAATTACGCCATACATTTTTAAAAATTAACAATTTTGTTATTGATATGGTATGAATTTTGATGTTGTTTTAATGTATTTACATTAAAAATGCACCGATAGGTTTATACGATTACAATAGCAGGTTATGTTACTACCAACAGCTAATATGTGATGTGTCTTCAACAGGCTATATGCCAAACTTAGAGGTTTTTTGCACTAAGCCTATTCGCTTTCCACGTCCATGTGGGTATGGAGTTCAATTTTCTATGTAAGTATCGCATTTTTAACGAATTGTTATTTAACACTATGATAACTAAGATACTCCTGTTTAACTCGTAAATTTTTAAATAAAACCATATGCCATGAAAAAGTTAGCCTTATTGATCGGTCTCCTCTTCTCCTTCAGCATTTTTTCACAAGGGAGCGCTTCAAAAAATGATATTATATTCACTACGAACGGTGAACTTATACAAGCCAAAGTTGTAAAAGTAACGGACGATACCGTAAGCTTTAACTATCCCGGCGAAACGGTGATCAATGAAATGAAATCCGCAGGTCTTGAAAAAATTGTCTTTGCAAGTGGAAGAACACAGAATTTTAATTCCAAGAAAGCGATTGCATCGTCCTCCTCTCTTTCCCTGGCCGACAACGTTGATACACCGGCCATCCCCAGTGAAGAAATTTATGTATTGCCCAGCTATGAAGAGAATACATTGGCCGTTATTCCATTTTCCTATATGCGAAACAATACCTATAATAAGAACCTTTCCAGTGAAGTTACCGCCTTTGTCATCAATTTTATGGCCAGTAAAGCCCCCTTGACCACAATTGAAACACAAAGTATGCCCAAGACCATTAAAAAACTTGTGGACAATGGCATAAGCCACAAACGCCTCGGCGAAGCATCCGCAGAAGAACTGCGCACCATTGTTGGGACACAATATATCCTTCGTGCATCCATTGAAGAGACTACAGGGGACAGTACCGCATCTGTCACCGAGGAGGATAAAAAGGGTACGGAAGTGGTTACACGTATTAACCTTAAACTCTATGACCCCGAAAACAATGTTGAAAAATACGAGGCTAATTTCTCGGACGGCCAGTTTTTACAAAAGGATAGCAACGGTTATTTGAAAAGGGATGGGAACTGGAAAGCTCCTATGGAATATGTGTTGCA
>JBATTK010000083.1:0-2124 GCA_049670505.1 Saonia sp.
CTCTTTTACAACTGCTGAGGGTATAAAAGTACTGTCCTGTTCGCGACTCTGTTGCCGTTTTGTTGAATGATGCTTTCATAATTTCTAGTTTTTAATTATTGTTGTTTTCTTTTTTATGTTTTGCCCGTATAGGTGGTCTGTACTCCAACCGAATCCTATTCCGTAATATATCTTGGGACGTGTTAGATGTGGATGTATAGTTCTCATGATTATGTTGTTTTTTGAATGACTTACAATTTATAGACGAGAGGCATTCCATTTTGTTACAGTACTATGTATAAAAAGGTACTATTTTATAGATAATTTAACAAAATTAAAAACAGAAATAATCATATCTAACTGAATACCAGTTTTTTAATATGTTGTTGATGTAAGGTCGACAGTAAAAATGAGTTTTAATTCTATTGAATAGTTTCATTTATACTTCTAAAAGAAGGTAGTTCATCCATTAGTAGGGGTGAGGCAAAATAAATCATGTTCAAAAAGGTTATAAAGGTAGCCCTGTCCGATAATACCCATGCTATGAAACATATTTGTATCCCAAAGCACGCCTACTACACAACATTTGTATATGTGATGTCACTCATTTTATTCGCAACTTCCTGTAGTACGGATGAAATAAAAGACAGCGAGTTTCAAGATTCCGAAGTCGAGGAAACCGAAGAGCCTGAAGAAAATGCCGAGCAATCCAATGAAAATGATGAAGAGATTGACATACCGACTTCAGGCAAAGTCATTTTTGACGAAAACTTTATACTCGAGGAAGAGAGAACATTCGTAAACCACGTTCTTGACCAAAATGAATACGAAAAGTTCATTAACGGGAATGGTAATCTTGAAATGGTAACGAAAAAAATATACCAACATTTCAATGATGATTTCGATTTCATAATCATTCTTTCGGTAGAGGAGACCCAACCGGAAGATCTTTTCTACGGCAGGTCACATCCAGCTCAAAACCAAGTACAGGGCCTTGGTATCGGCACTTATGATAATTCCGCTAGTTACGGTTCGGCAGGAAGACTGAAAAGCGTCATCTACATGCCGCGTACCGAATACATCAGAAACGGACCGTTTCTACATGAAATAGTGCATACCTGGGCCAACAAGGGAATTATGCCCACTACCGTCGGTGGCCATTGGGGCTTTGCAAGCACTGGAGGCCAATTGGGTGGCTTCGATGAACTTATCGAAATGGGGAACAATACTTATAAAGGTCGACTTCATAATAAGGATGGCTTCGGTACATTTGCCAATGGTGGCAATGGTCTGCCCTATGGAAACCTCGAACTATATCTCATGGGATTGATAGGTCCAGAGGAATTGGAAGCTGTTCAAGTTGCGGTTAATCCCGAGTTTGGTAATGGGGCAGGGGTCTTTACGGCCGATGGCATAGACACCTATACCGCAGATGATTTGGTCGATGAACATGGTGCGCGGATTCCTTCGGTGCAAGATTCCCAAAAGGCTTATAGGGCTTTGACCGTTATTATTTCCAAAACTGCCATTGATGCCCCCAAAATGGAAGCTGTTCGCGACAATCTCGACAACTTTTCCAGAAAAGCTGCGCCGGAATCCGATTGGGGAAGTCTGAACAACTTCTGGATGGCCACACAAGGTAAGGCGTCCTTTGACTTTGAAGTGCTAGATGAATCCATTAAATAAAACGCAAAGGGTTTAAGAAAAATTTATGGGCATCCTATTCCATTCCACCTTATATTAGGAGCATGGGAGTAAAAAAGCTTCTTTTCACAACGGTTTTTATGTTTCTTGCCATTTCCATCGGGTTTTCTCAATATGCTGAGAACGAATGGGAGGACAGGGACAAATGGATGGACGTTTCCAAAATTTTTGAACTTGCCGGTATTGAAAAAGGAAATAAGGTCGCCGATGTAGGATGCCATGAAGGCTATCTTTCCGTCCGATTATCGGAACGGGTGGGAAAAAACGGTACCGTTTATGCAGTTGACGTGCGCAAAGATAGGCTTGAAAGCTTGCAAGACCACTTAAAGAAACGTAAGATCAACAACGTAGAGGTGGTACATGGGGATTATGATAATCCAAAATTACCCCTTAAATCACTTGATGCCGTTATCGTCATGGACACCTACCACGAAATTGATG
>JBATTK010000084.1:0-19986 GCA_049670505.1 Saonia sp.
AGGTAGAGCAGATGCCTAGATTGGAAGGGAAGCGGATGACGATGTTCTTGGCTCCCAAAACAAAGAAATAATATATAGTTACCGTTCGGGACTATTAAAAACAAACTGAAACCAGTCTGCTCGCAGGCTGGTTCAGCATATATAAGCGAGATAAACCATAAACTAGGAAGAAGATGCCTAAGATGAAAACAAAATCCAGTGCCAAGAAGCGTTTTAAGCTTACGGGTTCTGGTAAAATCAAAAGAAAGCACGCTTTTAAGAGTCACATTTTGACAAAAAAATCCAAAAAGCGGAAGCTTAAGTTAACACACTCCACATTGGTGCATGAGTCGGATGTTAACAGTATTAAGGAACAATTGCGATTAAAGTAGTCGTTCACAGGTAATTTATTAACCATGGAGTTAGGCCAGTAAAAGAATTCAGAATTATTGAATCGCCTACTACAAAAAAATTAAAATTATGCCAAGATCAGTAAATTCAGTTGCTTCCAGAGCTCGTAGAAAAAAAGTGATGAAGCAAGCCAAAGGTTACTTCGGAAGACGTAAAAACGTCTGGACGGTAGCCAAAAATGCGGTTGAAAAAGCAATGTCATATGCTTATAGAGACCGAAGAACCAAGAAAAGAAATTTCCGGGCCCTATGGATTACCCGTATCAATGCGGGTGCCAGATTGCACGGAATGTCCTATTCCCAGTTTATGGGCAAGGTAAAGGCCAATGGAATTGAGCTTAACCGAAAGGTTTTAGCGGATTTGGCCATGAACCACCCGGAGGCATTTAAGGCCATAGTGGAAAAAGTAAAATAATTAATCATTTATCTCGCTAAAAAATCCCGCTCTGTAGAGCGGGATTTTTTTATTTCCTATGCACGGCAAAAATAGTTAGACCACGTGTTTTTCCCTTTAAGACCAGATGATCCATTTTTGTTGTACCGTATTTTCCGTTCAGTTTTAAATGTTCCGATAACTCTTCCGAAATCAATAGCTTCTCCTTATAGCTATTACATTGATCCTGTATACGTGAGGTGGTATTGATAACATCGCCGTGGTAGGCCAATTCCTTTTTAACGCTACCTACTTCTACCACTATTAATTTCCCTCCATGCAGACCGGCTTTGAACTCTGGAACAATACCATATTTCTTTTGATAATACGTTTTGCGTTTCTGCATACGATCTTGAAAAGCAAAAAATAATCCGATACAGTTATCCCGCTTTACACCCTTTTTAAAATCCCAACTTAAAACGGCCTCATCCCCAACATATTGATACACTTCCGCGCCATATCTGTACAACAACAGATTCAAATCCAAAAAACAATCCTGTATTAACTTGCTGTATTTTAAATGCCCCAAATCCTCGGCAATGGTAGTTGATGATTTTAGATCGAGAAACATAAAAATCCGTTCTTCCTCTACGGGTTTTCTGTATTTCCCCATAAGCAACTTAAAGAAGTTGTCTCTCCCAAACCGTTCCTTTGCAATTTTTAGAAAGGAAAACACCACGGAGGAAACCCCAAAATAACCAACGGTGAGCCAAAAGACCTTACTGGTGCGCCACCACCCTCTCTCATTGGGCAGATCCAAATCCATTCTAGTCTCCGCAATTTCAATGATTAGGGTGAAGGAAAAAATCAAAAGCACCAAATAAATAAAAGTCTGTATAAGGATAGAAAGTCCTAAATATAATTTTTTAAGTAGATACTTATCGAACAAAAATTCTATGACCGCATAAAAGAAACCGATAAACACCCCTAGAAATAGGCCAAAATCGAGCCATTGAACTATAGGGATCTTAAACTGTTCCGAAAGAATAATACCCTGTTCTTCGTTTAGGGCATAGTATCGAATTAAAATAAAAAAACAAAATACCAGTGACCAAAATACAATGGAGGCGACCAATAATCTAAAAAACTCCCTCAGGTTATACTTCAAATCTATAGTATTATTATCCTTCTATTCTATTTGGAACGCAAGATAACGCTTACCTTACTTCTACGATCCAAAACAGTTAATTACTATACTTCTACCGGAAGCATTGTTTCTATGTTCGCACAAATAAATGCCCTGCCATGTGCCTAGGTTCAACCTTCCTTGGGTAATAGGCAGCTGCACGGAGGAACCCATTAGGGATGCCTTTATATGGGCGGGCATATCATCCGGTCCTTCATAGGTATGTACATAATAAGGGGCATCCTCCGGTACCATCACGTTCATATGCCGTTCAAAATCGGTCCGCACCGTAGCATCCGCATTTTCATTGATCGTTAAGCTGGCAGAAGTATGCTTTATAAAAACCGTGAGCATACCGCTCTTCAGATGTTGCAACTCTGGGATAGACCGCACAATATGTTCCGTAACCAAATGAAACCCTCGGGAAAAAGCGGGCAACCGTATTTCTTTTTGATAAAATTTCATTAGTATCCTTGATTAGGGATTGATTTCACTAAAATAATATAAAGTTTACCTATCCACACCATACTATTGGGTTATATAAAATACCTTTGCACTTTTAAAAACTATAGATGGATCTATCTAACATAAAACTGGTGGTGACCGATATGGACGGCACCTTATTAAATTCCGATCATGAAGTAAGCCCCCATTTTTTTGAACTGTTCGATGCATTAAAAAAACAGGGAATACTTTTTGCGGCCGCCAGTGGTAGGCAATACCATAGTATTGTTGATAAGCTATACCCCATCAAGGATGATATTATTGTGATAGCGGAGAATGGCGGATTTGCCAAACAGCAGGAACGGGAATTGGTATCCACTCCCCTAGAGCACGGCACTATAGCCGAATTACTTCAAATTGTTAGGCCTATAGAAGGCGCCCACCCGGTACTCTGCGGAAAGAACAAGGCTTTTTTGACAGGACATTCGGACGACTTTACCCATATGCTGAAACAATATTATTCCGGTTACGACATTGTGGATGATCTGGACCAAGTGAATTCCGAAATCATAAAAATTGCGGTCTATCATTTTGAAAGCTCGGAAAAATACATATATCCGGCCGTTCAGCATTTGGAAGAACGTTTAAAGGTTAAGGTTTCCGGGGCCAATTGGGTAGATTTATCACATAAAAATGCCCATAAGGGTTTTGCCTTGCAAAAAGTACAGGAAGAAAACAATATAGACCGTAGCGAAACTTTGGTCTTTGGCGATTATAACAACGATTTGGAGATGTTGGCCCTAGCCGATTATAGTTTTGCCATGGCCAATGCCCACCCCAAAGTCTTGGACGCTGCCAAATATACAACACGCAGCAACGATGATTTTGGTGTGGAACGGATACTGGAAAAACTATTGGAAAGTAAGAGACTGATTTGAAATACGTCGATCAGGTTTTTTGCTTCTTCTTTTTGGCTGCGGGGAACAATACGTTGTTAAGAATGAGTCGGTAACCCGGCGAAGTAGGGTGCAGTTCCAGTTCAGTTTTAGGGTCCCCTACCCTATGTTGGTAATCTTCCGGGTCATGGCCGCCATAAAAGGTAAAAAAGCCCTTCCCTTTTATACCATGGATATAACGGGCCTCCCCATTTATTTTATTCTCCCCGAGTATCATTACCGTTGGTTTTATCTCATCCCTAGTAAAGGAAGTGGTCTGCCCCATAAAGCCTTTTACCAACGCCGTATGGTTTTGGCAGAGCATTGTAGGAACGGGATCCCACTTGGCCGAAAAGTCCATCAAAGAAAAATAGTCGGATTCCTTAGGGACGTTTCTACGCTTGTTGGTCATATCAATGGATGAAAACTCATATCGCGACGGGTTCCGCTCCAGGATAAAATTGGTAAAGGCAAATGTTTTATTATAGTCCAACTTGCTTTGATAATTGGCCTCCGAAGGGTCACCATCGAACATAGGCTCACAGATATCCACCCCATCTGCCGCCAGGGCAATATCATAACTGTCCGTAGCGGAGCACATGGCAAACATAAATCCACCACCGATGACATAGTTACGTATTTTTAGCGCCACGGCCCGTTTCTCTTCCGAAACCTTATCGTACCCCAACTTAGTGGCCAACGCTTCCGCATTTTGTTTTCCCTCTATGTACCAAGGGGCTGCCCTATAGGCCCCATAAAATTTGCCATATTGCCCGGTAAAGTCCTCATGATGCAAATGCAACCAATCATACAATACCAATTTATCATCTAAAACTTCCTCATCGTAAATAGTTACATAGGGAATTTCCGCATAGGTAAGCACCATAGTAACGGCATCGTCCCATGGCTGGTTTCCTTTAGGGGAGTATACCGCTATTTTCGGGGCCTTCTCCAGTATTACGGCCTCTTGGTTCTGGGAAGGACTACTTATGGATTCCAAGATCTCTTGGGTCTGTGCATCGGATAAAATCTCGAAGGAAACACCCCGGATTTGACATTCCTTTCGGATACTTTCACCATTCGGCAATAAAAAAGAGCCTCCCCTATAGTTTAGAAGCCATTGTACTTTTTGCTGCTTGGTCAATACCCAATAGGTGATACCATACGCCTTTAAATGATTTTTTTGACTATCGGCATCCATGGGGATCAGGATGGTGGATGAAAATACATTTGCAGAAACAAGAAATAAAAATAGGTATAGCAACTTTTTCATAAAAAGGGAACTTAAAAAGAATCTAGATATTGCATCACTTCGCTATTAGATTTTAGTACCTAAAGTTACAATTAAATGCTTTGTGGTTATAAAAGGGTCTATTTATTGAGAAGATTTTAACGCTTGGTTAGGTACGCCCCTAACTAATTAGTTGCGCAGAACATATAGCTTTCAGGGCTGTTTTATGCTATAGGGGCAATAGTTAAAAAGGCACATCATTGGTATCATCGGGATCCAAATCATCGTTCATAGAGCTTCCAAAAGCCTCGTTGGTATCAGGCAGGTTTTTGGTTATGAACGGATTCTCCTCGTTGGCATTCATCTTCGATTGAAATTCAAATGGAGAATCAAAGTCATCCAAGTTATCGAATTTACCCAGTTGACCAATAAACTTTAATCTGATATTATCTAAACCGCCGTTTCTATGTTTGGCTACTATAAATTCTGCCTGACCTTGTGTCGGGGTCCGTTCCTCATCGTCCCATTCATCAATTTTATAGTATTCGGGCCGGTAGATAAATGAGACAATATCCGCATCCTGCTCAATGGCCCCGGACTCCCTTAAATCGGACAATATAGGCCTTTTACTACCCCCACGTGTTTCCACGGCCCTGGACAACTGCGAAAGCGCTATTACGGGGACATTCAATTCCTTGGCCAATGCTTTTAAGTTTCTAGAAATAGTGGATATTTCCTGTTCACGATTACCTCCTTTTTGACTACCACCAGCGGTCATTAGCTGTAGATAATCTATAACGACCAGTCGTATACCATGTTGTGAAGCCAATCTCCTTGCTTTTGCCCTTAAATCAAAAATGGACAGTGATGGGGTATCGTCTATGAACAAAGGTGCTTTTTCCAATGCCTTTACTTTAACGTTCAACTGCTCCCATTCATGTTTTTCCAACCTTCCGGTCCTTAATTTTTCAGAAGACAAACCGGTTTCCGAGGATATTAAACGGGTAATTAATTGCACGGAAGACATTTCTAGGGAAAAGAACGCTACAGGTATATTGGAGTTAACGGCAATATTCCTTGCCATGGATAACGTAAGTGCCGTTTTACCCATACCGGGACGGGCCGCAATAATGACCAAATCACTGGGTTGCCAACCAGAAGTTAACTTATCTACCTTATCAAAACCGGAAGGGATACCGCTTAAACCTTCTTTATTGGCAATCTCTTCTATTCGTTTTTTAGCCTGTATGACCAAATTTTGGGCAGTTTCGGCCGAGCGTTTTAAATTACCCTGGGTAACATCGTATAATTTTGATTCGGCACCGTCCAAGAGATCAAAAACATCCGAGGAATCATCGTACGCATCCTCTATAATCTCATTGGATATTTTAATAAGGCTCCTTTGTATATATTTTTGAAGTATAATGCGGGCATGGAACTCAATATGGGCCGATGAGGCCACTTTTTGGGTCAGCTTTATCAAGTAAAAATCCCCGCCTGCCGATTCCAAACGCCCGTCCTTCTTTAATTGGGACGAAACGGTTAATAAATCTACCGGTTCCGAAGTTTCGAACAGTTTAAAAATAGCCTCGTAGATATAACGGTGTGCTTCTTTATAGAACACATCTGGATGTAGGATATCTATTACTTCATCTACACCTTTCTTATCAATCATCATAGCTCCAATCACAACTTCCTCTAAATCAACTGCTTGTGGAGGTATTTTCCCTCTTTCCAAGTTGATTAGGGTGGATTTGTCTATTTTACGACCAATGACGGTGCTCGATTTTTCCATGCCTGCTAAAGTATGCAATTAACCTTAAGTTAACATAAATAGTTGAACCTGCGATATCAACAGATGATCAACAATTCCTTTGTTCATAAGTTACAAAAATGTGTTGACAACCAAAAAAAACCAAGGAATGATATCCTTGGTTTTTTTTTAAACTTGTTAAAAACACGGATTACCCGTTAAAGACGCCCATATCGGCATATTTTTCCATCCGTGTATTTACCAATTCTTTTGGTGATAACTTTTTTAGTTCCTCGTAATGTGCCGCAATTTTATTTTTTACAATTTCAAAAGTTTTGTCCCGATTGCTATGGGCCCCACCAACAGGTTCCTTAACGATCTCATCAATAAGTTTTAATTTTTTCATATCTATGGCGGTCAGTTTTAAGGCATCTGCGGCCTGCTCCTTAAATTCCCAACTTCTCCATAATATGGAAGAACAGGATTCCGGTGAAATAACGGAATACCACGTATTCTCCAACATCAATACCTTATCCCCGACACCGATACCTAGTGCTCCTCCAGAGGCACCCTCGCCGATAATGACCACGATGATGGGAACTCTTAAGCGTGTCATTTCCAAAATGTTCCTGGCAATAGCCTCTCCCTGCCCGCGTTCCTCTGCTTCTATTCCCGGATAAGCTCCAGGAGTATCTATAAAACAAACTACCGGCAAACCGAACTTTTCGGCAGATCGCATTAATCGCAATGCCTTACGGTACCCTTCCGGATTGGCCATTCCAAAGTTACGATACTGTCTGGTCTTGGTATTGTATCCTTTCTGCTGCCCTATGAACATAAAACTTTGATCACCTATCTTACCTAGACCACCTATCATGGCCTTGTCGTCCTTTACATTTCTATCTCCGTGCAATTCCAAAAAAGTATCCCCGCAAATGGCGTTTATATAATCCAAAGTGTAGGGTCTGTTGGGATGTCTTGAGAGCTGTACACGTTGCCATGCAGTGAGGTTTTTGTAGATATCCTTTCTGGTCTCCGCTAACTTTTTTTCTATCTGCTTACAGGTCTCGGTTACATCCACATCGCTCTCTTCTCCAATAATCATGCACTTATCAAGCTGCTCTTCAAGCTCTTTAATAGGAAGTTCAAAATCCAAATACTCCATGAATTTTCAAGTTTAGTTTGTATCAACGGACAAATATAAAACTTTAAAGGACAACCCTAGGTCGTACTTCGCTTTTTTAACTTGTACTTATTTTTAAGGATGCCATTTGTTACTACCGTAGCTAAAATAATACCGGCCCCAACATAAAATAGGGAATTCATTTTTTCACTATCCCCAAAAATTACAAATGCTAAAACTATGCCATATACCGGTTCTAAATTGATGGTGAGCATAACCGTATACGGACTAATATATTGCATCACTTTCACCGATGCTATAAAGGCATAGGCCGTACAGGCCGATGCCAAGACGAAGATTAAAATCCAATCGGTATTGGACAAGTAAAAGAAATCCATAGTAAAATTCCCTTGTATCCCAAGATAAACGGAAAGAAAAACAGCACCGGCCGCCAATTCATAAAAAGAAATAACGGATGGCTTTTCCCTATGGACCAATTTACCGTTGATCAATGAAAAAATTGCAGCCAACAAAGCGGACAAAAGGGCCAACGAAATGCCTTCCACATATGTGGTTTCCACTTTAAAAATTATATAGAGTCCCAACACTACGATACCACCGAACACCACTTCGTACCATACCATTTTTCTACCGTACCAGATAGGCTCCAACAAAGCGGTAAAAAAAGCTCCCGTAGACATCGTAGCTAATGCTATGGATACGTTGGAGACTTTAATGGCCTTAAAAAAAGTAACCCAATGAAGGGCTATGATCACTCCCCCGATGATAAGTAACAATAGTGTTTTCAAGGAAACTTTTAAGCTATACTTTTTTACCCCTATAAAACAGATGATCAGTGCGGAAGCTATCAACATTCGGTACCAGACCAAAGGAAGGGCATCAATAGAAATTAGTCTACCCAGTATTGCGGTAAAGCCCCAGATAAATACAATAAAATGCAGGTGTACGTAATTTTTAAGCTTAACGTTTGGCATTCTGCAACAAGTAAAGACCCAAGATACCAAAGGCCACATTAGGGATAACCACCGCCATCAACGGAGGAAATCCGGACTGTTCCGCCATGGTCCCAAAAACCTTATCGAAAAAGATATAGATAAATGCGACGCCTATACCGAAAGCCAAATTTATTCCCATACCACCCCTTCGCTTTACGGATGAGACCGCTACCGCAATAATGGTAAGGATAAAAGCTGTGACGGGTAATGCCCAGCGTTTATATTTCACCAAAATATAAACGTTGACGTTAGATGCCCCCTTCTTTTTTTGGACATCGATGAACTTGTTGAGTTCAAAAAGGTTCTTGGTCTCGGCAACATAGGATACCGGGGTAAGGTCATCTATATTGAACGAAAAAATAGTATCCAATCTGCGTTTGGTCTCTATAATCTCGGTTCCGGACCTTAGCTTTCGCTTTACATAAGAGGTTAATCTGTAGGTACTGTCTTTAGGTATCCAGCGTATATTGGCAGCGGAAATCTTATAATCCAGTTTATTTTCTTTATCGAAATGTTCAAAAGTAAAATTATAGCCTATTTGCCGGGCCGGATCAAAGCTACTGACATAAATATAATCCTTATCGTTCAACTGATTGAAAATATTACTGGTGACCCGATCTTGTTTCCCTTTTTTTAAGTATTTGAACTTAAATTCATTGAATCCGATACTGGCATTGGGCACAATGAACATTCCCATAAAGAACATGATGACCGCTATAATGGACGCACCTATAAGATAAGGTCGTAAGAACCGTCCATAGGACACGCCGGAACTCAGTATGGCGACTATCTCCGTATTATTCGCCAATTTAGAGGTGAAGAAAATAACGGATAGAAACAAGAAAATTGGAAATAACAGACTCCCTATATAAATGGTGAAATTAAGATAGTACATTAAAATTTCGTTCAATGGGGCCTCATTATCGATCATTTTTCCAATCTGCTCGGCTAAATTCGCCATAATCCCAATAGGTATGAACAGCAATAGCATAACGGTAAACGTCGCCAAATAACGCTTCAATATATATTTATCCAGGATGGTCAACATTACAGTCTTTTGTCCATTTGTTTTACCATTAGGTTTTTCCATTCAAGAAAATCCCCAGCTAAAATATGCTTTCTTGCCTCGCGAACCAACCAAAGGTAAAAGCCTAGGTTATGAACGGTAGCAATTTGTTTTCCCAAATATTCGTTGGCCGCGAACAGATGCCGTAAATAGGCCAAGGAATATTCGGTGTCCACAAAAGTGATACCCATTTCATCAATAGGGGAAAAATCATCTTCCCATTTCTTGTTCCTTATATTAATGGTACCATGGGCGGTGAAGAGCATTCCATTTCTTGCATTCCGTGTAGGCATTACGCAATCGAACATATCTATGCCCAAGGCAATATTCTCCAATATATTGATCGGGGTTCCTACCCCCATTAAATATCTGGGTTTATCCTCCGGAAGTATTTCGCAGACCACTTCCGTCATGGCATACATTTCTTCCGCAGGTTCGCCAACGGATAATCCGCCAATAGCATTTCCTTCAGCACCGGCATTGGCGATATACTCTGCGGATTGTATCCTTAAATCTTTATAGGTAGATCCTTGAACAATAGGAAAAAAAGACTGCGCATAATCATATTTGTAAGGGACTTTCTCCAAGTGTGTTATACAGCGATCTAGCCATCTGTGGGTCATGTGCATGGAGCGCTTTGCATAATCATAATCACAGGGATATGGTGTACATTCATCAAAGGCCATAATAATATCCGCGCCTATGGTCCGCTGTATTTCCATTACGTTTTCCGGAGTGAACACATGGTACGAACCATCTATGTGGGATTTGAATTTCACCCCTTCTTCTTTAATCTTTCTGTTGGCCGACAAGGAATACACCTGGTATCCCCCGCTATCGGTCAGGATATTCCTATCCCATCCCATAAACTTATGGAGTCCCCCCGCTTGTTCCAAAATATGCGTTTTGGGCCTTAAATACAGATGATACGTATTCCCTAGTATAATATCCGGGTCTATCTCTTCCCTTAATTCGCGTTGATGCACCCCTTTTACGGAAGCTACGGTTCCTACAGGCATAAAAATAGGGGTTTCTATGGTACCGTGATCCGTTTTGACCGTTCCGGCACGTGCCTTGCTTTTTGGGTCCGTATGTTGTAGGGTAAATTTCAAAAATCTTCTTTTCAGACCGCAAATATAGGCAACTCGTCCACATAAAGTCCTTAACAAAAAAATAAAGTTCCCGAAGGCTTAGGTTCGTTAATAAAATATAATAACTCATGCTTGTATAGCCAAAAGATTGCAGTTACTTTTGATGCTATTAAAAGGAAATAGCAAATGCCAAAACTACAAGAATTACAGGAGTTGGTCGTACAGACGCGAAGAGATATTTTACGGATGGTCCATAAGGTAAATTCGGGACATCCGGGAGGATCATTGGGTTGTACGGAATTTTTCGTGGCACTCTATAACGAAATCATGGAGCTTAAGACCGGATTCGATATGAACGGAAAAGATGAGGACATCTTCTTTTTGTCCAATGGGCATATTTCTCCTATATTCTACAGTACACTTGCGAGAAAGGGGTATTTTCCCGTGGAGGAATTACATACGTTCCGATTGATCGATTCCCGATTGCAAGGACATCCCACCACGCATGAAGGTCTACCCGGTGTACGTATTGCCTCAGGATCTTTGGGCCAGGGTATGTCCGTTGCCATTGGAGCCGCATTGGCAAAAAAATTGAACAATGATAATCATTTAGTCTATAGCTTACATGGCGATGGTGAATTACAGGAGGGGCAAAACTGGGAAGCTATTATGTACGCTGCAGGAAATAAGGTGGACAATATTATCGCTACAGTGGATCTCAACGGACAACAGATCGATGGTGCTACGGATGACGTATTACCTATGGGGGATATAAAGGCAAAGTTCGAAGCTTTCGGGTGGGATGTGCTGGAAATAAAAGAAGGTAATAATTTGGAGGCCATACTCCAAGGAATGTCCGAAGCCAAGGGCAGAACGGGTAAAGGAAAACCGGTCTGCGTACTATTGCATACCGTAATGGGTCATGGTGTAGACTTTATGATGTACACCCATGCATGGCATGGGAAAGCCCCCAATGATGAGCAATTGGCAACCGCCCTGGAACAGAATCCGGAGACCTTAGGGGACTATTGATTTCTTTGACACTTCCGATCTCCTACCAGACGGTTTGAAGGGGTGCAAAAAGATATAGAAAAGTAAAAATTGAAACGTTCAACTTAAAAATGACCCAAATAATTACCCTCCTGGGGAGGGAATAGGGAAGGCACTATGAAAAAATATATAGATTCAGGTAAAAACGATACAAGAAGTGGTTTTGGTGCCGGATTGGCCGAATTGGGTAGGATCAATCCCAATGTAGTGGCCCTATGCGCCGACCTGGTAGGTTCGCTAAAAATGGAAAAATTCATTGAAGAAAATCCAGAGCGTTTCTTTCAGATAGGAATCGCCGAGGCCAACATGATGGGTATTGCGGCCGGATTGACCATTGGCGGAAAAATACCTTTCACCGGCACGTTTGCCAACTTTTCCACAGGGAGAGTCTATGACCAGATCAGACAATCCATTGCCTATTCCGATAAGAATGTAAAAATATGTGCCTCCCATGCGGGATTGACCTTAGGAGAAGATGGTGCCACACACCAAATCCTGGAAGACATAGGACTAATGAAAATGTTGCCCGGAATGACGGTGATCAATCCATGCGATTATAACCAGACCAAGGCGGCGACCATTGCCATTGCTGATCATAAAGGCCCCGTTTATCTGAGATTCGGAAGACCTAAAGTGGCCAATTTTACCCCTGCCGATCAGAAATTTGAAATCGGTAAGGCTTTGATGCTTAATGAAGGTACGGATGTTACTATTGTAGCTACAGGACACTTGGTATGGGAAGCTTTGACCGCTGCCGAAAATTTGGAAAACCAAGGTATTTCGGCCGAAGTAATCAATATACACACCATAAAGCCACTTGACGCCGAAGCAGTGTTAAAATCTGTTAAAAAAACAGGCTGTATCGTTACTGCCGAAGAGCATAATTATTTAGGAGGTTTAGGGGAAAGTATCGCCAGAACGCTTACTACTCAGCACCCTACGCCGCAGGAATTTGTAGCTACCCATGATACTTTTGGGGAAAGTGGTACTCCTGCCCTATTGATGGATAAGTACGGATTAAACAATAAAGCGATAGAAAAGGCCGTTTTGAAAGTGATAAAAAGAAAGTAAGTAAATGGTGTCATTTTTGGTACCTACTTATTTAAACAGAACACATTCATTATGAAAAAAACACTTCTAGTTGCGGTATGTACTTTATTAAGTGTCTCCGCATTTGCACAAAAGGATTCAGGGTTTGGTATTAGGGCCGGACTTAACTACAATCAAAACGGGGATTTAAGGTTTAGCCAGGTACAGGATGCCGGGGAAGATCTGGTCGCGGGTTCCGATGGAAAAGTAGGTTTTCATGTCGGTTTTTTTGGAAAGCTCGATTTACCAAAGATTTATCTAAAGCCAGAACTGGTGTATACCAGAACCAAAAGTAGTTATGATGTAGATGGAGATAGCAACGACTACGATATTTCCAAACTTGATCTTCCCATTTTATTGGGATATAAAATTATTGGACCTTTGAGCGTCTTTGCAGGACCTGCTTTCCAATACACCTTGAATAATGATCTGGAAGGCGTAGAAATTGAAGATGTAGAGAACGATTTTACCGTAGGGCTAAACGTTGGTGTAGGTGTAAATTTGGGAAATATCGGATTGGACGTGCGTTATGAGAGAGGTTTTTCCGAAAACGAGGCCAATATCATTGATAACAATATTGCGAATATCGAAGGTAGGGTAGATTCCAGACCATCCCAGATTATTTTTGCATTGTCCGTAAAACTATAGATTAAAAAACATAATATCAAGTGGTTAAAAAAGCCCCGACGTACCGTCGGGGCTTTTTTAATGGCTTTCTATAAGTTCCCAAAATTTCATGAGAGCTAAACCAACAAATTGATAAATTAACTATCCCCATCCAAATAGTCAGGGATACCGTCCCCATCACTATCGGGAAATGTAATAGTGCCATCCGTAGCTATCTCTATTTCTTCCCTTGTAGGAATACCATCGTTATCATCATCTGAATCTAAATAATTGGGAAACTGTTGTGGAAAGCCAAGACTGGTCTCTATATCCAAATCCGTATTATCATTAAACAGCAAACCATCTCCGTCAAGATCTTCCATAATGGAAGGAATGCCATCATTGTCATGATCCGTCTCAAGGGTTACTAGTATTTCGAGCTTAAAAATCAAAGGGGAATATTGGGGTATAGAGGCTCTGTTGCCATTAAAGGTTCCCAAACCAGATGGAAAAATCACCATTCCTATTCCAGAGCCTTCCACATCAAAAGTACCATTTGGATTATCTATAATCGTACTCCCTGTCTTTAGTCGCTGAATACCTTCACTTACGCCCCTGAAGGCCCTACTACTTCCCGGCCCCGGAAATTGAAAAGTGGGCAAATCAAAAGTCGATACCGTATTTACGGCATCAAAAACAGTTCCGTTCAACAAAGTGCCCTCAAATCTCACAAAAGTGGAGTCCGCAAAAGTAGGAGAAGCCCCGTCACCCTCTCTGGCCTCCAAATAATAATAGGTATGTATAACATTTTCTTCCCCATCATCCAATAAAAAATCGGAAGATGATATGGCCACGGTTTCGGTTTCAACCTGGCTCATCAAAGGGGTCTTACCTGCATTTTCACCGGCAATGGTATCGATTACGATTCTAAAATCAAAGTCGGCCGGAGGAGCGGCAAATTCCTCATAGTTATAGAAATGGGTCTCCAAATAGGCCTTGATCTCGGCATCGTCCTCCACCGCTACTTCACTTAGCAATCTTGGGGGAACAACTTCTATATTCATATCGTCGTCATTTCCACAGGACCATAACAGTACCGCAATAATCGCAAAGGCAAGAATTTTAGTAATCTTCATTCAATTTCTTTTTTTAAAACTTGCAAGATACAATTTTCCCCTATTTTTGTGGAAGACCTTAACAAAGATTTTCAATTGTTCATGCGTATAGACAAATACTTGTGGAGCACCCGTTATTTTAAGAGCAGGAATATGGGCACGGAAGCCTGTAAAAAGGGACATGTGCGCATAAATGGCCAAATTGTAAAACCCTCCCGCGAAGTATATCCCATGGATAAAATCATCGTCAGAAAAAACCAAATTAATTATGAGCTTACCGTTTTGGATATTCCAAAAAGCAGGGTAGGTGCCAAATTAGTGGACATCTATAGAAAAGATACGACACCACCGGATGCTTTTGAGAGTAATGAGCTCTTAGCATATGCTAAAGGACATTACCGAAAAAAAGGGATGGGTAGACCCACTAAAAAAGATCGAAGGGATATAGATGATTATATAGATGAGGAAACTGAATAAGAGCTACTGGGAAAAAAAATATAATCTAGCGGATATGGCATGGGATATCGGATATATAGCCACTCCTTTAAGGGATTATATTGATCAACTCCAAGACAAACAATTAAAAATTCTTGTCCCCGGAGCAGGAAACGGATATGAGGTGGAATATCTTGTTCAACAAGGCTTTACCCATGTTTTTGTAATCGATATCGCGAGGCAACCCTTGGAACGTATACAGGAGCGGTTGCCCAATTTTCCGAAGCATCATTTAATAGAAGCCGATTTTTTCGACTTTCAACAAACTGACTTTGACCTGGTTTTGGAGCAGACCTTCTTTTGTGCCCTAGATCCTTCCTTACGGAGGAGTTATGCCTTTAAAATGAGTCAATTACTGAAAGAAAAAGGTAAATTGGTAGGGCTATTGTTTGATTTCCCGCTTACGGATACCGGACCCCCATTTGGAGGCAGTGCATCTGAATACCGTACTTTGTTCAAAGATTACTTTAGCATCAAAATATTGGAAAGGGCCTACAATTCCATAAAACCCAGAGCGGGTACCGAACTGTTTTTTATCTTTGAAAAGTAAAATCACTTCCATGCAGAACAGAATTTTATCGCATCAGCAGATCCAGCATAAAGTAAAACGAATTGCGTATCAAATTTACGAAGCCAATGTGGACGAGTCCGAAATTGTAATTGCCGGCATTGATGGCGGTGGTTTACTGTTTGCAAAAAAAATACAACAGGTCCTAAAAAAGATAACCGAAGCTAAAATCACGCTTTGTACGGTTTCCATGAATAAGGCAAATCCTGTGGAAAGTGGAGTGCAAACTTCGATCAATGCAGAAGCTTATACCAATAAATCGGTAGTTTTGGTAGACGATGTCCTAAATTCGGGTACTACATTAATTTATGGCGTATATCACTTTCTCCAAGTACCCTTAAAACAATTAAAAACTGCGGTATTGGTGAACCGTAACCACAAGAAATACCCTGTAAAAGCCGACTATAAGGGTATCTCCTTATCCACTTCGCTACAGGAGCACGTAAAAGTTACTTTTAAGACCAGGGACGACGCCGTTCATTTAGAGTAGGTGCGTTTTTATTTCCTGTACGATCTCCAAAGGTTTTTTTCCATCGCAACTAATGGTATGGGCGGCCCTATTGTAGAATGGTCCTCTTTCAAACAGGTGTTTTCCAAAAAATTCCGGTAGATCTTCGTCAGCAATATCCCTAATTAAAGGACGGTGTTCTTTTTGATTTGAAAGTCGTTTTACCAATTCCGTAATAGAAACTTTTAGATAAAAAACATATGGTGTATTTGCCAACATCGTATCCATATTATTTCCATAGCAAGGCGTACCGCCACCTGTGGATAGTACAAAATTGGTTACCTCGTCCAAAAGGTGGTTTAGATACTCGTGTTCCTTTTTACGAAAAAATATTTCTCCTTTGGTGTCAAAAATTTCTGGAACGGTCGCTTCCAAAGTATTTGCAATATAAGTGTCCAAATCCAGAAACTGTAGGCTAATGTCATGGGCCAGTAGCTTACCTACCGTAGTTTTTCCACTTCCCATATATCCCACCAAGACTATTTGCATACCTTATTTTTTGACAAAAATCATTGATTTAAAGGGGATATCAAAGAAAAGATAAATTTCTCTTTAAATCGGCTTGTTAAATAAATTAATGATATTATATTTGCACCCGCCTACGCAACCTCAACCGGTTGCTTTGGTTGGCAAGTCCGCCAAAATTAATGACCTGGTAGCTCAGTTGGTAGAGCATCTCCCTTTTAAGGAGAGGGTCCTGGGTTCGAGCCCCAGCCAGGTCACTTTAAGACCTTCATTAGTATTCAAAAAGCCTGTAATCGTATGATTTACAGGCTTTTTTATTTTTCTTGTACTCATTTGAACTCCAATAGAACAACTCTTGGGCATAGACTACTCCTACGGAACTTATAGAAGGCATATCCGCACACGAAATGATCTTGCGAATTTTATCAAAAAGGAATACAAGTTGGAGGATATCTTTGTTAAAGAGGTGGACTTAAAATTTATAAGCCATTTTGATTATTATTTAAAAGCTAAAAAAATCCTACCTTTTATTTGGCAAGATATGCCTTTGCAACGACCGTAACCCTGCTCCTCGAAGTTTGCAACTTCGCACCATAAAACTAAGGCAGAAATTTCGTTACGCCCCCTTATTTTACCTATCCATTATTATTGCCTCGAAGTTGCAAACTTCGAGGAGCGGGGTAAGGTCAGCGCTGCAAGCAACCTCTAACATGGGCTATAATTCAGTCTTACCTTCTTCAAAAGAGAAAATTCATTACTTTTAATCCGGCCCGATTCCGATCCTGAAAAATCCTGTCGGATTTCCCAGACCGAAATCATAGCCTTAACGTTAGGCACAAGCTGAAAAAACTTTGTAACACCATTTGAAACTTTGCATCTAAATAAAAAAAACACAAAAAGATGCATAATCCACTCGCAAATAGAGACAGTAAAGATTCAGACAGGATATTAGTAGAGAAATCACTAAACGGAAACCGAACCGCATTGGACGAATTGATACGCAAACACCAGCCTTTCATCTATAACGTAGCGTGGAAGATGACCCACAATCCAACCGATGCAAAAGACTTGACACAAGAAGTTCTTATCAAAGTGATTACTAACCTTTCTCAATTTTCATTCAAAAGTGCATTTCAAACGTGGCTGTATAGAATTGTCGTCAATGAGTTTTTGCAGACTAAACGCAAATCGAAAAATCCGCAGTTTGTTTCCTTTGAACATTATGGCGATACCTTGGACAGTATACCCAATCCAGAATTGACCAAGGAAGAAGAAATCGAGTACGCAGAATTATCTAAAGAAATGCAGATAAGCTGTATGTCGGGTATGCTAATGTGCTTGAACCAAGAGCAACGGCTCATTTATATTTTGGGCGACACTTTTAGCATAGACCATAATTTGGGTGCAGAGATTTTCGAGATTTCACCACAGAATTTTAGAATCAAATTGCACAGAGCAAGAAAGGAACTGTATAATTTTATGAACAATAAATGCGGATTAGTAAACAAGTCCAATCCGTGCAGATGCCCAAAAAAAACCAAGTCTCTAAAAAAATCGGGCTTCTTGGATGAAGATGCAATGGTTTTCAACATTGATACAACAAAGAAAATCAAAGATTACGCTTCCAAAAATCACTCGGTATTGATGGACACCATCGAAGACAAATACACCGAACTTTTTAGAGAACATCCCATTAAAGAAGACTTCGGCAAGAAAACGATAATGGATGAATTGCTCAAAGACGATGACTTAAGAAAGCACCTTGGTCTAAATTAAATTTACAAACTTCAGTAAAAGCCTTTTGAGAGCAATTCTTGAAAGGCTTTTTTTTGGTTCTGTAACACCATATACATTTCTGTATCCAAAATGCAAACATCAAAATTTAAGAGATATGGAAGTAAAAAAAGAAATCGTAGTCAACAAACCCATTATTGAAGTATGGGAAATATTGGGTAACCAATATGGCGATGCATACAAATGGGCAAGAGGGTTGTACCATTCAGAGGCTCACGGAAAACCAAAAATAAGCGGAGCAGTCTGTAGTAACCGTGCTTGTGATACATCGTTCGGGAAATTGAGGGAAGAAGTCAAAGTATTTCAGCCAAATAAACAGCTATTATACGAAGTAATAGAGGGCTTTCCAAGTTTCGTTGAAACAGGAACCAACAATTGGTATTTGAGCGAATTGGACGGCAATCGCACAAAGGTCACAATGCATTTTAAAGGAAAGACTACTGGTGTAATGGGTGCCATTATAGGTCCAATGATGAAAATAAACTTAAGCAAAGGCTTAAGCCAAGCTTTGTCAGATTTTAAGTATTACGTTGAAAATGGTAAACCTTCCCCAGAAAAAATCAAAGACAACAAGAAAAATAGAAAAAAAGTGAAAGCATTAGCATAAGTTTTGTAACACCAACTTCAAGACTGTATCTAAACCACGAACATTAAAATTTCATAATATGAACGCAGAACAAATAGCTGAAAAGCTCACTTCGCTTCTTCGAGAAGGGAAATTCGAAGAAATCTATGACACTTTGTTTAACCAGGAAAAGGTTAAACATATCGAACCACAATCGCCATACTTCGCTGACTTGACAGGTGTAAAAGCCATCAAAGAAAAAGATGAAACAATGCAAGGTAATATTGCAGAGTTTCATTCAATGGAAATTGGCGATGCCATTACCAGCAAAGATTTTATTGCCTTGCCTTATAAAGCATCTTTTACAATGAAAGATGGCAACAAGGTAGAGTTGGATGAAATCATTGTTTACCAAGTCGAAAATGGAAAAATCATTCTGGAACAATTCTTTTATTAATTCTTAAAAAACAAAAAATGAAATCAATATTTAAAACAGCACTAGCACTATTTGCTATTTCACTATTCACAGCAAATGTTAACGCACAGAACAGCAATCCAGATTTATCCTATACATTAGAAGTTGATGCTTCGGCAGACAAAGTGTGGGAACAAATAAGAAAAATGGATAACATCGATAAGGTATCATCATATGTGGCCAAACTGTCTTGGAAAGGTAACAAAGGTATTGGTGGCGAACGCAAATGCGTAGCACCTGATGGGAAAGGTTACTATGTAGAGAAAATACAACAATTTGATGATGCCCAAAGATTTTATCAATGGCAAGTGATTGAGGGTGTACCAGCTAAAAACGTCAAAAATAGCTTCAAGGTAGTTGACTTGGGCTACAACAAGTCGATGATAATTTTTAGGTCAAACTTTGAGTTTATGGAAAACCCGAATATGACTGAAGAGCAATTCAAAGCTTTTTTAAGTGGTGCAAGTGCGGAAATAGCAAATAACTATTCGAAGTTAGCAATGGAGTAAAAAGCCTATGCCTAACAACGGTAACCGTTGCACAAGCCTCTAATTTGCAAAAAAATAATCAGCACAAGCCTCTTTAAGGGGCTTTTTTCTTTCCGAATCAGTATTGAAAAGTCAATTTTTGATGCCTTGGCAAAGCTAAA
>JBATTK010000085.1:0-67183 GCA_049670505.1 Saonia sp.
AGAACTCGTTTAAACTTTTTCAATTGGCTAAAAAATTACCCTTTTTCACCCATTTTTTGTATTCTTTTCCTTCCGTAGCTCTGCTATGCAACTCAAAAAAACCTTCAACTGGGCAAAAAATTGCTAATTTTCGCTACAATCCAAAAAGTTTAAACGAGTTCGTATTTAAGGAAATAATACGTGGATTATTTGATTTTTATAACAACCAAATCAGAATTTCCCTTGCTTTGAAGACTGGGAAAATCGGCACTTCCGCTTTCACCTACCAGTACAAGACTTTTATCCTTATTTTCGATAGCATCGAATCCAAAATCCAGACCTGATCCCCCAAAGGATTTTTCCCATAGTAGGTTGCCGTTTGAATCGGTTTTAACGACCCAGATATCATTTTCTCCTGCATTTGAAGTAGCATCACCATCCGTACTTTTTGAGTTCCCGGAAATAATAAAACCACCATCGCTATCCAAGTTAACCGCTTGGGCCGCATCGAACCGGGCCCCTCCAAAAGTCTTCTCCCAAAGCATACTTCCAGTATCATCGACCTTAACCAACCACATATCCGACTCCCCGTTGTTTTTGGACACATCCGTATCCGTACTAAAGGTATTTCCTGTAATAACATAACCATTATCATTGGTACGTGCTACGCCAAAACACCTATCTATTCCTGAACCTCCAAAAGATTTTTCCCAAATTAAATCCCCATTCTTTGATACTTTTACCACCCAAAAATCATAACTGCCCTTAGTACTGGAAATATCGAAGTCTTCACTCTCCGATGATCCTGCAATTACAAATCCGCCATCATTGGATTGCACAACCCCATAGGCCCTATCATTGTTTGTCCCTCCAAAAAACCTACGCCATTCCAATTCGCCATTGGCATCCAATTTTGTCCCCCAAAATTCCCCTACGCCGTGGCGCGTAAGCGAAGTATTTTTGCCTTCGCTCCCTTCTCCTCCTGAGGAGGTTACATCTAAAAAGCCAACAAAGAAAAATCCTCCATCTGCAGTCTGTAACACATCATAGGAGTGGTCATGTCCAGAAAATCCAAAGCTCCTTTCCCATATTATGGCACCAGAGGCATCCAGTTTTAAGATCCAATTATCATGAAAGCCCTCATTATTACTACCATCGCCATCATCGCTCATGGCATAGCCCACTATGGCATAACCGCCATCCAAGGTCTGTACTACACTTTGGCCCCTATCGTCCTTGCTGCCACCATAGGTCCTATTCCATTGCAGCTGACCATCCGCATCCAATTTCAGCAACCAATAATCGTTCACGTCCGTAGTTTTGTCCCCAATGTCTCCGTCCATACTATTTGTATATCCTAAAATAGCGTAGCCACCATCGGAAGTGCCTGTTACGGATTGGGCGGTTTCCATATTGGTTCCGCCAAAATTTCGTATCCAATCTACTTCACCTAAAAAGGAAGTAGTATCCCCTATTTCATTTTCCATGGGGACGACCCCATCTTCCGAACAAGAGATAAGACCCCATAAAAACAAAAACCATACATGCTTTTTCATCAATCGGATTTTTGGATTACAAACAATCCGGAGTTGCTATCGCTCACCACGATCTTTCCGCTTTCAAAATAAGGATACACGCTCCAGACCCCATCAAAACTAGGGGTGTCATTGGATGGAAAAGTGTCAAAAAAGCCAGCTTCAACAATGGCTTTCCCATCAATTCCGGAAATATCCAAAATCCTGAGACCTGCTGTATAGTTGGCCAAAAAGAATTGTTCCCCCTTAACATATCCGTTATGGTCTATGGCAGTCGTTACGCCTAAATAGGTGTCGTGTAAAATAGGATTGTCCACGTCCAAAAGGTCAAATATCAAGGTACGGGAATTAAATCCAAAATCGGTCTCGTCAAACTCATCTCCTAAAATAAAATATCGCTGATCATCCGTAAACCAGCCTTGGTGCGTATAACCAATGTTGTTATAAGTCATGGTCGTAATCGCAACAGGATTGGCTTTATCGGTGACATCGGCTATGGCCACTTGATCTTCATTGGCCCCTATAAAAATTTCACTGCCCAAATAATCCGTATCCGGTCCGTTATAGCTAATTACTTGTGCATCGTGGGTATATCCGTTATCTCCATAACCACCTACCCCAACAGGATTTTTGGGGTCTTGGATATTGATAAAATGTGCCCCGCCATTAAAAACATCGTTACGGGCCGTGCCTACGGCGTAAGCAAAACCGGTGGCTTCATTTATGACGATATTATGTGCGTTGCCAAAACCGGTATAGCGGGCGTCCGCTACAAAACTTTCCGGAGGATTTTGAACATTTCGAAGTTGCGTCAGATCAAACACCTGCATGCCGTGCCCGGAAGCTTCCGAAACGATAAATGCATGGTCCTGGAATACTTTTATATCTCTCCAGGTACTAGGAACGGTCGCTGTGGGAAGTTTGCCCAAGTAAACCATATTTTCCGAGTCCGTAATATCGATGAAGGCGGTTCCATTAATCAGACCCAGTAAAGCATATTCCCTGTTAGAAGCTGTATCGGTCCATCCCCAAATATCATTCGCCGCGGCAGCGACAAAAGTGCTCAAGGGTATGTGGCTTACTAGATCATAACCGCTACAAGGATAAATACCGGCCATCCCTCCCACACAGGCCGTAAACCCAACTGGGGAATCACTACCCCCATCGGGCATATCATCATTCATCATATCACCATCGGACATCATATCCCCGTCGAGTACGCCTTCGGAATCACTGCTGGAACAGGCGAATAGAAAAATAAAAAAAAAGAGAAGTGCGTAATATCTTTTCATAGCGATGATTTAGTGTAGACAAGCCTTTCTTTCTCCTAGTAAATATACGATATAAAATATATCCTCTTATTTTTGTAGCATGTTAGAAGATAAAAATCGTAAAAGGACTTCCTTGGAGGAATTGGGAGAATTTGGATTGATCGATCATCTTACCAAAGACTTTTCCATCAACCAAAAATCTACTGTAATAGGTATTGGGGATGATGCAGCTGTACTCCATTTTGGGGACCAACAAACCATAGTCACAACGGATCTATTAATAGAAGGGGTGCATTTTGACCTGAGCTATACGCCATTGAAACATTTAGGGTACAAGGCCGTAATAGTAAACCTGTCCGATATATATGCCATGAACGGCAAGGCAACACAGATAACGGTTTCCCTTGCCGTTTCCAACCGATTTCCATTGGAAGCCTTGGAGGAATTTTATAGCGGGGTGGCCGTAGCGGCAAAAACTTTCAATGTGGATGTGATAGGAGGGGATACTACCTCGTCCAATAAGGGAATGTTAATAAGCATTACGGCCCTGGGGGTGGCCAAAGAGAAGGACATTGTCTATCGTAACGGTGCAAGACCCAATGACCTTTTAGTCGTTACCGGTGATTTGGGAGCTGCGTATATGGGCCTTCAGGTCTTAGAACGCGAAAAGGAAGTTTTTAAGGTAAATCCCAACAATCAACCGGATCTATCGCCCTATGCCTATATTGTAGAGCGCCAGTTAAGACCGGAGGCCAGAAATGACATGGTTGAACTGCTTGAAAAGTTACATGTACGCCCTTCGGCTATGATCGATATCAGTGATGGCCTTTCTTCCGAAATTCTGCACTTATGCAAGCAAAGTGATGTTGGATGTAATTTGTACGAGGATAAAATTCCGTTGGATCCAACGGTCATATCGGTCTGTGAGGAATTTGGAATCGATAGTACTATGGTAGCGTTAAGCGGAGGCGAAGATTATGAACTGCTGTTTACCCTAGACCAAAAAGAGTTCCCAAAAATCAAGGGCAATCCCAATTTGACCGTCATTGGACATATGACCGATAAAAGCGAAGCGGCACATTTAATAACCCGGGACAACACTAAGATTCCCTTGACCGCCCAAGGGTGGAATTCTTTTGAAAGTTCGTAATAGAAAGTCTAAAAGTCAAGGATTTCTGAGCCGATGGAAATGGTGCTCAAAACAACCGATGAACTTTCCCAAGGGCAATCTGCCATCTAGTGCTTCGCTATAAACAACTTGAATTTAACAGCCCCGAATGTTAATGTGGTAGTATATTTTTTATATTAGAACTTGCTTAAACTTGGCAATTGCGAAATGGAAACTACCCTCTTGATAGTTATCTTAAGTAGTGCGGGATTGGTTCTTAGTTCTTTTTTCGGGCTTTATCTGGTATCTACTCCCCAATGGAGATCCTTTGCCAATACCTTATTGGGCTTACTTCTAATCGTTTTATCCTTACGCATAGGCAAGGCCATCTTCTATAATTTCGTGGAGCTTCCCTTATTTTTCAAAAACCTGGGATTAGCCGCTAATCTGGCCGTTGGCCCCCTGCTCTATCTTTACGGAAAAGCATTACTCTTTAAGGAATTTAAATGGAAGCTGAGGCTATTGTTACATTTTTTGCCGACAATGATCTATGTTGGTTTTTGTTGGCGAATACCCAATGCCACTGGAGACCTGTTTTGGAATATTAGCTATTCTTTAGTACTGCTGCAATCCTATACTTACGTTTTTCTCAGTTTGAGGACATTTTACCAACGAAGGGAGCATAACCATCGTTTAGTTAATAGTTGGTATAGAAACCTTACGCTAGGTCTCCTCGGTATGTGGTTGGTTTACGGTCTGATTTTCATCCAAGTTTTGCCCTATCATATTGCGGGGGCAATTTCTTTCAGCCTGCTTATGGTAATTTTGGCCTTTATGGCGTTTAACCAAGGACTGGTTTTTAAGGGGGATATCCCGATCAAGTATCAAAACTCCAACTTGTCCGATGCTGATGCAAGAAAATATCAGGTTTTAATCAAACAGGCGGTAGAGGGGCGCAAATTATACTTGGAATCCGACCTGACCGTCAAACGCTTATCGGAAATACTGGATGTACATCCAAAATCGATCTCCGAAACGATAAACAGGTGCGAGGGTCAAAATTTCACAAGATTTATCAATACGTATCGGGTAGACGAGGCCAAAAAGCTGTTACATGATAAACGGACAAATCACAAAATTATAGCAGTGGCCTATAACTGCGGTTTTAACAGTCTCTCGGCATTCAATTTTGTTTTTAAGAAGATAACTTCCTATACCCCTTCAGAATTCCGCGCCTTGCTTTAACACATAAATGTATTCCAGATTCCTGAATCCGGAAGATTAGTTTCTTCTCCAATTTTACTTTAGAAGAAATTTAAAATCGGTAAATCATGTCAACTACTAAAAGAAGGGAATGGCTTAAACAGGCCGCACTATTTTCCGCGAGCTTCGGGCTTCCAATGCTTAGCTTCGATACGCTGAACAGATCAAAAGAACCTGTCAAAAGTGCTTCCGAAAAGGTCGTAAGACTACTTTTTAATGAAAATCCGTACGGGCCATCTCAAATGGTGCTGGACAGAATTGATGAAGTAAAGGGCAGAAGTCACAGATATGCGAATTTTTTTGAATATGATTTTTTAAAATTGAAGCAGCTCATTGCAACCCAGGAAGGTGTTAAGCCCGAGAATATAGCCCTGGGGCATGGTTCTATACAACCCCTGATCTGGATATCGATACTGTATGGTGGTGAGAACAGTACCTTTGTGGTCCCGGATCCTGCCTTCGATGTCATTGGCACTTTTGGCAAAAAAATAGGTACCTCTATTAAACCAGTTCTCGTAAACAGTGACATGAGAATAGATTTAGCGGCCATGGAGCAGGCAGTAGATAACGATACGGATTTAGTTGTAATCGTTAATCCCAACAACCCGACAAGCACCGCTGTCCCCCACAAGGAATTAAGGGAGTTTTGTTCTCGCGTATCGCAAAAATGTACCGTTTGTATAGACGAGGCATATATACATTATTTGGGCGAAGATTGGCAAAAATTATCGATGGCAAGTCTGATCAATAATGACTCCAATATTATAATTACAAGGACTTTCTCCAAAATTTATGGTATGGCCGGCCAGCGAATGGGATACCTAATGGGAAACAAGGAGCTGATCAAAAAAATAGAAGATCGGTTTATGATGGGGTTTCCCGGGAACATGCCCAACATTATCGGAGTTGCATCTGCCATGGCCGCATTAGAAGATACTTCTTTTCTTAATACTTCGAGAAAAAAGAATAATGAAATGAAGCAACGCATTTATACCGAACTTGATGCATTGGGCTACGAATATGTTAAAAGCGATGCCAATTTTTTCTATTTTGAAACTGGAGACTATCCAAAGTTCAAGACCAAAATGAATGCTAATAATATACTCATTACCGGTGGATGGCCCTCTAAGAAGAATTGGGGCCGGGTAACTGTAGGAACGGAACGTGAAATGGATATTTTCTTTAAAATACTAAGGTCCTAGAAAAAAGAATTCCCGAAAATAAAACACAATCCTAGCATCACTGACATGGGGCATATGGCAGCATAGCATAAGCAGACGCATTTAGTTTCCAGGAATATCTCTAAAATTCCATTGACCGCTTAGGGTCGGAATTCATTTGCCAAAGCATAATTAAGCCACTTGTTCGGTGGCCCTATGTCTTTTTTGATATAGATTTTCGAGTGTATTATTAATATCCTGCATCTCTGGAGTAAGTGCGGAAAGGTTACCACTTACATCTGTAGTTACTTCCTTATTACAGTGAATACATTTATACTCCTTAATATGCATGGTCACCCTTTTTGACACGCTGTAATGATGTCCAAAAAGATTGCAGAAAACAGAACTTAATCTAATGCCATAGTTGGAAATTGCTTTTTTCATAGAAGTAGGTTTTAGGGGCGCGGTTATTTAGGATTTGGGGCCTAAAGAATGCATCTTTATGTTTTGGTTTTTACATTAAAAAGAGCTCTTTGGAGAGAGCTTTATTCAACAACGCCGTATCCCTGCTTTTTATTGGGCATCCACTATTTTTTTTAAGATATTTTCGATGAACGTCACTTTTTTCGACAAAAGGATGTGAAATCGCGACTACCTTCATCTTTGCGATCATGGGTTTTTATTCTATCTTTCCCGTGAATTTTTAACCATGAACAAAACCAAGGAAACTTTAATCACCGCCTTTGCCCTATTCTCCCTTTTCTTTGGTGCCGGCAACCTAATACTACCACCACAACTGGGTTTTAAATCGGGCGGGCTATGGTGGCTCGTTACCTTGGGGTTTTGTATATCCGCCGTTTTGATTCCTATTATGGGGATATTGGCACATGCCAAACTACAGGGCACCATATTCGATTTCGGAAAAAAAGTATCCCCAAAATTCAGTTTGGTATACTCCTTTATTATTTATGCGATATCCATAAGCTTGCCCTCGCCAAGAACGGCATCGGTTACCCATGAGATGGCCATAGCTCCTTTTTTTGAAGGGTCATCGTTAACGACGAGTATTGTTTATTTTGTCCTGGTCTTTATTTTTGTAATGAACCGCTCCAAGATTTTGAATATTATAGGGAAGTTGCTGACCCCTGCAATTATTCTCATCTTATTGGCCCTAATAGGGGTTACCTTATTTTCCTATGAAACCGTTTTTGGGGAGACCACTTTTTCCAACCCCTTGGCACATGGTATTTTGGAAGGCTACCAGACCTTTGATGCTATTGGTGCGGTAGTAGTGGGCGGAGTAATCATTATATCCATAGACTTAAAAAATAAAGGTGCCTCCTATAAAGAAAAGAAGACACTGATTAGGCGGGTAGGTTGGTTGGCCGGGCTGGGGCTGTTTTTCATCTATGCCGGATTGATTATTACCGGTGCCGTGATGTACTCCAGTTTTGATGCGGATATTTCCAGGACTGCTTTGTTAAACGGAATCAGTATAAAAACGCTGGGTAACACCGCCAATCTTTTTTTAAGTATCCTAGTAGCCCTTGCCTGTTTCACCACAGCAGTAGGTATCGTGACCGGCACGGCCGACTTTATAAAAAGTCGGTTCGCCGATTCGCAAAGGGCATATACCATAACGGCCATTATAGGTTCCGTCCTGGGCATCCTTATGGGTCAATTTAATGTAGGCTATATCATAGCGGTAGCATTACCGGCCCTAATGTTTATCTACCCCATTACCATAGTCCTTATTCTTTTGAATGTAGTTCCCGAAAGATTTGCCCATGCCAAAGTCTTTAAAGCGGTCGTTGTTGCCACGATTGTATTTAGTATCCCTGACTTTTTGGGAAGTATTGGTTGGGGAGGTGCTACCGCTTTTTTACAACATTATATTCCTTTGAATAGTTTTAGGATGGGATGGGTTTTGCCTGCTTTGGTAGTTTTTATTACCTCCAATGTTCTGTTGAAAAAAAATGGTGCTGAATAAATTAATAATTATGGTAAAGGCTTTGTGTCTCCTTATCTCAGTATATTGGGTTTTAGAAGAAGTCAGAATAGATTCCCTATCTGTCGACAGGCAGGTTCGCTCTGCTTCGCGGAGCCTGTCTTGAGCACACTTGTCTACCGAAGTTTCGCCTCCTTGATGAAAGTAACCTTTGCTACGAAGACTGAAAACGAAGGTAGGGCCGAAAGGTTCTGACTGACAAAACAACAGGCTGACCGCTGAAAACTATCTTTCCAAAGACCCAAGGACAAAAGACCAAAGAGAAAAGACGAAAGACCGCAAACCGGAATCCAAAAATCAAATCCAGGAAACCAGAAACGATACAACTGCCGACAGAAAACTATCCTTTCATCAACTCTTCGATCTCCTCCGCTTCAATTGGAATATTTTGCATTAAGTTAAAAGGTTCGCCCTTTTCCTGGATGACCACATCATCCTCTATGCGGACACCTATTTTTTCCTTGGGGATGTAGATTCCCGGTTCTACGGTAAAGACCATCCCTGCTTTCATCGGGGTTTTTAGTTCCCCATAATCATGGGTGTCCAAACCTATATGATGACTGGTTCCATGCATAAAATATTTTTTATACGCCGGCCACTCCTTGCTTTCATTTTGCACATCGGCCTTGTCCAATAATCCCAAGTCCAAGAGTTCCGAGGTCATGATCTTACCTACTTCCTTATGATATTCGGCCCAAATTGTACCCGGGACCAACAATTTGGTCGCCTCGTTCTTAACATTAAGCACGGCTTCGTATACCTCTCTCTGACGCTTGGTGAATGTGCCATTAACAGGAATGGTACGTGTCATATCACTAGAATAGTTGGCGTATTCCGCTGCAACGTCCATCAACAGCATATCGCCATCCATACATTGTTGATTGTTTTCTACGTAATGCAATACATTGGCATTATTTCCTGAAGCAATAATGGGTGTATAGGCAAATCCCTTGGATCGATTACGAACAAATTCATGAAGGTATTCCGCTTCTATTTCATATTCCCAAACATGAGGGCGTACAAATCCCAGAATCCTTCGAAAACCTTTTTCCGTAATGTTGCAGGCCTGCTGTATTAAACCTATTTCCTCCTTTTCCTTTACTCCCCTAATCTGTTGAAGAATAGGGTTGCTCTTTGCATACCGGTGCGCTGGAAAATTCTCCTTGCATTTCATAATAAACCGATCTTCTCGAGTTTGGGTCTCCACGGATTGCCGGTAATGCTCGTTGGTATTAAAATAGATCGTATCGGCTTCCGTCATCAAATCAAAAAAGATTTTATCAAAATCGGTCAACCAGTATATGCTTTGTATCCCGGAAACTTCCTTGGCTTTTTCCTTGGTCAGTTTTTCACCTTCCCAAACAGCTATATGTTCATTGGTTTCCCGAACAAACAATACTTCCTGATGTTTCTTGTCCATGGCATCCGGAAAGAGCAGTAAAATAGTTTCTTCTTGATCGGCGCCGCTTAGATAAAATATATCCCTGTGCTGTTCAAAAGGCATTGTGCTATCCGCACTAATGGGATATATGTCATTGGAATTAAAAATGGCAATGCTTTTCTGCTGCATTTGGGCCATAAATTTCTTGCGGTTCTTTACAAATAATCGGTTATCTATTTGTTTGTACTTCATTGTCGTTTTGATTTACCCAAAAATAGTTATTTAGCCGCAAGGCCAATAAAAAAGAGGCTTATTTCTAAGCCCCTCCTTCAATTTAAAGTTGGTATTTACTATTTTGAAACAGTCCTTCTAATAGCACCTATTAGTGCCATGATCACACCTCCACCGACGCTACCGCTGGCAACGCTACCAAGAATACCGGACATGTCGATTCCGCTCGTATCTACTCCTCCCAAACCTAACATTTCAAAAAGTTGGCCGCCAAGGCCTCCTCCCAAGATTCCGGAAATAGAATTTCCCACCGTTCCCAAAGACCAATTTTTTAATAACTTACCGGCTACATTACCCCCTATGGCGCCCATAACCAATTGAATGATTAACGGCACATACGATTCCATGTTGTTAAGGTTGGTTGGTTATATGTCAATAAATTAACAAAATATTAATGTTATATGCAATTTTAAGGTTTTAAAATATTAATTATTTAAATAATATGAAGCTGTTTTTAAATGTTCCAATTGGTTTTTCCTGCCTCTTTTACGTATAAGTCCGCTAAAATTTTGCAATGAAAGCAATGCTATAGGGCCACAATATTCCTCCCTACGGCCGAACCTATTCTACTTACCATTTGAATATTTTGTCCCAAGCAAATTATCAAATGGAGTTTTACCAACAAATTCATAACTTCACCCAGCCAATCTAAATTAGCGGTATATGAAACAACTATCCTTCTTTTTTTCCCTTGTCTTTTGTGCGTTAGGTGCTGCACAATTCCCGTCAACTTCCTCTCAAACAATTCAGCAAGCGTTACAACTCAAAGCTCAGATGGAAGCGAGCTCCCTTGTGCGGCATATTCCATTTAAGAATATTGGGCCGACCGTTATGAGTGGAAGGGTAGTAGATCTAGATGTAAATCCGAACGAGCCAACGGAATTTTATGTGGCCTATGCTTCCGGAGGGCTTTGGTATACTAATAACAATGGCACTTCCTTTAGCCCGGTCATGGATACCGCGGAAACTCAGAATGTGGGAGACATCGCGGTAGATTGGAAATCCGGCACTATATGGATAGGTACAGGAGAAAATAATTCTTCCCGTTCCTCTTATGCCGGCACGGGGATTTTAAAATCCATGGACAAGGGAAAAATATGGAAAAATATGGGCCTGGAAGATTCCCATCATATTGGCCGAATCCTGATCAATCCCAACAAACCAGAGGAATTAGTCGTGGGTGTAACCGGACATCTATATTCCCCGAACAAGGAACGGGGGGTGTATAAAACTACGGACGGGGGAAAAACATGGAAAAAAACACTTTTCATCAATAATGAAACGGGAATCATTGATCTTGCTTATGATCCCGGTAACTTTAATACCATGTATGCCGCTGCATGGCAAAAGAATAGAAAGGCATGGGACTTCACTGGCAACGGTCCGGAATCCGGTATCTATAAAAGTACGGATGGGGGAAATACATGGGCAAAGGTTTCGGTTGCCGAAAGCGGTTTTCCAACAGGGTACGGTGTAGGACGCATAGGATTGGCCGTTTTTGATGAAAACACGGTCTATGCCATACACGATAGTCAGTTTAGAAGAGATAAGACGGAAGATGCCAAAAAGAAGTCCGAAGGTCTCTCCAAGGATGATTTTAAAACAATGTCCGTAGAAGACCTTGTGAAGTTAACGGATAAAGAACTGAACGATTTTCTAAAAACCAATGGTTTTCATGAAAAGTACAGGGCGGACAACATAAAACAAATGGTCCGTAACGGTGCCGTTAAACCATTGGATCTTGCAAAATATTTGGAAAATGCCAATTCCCTACTATTCGATACTCCCGTAATAGGGGCGGAGGTATATAGAAGTGATGATGGTGGTATACGATGGAAGAAAATGAACGAAAATTATATAGACGACCTCTTTTACAGTTATGGTTACTATTTTGCCCAAATTAGGGTAGATGCCAAGAACAAGGACAAAATCTATACTGGGGGCGTCCCCATTATAAAATCGGAAGACGGGGGCAATAGCTGGACATCCATTAATGGGGATAATGTTCATGCCGATCACCATGCCCTTTGGGTAAATCCCAAAATGCCAGGGCATTTGATTAACGGCAACGACGGCGGGGTAAATATTTCCTATGATGATGGAGCTCATTGGATCAAGAACAACTCGCCTTCTGTAGGCCAGTTCTATGCCATCAACGTTGATAATGAAGAACCTTATAATGTATATGGAGGCTTACAGGACAATGGTGTTTGGAAAGGCCCCTACAATGCCAAGGAGAGCAGCAGTTGGCACCAAACAGGACATTATACATGGAAATCCATCTTAGGAGGCGATGGAATGCAGGTACAGATCGATTCCAGAAATTCCAATACCGTATATACCGGCTTCCAATTTGGTAATTACTTTCGCTTGGATCTGGCGAATGAAAAACGAAAATACATACAGCCCAAACATGAATTGGGCGAAGCGCCTTATCGATTTAATTGGCAAACACCCATCTTATTATCATCACATAATCAAGATATCCTATACCTAGGGAGCAATAAACTGCATCGTTCCATGAACCAGGGCGATGATTGGGAAACTATTTCGGGCGACCTGACCAAAGGTGGCAAAAATGGCAATGTGGCCTATGGTACGCTGACCACCATTTCGGAATCTTCCCTTAAGTTTGGGCTTATTTATACCGGAAGCGACGACGGCCTAGTGCAGCTTACCAAAAATGGTGGTGGTAGTTGGGTAGAAATAGGCAAGAATATAATACTACAGGATTCTAAAAATAGCAACGATCTCAGTAAAGGGACAGGTCTTTGGGTTAGCCGAGTGGTAGCTTCCATGCACCAAAAAGAACGGGTATATGTAAGCTTAAACGGTTATCGTTGGGACGATTTTTCTCCTTACTTATATATGAGCAATGACTATGGCGCGACATGGAAAAATATTTCGGGCACTATTCCTGCATCGCCCGTTAATGTAATTCTGGAAGATCCCGAAAATGAACATTTGTTGTTCGTTGGCACGGATAATGGTGTCTATGTCTCCTTTGATCAAGGGGGCTCTTGGGAGCTGTTCCAGAATGGAATACCCAATGTGGCCGTTCATGATCTGGTCATACAACCAAAAGCGAAACACTTATTGGTGGGTACGCATGGCCGTAGTATCTATCAGGCGGATATTTCCCATTTGCAACAGGCAACCAAGGAAACCTTGGCCAAGGATCTAGTCGTCTTTGAAGTTGCGACTATAAAGCACTCCAAAAATTGGGGCGGTGCATGGAGTTCATGGGCCAAACCAGCAACTCCTGGAATAGACCTCACATTTTACACCTCCTCGGCAGGTACATATACCGCCAAGATTTTAACGGCCAACGGTGTAGAAGTCAGCGCCGCACAAATTAATGCGGATAAAGGTTTTAACATTTTATCCTATGATGTGGCTTTTTCCAAAAGCGGAAAATTGGCCTACCTAAAGAAGAACAAAACAGAACTGAACGAAGCCAAGGACGGAAAAACCTATCTACCCAAAGGAACGTATGAGATTGAGATTTCCGGGAACGGCGCTTCGGAAAAAGTAACTTTTAAAATAGAATAGGTATGCAGCTATCCCTTAGCATTCCGGCCCTTCTTTTCCCTGCAATATCCTTGACCATGCTGGCATATAATGCCCGTTATTTGGCCATTGCTGCCTTGATAAGACAACTGCACCAAAAATATAAGGAAACAGAATCACAGGCAGTGGGCTTGCAAGTAAAGAAATTAAGGAAACGGCTATCCATTATTAAAAATATGCAAGCGGTAGCCATCATCAGTTTTTTACTGTCGGTAATCACTATGTTTTTGATTTATGTAGAAATGGACTTCTGGGCCAACCTTGTTTTTGGGAGTAGTCTTTTAGCGCTAATGGTTTCCCTTATCCTATCCCTGATCGAAGTACAATTATCTACGAAAGCACTTACCATTCAATTAGAGGATATGGAACGATAAGAGTGCCATGCAATTATGGAATAATCGAAAACCGACTGTACGGTCGGTTTTGTAGGTTAAAATATTGTTGCGTAAGCTATAAGCTGCATGTTTTTTTGTGGTATTTCATCGATAAAGAGCCATTTTTGCATAAGGATATCGATAAACTACCAAGCGTACAGACTGATCGGTCTGTGGAAAATACCGGGAATCTACAACAGCGCAGAGGAAGAGACCTCACAATCTTGTGTTTTTCCTTCGCGACACCTGCCATGTTCTATTAGGAAATCGGTTTATAGGAGCACATGTACAGGCCTAAGGAGCTCCTATATGGAACAGGGCATCTCCCTGGTTTACCACTGCTTGGTGGTTGATACAAAACACAAACCCATCATATGGGGCCTTTATTTTTTTGGTATGCTTGGCATAGGTATCCGTTACCATCCCCATTTGCTGTCCTTTTTCTACCGTACTACCATTGGTTATCTTGGGAATGAACATCCCTGCTGTTGGGGCGCGAAGCCATTTTCTGTCCTGTAAAAAGATAGTATTGGAGCGCTCCGTGTATTCAAGGGCCATTTTATTGATCATATTAAAATGGCTTAGTATATTTAATATGCCCTGCATACCTTCGCTTATGGCAAAATCATCAAAACGCATACTTTCACCTGCTTCATAGACAATAGTAGGTTTTTTCATCCTGAAAGCGGCATTTCGAAAAGACCCGCGTATTAAACGAGAGGGGAAGGAGAACGGGGCATTGAAGATCTTCGCAAGTTTTATACTATCAACATCTTCGCCGGTATAGCGTACTTGTGGAAAATTATGCAGTTGACTGCCACCTGTGTGCAAGTCTATGCTAAAATCCATCTGATGCATAATTTCGGACACATAGTGGTATGCGATCCTACTGGCCAAAGAGCCCGACTTGGTGCCAGGGAAACTACGGTTTACATCCTTTCCATCTGGCACATCCCTTGAAAAATGGATAAACCCAAAAATATTTAAGATCGGCACGGCAATTATAGCCCCCTTTGTAATTTGGAACCGCTTCTCATAGAGCATCCTTCGAACAATTTCTATTCCGTTGATCTCGTCTCCGTGCAATCCTGCCTGTATCAAAATGGTAGGTCCCGGCTTCTTGGCATTGAACACATACACGGGAATATCTATTAAGGTTCCCGTTGGCAATCGGTCAATACTTATATTTAAAAGTTTACTTTCTCCGGCCGCAACGGTCTCGCCTCCGATAGTTATGGTTTTGTTTGTTTCAAGTTTCATACTTCGACAAGCTCAGTACAAGCCTTTAGGGTTTAAAATTATAAAATCGAACAATTTTCCAATTATTATGGTATTACATGGAACCATTAGAAAACTAATGCCTACCGAACCTGTTTGCTACCCACTTATTTCTTTCTTCTACGTCTCCCATTCTTTTCCACAAATAATATGATTTCCTTGGCAATATTGACCCCGGTAACGGCTTCAATACCCTGCAAGCCGGGAGAGGCATTGACTTCAATAAGGAGTGGTCCTTTTTTGGAACGGATAAGGTCTACCCCGGCGACCCCGAGTCCCAAATGCTTTACTGCGTCAAGGGCAATATGTTGCTCCTTTGCCGTTGGTTTTATCATCGTGGTAAGTCCGCCTCTGTGTACATTGGATCTAAATTCCCCTACCTCGCTAGAACGTTTCATGCTCGCCACTACTTTATGCCCTACCACAAAAATACGGATATCCTCCCCCTTGGCCTCTTCAATGTATTTTTGGATGAGGATACTGGTATCCATTTTATAGAAGGTATCTATTATTGATTTTGCGGATTTCTTGCTCTCCGCCAAAATTACGCCAAGACCCTGAGTACCTTCCTGTAATTTGATAATCACGGGGGCACCTCCTAAAATCTCGATCTGCTCCTTAATATTGTCGGGATTAATCGAGAATAAGGTTTCCGGAATCGGAATGCCTTTACGCGCCATAATCTGAAGAGTACGTACTTTATTTCTGGCACGCGTAATTCCCAAAGAGCGAGCTGTGCTGAAGATTCCGTTCATTTCAAATTGCTTTACAATAGCAGCCCCATGCCGGGTTACTTTTGTGCCTATTCTTGGAATAATGGCATCGAATTCATCCGTAACATTATCTTCCTTTAAATAAATTTGAGGAGTTCCCGAACCCAGCTTTACAGAACACTTGGTGTGGTCGATCAATTCTATATAATGTCCCAATTTCTCTGCCTCTTCGGCCAATCGCTTGGTAGAATAGACATTCATACTTACCGATAATAACCCAATGTCCATCTTAAAAATTCAGTCGGTTTTTGATTTTGTACGTAATATCGGCCAAAAATCACAATCCCGCCAATTAAGCCTGTAAATTTTGTAAAAAAAGCCCTCAGGTAGCATATACGTAATTTATGTAAAAGGGAGAAAATGTCAATGGTTTACATAGGAATCCATTACATCATTTCCGGTATTTCTACCACTACCTGGGTCCCCAAGGATTTATGTGTAGCATCGTCCCATAAATCGGTTATGGTATACCCATAATGTTTGCCCTGCTTTTTTGAAAATAGATCAAGCCTATCCGCGGTTAGGCTAAGGCCCAAGGAATCCTTTTTAAAAGGGTTTTTCGCATTCCTATTTCTGGTTACTTTTCGACCTACACCATTGTCCTTTATTCTAATTTCCAAATTTTGGGAAGTGTTGGACCTAGATACTTTTATGCACAATGTTTTTTTCCCTTTTTTGGTTGACAGTCCGTGCCAAATAGCATTTTCAACAAAGGGCTGCAGAAAGAGTGCCGGCACTTTTACTTTATGGGTATCAATGGCCTGATCTACTTCTAGCAAAAATTCAATATCGTTTTTAAAGCGATCATTCTCAATTTCTATATACATTTCCAACGTCCTTAATTCTTCGGCCAGGGTAATTTGTTCTTCCCGTGAACTCTCTAAAATGCTTCGAATCAATTTCGAAAATTTAGTCAAGTAAAAAATAGCCTTTTCCTGATTGTTTTCAATGGTATAGGATTTTATGGAGTTGAGTGCATTAAAAATGAAATGGGGGTTCATCTGGCTTCTAAGGGCGTTTAGCCGTAATTGAGAAAACTTGTGCTCAAACTTCATGGTAAGTTTTTCGGTACGCTCCTTTTGGGCCTCGGCGCTAATTTCCAATACGCTTGATTTTGTTTGCGCCAGTTCCTCGGAAAGCATACGGTTGATACTCTCCTTGATCATTTGGTTTTCCTCCAATTGCGAAATATACTTCCTTTGTACTGCTGCTTTTTCGGTATAGACCACCTTTTGTTCCAGACCAATGGCAAGGGCAAACAGTAAGCTTTCCACAAGAATCCCGATATAGAAGAAATAAAGCGTTTCATGGTTTGCCGTAAATTCTTGTGTGGATAAATACGAAATTATAAAATACGTAGTGACCAATACGGACATCCCGGAGATGATGTACCATTTAATAGCAACCTTTTGTTGATAGACCATATAAAACATCCAAAAAAACATGAGATATCCCGACGGTATAAATACGACCATATGGAAATAATCAATCAGGTAGGAATTTGGATTGGCCATATATATGGCCCAAAGAACTAGGTATATTGGTGAAATAATGAGATAAAAGTAATTAATGAATCTAATGGATTTGGAATAACTATTCCTTAATTGCATAATCTCGATCAGAAAGTAGGTAAAGAACAATGTGCCAAAGAGTTGTGAAGGATAATGTGTAAAACGTACTACCAAACTGCCTTCCGGTGCGTTAAAAAAATCGGAAAAGAAAACCCCCTCTATATATTTGAGCAAATTAGTACCGTTTACAAGGGCATATAGACTGTATAGCAAATAAAACAGTTTTTTATGCTGAAAATATTGGATAAGGAAAAAAACAAAAAGATAAAAAAGCACCACCACTACCAAAAATCCAAAGCCGTTCCCGTTACTATTCTCTAAAAAAGATGTAATCGTGTTGCCATCCATATTTTAAAGGGACATTTTATGTAGGAAAGCTTCCTTCTTTACGCGGGAGACCGGTATCTTTTTGTTGTTCGATAACACTACATAGTTATCTCCCCTGAGATATTCGGTAACTTTTAGCATATGAATAATAAAGGAATTGTGAATCCTAAAAAAGCAGGCGTCCGGCAATAAGTCTTCCAATTCCTTGAGTTTTTTAGAAACATATAGCTCCTTGGACGATTCCAAAAATATTTTAGAGTAGTTCCCATCGGATTCGCAGTGGACAATATCATCGGTTTTTACAAACAGTATTTTCCCGTTTACCGGAATCTGGATCATTTGTGAAGTGCTTGCGCGGGATAATGCGTTCAGTGTTTCTTGAAACTGATCCTGAAAACTTTGGGAACTATTGCTTTTTTTGAGTTTTTCTACAACGATCTTGATGTCGTCACCGTCTATGGGCTTCAATAAATAATCCAATGCACTTTCCTTAATGGCCTGTATGGCATATTGATTATATGCCGTTGTAATAATCACCGCAAAGTTGCGGTACTTCAATTTTTGTAAGAGGGCAAACCCATTCATTTCCGGCATCTCAATATCAAGAAAAACACAATCCGGCTTTAGGTAATTAATTCCTGAAAGGGCCTCCGTTGCAGAGGTAAAAGTATCCACTATTTTAATGGATTCCGAAAATTTCTGTAGCTCCCAAGTTAAACTGTTGATGGCCGCGGGCTCGTCATCAACCACAATTGCTCTCATCATCATGATTTGCTTTTTGTTTCAAATTACATGCTACCGTCTTAAAGTGAACGCTATTCTATGGTCATCGGGTAGAATTAATGTATAGACGGTAATTCTAACGTACCAACTGCAGATAGACCCCTCTTACAGTTAATTTAACCATTGACACAATAAATATATGGATATATAAAATGCATAGGGCCGTTCATACGAACAATTTGAAGCAAACGGCTGGCTAAGTATAGTTTTGGCCTATAAATTAAATTTTAAAAATATTTGGAATCATGAAAACAATGAAACTTACGAGTCAATTTTTTAGTGTTATTTTTTCCGTATGCCTCCTCATTTCCTGCTCTGGGGATGATGGGGAAGATGGCGCTGTTGGACCTCAAGGACCGGCAGGGGAGCAAGGACCTGCAGGGCCGGCCGGGGAACAGGGGGAACAAGGAGATCAGGGAGAACCTGGCACGGCCAATGTGATATATTCGGATTGGATCGATTCGGAATTTGACACCAATATCATTACTACCAGCGCCTCTTTTTCTATTGATGCTCCCCTGATGACCGATGCCATAATTGACCAGGGGGTTATTTTGGTCTTTGGGCGATCCAATCCGGCTCCCGTTACCAACGATACCGATGTTTTCGCTCTACCTATTGTTTTTGGGGCCGCCTTACAACAATCGCATTACTATAGGGTAGAACAGGCGGAGCAATTGGATATTGTAGTAGTGGCCAATGAAGAAGGTGAAAGCGTAGGCACCCCATTTTTTGGAGAATATAGATATGTTCTGATTCCAGGCGGAGCACCTGCGGATGATGGCAACCCCGGTGATGTTACCTTAAAAACAGAAGGCGTGGACTACAGCAAAATGTCCTATGAAGAGATTAAAGATCTATTCGATATCAAAGATTAAAAACGGGCGTTATTGTTAAAATAACCTTCCTTATTCATGAAAGCTCCCTGTACAGGGAGCTTTTCTGTTTAAAGTTATTTGCCTATTCCCTACTTTTTTTTGGAATGTGATAAACAACCGTGGGAGATTGTTTAAATTAGTTCCAAATACGCTACTAAACCACTGCAAAATTTGTTCATAACCCTTCTGTGCAGTAACTTTGAAGCTAAAACCAGCTACTAATGAGTGGATTGATAAAATCTTCGATTGCCCGAAAAGTTGTGATGGCACTTTCGGGCCTATTTTTAGTTCTTTTTTTAGTATTACACGTTACCATCAACCTCGCTTCCGTTATTTCTCCGGATTTTTTTAATGAAGCTTCCCATTTTATGGGGTACAATCCTTTGGTGCAATTTATCATGCAGCCTATTTTGATTGCGGGGGTCATCATCCATTTTGTTATGGGTTTTGTCTTGGAAATCCAAAATAGGGCGGCTCGCAGCGTCAGCTATGTAAAATACAAGGGTAGTGCAAACGCACCTTGGGTTTCAAGGAATATGATCTATTCCGGCTTGGTAATCTTAGCTTTTCTTGGTCTTCATTTCTATGATTTTTGGATTCATGAAATGACGTACAAGTACGTTCAGGCAAACCCGGAGGATCCCACCCGCTATTATGCAGAAACGGTTGAAAAATTCGCCCCCTTTTGGCGGACCATTCTTTATGTAATTTCCTTTGTATTGCTAAGCCTTCATTTATGGCACGGCTTTGCATCTTCCTTTCAATCCATGGGAGTCAACAATAAATACACTCCAGCTATAAAAAAGTTTACAAACCTATTTGCGGTGATCGTTCCATTGGCCTTCGTCTTTATTGCCATTTACCACCACCTTAACCCAATAACACATTAATTATGGGAGTATTGGATTCAAAAACTCCATCCGGCCCTTTGGCCGATAAATGGACAAAACATAAAAACGATATTGAACTGGTAAATCCGGCCAATAAACGTAATATAGATATTATCGTTGTAGGTACCGGTCTTGCGGGAGGTTCTGCCGCCGCTACTTTGGCGGAATTGGGTTACAATGTAAAAACCTTTTGCTATCAGGATTCTCCTAGAAGGGCCCATTCCATAGCTGCCCAGGGAGGCGTTAATGCCGCAAAAAATTATCAAGGCGATGGGGATAGCGTCTATAGACTCTTCTATGACACCGTAAAGGGAGGGGACTACCGATCCCGTGAATCCAATGTATATCGCTTGGCCGAAGTATCTACCAATATCATCGATCAGTGTGTGGCCCAAGGGGTTCCTTTTGCCCGTGAGTACGGTGGTCTTTTGGACAACCGTTCCTTTGGGGGCGTTTTGGTATCCAGAACTTTCTATGCCAAAGGACAAACAGGGCAACAATTATTATTGGGTGCCTATGCCGCCATGAACCGACAAATTAATCGCGGTAAGATACAAGCCTATAACCGTCACGAAATGTTGGATTTAGTGTTGGTAGATGGTAAGGCCCGAGGTATCATTGCCCGAAATCTGGTCACCGGTGAAATAGAAAGGCATGCTGCACATGCCGTAGTTTTGGCCACAGGGGGTTATGGAAATGTATTTTTCCTATCTACCTATGCCATGGGCTGTAACGTAATGGCAGCATGGCGGGCGCACAGGAGAGGTGCTTTCTTTGCCAACCCTTGTTATACGCAAATACATCCTACTTGTATTCCGGTATCGGGTGACCATCAATCCAAACTGACCTTGATGTCGGAATCCTTACGAAACGATGGCCGTATCTGGGTCCCTAAACGTTTGGAAGATGCAAAGGCCATTCGCGAGGGTAATCTAAAGCCTACACAACTAAAAGAAGAGGATAGGGACTACTATCTGGAAAGAAGATATCCGGCCTTCGGAAACCTAGTGCCTAGGGATGTAGCTTCAAGAGCGGCCAAAGAACGTTGCGACGCCGGTTACGGCGTCAATAAAACAGGTGAAGCGGTATATCTGGACTTTGCAGCGGCCATTATGCGCTATGGCAAAGAGAAAGCCCTTACTTCGGGAATGAAAGATCCCGATAAAAAAACGATTCGCGAATTAGGGGAACAAATCATCGAAGCCAAATACGGGAATCTTTTCCAAATGTATGAGAAAATTGTAGACCAAGATCCGTATAAGACACCAATGATGATCTATCCGGCCGTACATTATACCATGGGAGGTCTTTGGGTAGACTACAACCTACAGACCACCATTCCCGGATGCTATTCCGCCGGGGAAGCTAATTTTAGCGATCATGGGGCCAATAGATTAGGTGCTTCCGCCTTAATGCAAGGTTTGGCCGACGGCTATTTTGTGCTGCCTTATACCATTGGCGACTACTTATCCGACGATATCCGAACGGGTGCCATCCCTACGGATACTGCAGAGTTTGACGAAGCCGAAAAGCATGTAAGGGACCGAATTGAGAAATTAATGAACGGCAAAGGTGAACATTCCGTGGATTATTATCACAAGAAATTGGGTAAGATCATGTGGGACAAGTGCGGTATGTCTAGAAACGCTAAGGGCCTTCAGGAAGCTATTGAGGAAATTGCGGCATTACGAAAAGACTTTTGGGAAAATGTTAGGGTTACCGGAAGTAGTGATGATAAAAATCAGGAATTGGAAAAAGCGGGCCGAGTGGCCGACTTCCTAGAATTAGGGGAATTGTTTGCCAAGGATGCACTGACAAGAAATGAATCTTGCGGTGGTCATTTTAGGGAAGAGTACCAGACACCGGAAGGAGAGGCACTACGGGACGATGAAAACTTTAAGTTCGTTTCCGCATGGGAATACAAAGGCGAACCAAAGGATGCTGTCTTGCATAAAGAAGCCTTGACTTATGAAAATATTGAATTGAAGACACGTTCGTATAAGTAATTAAGGGAATAGGAATTAGGGAATAGGAATTAGGGAATAGTGGCAACTTTGAAGTCATATAAGGAATTACTGGTATGGCAGAGATCAATAACGCTGGTCAAAGAAGTTTACCGACTAACAAATAGCTTTCCCGAACATGAAAAATTTGTATTAACAAGTCAAATGAGAAGGTGTTCAGTCTCAGTCCCATCTAATATTGCCGAAGGCTGGGGTAGAATGTCTTTGAAGAATTACATTCAATTTTTAAGAATTTCCCGGGGTTCTTTGTTTGAGTTGGAAACACAAATAATTATTTCAAAAGATCTAAATTATATAGAAAATAGCGAGACAATAGAGAATCTGATAGAGGAGACGGGTAAAATGCTGAATTCCTTAATCAAAAGTTTAGAAAACAAACTATAGTCCCTATTCGTCTATCGCTAAAACCTGATAACTATGAAACTGAATCTAAAAATTTGGCGTCAAAAAGATGCTTCCTCCAAGGGACAAATGGTAGACTACCCGCTTAATGGGATTGAATCCGATATGTCTTTTTTGGAGATGTTGGACGTGCTTAACGAAGAATTGATCAATAAAGGAGAGGAACCCATCGAATTTGATCACGACTGCAGGGAAGGAATCTGTGGGATGTGCTCTCTTCAAATTAACGGTCAGCCCCATGGCCCAGACCGAGAAATAACTGTCTGCCAATTACACATGCGAAGTTTTAATGACGGGGATACCATCGTGATCGAACCTTTTAGGGCAAACGCTTTTCCTATAATCAAGGATCTGATCGTAGATCGTAGCGCCTTTGATCGTATCCAACAGGCAGGTGGTTATATTTCCGTAAATACGTCGGGCAATACCGTGGACGCCAATGCCATTCCTATTGAAAAGCATATGGCGGATAAAGCCATGGATGCCGCTACCTGTATTGGTTGTGGAGCTTGTGTGGCCGCCTGCAAAAATGCCAGCGCCATGTTATTTACTTCCGCTAAAGTTTCCCAGTTCGCCCTCTTGCCACAAGGCCAGGTAGAGGCTGCCGATCGAGTGCAAAATATGGTGCGTCAGATGGATCTGGAAGGATTTGGCAACTGTACCAATACCGGAGCATGTGAGATAGAATGCCCCAAAGGGATTTCTTTGGAGAATATAGCCCGGATGAACAGGGAATACCTGAGCGCTACCGTAAAAGGATAAGTTATTTTTGACGTTCCTGTTCAAACAGGGAACCTAATAGAAAATCCCGAATTCCTTAAATGGGAGTTTGGGATTTTTGTTATCTTCAAACATGTCTAAAAACTACCCCAAAGAACGTATCAAAGTGCCTCGTTTCAATGAGGAATCCGGTTTTTATACGACCCCCGAACGTTCCAAAATTATGGGCAAGATCCGGGGCAAGAACACCAAACCCGAACTGGCATTTAGAAAAGCGCTTTGGCATGCCGGATATAGATATCGAATAGATTACAATAAATTGATCGGGAAACCCGATATCGCCCTTAAAAAATATAGGACCGTCATTTTTATCGATGGTGAATATTGGCACGGCCATAATTGGCAGGAAAGAAAGCCAAAAGTAAAGACCAACAGGGAATTTTGGATCGCAAAGATCGAGCGAAACATGCAACGGGACGAAGAAGTGAATAGCGAATTGAACCGTTTGGGGTACACCGTATTCCGGTTTTGGGAAACGGAAATCAAGAAGGAGTTAGAGCGTTGTTTGAACGAGGTGGTTTCCCACTTGGAGAATCAAAAGGGATAACGACTAATCCACTTGTTTTTTTATAATCATAAAGAACTGTTTTACGTCCTCCAAATGTATTTCAAAATCCGAATACTCCGGAGAATCGTTTATACTATGGCAGGTTAACCCCTTAGTTGTCCTATCGTATTTCGTAATCTGCTTGCACATCATAGAATTTCCGTGTAAAATCATCCAGTATCTATGCTGGTCGGTCTTTATTTTGCGCAGCAGTTCGGTTTTAGACGTCAGTTTACCCAAAACAATAGTCCCATTTGGTATACCTTCCGCTGTTCCATTATACATGGAATTATTGGCAATTTCAAAGGCCATATACCGTGTGACCGAAACTTGATCGATTACAAAACCAATACGTGGCAATGTACCCATAAAGGTTTCATCATCATATTTTTGAGCATATTTCCCTTGTTCCTTTACGGTTGACAAAGGAACCGTGACCAAATATTTCCCGGGATCCAATTTGGTAATATCATGGCTTTTTTTGAGTTTTTTATTCTCCAAATAATACACTGGATCCGACTCATTCGCTGCATACAACTGAGCTTTGGTCATCCCAAAATATTTCGCGAGCTTATCAACATTCTTGTTAGGGATGTTGGCATCTTCCTTCTCATAAAGTTGTATGGTACGTAAACTGACCCCAATGGCTTCGGCCAAATCGCCTTGGGTAATTTTTTTTTCACGTCTCAATTGCTTTAAAACCAACATACTATTGTGGGGTAACCCAATATTGTATATAAAATATGTTATTTAACTACATGTATCTGTAATCCAATTACAGGCAAATATAGCAAAATGCAGAAAGTCATTGTACAAAATGAAAGAAGAACAACCCATATTTATATCCCATATAAAAACCCATACGACATGTTCAAAGAAAACGACTTGGAAAACCTATCCGAGAGAGACTATCCATGATACTGGAACAAACACTACAAAAGATGATTTTGCTGCGGTGACCGACCAAACCAACATCGGTCTTTCTACTATGAAGAATGTAGTCAACATGATCAGAATCCAATGCTAGGTAGCTGATCGAGGAAAGCGATATTGTTTTTGGACCGGGAACTGTGCCGCTGGGACTTGTTAACGCCGTCCTTAAAAGATCTTTTTATGTTTTTTCTGGCTGTTCACCTGGCTTTGTTCTATGGGTACCCCAAGCTCGGTAAAATCCATCTGGGGAATATAAAATTTCTTGAAACTGACTATCCAGGAGGCCTTCGTCAGCCGAAAAGGCTATATGAAGGCGTGACAGAGCCGTATGGGAATTATTTAGATTCAAAACCTATAAGGACACGCGTCCGACCTGCCCCACCTCCTTTTTTACAATCACAAAAAGCTGTTGTACCTCCTTCATGTCCACTTCAAAATCGGAATACTCCGGGGAGCTATTAAGACTGTGGCAAACTATTGTATTTTCTTTTTTATTATACGATTCAATCCTCTTGCACATAAAGTCGTTCTTGTATATCAGCACCCAGTACGGATATTGGCCGGTTCCCAACGTTCTCGCAAATTCTTTTTTGGGAACCTCCCTTCCCAAAACAATAGCTTTGTTCGGAATGCCATGGATACTTCCATTATCCATAGACTTATTGGTAATCTCGAAGGCCATATATTTATAGTCTTCTATTCGGTGTAGGACAAAACCTATACGGCCTAGTTGGGCCAAAAACATTTCATCCTGAACCCTCTTCATATATCGCTGTCGATTTTCCGCCGATACCAAGGGAACCATTACCACATATTTCCCGTGTCCGATCGATTTAATATCATTCCCGCTTTTCGTTGCCGGAACACTATAAATACCCTCCGCCTCGTTCACTTCGCGTAAATAAAGTTCTGCGATGCTATGATCAAAATATTCCGCAAGTTTTGTGAGATTTTTGGTAGGGATAGTGGCCCCTTTTGCCTCATAATTTTGAATGGTACTTTTGCTGACCCCAATGACTTCGGCCAAATCGTCCTGTGTAACTTTTTTTTCTCGTCTCAATTGCTTAAAAACAAACATAATATTGTAAATTTGTGTAATAATCCTACATATTTTGTAAAAACATGTAATATTATTGTGTTATTTGTAATTCAATTACAGACAAATATAGTAAAATATGCAATATAATTGTATAAAATAAACGAAGAACAATCCACATTTATGTCTTATATAAAAACCAATACAATATGTTTGCAGAAAACGATTATGGAAAACCGATCAGCGAAAGACTATCAACCATTTTAAGAAGGAACACGGCAAAAGATGATTTTGCCAATATTGCAGCCCGCACCAACATTAGCTTTTCAACCATTCGGGATGTGGTCTACAGAACCAACAGTTTAACAAAATCCAATTCCAAGGCTATCGGGAAATTAATTGAGATCGCCTTTGCAAATTCCATGGGCAGACAATTGTTGGCGGAAAACGATAAAGCCTTCTTGGATCGTATTATGAACCCCTAATTCCAGGTTTTTTAAATCTAAGATTGCTTTGGACGGTTAGTGCAGGTTATTTTATTACATTTATATTCCAATAGGTTCCAAAATGCCCACTTTTTCGAATAAGATAACTTCCAAGCTTCCTAAAGTACAGACCACTATTTTTACTACAATGGGCAAGTTGGCCGCACAACACAATGCCATAAATCTATCCCAAGGGTTCCCTAATTTTGAACCGGATCCCGCATTATTGGATTTAGTGGATAATGCCATGAAGGCAGGTTATAACCAATACGCCCCCATGGCGGGTATTTTCTCGCTTCGTGAGGCCATCTCCGAAAAAATAGAGGCACTTTATGGTGTTAGCTATCACCCAGAATCGGAAATAACGGTTACCGCCGGTGCTACCCAGGCCATTTTTACCATTATTTCTTCCTTTATAACTATTGGTGATGAAGTAATCGTTTTTAAACCTGCCTATGATTGTTATGAACCCGCCATTGAATTACATGGAGGAATACCCATATGTATACAACTAAAAGGCAAGGATTTTACGATAGACTGGAACGACTTCCAAAATAAGATTGGTCCGAGGACCAAAATGGTTATTATTAATACACCGCACAATCCTAGTGGCACTATGCTTTCCAAGGCCGATATGTTGCGGCTCCAAGAGATTCTTAAAGCAACCGATATTATTGTTATAAGCGATGAGGTCTATGAGCATATTGTTTTTGATGGACGCCTACATGAAAGTGCGGCCAAGTACGGTGATTTGGCCTCAAAAAGCTTTATTTGTGCCTCCTTTGGAAAAACGTTCCATACGACCGGATGGAAACTGGGGTATTGTGCGGGCCCTAAGGAATTGATGCATGAATTTAGAAAAACCCATCAATACAACGTTTTTTGTGTAAACCACCCTATACAAAGGGCTTTGGCTACGTACATAAAAAAGCCGGAAAACTATTTGGGGTTGGGGAGCTTCTATCAAGAAAAAAGGGATTTCTTTTTGTCGGCCATAGCGGATTCCCGATTTAAACCGATTCCCTCGCAAGGAACCTATTTTCAATTACTCGACTATTCGGAAATTACGGATGAAGCCGATATCCATTTTGCAAAAAAACTTACCATTGAAGATAAAGTAGCAAGTATTCCTATATCCGTATTCAATATGGATCAAAGAGATGACCATCTACTCCGATTCTGTTTTGCAAAAACTACGGATACTTTAAAAAAAGCTGCTGAAATTCTACGGAATATCTAAGGTCTGTTAAGACCGGCATTAATCATTGCCATTAATTCACCTATTTTATTGGGTTCTAACCAACGCGTTACGACCACCAGGTCATTTTCTTTATCGATTACGATAAAGTTCCCCCCAAAACCGGCGGCATAATAGATATTTTCCGAAAGACCTTCCCAATGTCGGTTCCCTTTTTTGTTTAACCACCACATATACCCATAGTTTATATTAGGTATGGATGGCGAAATTGCTTTTTGAATCCAGTCCTTACTGAGCAATTCTTCCGACTTCCATTTACCATCATTCAAGAACAAGAGACCAAAGCGTGCCATATCCACGGTACTTATAAACATCCCACCACCGGAATGACCCCCTCCGGTGACGGATTTCATTTGTAGGCCATCTATTTCGGTCCATGCATCTTTGTAACCATGCCAACGCCAAGTTGTGGAAGCCCCTATTTTATCCATAAGCCTATCTTTAAGAACCATAGGCAAAGGTTTGCGCCATACGTGTGTTAGGGCGTATGCCAACACATTAACGCGTACATCATTGTATTCCATAAGGGTTCCCGGCTCATTTAGTTTTCTGGATTTCCAATCGTCCAATCCCCCATTTTTGGGTGGCCTATCCGCCCAATCCTTACCTCCCCAAAGTTCCCCGGACCAATCAGAGTTCTGCTGTAGCAGATGCTCCCAAGTAATTTTACTATTGTGTTCCCCATTAAACGTCCCATCCCAAATATATACTCCTACCTTATGGTTTACATCCGCAATAAGTCCTTTATCCACGGCCAGGCCTGCTACGGTAGACAAAAAGCTTTTGGTAACGCTGAAGGTCATATCTACACGTTTGGTATCTCCCCATTGCTTTATGATGTATCCATTTTTAAGAATAACCCCTGCAGGACCTCCCCTTTTTTTTGTGGGACCCAAAATCTCGTGAAAAGGTTCCCGCTCAAACCCTTTTAAAATGGCCATACGTAGATCTTTGGATCCAGAATATTCATTGTTCTTTGCAAAATCCACTGCCTTGGTAAGTAAGGCATTATCCATTCCAAAGGATTTTGGATCTTTTTCTTCCCATTTTCCATTTTGTTCAGGGAAATAATAGGAATCTTGGGCCAACGAAAAGCTTGTACAAAGAAAAAGCAGGAAAAGTATTCTGAACGATATCATTTTTATAACTTTCTTTAGAGTCTTCAATATACTAAATCAAATCGCATAAGCCAATCGGTCTGTTTGTCCTTTCCTACATAATACGGATGGGTTCCAAACTTTTTAAATCCATGTTTTTCATAAAACTTGATCGCCCCTATATTTTCTTCCCATACGCCAAGCCATAGATATGTTTTGTTCTTTAGAGAAACTATTCTTTTTATCTCGTTCAGCATTGACGCTCCAATTTTTTTTCCTTGAAACTCCCTGGAAACATAAATGCGTTCCAATTCTATGGCCGCTTTATCCTTGATTTCTGTTTGTGCCCCATGCTCGTTCAGTTTAAAATATCCACATAACTCCTCGTCCGCATAGACCAAATAGAAAGCTATATCGGCATTATTCAGTTCTTTATTCATTTTTATGCTTGTCAAAAGCAAAATTGATGTACGCCTCAAAGTCGTCAGGGTCATTATCCTTTTCAAAAGCGTCGGCAAATGTTTTCTTGGAGATCTCGATAAGCTGTTCCAAATGCGCTACTGATCCTTCTAGATAATGAAGTTGCATATAGATTGATTAAGATTCCTTAAAAATAAGTTTTCTGGGCGAATCTTAAAATAGGGAAAAGAAAAAGGGTCCCGACTTTGCCGGAACCCTTTTTAGAAATCTTTTGTAAAAGCTATTATAGCATAAAAAGCTTTCTGGTCAACATCAAAATGCCACTATAAAAGTCATTTCGATATACTTGAATTTCTTCTTCAATTGGATTGTTCATTTGGGCTTCCATAGCTGTAAAGGTTTTATATCAGGTTAAATTTGGGGTTTAACGTTTAATTACAATGTAAATATAGTAGTAAGCTTGTTTATAACTAAATTATTGTTGTGAACTGAGTTAATCCTGTTGTGAAAAAACCAAATAATCCGTATTCCGAAGAATTGTATCCTAATTTTGGTCAGACGATCATTTCAGGAATGTCCCCATCAATGATTAAAGTGCCTTCGGTGGCCCGTTCTATATCTTTTACGCTTACACCAGGAGCACGTTCCAATAATCGAAAGCCCTTTGAAGTAACTTGTATTACCGCAAGATTGGTCACTATTTTTTTTACGCAGCCCACTCCGGTTAAAGGCAGCGTACATTTTTTAAGCAATTTAGATGCTCCCGCCTTATTGGTATGCATCATGGCAACGATAATATTTTCTGCAGAGGCTACCAAATCCATAGCTCCTCCCATCCCCTTCACCATCTTTCCCGGTATTTTCCAATTCGCGATATCCCCATTTTCGGATACTTCCATGGCGCCCAAGATGGTCAGGTCTACATGTTGCCCCCGAATCATGCTAAAGCTGGTAGCAGAATCAAAAAAGGACGCTCCGGGCAAAGTAGTAATTGTCTGCTTGCCTGCATTAATGATATCGGCATCCTCTTCCCCTTCAAAGGGAAAAGGTCCCATGCCCAAGACACCATTTTCACTTTGGAATTCCACACTGATATCGTCTCGCACAAAATTAGCGACCAATGTAGGGATACCAATACCGAGGTTTACATAGTACCCATCTTTTACTTCCTTTGCGATACGTTTTGCTATTCCGTTTTTGTCTAACATCTATTTGATGATTAAAAATTTGTTGCGATTTGAAAATTATTTCTTTTTACTCGAGGAAATAATTTTTGACATGATCTTTATTATCGACTGTAGTTCTTGATGTAATTCAATCTTTGGAGTAGGATAAAAAGGGGATTTATCACACAAATTCAGCCAATATTCCAATTCATCCGCCTCTTTTGCCGAGATTTTGAATTTATGAATAAAATCCGCTTTGCTTTCAGCATTTTGTGCTTCCCTTATATTAGCTCCAATTGATGTTCCGCTTCTAAAAATCTGAGAAGACATCTCGTATTTATGAATATCCCTAAGAGATTCAGAAAATTCGATAACCATTAGAGCAAAGTCGATCGATTTTTCAACTACAATATTTTCTTTTTTAATCATTGGTACATTATTACATTAAAACCATTGATCAATTGGCTTTACGTACCGTTCTTTGTTCAATTCTCTTCTCATAATGGGCTCCCTGAAAAATACGCTGTACGAATATTCCGGGAACGTGGATATCATTGGGGTCCAATGCACCAGCAGGTAATAATTCCTCAACCTCGGCTACCGTTATTTTGGCGGCTCCGCACATGCATGGGTTAAAATTACGTGCAGTTCCCTTAAAAATTAGATTCCCTGCTTCATCGCCCTTCCACGCTTTTACAAAGGAGAAATCCGCTTTATAGGCCTCTTCCAAAACATACATCTTTCCATTAAATTCTCGTGTCTCCTTTCCTTGGGCCACTTCCGTTCCGTAGCCAGCAGGCGTGTAAAATGCCGGGAAACCTCCTTGTGCAGCCCTACACTTCTCTGCCAAGGTTCCTTGTGGAGTAAGTTCAACTTCCAGTTCACCGCTCAGCATTTGCCGTTCAAACTCATCGTTCTCGCCCACATAGGAGGATATCATTTTTTTAATCTGATGCTCCTGCAACAAAAGCCCTAATCCAAAGTCATCAACCCCGGCATTATTGGAAATACAGGTGATGTCCTTTATGCCCAAGCGCACTAATTCTGAAATGGCATTTTCCGGGATACCACATAAGCCAAATCCTCCTAACATAAAGGTCATACCGTCCGCTACTCCTTCTAAGGCATCTTGGACATTGGTTACTGTCTTACGTATCATTTTAAAATTAAGATTAGGTATTAAAACAGTTCGAATTTACGATTTTTAAACAAAAAATCCTTTAGCTTTTGCCAAAGGACAATGTATTTATTTTAACAGGATGGTTAAAAAATAAAACCCAACTTTTTAAGAAGGGTCAATATGCCGGTCTGCAATGGGTATAACTGTCTATTTTGAAAATGTCCTTCCCGCCATTAAAAGTCAAGATCGTCCAAATCATCTTCCAAATCGGTATCTTTTTCTATATCATCCCTGATTTTGGAACAGTCCACATTAATGGACATGCCTTCAGGTTTTGGGAAAGCTCCCGTGGAAACGCCCAACTCTTCATTGGCGTAATTCTTTTTCATATATTGACCCCAAATAGGCAAAGCCATGGACGCTCCTTGACCGTATGTAATGCTCTTAAAATGTGTGGCCCTATCCTCGCCACCGACCCAAACACCAGTTACCAAATTTGGCACCATACCCATGAACCAACCATCACTCTGGTTCTGTGTGGTCCCCGTCTTTCCCGCAATAGGATTGGTTAACCCATATGGATAGCCGGTTATTATTTCTTTATATACCGTTTGGTCTTTATTGTAGCTGTGCCTTAACCTTGTTCCCGAACCACCCTGTGTAACACCTTCCATCAGATTTATCATGGCATAGGATACGTCCTTACTCAATACATCTTTGGTCTTTGGCACGTACTCATATAACACGGTACCGTTTTTGTCCTCTATTCTGGTAACCATTACCGGTTTAACGTACACGCCTTGATTTACAAATGTGCCGTAGGCACCTACCATCTCGTACACATTAAAATCCGGTGTCCCTAATGCTATGGAAGGCACCTCGGGGATTTCCTTGGTCAAGCCCAAGTTTTTTACAATGGACACTACCGCTTTGGGGCCCACCCTATCTATCAATTGTGCTGTAACCGTATTTACCGAATTGGCCAACGCGTTCTTCAGCGTCAGCATTTTACCAGAATATTTTCCAACGGAATTCTTGGGGCACCAGGGATCCGGATTTCCATGCTTATTGGCCTCAATACAATATTGATTGTCGGGCAAGGAATCACATGGCGATAATCGCAATTGGTCTATGGCCGCAGCATAAACAAAAGGTTTAAAAGTAGAGCCGGCCTGCCGTGCTCCCTGGATTACATTGTCATATTGAAAATGTTTGTAGTTCAATCCGCCCACCCATGCTTTTACGTGTCCGGTCTGTGGTTCCATGGACATCATGGCTGTCCTTAGGAAGGATTTGTAATACCGAATGGAATCCAAGGGGGTCATAACGGTATCCTTTTCTTGAGTATCCCTATTCCAATCAAATACGGTCATTTCGGTTTTCTTCGTAAAAGAAGCCCTTATTTCCTTTTCCGACTTGCCGGATGCCTTCATACCCCGCCATCTTTCGGAATTCTTCATGGCCCGTTCCATGATATTATCGATCTCGCTCTTCTCTAAATCCAAAAATGGGGCGGTTTCATTTCGATCAGGGGTATTTTGATGAAAGAACTCTGCTTGCAGACGCTTCATATGTTCTTGCACCGCTTCCTCGGCATTGGCCTGCATTCGGGAATCAATAGTGGTGTATATTTTTAACCCGTCCAAATAAATGTTATACTTGTCCCTTTCCCCTTCCAGTGCAGGTTTTGGATTTTCATCTATCCATCTGTTCATAAAGCCTTGAAGGTACATTCTAAAATAGGTGGCCAAACCTTCGCGATGGGATTCCGGACTAAAATTGATATCCATCTTAAGCGCCTGCAGGGAGTCTTTTTCCTTCTCCGTAATAAAATCATACTTGGCCATTTGGGACAATACCGTATTTCTTCTATTGAACACCAATTCTTCCCTTCTAATTGGGTTATATAAGGAAGAATTTTTCAACATCCCCACCAAAACGGCGGATTCCTCTACTTTTAGATTTTTGGGTTCCTTGCCAAAATAAATCCTTGACGCCGAACGGATACCATCGGCATTATAATTAAAATCATAGATGTTTAGGTACATGCTTATGATTTCTTCCTTGGTATAATTACGTTCCAACCTTGTGGCTATGACCCATTCCTGAATTTTCTGAAATATGGCCTGGGACTTTTTCTTGGAACGAATCCCAACGAACAATTGCCTTGCCAATTGTTGTGAAATAGTACTCGCCCCGCCTCTTTTACCTAAAAAGGCAACAGCCCTTAAAGTCCCCCTTGCATCGATTCCCGAATGATCATAATATCTGGCGTCTTCCGTGGCCACCAATGCATTGACAAGATTCTCCGGAAGGTCCTCAAAAGCCACCGGGGTCCTGTTATCATCCAAATAAAACTTGCCCAAAGTCTTTCCGTCCGAGGAAATAATCTCCGAAGCAAGATTGGTCTGCGGATTTTCTAAACGTTCAAAGGTGGGCATTTCCCCAAAGACCCCCCATGCCGCCAACAAAAATACCAGAAGGCCCATGAAAATCCCCGAGGCAAATAATATCCAGAACCACTTGATGTACTTAAAAAAGCCTTTCGTTTGCTTTTTCTTTACAGCTTTTGCCATAGCTTTTGTTAATTACTTTTTTCGATTTCAAAACCAACATCGGTGATGCCCTCTAAATCTACAACACCTTCCACGGCACCGTTCTTTCTCATAGCGTGCGACAATTGTAAGGTATATACGCCGGTTTCACTAAAAACGATGTTTTCTTTATACCATAACTTGTTTTCCTTTACACTTCCATAGCCTTTCCCCAACCACTGACCGTCTGGGAGTGCCATTTCATATTCCAGCGTATCCTTAATAGTCTCCCCATTGGGAGCGTTAAGCTCCGCAATCAAGAAAAGATTACTGTACGGAAAAGTATCATCGTTACGAATATTGATAAAGATATTATGGGTTTGGACGGAATCCATTTCGGAAAAAGTGAATGACATGATAGTGTCCTTGTTCCAGACATTATCATTAGTAGTGCGGTATTCAGAAACTACCATATTTTCGTTGCAGGAAACCAACAATATCAACAATAGAGGAGGCACTATAACCATTACATATTTATGCATTTTTCGCTGGTCTTTTTCTGGTGTTTCTTCTTTTCTTGTTCTTGTTTCTTTTCCTACTGTTCTTTGGTCTATCAAAACGTGTAAGGCTATCTTGCCCTACTACATTTTCGAATACCGTTCTTTCTTCTATTATATTATCTACCGCGTATTCCTCTAAACTGGCCACTTTCTCCTTTTTCTTGTTCTTTTCAATGATTTCATGTACCTGTTCCTTGGTCAATGTGTGCCAATTAGCAGGATCATCTTTGTATGAAAACCAAAGTATCCCCTTAAAAATATCCGTTTTTTGGCAAAAAGCCAATCCTTTTTCCGTGAAGAGTTTACTGTCTTGGGAAGGAAAGTCTTTAAGTGCTTCCAAATACATATCCAACTCATAGTTAAGACAACATTTAAGTTTTCCACATTGCCCGGCCAGTTTTTGGGGATTAAGGGAAAGTTGTTGGTAGCGGGCGGCCGCGGTACTTACAGACCTAAAATCCGTTAACCAAGTGGAACAGCAGAGTTCCCTTCCACAGGAACCTATACCCCCTAAGCGCTGCGCTTCCTGGCGATAGCCGATCTGCCGCATCTCTATACGAATACCGAAAGCTTTTGCCATATCTTTGATCAGCTGACGAAAATCTACCCTTTCCTCGGCTGTATAATAAAATGTAGCTTTGGATCCGTCTCCTTGGAATTCCACATCGGAAATCTTCATCTGAAGGCCCAATATAATAGCAATTTCCCGGGAACGTTTCTTTATTTCTTCTTCCCTATCCCTGCATCTCTGCCAAATATCTATATCTTTCTGTGAAGCCTTTCGATAAATTTTGGGAAGTTCATTATCATCAACGGTCTTCTTCTTTTTCATTTGTACTTTTACCAACTCTCCCGTTAAGGTCACCATGCCTACATCATGGCCGGATTTGGCCTGTGATGCGACAACATCCCCTATAGAAAGTGATAAATTCCCGGTATTCCTAAAAAACTCTTTTCTGCTATTTTTAAAACGGACCTCCACACAATTAAACGGTTTTTCCCCATTGGGTAGGGACATATTGGAAAGCCAATCAAACACCGTTAATTTATTACAACCATCTGTGCCACAAGTACCGTTGTTCTTGCATCCACGCGGTTGTCCGTCTTTACCAGTTGAACAACTGCTACAACCCATATTTTGTATCTTGATTTAGCAGAAACTCGGGGTTTCTACTAAAATAGGTTCATATTAAACTCAAATGTAAAGATAGTATTTTTTTAACGCGATATAAAGTATGTAATATACGACAAGCCTTTCCCAACGAAAAGAAAAAAGTAAAACTCACGATCTAATTGTGCCCAAAACTCAAATCATGAATTTTTTGTCCTAGGGAATTTTTTGTGCGGGTAGCCCTATTCACCTGACTGCCCAACACCTTGAATCCCTATTATTTTTTAAATTTGAGCACTTCCGAGCGTCCTTTTTTAAAGATTTTATTGCTTACCGTTATACCCTTTCTCAACTTTTTTTGCTCCTCAAAAGGTAACCCATGGATTTCCTTACATGCGTTGGAACAGCAATTGTCCATGTTCTTTGCACAGTCTTCACATTGGATGAACAACAAATGACATGCTTCGTTGGCACAGTTTACATGAACGTCACAGGGCTTTCCGCACTGATGGCATTGGGCTATTACATGTTCGGAAATTCGTTCGCCCCTTCGGTGATCAAAGACAAAATTTTTACCCAGGAATTTGTTTTCCAAATTTAATTTTTCTACCTGTCGGGCATATTCTATAATTCCACCCTCCAATTGATAGACTTTTTTAAACCCTTTGTATTTATAATAGGCACTCGCTTTTTCACAACGGATACCCCCGGTACAGTACATGACCAATTTTTTGTCTTCTTTGTAATCTGCCAAATCCTTCTCGATGAGATCTAGGGAATCCCTAAAGGTGTCCACATCTGGGGTAATTGCATTCTTAAAATGTCCTATTTCACTTTCATAGTGGTTGCGCATATCCACCAAAACGGTATCCTGATCTTCTATGAGCGCATTAAATTCAATGGCATTTACATGGATGCCTTTGTTGGTCACGTCAAAGGTGCCATCGTCCAAACCATCGGCCACAATTTTTTTACGGACCTTTACCTTCAGCTTTAAAAAAGATTTGTTGTCTTGTTCTATAGCAATATTTAAACGTACGTTCCTTAAAAAAGTAATGCTGTCCAAAAACGTCTTAAATGCTTCGAAATTTTCAGCGGGAACCGATAATTGTGCATTAATTCCCTCATGGGCCACATAGATACGGCCCAGAACATCCAGCTCGTTCCAATGGATAAATAAGTAGTTACGAAAAATTGACGGATTGCCAATATGTGCATAGGCATAGAAAGAGATGGTAAGACGTTCCTTGCCCGCAGCTATAATAAGCGCCTCCCTTTCCTTTGCACTTAAAGTATTGTACAGTTGCATGCTATACCAATAGTTAAGTTAAAGAATAAATTAAAATGCAAAAGTAGCGATAATCAGGGCAAGTACAAATTAAAAAAAGCCCTTACTATATGGTAAGGACTCTTTTAAGACCACTCCTTATATTTTCTTTTTCATAGAAATTAAAACGTAGGATAATGACCATCGCTGCCCAAAATTCCAAAAGGAACACGGTATATCTTTTTAGAACGTAGTTCTAGTTTCTATAGAGATGCTTGTTTTGGCAAAAGGTTGCGTTGCCGTTGGGATATGAAAAAAGAAATGGTAATTTAGCGTCCCTAACATTTTATGAAATGAGTTCAGAAAAAGAAGCAAAATTAAAAGCCCTAAAACTTACATTGGATAAACTGGATAAAACCTATGGCAAAGGTGCCGTTATGAAGATGGGCGATAGTGTTGTTGAAAATGTAGAAGTAATTCCTTCAGGTTCCTTGGGTCTAGATGTTGCTTTGGGCGTAGGAGGCTATCCCAGAGGAAGGGTAATTGAAATTTATGGTCCGGAATCTTCCGGAAAAACCACACTTACACTTCATGCCATGGCAGAAGCCCAAAAAAATGGGGGAATCGCCGCCTTTATTGATGCCGAACATGCCTTTGATCGTTTTTATGCACAAAAACTGGGAGTGGATATCGATAATTTAATAATTTCCCAACCCGATAACGGGGAACAGGCATTGGAAATAACAGATAATCTAATTCGCTCGGGAGCTATCGATATTGTCGTTATAGATTCTGTTGCCGCATTGACCCCAAAAAGCGAAATAGAGGGGGAAATGGGAGATTCCAAGATGGGGCTCCATGCAAGATTGATGTCCCAAGCGTTGCGAAAGTTGACGGGTTCCATTAGTAAAACCAATTGTACCGTAATTTTTATCAATCAGTTGCGTGAAAAAATTGGAGTGATGTTCGGAAATCCTGAAACTACCACTGGTGGAAATGCACTTAAATTTTATGCTTCCGTTCGTTTGGATATTAGAAGATCCACACAAATAAAGGATACCGACGGGGGCGTACAGGGAAACAAGACCCGTGTAAAAGTGGTAAAGAACAAAGTTGCACCTCCTTTTAGAACCGCCGAATTTGACATTATGTACGGAGCAGGTATTTCAAAAGTTGGTGAAGTCCTGGACCTGGGCGTTGAATATGAAATCATCAAAAAAAGTGGTTCATGGTTCAGCTATGGCGAAACCAAATTAGGTCAGGGCAGGGATGCCGTAAAAGCTCTTTTACAGGACAACCCTGAACTTTCCGAGGAATTGGAAGCCAAAATAAAGGAAGCTATAAGTGTAGTTAAAGCTTAAAGCGCAATATCTATAATTTAGGTATTTTAACCTTATTTACGCAACCTTTGCCTTTGGCTAACATCTTTTGATTAAAAAGACTTGTTATGAAGAGGTTGTTGTTTTTTCTTTTCATTGCTCTTGCAATTCTATCCCTCAATTCCTGCGATATTGATGATGGGCCAAATTTCAATTTTGTCTCGTTGCAAATCGTGGATGTGGAAGTTCCGGAATCTTTTACCCTTAATGAAACACATGTAATCAAAGTGACGTATCTAAGACCGAACGGTTGTACTTCTTTTCAAGGTTTTGATATTGCCAAACCAGATGTAACCGTACGGAATGTTGTGGCGATCGGTGCCGTACGAACTGATTTGGTATGTACGGAAGAAACGGAAACGGTTGAAACCTCATTTAGGTTTATTGCGCTGTTTTCGGATACCTATTTGTTTCAATTCTGGACCGGCGAAGATGCGGACGGAAATCCGGAATATCTTGAGATAGAAGTGCCTGTAAACCAAGAGCAGACGAATTAATTAAAACATAATCTAACCAACAAATATTTTGAGTCTGGAAGAACTCATAAACAATTGCAAAAAAGGCAATAGAACCGCGCAGGAACAATTATACAGGAAATACTCCCGTATACTGTTTGGTATATGTCTTAAATATTCCCGTAATAAAACGGAAGCGGAAGATAATTTGCATGACAGTTTTATGACCATTTTCGACAAAATAGACCAATATAAATTTAAAGGTTCCTTTGAAGGTTGGATAAAACGAATAACGGTCAATACCGTACTCCAAAAATATAGAAAGGAAGAACATTTAAATGTAGTTTCGGAAAATATTCAAGAGGATACGGCGGTAGACTCCGATTATAAGGATATTGGTCTTTCTACCCTTCTCCAATATATTCAGGAATTGCCCAATAAATATCGAATGACCTTTAATTTGTACGTGCTTGATGGGTATACCCATAGGGAAATTGCGGAAATGTTGGGAACATCTTCCGGGACATCCAAATCCAATCTTGCCAGGGCAAGAGTGATTTTGAAGGAAAAAATAGAGACAGGCCGGACTAAAGCGATTATCGGAATCCTAATCATTTTTACAGGGTTTTATGTATGATAATTGAAGGATTACAGCAGTGCGTATAGAAAGAGAAAATATAAAAATTGCATAATTCATTGCAGCATGAGTAAAAAGAAAATAGATGAACTGTTCCAAGAGAAGTTGAAGAGCTTCGATGAAATTCCGGATGAAAAAGTCTGGAAGGCCATCGAAACTTCCTTGGACCAAAGGAAAAAATCCCGCAAGCTTATCCCCCTATGGTGGAAGCTGGGCGGTGTGGCGGCACTATTGGCCATTGTTTTGTATGTCATAAATCCATTTGCAAGTGGTCCGGATATAGAAACTATTATAACCGATGTGGATGATACAAAAACCCAAAAAATAGAACAGAACAAGAGTCCGGACAATAGGGATCATACGGTACCGGACGAAAATTTGGAAAAAGTGGTGACCACTCCGGAAAACAATGCGCAAATCAATGCCGATGATCATGTAACTCCCTTAGAAAAAAAATCGTCCTATCCGGAAACTACAGAAGAAAGTCTGGCCAATTCTCAGATAAAAAAAGAACAAACACATGACATAGACCAAAACATCGGAAATCAAAAAAACCGGATTAGCTCGGCAGGCTCACAAAACAAATCGACAAATGATAACAAAGACATAGCTAAGACCAACAAAGAAGATTCTTTTATCGATTCCAAAAAAGAGGCTATTGCCAAAAATTTGGAGGAAGACCAAATCAACCATCAAAAAAATCAAAATCCTAAGGAAAATAAAGAGAAAGGTATCTTTAAAAAAGAGATGGGCAAGGAAGCGGTTGTACAGACCGATAAACAAAAACAGACCGATGCAATAGAAGAGAGTAATAAGAAATCTATTTTTGATGAAATTGCGGCGCAGGAAGAGGAGGCATTAATTGCAGAAAACAATACGGGAAAATGGTCTGTTGGACCTAGCGTGGCCCCTGTTTATTTTGATTCCTTTGGCGAAGGTTCCCCTATCCATTCCGATTTTACACCCAATTCCAAATCCGGTAATGTGAACTTTAGTTATGGCCTTTCCGTATCCTATGAAATCAATAAAAGATTAAGTCTACGTACGGGTATCCATAAAGTAGATTATGGCTACGATACTGATCAAGTTGAATTCTCTTCGTCCATAGATGGTTCCACAAATGCGGTTATAGATAATATTGATTATTCCCGCGCTTCAAGAAATCTGGTTATACGAAGTAAAGCTTCCGGCGGCTTTTCCGATCCGCTTTCAAATTCAGTCGAATTTGTAAGCGCGGAAACCCCTTCCCTTGATGGCAGAATGGTACAGGAATTTGGATATTTGGAAGTCCCCTTTGAGCTTAACTACGCTTTGGTAGACAAAAAGATGGGCGTAAATGTCATAGGTGGTTTTAGTTCATTGTTCCTTGTGGATGATGCTATTCGCCTTGAATCCGAAGGTCTTTCTACAGAAGTCGGCACAAGTAATAAAATTAATTCGGTAAACTTCAGTACCAATGTAGGTTTGGGTATTAATTATAAGTTTAGCTCAAAAGTACGATTGAATGTGGAACCTATATTTAAATATCAACTGAATACATTTTCCGAAACTGCCGGCGATTTTAGACCATTTTCAATAGGTGTTTACAGTGGTATAAACTACAGGTTTTAAGGAGGTTGGTTAGGTTAGTTATTGCCCACGCAATAACGCCTTTACGCCCTGGCAACTCCGTCAGGGCGTTCTTTATTTCTTCAAATCCGCCGTAAGCTCTTTCAAAATAACATTTCGGACCTGATCGCGCAGTGTGGCCTTTTCTTCTTCTTTAAGTCGATCGGTCTTAAAAAAAGAATGCACCTTCGCCCGGGTTACACCAGGGCCTCCACTTAAAAGTGTAAAGGGGAAACGTTTCTTATTGTCATAAAAAGTAATGGGCACCACAGGTATTCCATGTGAAATGGTCATTTTAAAGGCGCCATCCTTAAATTCATCCAGCACTATATGTTCCTCCGGCACTCCCCCCTCCGGAAAAATACAAATACTCAATCCTTGGCCCAATCTTCGTTTTGCCCTCATATATACGCCTGTTCTACTTCTAGAATCCTCTCGGTCTACCATAATACAGACCCGCTTGTAAAAAAATCCAAAAATGGGAATTTTTACCAATTCCTTCTTCCCAACAAAAACAAAAGGATTCCTGCTCACCCTCAACATTAGCATAATATCCAACATACTGGTATGGTTTGCTACCAACATATAGCTTTTTCCTTTTATCATTTGTTGTTCCCGCCTAATCTTAGGAAAACATCCCATTCCGTGCAAAATTGGCGCGGCCCACAAATTTCGGGCCAACCAAAAAAACCAGGGATACCATTTTTCCGAAAGGGTAGATATGAATAAAAATGGAAAAAAAAGCACTATAGGTAGTGTAACCAATATATAGAACCAAATGCGGTACGCTATATGGCCTATGTTTTTAAAAAAGCTGCCCATGGGATCAAAAGTAATAATTTCGATTGTTCAAAATTTTTATTTCCAGTAGAAAAATAAAAGTTTCTTCGCACTGCGTAGCTTTCTTAAATAGAAGAATACCGATAGGTATTTAAAAGATTTGTTTTACTTGACGCTATTTGGCCCATTTTTTATGATTTGTTTTAACTTTGCCCTCGTTATCAATTCATATCAATGGCTAGAATCTTAACAGGAATACAAAGTACCGGAACACCACACTTAGGGAATATTTTGGGAGCCATTGCCCCTGCATTAAAAATGGCGGAGAATCCAAAGAACGAATCTTTTCTTTTCATTGCGGATATGCATTCACTGACACAGATAAAGGATGGGAAGGAGCTTAAGAACAATACCTATGCCACAGCCGCCACTTGGTTAGCTTTTGGTCTCAACATTGATCAAACGGTCTTTTACAGACAAAGTGATGTGCCACAGGTAACAGAATTGGCATGGTACCTTAGTTGTTTTTTTCCCTACCAACGTCTTACACTTGCCCATTCGTTCAAGGATAAGGCCTATCGCTTGGAAGATGTTAATGCGGGCCTGTTTTCCTATCCTATGTTAATGGCTGCGGATATATTACTTTACGATGCCCATATTGTTCCCGTAGGAAAAGATCAATTGCAACATTTGGAAATGACAAGAGATGTGGCTTCGCGTTTCCATGCCCAGTTGGGGGAAACATTTGTGCTTCCCGAAGCGCAAGTGCAAAAGGAAACCATGTATATCCCTGGAACCGACGGTGAAAAAATGAGTAAAAGCAAGGGAAATATCATCAATATTTTTCAATCGGACAAAAAGCTTCGTAAACAAATTATGGGTATTCAGACGGATAGCACCCCTATGGAAGCACCAAAGAATCCGGACACCGACAATATCTTTGCACTCTACAAAATTATGGCTTCTGATAAGCAGATTTCAGAAATGCGGTCCAACTACTTAAATGGCAACTATGGATACGGACATGCAAAACAGGCGTTGTTCGAAGTTGTTCTGGAAAAGTTTGGGAACGCCCGGGAAAAATTCGATTACTATATGAACCATCTTAATGAGGTAGACGATGTGTTGGCCATAGGGGCCGAAAAAGCTAAAAAAGTAGCGGATGTTGTACTAGAAAGGGTAAGGAGCAAAGTTGGGTATTAATCGGGTTCAGCAATCCAATTCTATTTCTTATAATTAGATCACTCTGGATTCCATAGAACAAAATCACATCTAAAATCAGCAGAATCAAAACTATGATGAGCAAGATATTTGTAAAACCCTGCATACGTTTTATTTTCAAAGAAAAGTACGATTAATTTTAAAAATAATATCCTAAATCCTTTGATTAGATGAAGTAGTTGTCTCCCTTCTCATAAGAATAGACGTGGAAAGCTTCGGGCGGCACACAAAAATTGCTAATTTTCGCTAAAATCCAAAAAGTTTAAATGAGTTCTACGAGTTGATAATTTAGAGCGAGCTTCCTACAATCCTTCTTGATTTCTATCGAAACCGAAAAGTAGGCCTGTGAATCCTAACGAAAACCAATAGTGCTATAAAAGACTCCCTGGTCGGTTTTGTTGACCATAGAAAGGCATTATAAAGTCTCAACTAAAGATTTAAAATGGCATTTCATCGATGAAATGCCATAATCAGGGTCATTAAATAGCAAAACAGTACCGTTACAGACCGCTTGGTCTGGAAAAATGGATTCCCGACTTCATTCTGACTAGGCCCGGGAATCGCTCGGGAATGACAAATTAGATCGCTTCGAACAACTTTCCGGGCAAAGGACGTATTGCCCCTTTCATTTCCATATGCAGCAGCGTGGAAGAAGCCCTAAAAATTGGTAATTTGCACTCCAACGCTATAGTATCCAAAAGTTGTTTGCCTTCTTTTTGTAGATACGTATAAATAGTTTTTTCGTTAGTATCCATTTCAACAAACAATTGTTTTTGAACACATTTTGCTTCTTTTTCCCCAACTTCCCAATCCAACAGATAAACCAAATCCGCGGCAGACGTTAACATATGTGCCTTTTGTTGTTTTATAAGATTATTACATCCGATACTAAACTTATCTTGTGCGCGTCCTGGTACCGCAAAAACATCCCTATGGTAACTATTCGCAATATCCGCTGTCACCAGGCTACCGCCTTTTTCGGCAGATTCAACCACAATGGTCGCTTCGCTCATCCCGGCTATAATACGGTTACGCTTCAAAAAATTCTCTCGCTCCGGATTACTACTGCTCCAAAACTCGGTAAGGAACCCACCATTCTTCTCTATATCCCCAACATATTTGGAATGAGCTTTTGGATATATCTGGTTTAGCCCGTGCGCTAGGCAGCCTATGGTCTGTAAACCATGCTTTACTGCTGCCTTTTGTATGCAAATATCTACCCCATACGCAAAACCACTTACGATTATTGGGTCCAAAGGTGCTAAATCGGCAATAAAATCTTCGCAAAACCTTGTTCCATAACTTGTAATGTTCCGAGTGCCTACTACACTAATAATTTTTCTATCTGTTAAATCTATATTTCCTCTTTTGAAAAGTAAAATAGGACTGTCCACACAATGTTTCAAATAGGGCGGATAATCTTCACCCATAAAATACGAATAGGTCACTTTATGCTCTTGCATAAACTGAAATTCATCTTCGGCCGCTTCCAAATAGGTAGCGTCATGTAAGTGCCTTATGGTCAACCTGCCAATTCCGTCAATTTTTAAAAGATGCTGCACTTTATCCTCAAAAATAGCCATTGGACCGCCACAATGGGAAATCAGTTTTTTAGCCGTAACATCGCCTATATTTGGAATATGTTGTAATCGCAATACGGCAATTAATTCATTACGAGTCATTTATAAGTCCCTCTTAGTTATTCACAAAATACATAAAATATAATGTTAATAAAAAGTTATGTAGCGAGTTTAGTACCTTTATATTTTTTATAATATTTGTCCTTATGGGAACGGAACATTATATAGGAGAGTTATTATATCGCTATAATTGCGTTGTTGTGCCCGAGTTCGGAGCTTTTCTAGCTCAAATGAAATCGGCTGTAATCCATGAGACTACAAATGCCTTTTATCCTCCTTCCAAAGTAATTTCGTTCAATGAACAACTGTCTTCCAACGATGGATTGTTGGTTTCCTATATGGCCGACGCCGAAAAAACTACTTACGAAGCTATGCTCTTGCAGTTAACCAAAACGGTCCAACAATGGAAACTGCAGCTAAAAAAAGAACGATTGGTATTTTCCAATGTTGGCGAATTATGGTTGAATACGGAAGGAAAAATTCAATTTCAGCCTTCGTATCAAGTTAATTATTTAACCACGTCTTTTGGAATGTCCTCTTTTGTTTCCGTACCCGTTGTAAGAGAAGCGTTAAAAGAGGAAGTAGCGGAATTAGAAGAAAAAATTCCATTTATTATTACTCCTGAACAAAGGGAAAAAACTTTCTACAGGCCGTATCTAAAATATGCTGCTATACTTTTATTGGCCTTTTCCACAGGGCTTACGGGTTACCGATTTTATCATGAAAATCTGAACAAGCAACAATTGGCACAGGAAGAAGCACAGGAATTGGTTTCCAAAAATATACAGGAAGCTACTTTTTTCAATACCGCCCCGCTAGAATTGCCTAGTATTACGCTTGACGTGGTGAAAAAAAATACAGGAGCACATCACATCATTGCCGGTGCTTTCAGGGTTCGGCAAAATGCCGATAAAAAAGTGCGCCAACTAAAACGAAGGGGGTTTGATGCCTCTTATCTTGGCATAAACAAATATGGCCTTCACCAAGTTACCTATGCTAGCTTTGTTGATCCTGATGAAGCGCTGCAATACCTTAGAAAGGTAAAGCGTACCGAGTCCAGCGAAGCTTGGCTTTTATCCGTAAAATAGTTTTCCTTCTTCTTTACTTTGGCTTTCAACAGCCGTATCTTTGCGCAAAAATTATACTACTATGCGGCCTAAGACTCCCAGTGATTCACGAACCTTAATGACCGACTTGGTGCTTCCTAGTGAGACCAATCCACTGAACAATTTGTTCGGGGGCGAGTTATTGGCACGAATGGACAGGGCTGCCAGTATTGCCGCCAGACGGCATAGCCGACGAATTACCGTGACCGCATCGGTAAATCATGTTGCTTTTAATAGGGCAGTTCCCTTAGGTAGTGTTGTGACCGTTGAAGCTGCCGTGTCCAGAGCTTTTAGAACTTCCATGGAAGTATTCATAGATGTTTGGATGGAAGATCGTTTTAGTGGGGAGCGTTCCAAGGCCAATGAAGCCATTTATACTTTTGTAGCCGTTGATGAAACGGGTAAACCTACGGAAGTACCCGTACTTTCTCCTGAAACGGCATTGGAAAAAGAACGCTTTGCAGCGGCCCTGAGAAGAAAACAATTAAGTTTAGTATTGGCAGGAAAAATGAAACCTAATGAGGCCACGGAACTTAAGGCATTGTTTATAGAGTAATTCTTTAACTGCTTACGCTTGGCCATGTGGTTTAAACGAATCATAAGCCACCTTTCCGGAAAGCTTTAGGAGGTTTTAAAAATCAAAATTATTGGGGTCAGGGCCTATTCTTTCGCCTCTATGTAAACTGTCCAGTAGCGAAACATCGGCGGCTGAAAGTTCAAAATCGAAAATAGCGGCATTCGAAATAATACGTTCTTTTTTAGAAGATTTGGGGATTGTAATTACACCTTTCTGCAAATCCCATCTCAGTATAAGCTGCGCTACCGATTTATTATATTTTTTTGCCATTGTCTTGAAAATATCGATATCAAATACCTTTCCCTGCATAAAAGGTGACCATGCCTCATATTGGATATGCTTGGCATTACAAAAATCTATTAAATCCTGTTGAACCACATAAGGATGAAATTCCATTTGGTTGACCATTGGTATTACTTGTGCATCCTTCATTAAATCCTCCAAATGATGTTGCATAAAATTACTGACTCCTATGGAACGAATGCGTTTCTCCTTGTAAAGACGCTCCATAGCCCTCCAAGTATCCTTGTACATACCGGCTACCGGCCAGTGTATTAAATACAAATCCAAATAATCCAGGTCCAAACGTTTTAAACTTGCGTCAAAGGCCTTTAGCGTCGTCTCGTATCCTTGATCTGCATTCCAAACCTTGCTGACCACGAAAATATCCGATCGCTTTACGGGACTTTCCTTAATTCCCCGTCCAACCCCTTCTTCGTTCTTATATATGGCAGCTGTATCTATATGGCGGTACCCCGCCTCCAATGCCCACTTAACGGCGTTAACAACTTCCTGTCCGTCTTCCGATTGATAAACGCCCAATCCAAAATAGGGCATCTTTACCCCATTGTTTAAAGTAAAAGTTCCTTGAATATCCGTGATTGTTTTCATAATGGTTCCTTAATGTTATAACCGATAAACCCATTCTTCAGGGTTTAAGCGCGTGGTATCCTTGTACAAATAAAACTTTAGCTGGGTTTTTCCGTTAAACCGATTGGTATATACTTCGCCAAGTTCCTCTTTCACCGTAACCCTATCTCCTTTTTTAACGTATAGATTGGATAAGTTATAATAGGTGCTAATATAGTTGCCGTGTTTTAACTGTACCCCTTTGTTGCCGCCTGGCACCGATAATATAGCAATTACTTCGCCCTCAAAAACCGCCCTGGCCTTTGCCCCCTTATCCGTTGCAATGATAACTCCATTGCTTTGGTGTTTTATACCTGGATAAACGGCATCTTTATATACTCCGAAACCCTGACTCTTGATTCCTTTCTCTACGGGCCATATCAATTTGCCCTTATTGGCAGAAAAATTACTTGCTACGATCTTGGCCTCCGGGGTTAGTACAAATTTGCTGCTATTGCCAGAACTTTTGCCCGCTTTTTTATTGGAAGCGGCAATGGCGCTACGAATCAAGCGTTCTATTTGTTGATCTATCCTACGTGCCTCCTGTTTCTTTTTTTGGATAGCGGAAGTATACTTGCTTTCATTCTTTCTAATGCTTCCCAGTAAATCCTTTTGCTTGTTCATTTCCTTCATCAATTGTTGTCTGGCAGATTTATTTTCCACTATCAATTGATCTTTTATTTTTCGTTGATCGGTAAGGTCCCTGTTCAGCTTGGTCAGTTCATCTGTTTTGGCAACGATCTGTTCTCCTTGTTCTTTTCTATATTTTGTATACTGCTTCATGTACTGCAATCGCTTAAAAGCCTGGAAAAAATTCTCGGAAGAAAGTAAAAACATCAATCTACTCTGTTGGGACTTGTTTTCATAGGATTTCTGAATCAAAGTACCATATTCTTCCTTTAGTGTCGTTAAATCTTTTCTGAGTTTGCTAATATTCCGGATATTGGCATTGATCTGTCTGTTCAATAAATTGGATTGCTGATTGGTAACCCTAATCAATTGCTGGCGTACATTGATTTTTTTGTCCAGGGACTCCATTTGGTCCAGCACATTACCCTTTTCCTTTTTTTCGGCGAACAATAGTCGATTGATTTCAGTTATCTCCTTTTGAAGTCTTTCCCTTTTGGCCTCCAAAGCCTTTTGCTCATTGGTCTGTGCATTTATGTTTGTACTTACAAAAAGTATAACTAGCACAAAACAAAAATGATATGGGCGATTAACTCTCATGTTACTTTAAAACTATCTCTTTAAAACCTTTTGGTATTTTATAAGGGAAATTCAAGGGTTTATCAAATTCAATATTCTTGTATGTAAGGTCTATGAGGTTTCTATTATCCATATCTATGGCTGTAATGGCAATCTCATTGGGTAAAATACGCTTACCTATTTCCTGATAGTTCCTATACGTTATTTCCAATATTCTTTTTTTCAAAGGCTGGGATAATTGTTGGGTCGCCATCTTAAAATTCCTCGGTTCTATTTGGAACAAGGCTTTAAATAGGTCTATCTGCTTTTTAGGCTTTAATTGATAGGTGTTATTACTTACGGACACGTTATACCGTTCGTCCCTTAAATCCAACAGTGCTTGTCCCAATAGTAAATTCTGTACTTTTTCAAAATTAAGTTCAGTGCCCAAAAGCTTACTCAAATAGGTGAAATCCCCATCAAAATATTCGTTTTCCAATTTGTTATAGAACGTTACCCTTTCCGGGGTAATATAGGCCTTTACTAGCCCTAATGTAGCACTGATCCATATAGCCTTGTCTTTTTCCAATCGCAGGCTCACATTAAAACCTTGTGCGGAATCCCCATCGGAATAATCAATTTTAATCCTTCCGCTAAGGGTCTTGAAATTCAAGTGATTGTTATAGTGACTTTTAATAATGGTCCTGGACGAAAGGTTTTCGTCAATGCTGCCGTCTGTCAAAACTTTACTGGATTTACAAGAAGACAAGAACAACACAAAAAGAATAAGTGTAGTCCATTTTTGTGTCCCGGTCATATTTCCTCCCATCATACTACGAACCCGATTTTATTTTACGAAGATACATATTTGCCTTAGAAGAATTTCCCAGCATGTTATGGGCACTAGCCAGTTCGCTATAGATTTTATTGGCCAAATCTGTGTTGTCCAAAAGGTAATCCAAAGCATTTTGCAACATTTCCAAGGCCAGTTGGGGTTTCCCGTTTTTGTTGAGCGCCAAACCGCTTGTATAATAAAAGTAGGGTTGGGACGGAAAACTTTCCAAAGCCTCGTCACTTAAAGACGCCACTTCGACGAAATTATTACTGGCAATACTATGATCGATTTTGGACCTATACTCCTGCAAAGGACCCACCATACTCTTTTTCCTTACCGGTATGGGCGTTTTTTCTTGGGCCAAGGCGGACTGTTCCAGGGAATCCTTGATCTTTAAAGATAAATCTTGCGAGAAAGGGGACTTTTCTATGCCTTCTAGTATTTTTAATGCTTTTAAATAGTCCTGCTGCCCGTAATAAATCAATGCCAAGTTTTCCTTGAACTTATTGTCTTCATAGGGAAGTTTAGCTTTTAGGGCATCAACATTATTCCCTTGCTGTTGCAGAATCTGCACTAAAGTGTTGAGGTACCAGAGGTTGGCCGGTTCTGCATTTACAATTGAAATACCATATTCCTGGGCCAGCACATATTGTTTGGAGGCAAGATATGCTTTCGCCAATTCATGATCTACTACTATATTATCTGCTTTGATCCGCTTACATTCCAACAGCAAATTAATGGCCTTGTCGTAATTTTCTATGCCCTTTTGCTTTAACGCCTCAAAGAAGTTCTCTTGAAAATCATCCGAGTACTCTTCTAAAAAGACTTCGGCACTCTGTTCCACCTGTATCTCCTTTTCTTGGGCAAAAGTCTGCCAAGGAGTACAGAAAACTCCCAAACAAAACAGCAGTATGTGAAGCTTCATTTTCATGTTTCCATCTTTTTTATCGCTAAATAGCAGTCTACAACGGAAAATAGCGCAATAATTATTCCATAACCGAGTAATCACCTATACTTATCGTCTTAAAATTACCATTGAACACTACATGGTTTCCGATCATGGCATTGTCCAAATCGGCATCCCTTATTCTGCTCAGATTCTGTATGATGCTGTTCTTTACGGACGAGTCTTTAATTACCGAGCCATCCCCAACGGAAACATAAGGTCCAATAGTACTGTTTTCCAATACCACGTTCTCCCCGATAAAACAGGGTTCAATGATATTGGAATTCTCCGATCGGGCAGATTTGGCTACCAGTATTTCCCCATCCTTTTGTAGAAAGCCCAACATTCTCATATTGGTTTCTACGGTAACATTTTTGTTGCCACAGTCCATCCACTCGTCTACCGTGCCCGTCTTGAAGACTTTTCCGCTTTGCATCATCCGTTTTATACCATCGTTGATCTGGTATTCCCCACCGTTTATGATATCATTGTCCAATACGTATTGTAACTCATTTTTGAGTATCGCTACATCTTTAAAATAATAAATTCCTATGACCGCTTGATCGCTAACAAAAGTTTCCGGTTTCTCTACCAATTCAATAATTTCTTCCCGTTCGTTTAATTTCACTACGCCATAGGCTTCCGGATTATTCACTTTTTTTGTCCAAATAACACTATCGGCTTCTTTATCCAGATTAAAATCGGCCCTAATAAGTGTATCCGCATATGCTATTACCGCGGGACCGGAAAGTGATTCTTTGGCACACATAATGGCATGTCCTGTTCCCATGGGGTTTAATTGTCTATAGATACTTGCCTTGGATCCCAAACCATGGGCCAATTTCTTTAGGTCTTCCACGACCTCATCCCCAAAAAAAGCGGGGTCGCCCAATATAAAGGCAATCTCATCTATATCTTCCTTCAAAACTTTAGCAATATCGCTTACCAGACGGTGTACTATGGGTTTTCCGGCAACGGGAATCAAGGGTTTTGGAACCGTTAATGTATGAGGTCTTAATCGGGAACCCCTACCCGCCATTGGAACAATTATTTTCATATCAACTGCCTGCGAAAGCAGGTATCTTTTGGTTACTATTTTATTTTCTTAATTTATTGTAATTCAATTTCCAATTTAAACTCAAATCGGACCAACTTGGGTTCATTTCTTCGATATGTTCAATCTTCCATTCCCTCTTCCATTTTTTAAAGCGTCTTTCCCTTGTAATGGCCTTAGAACTATCTTCAAAAACCTCAAAATATATAAGCTTATCACAATTATATTTTGCAGTAAAAGACTTGGGATAAACTCAGAGTTTATGTTCCTTAGCCCTCTCATCCAAATTATCAGTCACACCAATATATAAAACGCCATTTGGTCTATTGTTCATAATATACACATGCCATAATTTCATGCACATATGATAAGATTCCTGCATTCGCAGGAAATTATTTCACCCCCGTACTTCCAAAGCCGCCAGCGCCCCTAGAGGTGCCGGACAACTCCTTTACTTCTATCCACTCCGCCCTTTCGTGTCTGGCAATAACCAATTGTGCAATCCTTTCCCCGTTTTCTATCGTGAATTTTGCATTGGAAAGGTTGACCAAAATAACCCCGATCTCGCCCCTGTAATCCGCATCTACGGTTCCCGGGGCATTGAGTACCGTTATTCCCTTTTTTGCGGCCAATCCGCTTCTAGGTCGTACCTGGGCTTCATAACCCACCGGAAGTTCAATAAAAAGTCCAGTTTTTATAATAGCCCTCTCTAAAGGTTGTAACGTTATTGGTTCTGAAATATTGGCTCTTAGGTCCATTCCCGCGGACGCGGCAGTTTCATAATTAGGCAGGTCATGTCCTGAACTGTTGATAATGTTAATGTTCATTTCTTAAGGAATATTTTTTTGAGTGTGTCATTTTCCAATTTATAAACTATGCCCAAAAATACTAAAAGTAAAATGCCGCCTAGGATTAAATTCCTGTTAAAAACATAAAATGATAGCGTAGAAAAAAGTACCGAAATGGATAGATAGAATATTATTTTCCTAAAATTATAGGGAACCGGGTAATACTTCTTGCCAAAGTAATAGGACAGCAACATCATGGTCCCATATGCCGCCAAAGTAGCAATAGCTGAGGCATAGTATCCAATACTTGGTATGAAAGCATAATTTATACCAATTGTTATAATTGCTCCTGTCAAGGAAATATAGGCCCCGAATTTTGTTCTGTCCGTTACCTTGTACCATACAGATAGGTTATGATAGATACCCAAAAAGAAGCTCGCGAGAACAATCAAAGGCACCATGGGCATTGCTTCCCAATAATCGGGATTCGGAATGAAAATCTCTTTTAGCACATCGGCAAAAACAACGACTCCCAATAAAATGATACTTCCCAGGATTACAAAATAGTTCGTAATCTGAGCATAGGTCTTTTGGGGGTTTTCGGAGGAAGAATGACTAAAAAAAAACGGTTCTATACCCATCCGAAAGGCAGTAGCGAACAATGTCATGAACAAAGCCAGTTTATAGCAGGCAGCATATTTTCCTATTTCACTTTCCGCAATATCGATAGGCAATAATTCGGAAAGCATAATACGATCAAAAACCTCGTTTATGGTAAATGCTATACCGGCAAACATGACCGGTAAGGCATATTTTATCATTTTCTTCCAGAGCTGCCTATCAAAAACATAGGGGCGTTGCACATACAATCTAAACATGAAGAGTAAAGTAATGCCACTAGCTGCCAAATTGGAAATAAATATGTACGAAATTTCAAAGTTTGGTCTGTAGATTGCAGCGAGAAAGGAGTCCGGGTTATCCGAGATGATTTTTGGCAAAACCAAAAGGAAAAAAATGTTCAGGCCAAAATTGATTCCTACATTGCCGATTTTGACCAGTGCATATCGCATGGGCTTTTCCGTGGCCCTTAGCCATGCAAAAGGAACAATAACCAATGCATCCAAAGCCAAAATATAGATAGCGTACTTTATGTACTTTGCATCAATGTTGGTGAAATTTGCCATTTGATCCTGAAATAGCAAGGCAAGCATCAAAAAGATGGATGTAGTTCCCAATACGGAAATCAAGGCCGTTGAAATCACCTTTGATTTATTCTCGGCACTGTGGTAAAACCTAAAAAAAGCGGTCTCCATGCCATAGGCCAGCAACACGTTAAAAATGGCAAACCACGCAAAGATTACGGATACTTCCCCATATCCGGACGTTGCCAAAATATCAGTGTACAAAGGCAATAAAAGGAAAGAGAGCATTCTGGGCAACACAGTTGCCAAACCATAGATAAAGGTTTGCTTAAAAAGTTTCTTTAATGGGTTCAAACAGCGTGAGTACGATTAAAATCTAAAATTAGGTAATTATACCTAATAAACCCTACAAACAAAGTTAGTTCTTTGGTTTGCTTTGATATATGAGTGCGGGCCTTTCCTGAATACCCGAAATTTTCACATATTTTTCGGTACCATTTTCTATATAACTAAGAACAGCTTCATCATTTTTAAGTTCAAAGGGAGATTCCATAGTGTTCTTTTTGTTAAGCTTTGGAGGTTGATTCCCAACTTCTTGTGTTGAGTCCGCATGCATAACGATATCCGGTTTATCGATTTTTTCGCTTACAAATTTGCCCATTACAAACAACTCCCCATCTACGGTATTCCTATATACTTCCGTCATTTTACCCCTAAAATATACATTCCGGAAGATAATGGTATTATCGATGCTATTGGAAACGGGAACTTTTAACGTAAGTCCGGAACCGCTTTCTTCCCTACCTCCAATCCACTCCTGACAGGACGCGGATCCAATAATAAAGGGTGTTTTAGTCTCCAGTATTTTTTGCGACGAACAACTGGAGAAACCCATAGAGAGTACCAATACAATATATGACCAATGTTTCATTTTACGATGTATTAATTTGTTCCAAAGATATGAAACCAAAATTGATGCCATATATCCGCGAAAATGCATATTGTTAATGAATGCGGGATGCATCGGTCGGACAAACACTAAAAAAATGATGGTCAATTGTGCCGCATTGATAAAAATTATAGTAGCAATAATTTAAAACTCCTAACCCGCTACTCTTGACTCATGACCTATGTGCACTCATCAACCCTTAACAACTTTGAACCAGACCAAAGACGAAAGACCAGAAATCAGTATTCAGTATTCAGAAGTGGAAGCTGGAACTTTAAGTTATTGACTTGATCTTAAAGTAAAAAACGATACTCCTACCCACTGTCACTGCTTACTGAAAACTATCTTTCCAGAAACCGGAAACCAATACAAACCTCAGACCCTTAACTATAAAAACTACCTATCAAAGATTACACCCTAACAAAAGAGTCGATCTTTTTAGTAACTTTAACAGCATCAAACTTATACTGAAAATTAGTGTCAATAAGCTATCGTCCATGAAGACCAAAATCTGCACCCTCATCATTATTGTACTTTCCCTTGTTCTTTTTTCCTGCGCGGAAAAAAAGGAAAAAGAACCCGTGGTAAAGGAAAAACCGAACATCATTTTCATCATGTCGGACGATCATGCCTACCAAGCGATCAGTGCGTATAGCAATAAGCTCATTGAGACCCCCCACATAGATCGGATCGGGAAAGAGGGAATTATTTTCACTAATGCCTGCGTATCCAATTCTATCTGCGCTCCTTCCAGGGCTACGATCCTTACGGGAAAGCACACCCATATCAATGGTAAAATAGACAATCAAATGCCTTTTGATACTACTCAGGTTACCTTTCCACAGCTATTCCAAAAAGCAGGCTACCAAACAGCCATGTTCGGGAAGCTCCATTTTGGAAACAATCCTAAAGGTGTAGATGAGTTTATGATCTTACCGGATCAAGGGTTTTATATCAACCCTGATTTTATTACCACTACAGGGGACACCACCACCATTAATGGTTATGTTACCGATATCATTACCGATCTTACTATTGATTGGTTGGACAAAAAAAGAGATCCGGAAAAACCGTTCATGTTAATGTACCTTCATAAAGCGCCGCATCGTCCTTGGTGGCCCAGTCCTGAAAAATTCAAGGAATTTGTAAACAAGGAATTCCCGGAACCCGAATCCTTGTTCGATGCCTATGAAAATAGAGGGACGGCCGCCAAAACAGCGGAAATGAATTTGCTGTACGATATGATGTATAACCATGACAGCAAAATTAGACCCGAAACAACGGCGTCCATGCCTAATCTGGAACCAAAGGTAAGGGAATATGAAAATGGCTTTTACGGCCCTTACGGACGCGCAGACGACGCGCAACGGGCATTGTACGATCCTATTATAGATGCGATCAATACATCCTTTAAAGAGAATTGGCCCTCCATGACCACAGAAGAAAAAATGCGCTGGAAATACCAACGTTATATGCAAGACTATTTAGCCTGTATTTCATCTGTAGATGACAATGTTGGACGTTTGCTGGATTATATGGATGAAAGCAAACTTTCCGATAATACCATGGTCGTGTATACTTCCGATCAAGGCTTTTATCTGGGGGAACACGGTTGGTTCGATAAACGCTTTATCTATGACGAGTCCTTTAAGACCCCGCTGCTCATTCGCTGGCCCAATGAGATAAAGGCAGGTATTACCAATGAACAGATGGTGCAAAACCTGGATTTTGCACAAACATTTCTGGATGCGGCACAAATAGACGCTCCGGAGGATATGCAAGGGGAAAGCCTTATGCCTTTATTGACCGGCAACAATGCAGATTGGGATCGGGATGCCGTTTACTATCATTATTATGAGTACCCAGCGGTACATCAGGTAAAACGGCATTACGGAATTGTGACCATAGATTACAAGCTGGCACACTTTTACTACGATATTGACGAATGGGAACTTTATGATCGTAAAAAAGACCCTAATGAAATGAACAATGTATACAATGACCTGGCTTATGCCGATGTGGTTGCTGAGCTAAAGACGAAACTAGCTGCCCTACGTGTACAATACAAGGATTCGGAAGAGCTGGACCAGCGTTATATTGAATTACACAAAAAGAACAATATCAAATCACCTCTGGACAAATGAAAGGATGTTCCAATAGATAGGACTATCTTCTATATGCCCATAGTCATATGTCATATAAGTAAAAAACCGCCAAAAGGCGGTTTTTTACTTTGTTCCAAGTTCCTGATCAACGAACAGGCTATGAATTAGTTGTTCAATGCTTCTGCTCCGCCAACAATCTCCAGGATTTCATTGGTAATCGCAGCCTGTCTTGCTTTGTTATAGGTCAATTTTAATTGGTCGCGTAGTTCGGTAGCGTTATCCGTTGCCTTGTGCATGGCCGTCATACGTGCTCCATGCTCACTGGCAAAGGAATCCCTTACCGACTTGAACAGTTGTGTTTTTAGAGACTTAGGTATCAACTGTTCTACGATTTCTACCTTGGAAGGTTCAAAAATATAATCCGCACTGGAGGTGGTATCGCCCTCGACCGGTACAATAGGTAAAAATTGCTCCGTCATTACGATCTGTGTAGCGGCATTTTTGAATTTGTTATAAACAATTTCAATCTTGTCATAGGACCCGTTTGTAAACAGTTCCATGAGCTCTTCCGCGACCAAAGCCACATTGTCAAAGGTTAAATCATCATAAACGGTACTATGGTTGGCAATAATCGTATGTTTTTTGCCCAAAATATCATTGCCTTTCTTCCCTATGGCAAGGAAATCGACTTGCTTACCGGCATAGGCATCGTGCGCCAAAAAGATACTCTGTTTTATGATGTTGGTATTAAAAGCACCGCATAATCCCCTGTTAGAGGTAATGGCAACGACCAATACTTTGTTTACTTCGCGATTATCCGAGAACTTACTTCCGGAATCGGCATCCAAACTACCACTTAGACCTTGCAAAAGTTCGGTAAGCTTATCTGCATAGGGCCGCATTGCCGTAATGGCATCCTGCGCCTTCTTTAGCTTCGCGGCAGATACCATTTTCATGGCACTGGTAATCTGCATGGTGGAAGACACCGTTACTATCCTATTGCGTATTTCTTTTAAGTTGGCCATTTTCTATAATTATAAATTATGAATTCTCAATTATGAATTTTTAATAATAGTAACCAACAGCTTCATAAGTTCTTCGCATTTTGATTTTAATTCATTCGGGATTTCCATGGTAGTTGCTTCGATAATATCTAACCAATAGGATGTTTCATCTGCCTCTTTTAAGGCTATTCCTAATTTATTCTTAAAATCTTTTGTGCTTACTCCCCTTTGAGATTCCCTGACATTGGCACCTATACTAGTTCCACACTTAATCAATTGATTCGAAATCTCAAACTCCTTCTTCTCCCTTAAAACTCTGCTGAAAAGAACAATTTCGCATCCAAAGTAAAAACTTTTATCTACGATGGGATTGTTCCTTTCTTTATAATTCATAATTCTGAATTCCGCATTCTGAATTAGTTCATGTATTTTCCCGCCAAATCCTTACAAACGGAAGTCAAGGTATCTGTAACCTCATCTGTTAATTTACCCGCTTTTAAGGTATCCAACACGTCTCTATGTTTGGTATTCAAAAATTCAAGGAAATCCCGTTCAAATTCCTTGACTTTTTCGACAGGAACGGCACTCAATAAATTTTTAGAACCTGCATAGATAATGGCAACCTGGTCTTCAACCGTAAAAGGATCGTTCTGGGCCTGTTTTAATATCTCAACGTTTCTACGTCCCTTTTCAATTACATTCAGGGTAGCCGCATCCAAATCGGAGCCGAATTTGGCAAAGGCTTCCAATTCACGAAACTGTGCCTGGTCCAATTTAAGGGTACCCGCTACTTTTTTCATTGATTTGATCTGGGCATTTCCACCCACACGGGATACCGAAATACCCACGTTGATCGCCGGACGGACCCCTTGGTTGAACAAATCTTGTTCCAAGAATATCTGACCATCGGTAATAGAAATTACGTTGGTAGGAATATATGCAGATACATCGCCTGCCTGGGTTTCAATAATTGGCAGTGCTGTTAGCGAGCCACCTCCTTTTACCATTGGCCTTAATGGCTCGGGCAAATCGTTCATATTCTCGGCAATACTATCATCTGCAATTACCTTGGCCGCACGCTCCAGCAATCTGGAGTGAAGGTAGAATACATCTCCTGGATAAGCTTCACGTCCCGGAGGTCTTCTCAACAAGAGAGAAACTTCACGATAAGCAACTGCCTGTTTTGAAAGATCATCATAGATAATCAATGCAGGTCTTCCCGTATCCCTGAAATATTCCCCGATAGCAGCTCCTGCAAAAGGTGCATATACCTGCATGGGAGCCGGGTCGGAAGCATTGGCGGCTACTATGGTCGTATATGCCAAGGCTCCCTTATCCGCTAAGACCTGGGCTATACCGGCAACGGTAGAGGCTTTTTGACCTATAGCCACATAAATACAATATACAGGTTCCCCCGCATCATAAAACTCTTTTTGATTAAGGATCGTATCGATACAGACCGTAGTCTTTCCCGTCTGACGGTCACCGATAACCAATTCCCGTTGGCCCCTACCCACTGGAATCATGGCATCTATCGCTTTGATTCCGGTTTGCAATGGTTCGGTCACCGGCTCGCGAAAGATAACCCCCGGCGCCTTACGTTCCAATGGCATTTCGAACAACTCTCCCGAAATTGGTCCTTTCCCGTCTATTGGGACACCTAAGGTGTTTACAACACGGCCAACGATACCTTCTCCCACGTTTATGGAGGCAATGGTCTGCGTACGCTTTACTACAGATCCTTCTTTCACATCTCTAGAAGGACTCAATAGTACCACACCAACATTATCTTCTTCCAGGTTTAGAACGATCCCTTTTAAACCGCCTTCGAATTCTACCAATTCGCCATACTGGACGTTTGATAGGCCGTAGACCCTTGCGATACCGTCACCGATCTGTAATACGGTCCCTACTTCATCCAATGAAGCGGTAGCTTCGAATCCTGATAATTGTTTCTTTAAAATTGCTGATACTTCAGCGGCTTTTACTCCTGCCATTTGTTCTGATTGTATTATATAGTCCGAAGCTTTAGCAAAGGACTATAGACTATTCGTGAATTCCCTTTTTAAACTGTTTAATTTGTTCGCAATGCTGGCGTCATATTGCAAATCGCCCACACGGAGCACAAAACCACCGATGATACTTTCATCTACCTTGTTTTCCAAGGTGAGTTTGTTACCGGTAATTTCGCCTACTTTTTTCAGTATGCTTTTTTCCAAATCCGGGGTCATAGGTACGGCAGTGGTAACGAACGCAACATTTTCCCCCTTTAACTGCTCGTTAAGGATAATATACTTTAAAGCGACCTCATTCAATAAAGAAATCCTTTTATTACCTGCCAAAGTAGCAATCAGTCCTTCCGTGATAGCATGACAACCTTTAAAAATAGATAATAATGCCTCTTTTTTTACGCTACCCTTTACCACGGGGCTAGTCAACATTTCCTGTAGTTCCTTACTATCGGAAACGGTCTTTACCACACTTCGCATGTCTTTTTCGACCGCATCGGTGGCTTTTTGATCCAAAGAAAGGTCCAAGGTTGCTTTGGCATATCGTATGGCCGCTCTAGACTCGTTCATAAACGTCCTTAATTTAGCTTGATATCGCCCAACATATCCGCTACAAGCTTTAATTGCTTGTCCTTGTTGGACAACTGTTCTTTTATTACTTTCTCCGCAATCTCCAGGGAAAGGTCGGCTACCTGATTTTTAATATCCGTAACGGCCGCTTTTTTTTCGCTTTCAATGGCCGCCAGTGCCTGTTTGATCATTTTATCGGCTTCCACTTGTGCCTGCTCCTTGGCATCTGAAACGATCTTGTTTTTCACATCCCTCGCATCTTTCAACATACCTTCTCTTTCTGCACGGGCTTCCTTTAAAATGCGTTCGTTATCAGCTTGCAGGTTTTGCATTTCCTTACGCGCATTTTCGGCTTCGGCCAAGGCATCCTTTATGGAGTTCTCTCGATCATTAACCGATTTAAGAATAGGTTTCCATGCGAACTTCCCTAGAACGAAAAGTAAGATCAGGAACGAAAGTGTTGTCCAAAATATAAGTCCGATTTCCGGTGTTACTAATTCCATATTGTTTTCTTTTTATTACTTTAAAAAATTAAGGTACAGCCAACCGCTGCACCTTAATTTAAGTTTTAGGTCGCCAAGAAAGATACAACCACTGCGAAAAGTGCAACCGCCTCGATAAAGGCGATCAATACAATTGCAGCACCCTGTAGTTTTCCCTGCATTTCTGGTTGGCGTGCCATGGCTTCCATAGCGGCACCACCAATTTTACCAACACCGATTCCACCACCGATTGCGGCAAGTCCTGCTCCTATAGCAGCAAATGCACCGTAATCAACGCTTTCTGCGGCTTGTAATAATGCTAAACTCATAGTTTAAAGTATTTAAAAAATTAATTAATGTTCTGCTTCTAATGCCTGTCCAAAATACAATGCGGAAAGCATCGTAAATATATAGGCTTGGATGGCTACCACCAGTACTTCGATCACACTAATGAAAATTGTGAACAATACGGATACAGGCGCTACCCAAACGGTATTCAAAATAAATATTAAGGAAATCAAACTCAATACAATAACATGCCCTGCGGTTATGTTGGCGAACAAACGTATCATTAATGCGATAGGTTTTACGAACATTCCTATAATCTCTATCGGGGCCAAGAATATTTTCATTGGAATAGGTAGGCCGGGCATCCAAAGCATATGTTTCCAATAGTACTTTTTACTGCTGAAAAGCGTAATAAAAAAGGTGATTACGGCCAAAGTCATGGTAAAGGCTATGTTCCCACTTAAATTGCTGCTAAAGGGAAAAAATGGAATGAGCCCAAAAATATTGTTCAACCAAATAAAGAAAAATAAGGTCAACAAAAAGGGCATATATTTATGGTATTTCTGCTCCCCTATATTGGGTATGGCCACTTCATCCCTTATAAAAACAATGATAGGCTCCATGAACTTCCCAATTCCGCTGGGCATATTGGAAGCTGATTTTTTATAGGAACGTGCCGCGGTTATGAACAATAAAAGAATTACAATAATGGACAAAAACATGGAGAACACGTTTTTGGTAATAGAAAAATCCAAGGGCCTTTTTGCATTTGAAGGATGCTGCTCCGCATCAAATTGAACGGTAGACGCGCCTTGGTCCAATTGATATATCTTTTCATGTACGTTTACAAACTGCAATCCTTTTTTCTCGACAATGGTTTTTCCTTCCACATCGTGATGGAATTCACTGGACATAAAGGTGACCAGTCCATTATCCGTCCATAATATAACGGGCAAAGGAACAGAAAAATCACCGGCCACATGAAATCCGTGACTGTCCGTAATATGATGAAATATAAGTTCTTTGGTATTGAAAGGTTTATCTTCTGAATCTGAAGATGTGGAAGATGCAAAACTTACACTAAAAACCGTTAAGAATAAAATCGTTAAAAATCCCTTGAATGTATTGGTCTGCATTGAAATTTTGATTTAAAACCCCTCTGAAAAATTCGCTGCAAATGTACACACATTAAATCAATTGGCAAACTATATTTTTTCGTTTATTTATGTTTTTTGAAGAAATTTATTCAACCCAATTGTTTCGAAGGCCAGGAACAAAAAATATGGAATAAAAAAATTGAATACCTCCACTTGCGTATGACCGGATTTTTTAAGGAACAAAGGCAATAAAAAGACAATGACCAGGGCCATTTTTACTAGAGTAAGTATCAAGAATAGTTTGAACATATTTTGGCGCCCCTTCTTGGCATAAAAACTCAAAACAAGATATACCCCTAAAACCAATAGTGCATTAAAACAATAAATGGTCCATATAGGGAAATAAAGTTGCCCGGAAAAGAATTGCAGTAGCACGTAATAATGCACGGCAAACAATAGTAAGGAAAACCCAAAAAGCTTGATTATAAAAACGCCTATCTCTTTACCCATTATCAGAGTTTTGCTTCTTTGAAACGTTGGAAACCTGTTTAATTACCATATACATGGCGATTGCAACCGATCCCAGGGAACAAATAAGGGTAAACATATGGTACTTGTTCGGATATATTTCATCCAATTGAACACCACCGTAACTACCCAAACCTATGATGACGATCATCTGAATGGCAATGCCCGAGAATTTCGCGTATGAATTTAGCTGATTCTTTTTCCTAGGAAGCTTTTGCCGGTCCATTATTACTTGTGCTCAAAGGCTGTTTATAACTACTCGCAGTAGATGTACTACTTGAGGTAGCCGAAGCACTAGAAGAAGAGGAAGAAGAGGATTGTCCACCTTTTCCTTTCATGGTACAGGATGCATTGAAAGTAGCTCCCGGCTCAACGGCCAATTTATTAACGGAGACCGTACCTTCTATTACCGCTGAAGCTTTTAGGGATAACAGCTCGGAAACCAAAAGTTCTCCATTGAAGTTTCCTTCAATATCCGCATTTACACATTCTACTTTTCCATGGATGTAGCCGCCTTTTCCGATGACCACCTTTCCGGAAGTCTTTACGTTACCATCCAATTTTCCGTCGATTCTAAAATCCGCTTCGGAAATAATCTCACCTTTAATCTTGGTGTTTTTTTCAATTCTGTTGGGTTGTCCGCCTAGTTCTGTCATAACTCGTGGTTTTTTGTTGTCTGAAAACATTATTCTATGGGTTTTGGGGTTAAAAGTTCCTTTTTATAATTCTCTAGGTTCTTGTGTATTTGTATAATTTTGTAGTTGGACGATAAAATTACAAAATTCTCATTATCAACCTTATAATCCTTGTTAATTTTTAGCAATTCAACATAGCCCAATGCAAAATCCCTTGATTTAAAGCCATGTACCACTAAAAATTGGTCTTCCAAATTATAAATATCCTTGGATATTACATTCCTGTAATTTAAATCTTTGATGGATTGTTCTAAAAGTTCCTTTAATTCAAGGGCCAATTCATTATCCCTTATCTTAAATGGAAAGACCACCTTCCAATTAGCTGTTCCCGATGATTCGGTTTCAGGGGAAAATTCCTTAGGTTCCAATTTGGGCAATTGCTCCATTACCATTTGCTGCGCTTTTTTTCCCTCGGGATTATTCGGATAATTCAATGCCACAAAGTTCAACGCTTCCTTAAAAGCATCGAATCCTTGTAATCTGCCTATTGCATTGGCCTTCAACATTTCAAATTTAGGTACAATTTCGTCCCCCGTGTACTTGTTGATATGCTCTTCCGCTCCGGTAATGACACTTAAATATTCCTGATTTTGGTACCTTTTGTATAGTTGGGAATATCGGGCATCCGGACTGTCCGCGTTATCGGATAAAACTGCTTGCGGATTCAATAGTATTTCCGCATAGCGGGAGTCGGGGTGATTTTTGATGATATCGTCCTTCATTCCATTGGCCAAAGGGCTTTCCAATTCCTCATATATCTTATAGAGGTTATATTTGGATGGAAGTACCAATCTTTCTTCCGGATCGGATTTCAATACATCGTCCAACTTATTGGCCGCTAAAAAGTTTTCCTTAAATTTTTCCTTATAGATCAATCCCAATTGGTAGTTGGCAAAATTCTTTTCGGTCCGTAGACTATCGATTACTGCAACATCCGTTGGTATCTGTTCCATGTAAAAGTCTACGGAATATTTCTGTTCCTCGGTGATTTCCTCTTTAGAATCCTCCGTTCCCGAAATTAGTTCTCCGGTAGCCTCGGAAGGCAAAGCCCTGTTTTTATTGGACCACCGCCAATCATCTTCTAGAGTTCTTTCACCCCACCTTGCTCTAAAATCGTTCTTCCCATAACCTAAACTTGCAATATTGTAAAAATAGAATTTACCCTTGTTCTCCTTGCCCGCTTTTGATTCTGCAAAGGCATCTATCCCGGCATTTAGGCGTTTTTCCTCCTTTTCAGCGGCGTCTGCTTCTTTTTGTTTTATTTCCGCAATATACGCTTCAAAATATGCTATCTGCTCTTCTTTGGGCATCTGATAAAGCGTAGTGACGCTATCTACATATTGTACTACTTCTTCATAGGCGATCACATCTTCCAGATTATCCAGTTTCTTTTTAATGGAACGGTACTTTTTAGTATTATCCGGTAGATTGGTCAATGTACTATCATAATAGGCACCGGCAATTTTGTAGTTGTTTTGATCAAAATAGTATTCCCCTAAATTTTCATAGTTCAAAGCATTTAACTGCGGTAGATTCTGCGTGGCCCTGAGGGATTTATTAAAATATACCAAGGCCAGACTGTCCGATCTGTTGGTCAAAAAATATTCGGCTTTCTGACGGTAGATTTTATCCAAAAAGGGCCTATTCTCCCTATTCTCCTCCAAATCCACCAAATATTCCAATAGTTCCTCCTTATTCTCTTCCGTAAGTTCCGTATTCCGTATTTTCTTTAAATGGGCATTGATCATATAGACCCTTGGCGATTTTCTATTGAGCGCTATTATTTTATCATAGGCATAATTGGCACTATCCTTATATCCCTGTTGATCGTACAACTGGCCAATAATAAAATAATACCTCCCTTTCTCAGGATTCTTTTTAGTGTAGGCAGATGCTATTTTAAGTTGTTGTATCGCCGTGTCGGGAATATTCAGGTTAATGTAGGCCTGTGCCATCATAGCACGTCCATCGGCATATTCCTGATTCTTCAGCTCTTCCTGTTTAAAAAGTCGCTTTAAGTTCTTTAGCGCAAGTTCCTCGTTTTCCAGACGTATATTCACTTTCTCTCTCCAAATGGTAGCTTCGTTCAGTTTATCGCTTTCCACGTATTTGCGAAGTATGTAATTGAACGCCTCCAATGCAGGTATGTAGCGTTGATCAAAATAACGGGCTTTCCCCAATAGCAAAAATGCTTCATCGGTTTGTGGATTTCGCTCTTCGTCCTTAATATCCATACTATGTTTCTGTATGGCTTTAGTGGCTTTTTCCTCGGCAAGTATAAATTGTGGCGTATTGTCCTCTGAATCCAATTTAATATCCTCCGTAACCTCTAAACGTTCCACCGGCAAAATGGCCCAGTAGTCATCCCTATAGGAAGCATTTAATTGTTCACGACCTTCCTCAAAGGCAACATTGCCATTGTACAGCACATTGTACTTGGTGTTCAGTCCGTGCCAATTACGATTGATAAAAGCATCTTTTTTGGTAGAACATGCATTAAAAACGATGCTGACCAGAATTGTCGATAAAATAAGTTTATACTGAAGCTTCAAAATTCTTGGGTATTCGTACCTATTCTAAACTGAAAAACATCCATATTATTATACGGTTCATCGGTAAAATGCACTTTATTTCTGTTTGGAATCAAAAAAGGTAAAAATTCATTGGTTTTCATTGGCTTCAAATTTACCTTTCTTGGTTCTTATCAGAATTCAGAATTTGGTTTCTCGTTTCTGGTTCAAGGTGCTAGGTGCTAGGTGCTAGGTTGGAATATATTAATTTGTATATCACTCATCTGGCCAAAAATTCCGTTGGGAAAATGTATTTTCAGCTCCTTCCCTTAGTCAAGGGAAGGTGGCTCTTGGCTCAGCCAAGAGACGGAAGGGTCTGCATAACGAATGATGAATTTGTCTTTTTTCTTTCTTCCTTTGTCTCTGAAAAGATAGTCTTCAGTATCCAGTCTTTAGTATATGGTATTCAGTTTCCGGTTATCAAATACCTAATGCCACTGCTCACTTCCAGTTTCTCATATCTCATTCCTAATCCCTAGTTTCTAGTTTTTGGGATTTGGTTTCCACAGGAAAGCCCATTTCTAAATTTTAAACTTATACGTGTTCAATGCAAGGGAAAACTACCAGGTGGAAGGGTTTTCAAAATCTGCCAAGCTTCTATTGTATTTGCCCTTGTATGCCACAGGAGAGAGACCTGCATATTTTTTAAAGACCGATCTAAACGCCTTTTGATCGGAATATCCTACCCCGAACATGACCTCTGCTACATTGCTTTGGGTAGATTCCAAGTTTTTTTTTGCAGCTTCTATCTTTACACGTTGTATATATTCCAAAGGTGTATTCTGCGTGGCTTTCTTAAATCGCCTCACAAAATTTCGCCGACTTATAGCGTACATTTCCGCTAGTTTCTCCACGGATATCTTTTTTGAAACATTCCCCTCAATAAAGGTTTGGGCCAGTTTTATGGTCTCGTCATTATGGTCTTTTTGTCCTTGAAATATGGCGAATTGGTTTTGGCTTTCCCGATCTATTTCAATCTCAAAAAATTTGGAGATAAAAATCGCCGTATCGCGGCCACAGTATTTTTCGATCAAATGTAAGACCAGATTAAGAAAGGAATAGGCACCACCACTGGTATAAATCCCATCCTCCTCGGTAACTACCTTGCTGGAGACCACCTTTATTTGTGGATGCATCTTTTTTAATATATCCGTACCGGCCCAGTGTGTCGCACATTGCTTACCATCTACCAAACCGGTTTCTGCCAAAACAAATGCCCCCAAACACAGACTGGCTACCTCCGTATTGTAAAGTTGCCGTTGCCGCTTTATCCATGGGACAAAAGCATAATTCTTACGTATTTGATCCGGCAATTTCTCCGGTTTAAATGCAGGGATAATGATTAAATCCGTCTTTTCAATTTCATCTATAGTATAATCACAATGAATGCTAAAAGCGCCTTCGTACAGTACGGAATTCTTTTCAATGCCCACTAGATGTATAT
>JBATTK010000086.1:0-18401 GCA_049670505.1 Saonia sp.
ATGGGCGGTTCCATGACGACCAATGATATAATTTGCAATAGATGATTTTGGAACATATCCCGTAAGGCGCCCGACTTATCATAATACCCTCCCCTTTTTTCGACTCCTACGCTTTCGGCATTGGTAATTTCTACATGACGAATATAATTCCTGTTCCAAAGTGGCTCAAAAATACTATTGGAGAAGCGCGTCACCAACAGATTCTGTACCGTTTCTTTCCCCAAATAATGATCAATACGATAAATTTGGGACTCCTTAAAATATTGTTGTAGTCCTTGGTTTAGATTTTTTGCGGTTTCCAGACTATAACCAAAGGGTTTTTCTACAATTAATCGTTTCCATCCTTCCGATTCGTCCGTAAGGCCCTGCTCAAAAAGATTTTTAGCTATAATTTCGTAGATTCCTGGAGGTGTGGACAGATAGAAAATATGATTGTGATCCGTACCGTACTTTGAGTTCAAATCAGAAATTCGTTTGTGAAGTTTATCGTAACTCGTGTCGTATTCCTTTCCTAAATCTTCATAAAAAAGTTTATCGGAAAATACTTTTATAAAGTTTTCATCTTCCCCGTTCAATTTTTCCTTCAAATACGAGCTTTCCAAAACCACCTTTTTTCTAAACTCGTCATCGGTCAAATCGCTGCGGCTAACACCCAATATCACAAACTTTTCAGGAAGGTGTTTGCCCTTATAGAGGTTAAACAGGGCCGGAACTAGTTTCCTGGCGGTAAGATCTCCGGAAGCACCGAAAATAACGAGCATTTGATTTGCTATCTTGTTCATATATAATTTATAAAGCTATTTATTTTTAAATAATCCACCCAAGAGTGACCACTCCCAGAGTTTACAAAACAATACTATTAAAAGTCGATATTTTAAATTATTTTTGATTTTGCCTTACGAAGATAAAGCATATTAGTTTATCCTTTTTACAATCTGATTACTTAACTATAAAGAGTTTGTTAAGCGATCTTAAACAGCGCATATATGGAGCAAAGTACATACAATTTTGGATTGGTAGGCCTTGGTGTTATGGGGCGTAACTTTATTTTGAATGTTGCCGACAACGATTTTAAGGCCTTTGGATATGATCTGGACGAAGATAAGGTGAATGCCTTAAAGGAAGAAGGCGGTGATACTTCCAAGGTAGATGCTTCTACCGATATTAAAACATTTACAGAAGCATTGGCAAAACCAAGAAAAATAATGCTTTTGGTTCCTGCGGGTAAAATTGTGGATACCGTGATCGATAGTCTATTACCCCATTTGGATAGGGACGATATTATCATTGATGGTGGTAATTCTTTTTTTACGGATACGGACAGGCGGGAAGCTTTTTTACAATCCAAGGGAATCCACTTCTTCGGTGCCGGGGTTTCAGGAGGCGCAAAAGGGGCCCGGAAAGGGCCAAGTATCATGCCCGGAGGGTCTAAAGCCGGTTATAAGGAAGTACAACCTATTTTTGAAGCAGTGGCCGCTAAGTACAATGGCGAGCCTTGCGTGGCCTATTTAGGGCCCAAATCTGCTGGAAATTATGTGAAGATGGTGCATAACGGAATTGAGTATGGATTGATGCAATTGACTTCTGAAATCTATGATCTGCTCAAAAAGGCAGGGGGCTTCAACAATGATGATCTCCATAAAGTATATAGTGAGTGGAATAACGGTAGGCTACAATCCTTTTTAGTAGAGATCAGTGCTGAGATATTTAAACAAGAGGACGAAAAGGGAGATGGACGTCTAGTGGATAAAATTTTGGACAAGGCCAAACAGAAAGGGACGGGAAAATGGACCTCCCAGAATGCCATGGATTTGGGTATTCCCGTACCATCTATAGATATTGCCGTGAGTATGCGCGAGATTTCCGCTTTAAAGGAAGAACGTATCAGAGCAGATAAGTTATATGTTCGTCCAGAACCTGCAGCCATCGATCAGGCAGGTTTGGCAAGAATGGCCGAGGAAGCGCTTTTCTTTTCTTTTATCATTACTTATGCCCAAGGACTACACCAATTGACAGATGCATCGGAAGCATATGGCTATGATCTGGACCTTTCCGTTATTGCTAAAATTTGGAGGGCCGGTTGTATCATACGTGCCGGACTTTTGGCCGATATTACAAATGCCTATCAAAACGATCCGGGATTGTCCCATTTGTTATTTTCACCCCTCTTCGTAGAAAAGATAGCTCCTACTATCCATTCCGTCCGCGAAATTGTTTCTTATGCCGCTAAAAATGGAATTCCCATGCCCGGACTCACCAATTCGTTGACTTATTTTGACGCTTTTACCTCTAGTCGCTTGCCCTTGAACCTTATTCAGGCGCAAAGAGATCATTTTGGGTCCCATACCTATGAAAGGACAGATATGGAAGGTATTTTCCATACCGAGTGGGGGGAATAAAAAATTTCAATATGCACATACTAAATTCCAAATATGTGTTTTTTGTCATTCCGATCCCGGGTATTCGGGAAAGGAATCTATAGGTTGGCTCGTTATAAGATTCTTCGCTTTCCCTTCGACTCTACCTTCGTTTTCAGTATTCGTAGCAAAGGCTACTTTGGTGAAAGAGGCAAAACTTCGGTAGACAAGTGCGCTCAGGGTGACAGCTCTGAATGACAAAAAGTAACGGTTGTTGTTCCAAAAACACCCTGTTGTCATTCCGAATGCAATGAGGAATCTCCCCACTATAACAAATGCAAAGGATTCTTCGCTCTGCTTCGCGGAGCTTGTCTTGAGCACATCGACCCTGATCGGTACAGGCTGCACCGAAAGGCTCTGAATGACAATTTCCACTAACGTATGTATTTTGTAATTTGGTATTTAAAATTGGCTATTTGCTCAGGTACATCTTCCTTCTGGTGTACAACTCGTAAAACTCGTCATCCTTTAAACTATCTATGAACAGAATACTCTCGCCGGTACTTTTCATTTCCGGGCCAAGATTTTTGTTTACGTTAGGGAATTTATTGAATGAGAAAACCGGTTGCTTTATGGCAAATCCGTCCAACTTGGGGCTAAATTCAAAATCCTTCACTTTTTTCTCACCCAACATTACTTTGGTAGCATAGTTTACATAAGGTTCCTTATAGGCCTTGGCAATAAAAGGAACGGTCCTTGAAGCTCTCGGATTGGCTTCAATGATATACACCATATCGTCTTTAATGGCAAACTGAATATTTATTAAGCCAACGGTATTTAATGCCATGGCTATTTTTTTGGTATGGTCCTTTATTTGTTGCATTACAAATTCACCTAGATTAAAAGGAGGCAAAGTTGCATTGGAATCCCCGGAATGGATACCGCAGGGTTCTATATGTTCCATGATACCGATGATATATATGTCTTCACCATCACAGATAGCATCTGCCTCGGCCTCAATGGCACCATCTAGGTAATGATCTAGCAACAATTTATTATTCGGTATTTTCCGTAGCAAATCTACCACATGTGATTCTAATTCTTGCTTATTGATTACAATCTTCATTCCCTGCCCGCCCAATACATAGGAAGGTCTTACCAACAACGGAAAATTAAGCTCGTCAGCCAATTGCAAAGCTTCGTCCGCGGTTTCTGCCACCCCGAACTGTGGATATGGGATATTGTTTTCTTTCAAAAGCTTGGAAAAACTCCCCCTATCTTCCGCCAGATCCAAGGATTTAAAGCTGGTACCTATAATCTTTATACCGTATTTATCTAATTTTTCAGCAAGTTTTAGAGCGGTCTGACCTCCCAACTGAACAATAACCCCTTCTGGTTTTTCATGACGGATAATATCATAGATATGCTCCCAAAATACCGGCTCAAAATATAATTTATCGGCGGTATCAAAATCCGTGGAAACGGTTTCAGGGTTACAATTGATCATAATGGTTTCATAACCGCATTCGGCCGCTGCCAATACACCGTGTACACAGCAGTAGTCGAACTCTATTCCCTGTCCTATACGGTTGGGGCCGGAACCCAGCACCACAATTTTCTTCTTATCCGTAACAATACTGTCATTGGCGATATAACGTTCACCATCGGCCGTCTCAATTTCCGCTTCAAAAGTGGAGTAGTAGTAGGGCGTCATAGCAGTAAATTCGGCGGCACAGGTATCCACTAATTTATATACCCTGTTAATTCCTTGGGCAGAACGCTTTTTATGCACTTCACTTTCATAACATTCCAACATATGGGCAATCTGACGATCTGCAAAACCTTTTTGTTTGGCTTCTAACAGTAGTTCCTTGGGCAAAGTTTCTATGGTGTGTTTGGAAATTTCCTTTTCCAAGAAATGTAGTTCTTCATACTGCTTTAGGAACCACATATCAATTTTTGTAATCTCATGGATTCTGCTCAAGGGAATTCCCAACTGTATCGCATCATAGATTACGAATACCCTGTCCCAACTGGGTATGGTAAGCTTGCTAATGATCTTATCGTAATCAGTATATCCTTTACCATCGGCTCCTAGACCATTTCTTTTGATTTCCAATGATTGCGTAGCCTTGTGCAGGGCCTCTTGGAAACAACGTCCTATACCCATGACCTCGCCAACGGATTTCATCTGAAGGCCCAAGGTTCTATCTGATCCTTCGAACTTATCAAAATTCCACCTTGGAATCTTTACAATAACATAATCCAAGGTAGGCTCAAACAAGGCCGATGTTGATTTTGTAATCTGGTTTTCCAGCTCATCCAAATGATAACCTATGGCCAATTTGGTTGCAATCTTGGCGATAGGATACCCTGTTGCTTTGGAAGCCAGTGCCGAAGATCTGGAAACCCTTGGATTTATTTCTATGGCAATGATATCTTCTTTTTCATCCGGACTCACCGCAAACTGTACGTTACAACCTCCGGCAAAATCACCGATGCTTCGCATCATATGTATGGCCATATCGCGCATCCTTTGATAGGTGCGGTCAGATAAGGTCATCGCGGGTGCTACGGTAATAGAGTCTCCCGTATGGATACCCATTGGGTCCATGTTCTCTATGGCACAAATAATAACGACATTATCGTTTTTATCGCGTAGCAATTCCAGTTCATACTCTTTCCAACCCATTAAGGCCTTATCTATCATTACCTCATGTATCGGGGATATTTCCAGACCACGGCTCAACAGTTCATCAAAATCCTCGGGTTTGTATACAATGGAAGCCCCCGCACCGCCTAGGGTATAAGAGGCGCGTATAACCAATGGAAAACCAAACTCTTGGGCTATTTCCTTACCCTTTAAAAAGGAAGTGGCCGTAGCCTGTGGTGCCATCCCTACTCCGATTTTCAGCATCAGCTCGCGGAACTTCTCCCGATCTTCCGTAATATTTATGGCATCGATATCGACCCCGATAAGATCCACTCCAAAATCTTCCCAAATCCCTTTTTCATCCGCTTCAATACACAGGTTCAATGCTGTTTGTCCACCCATAGTTGGCAATACCGCATCTATATTCGGATGCTTTTTCAAAATATGGATAATCGATTTTGTCGTCAACGGTTTTAAATACACATGGTCCGCCATTGAAGGATCTGTCATAATCGTAGCTGGATTGCTATTGATTAAAATTGTTTCTATTCCATCTTCCCGAAGGGAGCGTAATGATTGTGAACCGGCGTAATCGAACTCACAGGCCTGTCCAATAATTATAGGGCCTGAACCGATAATCAAAATAGATTTTAGATCTTTTCTTTTTGGCATTTTCTCTTGTGTTTGTTTATTAATCGTTAGTGGATATAGATAACCATCAAGGACGGAAGAAGCAAAAAAAAAGGTGCTACTTTAAGAAAAGTAACACCTCATTATTTTAAAAAACTTCCGTCATTATTTTTTATGTCTCAGCTCAGAGGATACAGATAATTTTTTTCTTCCTTTAGCCCTTCTTCTAGCAAGAACCTTTCTTCCATTTACCGAAGCCATACGCTCCCTAAACCCGTGTTTATTTTTCCTTTTACGCTTCGATGGCTGATATGTTCTTTTCATCCCAGAATATTTTAACTATGCTTGTAAAATCTTTTTTGAAAACCTTGCAATAACCTCTGCAAAATCTGGGCGCAAATATACAAAGAGTTTTTGCTTTGGCAAACCTAATTAAAAAAATGTTTCGAATTGTTTTTATTACTTTTGCGGCGAAGGAACTACAATTCATTTGATAACATGAAATATTTTTTACCCCTCTTTGTCCTTACTATGTACGGTACTGCACTATTTGGGCAAACTACATTGCAATACGATCTTAAAGAAGGGGACATTTTTACTATAAAACAAGATGCCCAACAAATCATTACCCAAGAGTTGGATGGAGCCTCACATGAGATTACAAACAATATTAACGGGCTTTTGGAATTTAAGGTCATTGGAGAAAAAGATGATGCCTATGAAATCCAATTGGTCTTCAGGGACCTTAACCTTAAAATGAACTCCAGTATACAGGGAGAGTTGATGAACGTGGCCGCCAAGGAGGTTATAGAAGGAGATATGCAATCTAAAATTTTCAATAGCCTTTTGAACAGTCCCGTACAGATTATATTGGCCAGAACAGGAGATATCCTTGAAGTTAAGGGAGGCGACAGTCTCGTCTCCAAAATGGCGGATGCTTCGGAGCTCGAAGATGAATTCTCCTTGAATTTAATGAAGAAGTCGTTGGAAAAGGAGTTTGGTTCGGAAGCTTTGTCCAACAGCTATAAGCAGATGACCTTTATTTATCCTGATACGGAACTCAAAATAGGTGATACTTGGGAGAATGAATATACGGGAAAGCTTACGGCAAAAAATAAATGGACATTGGACGACCTTACCGATACACAGGCAACTATTAGCGGTACGGCGGATGTGGTTATGGATGTTAAAGAACCGGCCACTACCATGATGCTAAGCGGCACACAGCAGACCCTGATCACCACCAATGTATCCTCTGGTTTCATTAAAAGTATGAAAGTGGAAGGATTATCAAAAGGTACTTCTACGGTAGCACAAATGGGCGACCAAGAAATACCTACAACCATAAAATCTACAATTACCTACGAACTAATTAAAGAATAGCCATGTTCAATAAAAATATAAAACTGGTCATTGCCGGTTTAATAATTGCCTATGCCGTATACCAGTTCATTGAAGGTAATATCGGTAATGGAATTGCCTTGATACTATTTTCGCTCATTTTTATTTTCCTATACTTCAGAAATGAAATCATATTATTGGCATTTCTTAGAATGCGCAAACAAGATTTGGAAGGCACCCAAAAATGGCTGCTTAAAATCCGTAAGCCCGAATCTGCCCTGATCCGAAAGCAGCAAGGGTATTACAACTACCTCCACGGTATAATTTTTTCGCAAAAAAATCTTACCCAAGCTGAAAAGTATTTCAAAAAGGCATTGAAACTTGGGTTGACTATGGACTATGACGTAGCTATGGCCAAACTAAGCCTAGCAGGTATTGCCATGCAAAAACGTCGTAAACGGGAAGCTACTACCCTCTTGCAAGAAGCAAAAAAGTTAGATAAGAACAATATGCTAACCGAGCAGATCAAGATGATGCAACAACAGATGAAAAAAATCTAGATTGTGCTTGTACCTATTTGGATATCCTGTAGTACCCTTTATTAGGTATCTCAATTACGTATTTCTTTCTACTGTTATTATTTAAATGAGGTTCGCGCAGCCATGGGTTGTGGCGCTTTAGGATCTTATAATTAATTTCATACTGTTTTGCAAAATCGGCAAAATTGAAAACGGGCTCGTCAACCTCCACCTTAAAAGTAGGAACTGCCTTGTACATATCTTCTTTTTCAATATCAAAACCATATTTTTCCGGGTTCGATAAAATCTCCTTTATCGCCAATATCCTAAAAACATAACGGCCGGTTTCCTCTCCTAGCAAAAGGTCATAATACCCCTCGGCTTTTTGAATACCCATATATTTATTGATGGAGCCAGAACCTGCGTTATAAGAAGCCGCGGCAAGCGTCCAACTACCAAATTTATTCTTGGAATTCTTCAAATATTTGCACGCCACCTCAGTAGCCTTTTCAATGTGATAACGTTCATCTACATTAGTATTGACCTCTAGGCCGTACTCCTTTCCGGTAGCCCTCATTATTTGCCAAAAGCCAGTGGCACCGGCAGGCGAAACCACATTCTGTAACCCGCTCTCCGCTACGGCCAGGTATTTAAAATCATCCGGAATACCATTTTTGGCCAAAATGGGTTCTATGACCGGAAAGTATTTATTGGCCCTTTTCATCAAAAGTAAGGCGTTGGATTGCCAATAAGTATTTACCAAAAACTCCCGATCCACCCGTTCCATAATCTCAGGATCATCAGAAGGAACGCGTTCTCCGGCAAAACTTAAGTTTTCGGGAATATCAATAGCGGAGATCTTATATCCGGCAACCTCCCCTTCCCTAATATCTTCTACTTGCTCGTCCGGGTTGGACGCTTGAGAGTTCTGAACCGCGAAAATCAAGGTGCTGATCACAAAAACCACACCCAACAGCATCAATATATTTTTTAAAACCTTCATAGCTACTATTTTAATTATATTATCAAAGGTAATGAAGAAATGGTTTGGAACAAGAGGTGATTGTTAAACTACAGCGTTAAATCCATACCCGTAATCGAAATTTTCAAAGTATACCCCTCCATTTCTTCCATAGGATCTAGGCCATCTCCGGAAAAACATGTTTTCCGGATTCCATTGGGCAACCCACTGCCCGGCCTAATCCTACCAATCAAATAACTCCTTTAATCCAAAATAATTGTAGGCAAGTGTTCATTAAACCATTTGGATCTATGAATAATCATTGTATGGGTACCATTTTTAACGGTTGTACAATTTTTAATATTGCTTAAGGGAAATACGGCATCTTTTTCTCCATGAATATGGACCAGATTGGGCAACTTTTCCTTTTCTTTCCAATTAACGATTTGATCTATGGACCAATCTATGTAATATTTATCGCGAATAGATAGGTATTGTTCATAGAGTTCTAAACGCTTGGTGACCGTTTCTCCAAAAGCGTATTTGGCCAATAGTTCTACATTGTTCACCAAACCTGTAGGAAGCAACTTATGGATCTTGGTATACTTGGCAAAAATCATTCGTTTTGGAAGTTCGGTCGAGTGTTTAACGCTAGAGATAATAACCACCTTCCTTACCTGAAGATGTCTTGCCATTTCCTGAACCAGCATACCACCAAAGGAAACTCCTACCAAGACGGGATTGGGATGTTCAATTTTTTTACACATTTCCAGCGCATATGCTTCCAAGCTTATCCCTTTTTGGGGTACAAACCATTCTAGAAGATGGGATTTAAATTTCTCACCGGGTAGTGAAATCTTATTGAAGATAGCAGGATTAGCTGCCATACCCGGCATGAAGTATATATGTATTTTATGGTCGGTCATCTTGTTCTATCTATAGAAAAATCTAGGAAATTAGCGATTTATTTATTACTTTTGCTGTCCTAACCAAAATTTAATCCCTTTACAGTAAGAACTTAACCCGACCATTGTTTTGATTACAATTCGAGAATACTGTAATCATCTAGTCAAGTCAATATTAAAATCAACTATATGAATGAAGTAGAGATTAAGGATAATAGTTTCTTGCGCCAATTTGAAGCTAAGATTGATGGACATTTAGCAAAGATTGAGTATTCTTCCCAAGAACGCAAGGTTTTTTTGACCAAATTGGTTATACCGGAGGAAATTACCCAAGAAAGTTTCAAAGAGGATTTTATCAAGGGTGTGCTTAACCACATTCAGGAAAAAAACCTAAGGGTTGTACCAACCAGCCCTCAAATTGCTGGATTCTTAAGAAAGAACCGGCAGTACAAAGAAATGTTACCGGTAGGCATACGCATCTAAAGATTTTAGACCTCTCCGAAATGGAGAGGTTTTTTTTTGATGAAATCATTCTTCTGAATAGGATGAAAAAAAGAAAATGATTTAATCCCAACATAAATGTTGGGATTTTTTATGCGACCACTTTTGTTTTTACAAAGATACCCCTAACCAGACCATCATCATCTATTTCCGTAAGCTCCACCTCATGAAGTGTGTTCACTAATTCGGGATTCCAAGGGGATTTTACCTTTATATAGTTTTCCGTGAAGCCATGTATATATCCTTCCTTATTTTCTCCTTCGAACAATACCGTTCTTTTTGTGCCCAACTGACTCTCATAGAACGCCCTTCGTTTTTTAACGGACAGTCCACGGAGCATTTTGCTCCGCTTGTTCCTTACATTTTTGGGAACAGCTCCCTGCATTATAGCGGCAGGCGTATTATCCCTTTCGGAATAGGTAAATACATGTAAGTAGGAAACATCCAACGCGTTCAAAAAGTGATAGGTTTCCAAAAAGTGTGCATCGGTCTCCCCAGGGAATCCTACAATAACATCTACACCGATACAAGCATGCGGCATTTTTTGTTTTATATTCCTGACCCTATCTACATATACGTTCTTCAAATAACGCCTTCTCATTAGTTTCAAAATTTCGTCACTACCACTTTGAAGGGGAATATGAAAATGGGGCACAAAAGCGTTGCTGTTGGCTACAAAATCTATAGTTTCATTCCTTAACAGATTAGGCTCTATGGAAGAAATGCGCAATCTATGAATACCTTCTACCCCATCCAAAGCCTGCACCAAATCCAAAAATGTATGCTGGTGTTTTTTGTTTCCAAACTCTCCTTTTCCATAGTCACCAATGTTAACCCCGGTAAGGACAATCTCCTTAATACCCTGAACCGATATTTCGGCAGCATTTTTCAAAACATTTTCCAAGGTATCGCTCCTGGAAATTCCACGGGCCAGTGGAATAGTACAATAGGTACATTTATAATCACAACCGTCCTGAACCTTTAAAAATGCCCTGGTCCTATCTCCTATAGCGTAACTGCCCACATAAAAATCGGCGGCTTCTATTTCACAAGAATGTATCCGGGCACCGCTTCCACTGCGCTCGGGCTGACCAAGGAGGTCATTGATATAGTCCGTAATCTTAAATTTTTCCGTAGCGCCCAAAACCAGGTCTACGCCATCCACGGCGGCAAGTTCCTCTGGTTTTAATTGTGCATAACAGCCTATAGCGGCTACATATGCATCCGGATTTACCTTTTGTGCCTGCTTAACTATGGTCTTAAATCTTTTGTCGGCATTTTCGGTTACGGAACAGGTATTAATAACATACATATCAGCATATTCGGAAAAGTCTACCCGCTTAAAACCTTCCTCTTGAAAACCTCTGGCAATGGTAGAAGTTTCAGAAAAGTTGAGCTTACAACCCAATGTATAGAATGCGACTTTCTTTTTCTCCATAAAATTTTGCAAATATATCAAACTTATGCCGAAATTATCGGCCTAGGTTGTTCGGCGAATATAAGTTTTCATCTGTACGCGAACAAGACTACAATAAAATTAGTCCTTACGCCATTTTTTAGTTTCTTCGAATACATGGTTCAGTATAGCCGCCTCTTGTTCATTGAACACTACACCCCTACGAGACATCATCACTTTAGCCGTCTCAAAAGCTTTTTTGGGTAGGTAGGTGGTAAAACCCGATGCCCCTCCCCAGCAATAACTGGGAACAAAATTTCTGGGGAAGCCACTACCATATATATTGGTACTTACTCCAACAACGGTTCCCGTGTTAAACATGGTATTTATCCCGCATTTGCTATGGTCCCCCATAATCAATCCACAAAACTGTAAGCCTGTTTTTGCAAAACCTTCGGTTTCATAGCTCCAAAGACGGACCTGGTCGTAATTATTCTTTAAGTTGGAATTATTGGTGTCCGCCCCCAAATTACACCATTCCCCCAACACAGAATTCCCTAAAAAGCCCTCGTGGCCTTTATTCGCATAAGCAAACAGTACTGCGTTGTTTACCTCTCCCCCAATTCTACAATACGGCCCTATAGTAGTTGGTCCGTAAATTTTAGCGCCCATTTTTACGATAGCACCCTCGCAAAGGGCGAATCCCCCGCGAATGATACTACCTTCCATAACCTCCGAGTCCTTTCCCAGATAAATAGGGCCATTGGTAGCATTTAGAATGGAATACTGCACGGAAGCCCCTTCTTCCAAAAAAATATTTTCCGGATGGATTACGTTATTGGTGTCGGGAATCGGTGCGCTTTTTCGGTCTTTGGTAATTAATTCAAAATCTGCCTGTAAAGCTTTGCCATTTTTTGAAAATATGTCCCAGGTATTTTCAATTCTTATCGGTTCCCCATCATATGGAATTGCCCGGTACTTAGAAAAATCAATTTTTTCCTGAGCCTCTTTTGCATAAAAGGCAATAATCTCATCGCCTTGATAGATTGCTTCATTCTCTTTTAGTGCTTTCACTAGGGTGACCAAATCCTTATGGGGTAAAAAAGAGGCATTGATCAATACGTTCTCTTCCATTTCCACCATGGGGTATTTATCGGAGAGGTAGTCCTCCGTAATAGTGGTGGTGGTATATCCCAAAAACATTTCCCATTTTTCCCGTATGGTCAATATTCCGATCCTAATATCGGCCACTGGCCTCGTATAGGTCAAAGGTAATAATGCGTTTCGCACCGTTCCGTCAAAAAGAATGTAGTTCATGGGCGGTATTTTGAATAAAAGTAAAAAAAAACGCCTCCAATGACTATTGGAGGCGCAAATTTGTATCATTTAAAGAAATACTATTCCTCTTTCTTTTCTTCTTTACTGAATTTCTTATACTTGTTCTTGAACTTATCAATTCGGCCAGCCGTATCGATCAACTTGGACTTACCGGTGTAGAACGGATGGGAAGTTCTAGAAATCTCCAATTTTATCAACGGATACTCAACACCATCAACTTCCAAAGTCTCTTTGGTATTCGCAGTAGATTTTGTAAGAAAGACATCGTCATTGGACATGTCCTTGAAAGCTACCAATCTATAATTCTCTGGATGTATATCTTTTCTCATCTTGAAAAACTTTTCTATGCTAGATTTTAGAGGTGCAAATTTACTCATTTTTCTTAAAACCACAATTTAATTCTCAAAAAAAAGAAAAGGAAAAAATCGTAATTTTAGGTGTAACAAAATCCCTAATAGAACAACTAACCCATAGACAACCAAAAAATAATCATAAAAATGGAAGAAAATCAACCAAAAACAGGAAAATTTGCCATGAATTTCGGGCTTTTACTTGGAGCATCCAGTCTAGTATTCGGATTGATGCTTTATTTTTTGGACATGCATTATCAAGGAGGCATACCCGTATTCATTGTGAGTCTGGTTTTAATGCTCGCCTTTGTAATCATGGGCATGGTGCAGTTTAAAAGGGCCAATCAGGGATTAATGTCTTTTGGACAAGGTTTAAAAATTGGAGTGGGCGTATGTTTGATCGGAGGAGTAATCGGAATTGTATTTAACTTGTTAATGACCAATGTTATTGATCCGGAGACTATTGAAAAGGCATTGGAATATCAAAAAGGACAATTGATCGCAAGCGGGGATTTGACCTCGGAACGGATCGAGGCGCAAATAGAGGGCCAAAAAAAATTCTCCACTCCCTTTTGGCAAGTTACCTTTGGTCTACTCTTTAGTGTCATTTTAGGATTTCTATTGTCTCTGCTTCCTGCACTGGTCATTAAAAAAAAGAAGGAAACTCTGAACTAATTTGTACTTTTGATTAGATTTCTCAGAAGTATTCAATGAATTTATCCATAGTAATTCCTTTACTGAACGAAGAAGAATCTATAAAAGAACTACATGATTGGATTGTAAACGTAATGCAATCCAATCATTTTTTATATGAAATCCTCTTTATCGATGATGGCAGTAAGGATAATTCATGGAACATCATTACACAGCTGGCAACCGACAACTCCCATGTAAAGGGTATTCGTTTTCTTAAAAACTTTGGCAAATCACAAGCGCTCCATGCCGGATTTAAGGCCGCGGAAGGCGATGTGATCATTACCATGGATGCCGATCTGCAGGATAATCCGGAGGAAATCCCCGAACTGTACGATTTGATCATGAACCAAAATTATGATCTGATCTCTGGCTGGAAGAAAAAACGATATGATTCCATCCTCGCCAAAAACCTTCCCTCCAAACTTTTCAATTGGGCGGCTCGCAAGACTTCGGGTGTGCAATTGCACGATTTTAATTGTGGTCTAAAAGCGTTTAGAAAACAGGTGGTAAAGCACATAGAGGTTTCTGGAGAAATGCACCGGTACATTCCTGTATTGGTCAAAAGTGCCGGGTATCATAAAATTGATGAAAAAGTGGTTCAGCACCAAGCTAGAAAGTACGGCAAAACAAAATTTGGTATGGAAAGATTTATAAATGGTTTTTTGGATTTGATCACCATATGGTTCGTTTCCAAATTCGGCAAGCGGCCCATGCACCTTTTTGGGGCTCTTGGGGTGCTTATGTTCATTATCGGATTGGGATTTGCCCTATACCTGGGAATAGATAAATTATTCTTTCATCCTTTTGGACGGTTGATTACCGATCGCCCTCAATTTTTTATTGCCCTTACTGCGATGATTATAGGTACACAACTTTTTTTAGCCGGTTTTTTAGGTGAAATTATGGTGCGCTCCAGAAAGAACGAGACCCGTTATACAATTTCGGAAGAAATCAACCTTACCACCACTGAAAACCAATATTCTTCGTAATTTTGATTTTTAAATTAATCGTTTGAATTCATATGGATGCCATTTTAAATACGGCCAAAACCTGGCTGACCGATACTTTTGATTCCGATACCAAAAAAGAGGTTGAACATTTTATACAGAACGATACCGAGGAACTCAAAGACCGATTCTACAAGAACTTGGAATTCGGTACCGGCGGAATGCGGGGTATTATGGGAGTAGGCACCAATAGAATCAATAAATATACCTTGGGCAAAAACACCCAGGGACTAAGTAATTACCTTAAAAGAAGATATCCCGGTCAGGAAATCAAAGTGGTGATCGCCTATGATTGTCGCCATAACAGTGACACGCTGTCCAAAACCGTTGCCGAAGTATTTGCGGCAAATGGCATAAAAGTTTATCTATTTTCAGAATTAAGGACCACGCCCGAACTATCTTTTGCAGTGAAATACTTGGGATGTCATGCCGGTATAGTGCTTACGGCATCCCATAATCCGCCAGAATACAATGGCTATAAGGTCTATTGGACGGATGGGGGCCAGATTGTTCCCCCGGAGGATGGCGAAATTATTTCGGAAATCAATGCCCTGAATTTTGAGGACATCAACTTTAAAGCCCAAGAAGGATTTATAGAACTGATCGATAAGGAGGTGGATGAAGCCTTTATTAGCGCAGCTGTAGCCAATGGAAGTTATGATGCCAAAGGAAAAGATGATTTTAAGATTGTATTTACTTCCCTCCATGGAACGTCTATAACCGCAATACCTGAGGTCTTAAAAAGGGCCGGCTATACAAATGTCACCATCATTGAGGAACAGGCAAAGCCAGATGGGAACTTCCCTACGGTCATATCGCCCAATCCGGAAGAACCCGAAGCCTTGTCCCTAGCCATCAAAAAAGCGGAGGAAATTGGTGCGGATATGGTCATAGGTACCGATCCCGATAGCGATAGGTTAGGGATAGCGGTGCGCAACCTGGAGGGAGAAATGGAGCTTCTGAACGGCAATCAGACCATGGTCTTAATGACCAAATTTTTATTAGACCGACGAAAGGAAAAAGGCATGAAGGGCAACGAATTCATCGCCAGTACCATAGTCTCCACTCCCATGATGAATGCGTTGGCCAAAGCCTATGGTGTGGAATGTAAAATTTCGTTGACCGGTTTTAAATGGATCGCCAAAATGATCAAGGATTTTCCAGCTCAGGATTTTATTGGCGGTGGGGAAGAAAGCTTTGGTTTTATGGTGGGTGATTTTGTACGGGACAAGGATGCGGTAACCGCTACCCTATTATCCTGTGAAATAGCGGCCAATGCCAAGGCGAAGGGTAGCTCTTTCTATAGGGACTTGATCGATTGCTATGTGAATTATGGTTTTTATAAGGAAAAATTGGTTTCCCTGACCAAGAAAGGAATGAGCGGAGCGGAGGAAATTAAGCAGATGATGGTAGATTTTAGGGAAAATCCTATAAAAATAATCGATGGTTCAAAGGTAGTCTGGATAGAAGACTATAATGCTTCGGTCGCCAAAAATATGCTTACAGGAGAGGAAAAAGGAATTGATATCCCAAAATCCAATGTGTTGATCTATACTACCGAAGATGGAACAAGAATGGCGGCACGTCCCAGTGGTACGGAACCTAAAATAAAGTTTTACTTCAGTATCAATACCCCATTGGATAAGGCCGAAAATTTTAAGGGGGTTGAAAAACAATTGGATGAAAAAATCGATCGGATACTCGGCGAACTGAAATTGAATTAATGGATTATTTTAAAAAAATCCTGCGCTTTGCAAGACCTTACAGTAAATACGGCTATCTAAATATTTTCTTTAATATCCTGTATGCCCTCTTCAGCGCGCTTTCATTTGCGGCATTGATTCCCATGTTGGACGTTCTTTTTGATAAAGCGGAGAAAATTTACAAAGAACCTGTCTATACGGATTTGGGACATGCAAAGGATTATCTTCAGGAGTATATTAACTTTAGGGTGACGGCATATGCGGGGAATGATGAAATGAAGGGCCTTGTCCTGGTCATAGGTTTGGTTTTAGCCTTGTTCCTGCTCAAGAACGTCTTTAATTATCTGGCCATGTACTTCATTACGTTTTTACGGAACGGTGTTTTAAAGGACATCCGGAACAACATGTATAAAAAGATAGTCGATCTCCCTATTTCTTACTACTCGGAAAAAAGGAAAGGGGATGTTATCGCCCGTATTACTTCCGATGTGTTGGAAATACAACATTCCTTTCTTTCCGTACTGGAATTGATCGTAAGGGAACCCTTGACCATTCTCTTTACCATTCTGATCATGTTTGGAATTAGTACGAAACTCACCCTTTTCGTCTTCATTTTTATTCCCATTGCCGGCATGATCATTTCAAGGATAGGAAAATCCTTAAAGCGAAAGTCCGATCGTGTGCAAAAGGAACAGGGTGAATTTTTGTCTATAGTGGAAGAAACTTTGGGCGGGCTCAGGGTCATTAAGGCCTTCAATTCGGAAGCTAGATTTTACCATACCTTCAAAGCTTCCACAAAGCGTTTCTTCAATTTTTCAAATAAGTTGTTGAATCGTCAGAACTTGGCATCCCCGACAGGGGAATTCCTAGGTATTCTTGTTATAGGCGTACTTCTTTGGTTCGGGGGCAAAATGGTATTGGTAGATAAGACTTTGGATGCCTCTTCTTTTATCGCTTATATGGGATTGGCATACAATATACTCACCCCCGCCAAAGCTATAAGTAAAGCTTCTTACGGGGTAAAAAAAGGAAATGCCGCGGCCGAACGTGTATTAGAAATTTTAGAAACGGAGAATCCAATTGCAGAAAGGGAGAATGCCATGGTAAAATCCGATTTTGAAAAAGGAGTCACCCTAGAGCATATATCATTTAAGTATGAAGAGGATTATGTGCTTAATGACTTCAGCCTAAATATTCCCAAAGGAAGCACCGTAGCCCTTGTGGGACAATCCGGCAGCGGCAAAAGTACCATTGCCAATTTGGTGACCCGATTTTATGATGTGAACAAGGGAAAAATAGGTATTGATGGTACGGACATTAAAGATTTGACCAAAAAATCGCTTCGAAACCTTATGGGGTTGGTTACACAAGACTCTATTCTCTTTAACGATACCGTAAAGAACAATATTTCTTTGGGCAAGGAAGGCGCCTCCGAAGAAGAGATTATTGCAGCGGCCAAAATTGCCAACGCCCACGATTTTATTATGGAACTTCCCAATGGTTATCAGACAAACATTGGGGATAGTGGAAACAAGTTAAGCGGAGGGCAAAAGCAACGGTTGTCCATAGCACGGGCAGTTTTGAAAAATCCGCCCATTATGATTTTGGACGAGGCCACATCCGCTTTGGATACGGAGAGCGAACGCTTAGTACAGGATGCTTTGGAAAAAATGATGCAGAACAGGACCTCTATTGTCATTGCCCATCGCCTTTCTACCATTCAAAATGCGGATACCATTGTAGTGCTCCAAAAAGGGGAAATTGTGGAACAAGGTTCGCACAATCAATTATTGGCCATGGATGGGGTATATAAAAAATTAGTGACGATGCAATCTTTGATTTAAGCCCCCTCTAACTCCCTAAGGGGAAGTTAAAATGGCTGAATTGAGTACAACGGTTCTCCTCCACTTAGACCGCAGAAGATGGTTTCAATACGCCAATTGTGGAGAAGAAGACAAAGTGGGGTTCAAAATCGATACTATACGTAGAATCGAAAATTTAAAATTTTGGTACCATAGAAAAGGAAATTATCGAGATATATCATA
>JBATTK010000087.1:0-23487 GCA_049670505.1 Saonia sp.
TTTCATGATGTCCATATCCCAGCTAGATGATAGCCCCAAGGGAATCGGAAAGGTGGTCTTGTAGCCATGGATCACATCGGAACCGATGAGCAATGGTATTTTTAAGCGGGTGTTGTTTACGGCAAGCTCTTGGGCCACTCTTACCCTTTCGGGCCCTGCCACTCCGAATAGTCCTCCTACCTGTCCGGATTTTATTTTCTCGGCTACATTTTTGCTGACTACGGATCCCGTGGCCACTCCACCTCCGGGGGTAAGTAAGTTGAGTTGCCCGATTTTTTCTTCCAGGGTCATTTTTTCCAGAAGCACTTGTACTTCAGGTATGTCACTTTTGGTCTGCCCCTGGATGGTATGTACAAGCAAAAATATAAGGAACGGAATACAACGGTTTTTAATTAAATTCATAGTGTTATTGGGTATTGCGTTTTTTTGAGAAAAGCCAAGAAAGAAAATCCGGTTCTGCAAAGGCAGGATCCCAACTGTTATGGTTGGCATCATCGTAGAGCGTAAACTTTGGATACCCTCCAGTCTTTAAAATGGCACTAACCATTTTAATTGAAAAATTGGGATGCACCACCTCATCCTTTGCTCCATGGAATACCCATATGGGGACTTTTTTGGCATACTTGGATGCAGCTTCTTCATTACCTCCGCCACAGATGGATATAGCTGCGGCGAACATATCCGGGTTTCTTGAAAGTATTTCAAATGTTCCCATGCCCCCCATAGATAATCCGGCAACATAAACCTGATCTTTCTTTATATACGTTTTCGCGCTTAAAGAATCCATCAATTTTAGGACCAGAGCCATTGGTTTTGTGGGTTCACCTCCATTTTGAAAGACCAGTCTTTCCATGCCCCTTTTACTTCGGTCCACGATGGTGTTGGACCAAAAACTGTTGGTAGGGCATTGAGGAAAAACAACGATTGCGGGAAATTTTTTTCTGTTTTCATGAGATGCAAACAAGGAGCTGCCATGTACCAATTGTTTTTCGTTATCGTTTCCACGTTCCCCGGCGCCATGCAAAAATAGCACTAAGGGATATTGTTTTTTAGCATCAAAATTAACCGGCCATAGCATTCGGTAAGCCAAGGTGTCCTGTTGCTCAATGAATAGCTCTTTCTTGTAGATCGTATCTTGTTGGGCCATCACCAAAAAGGATTCCATGGCCAAAATTATAAAAAGTATAAAATATTTACGACCCATAGCTAAATCCTAATTTATCCAATCCGTTTTGCACCTCTTCGTTCCGCATAAATAAATTCCAGATCATAGCGGTCCTATAATTTTCGATCATGATGATTTGTGGCCCTTGATCTATGGCCAGATAAGCTTCGGCCACCCAATAATTGTTGGAGGGGCTAAAGGCATCATAAAACCCTGCCGGACCCATGAGTCTATCTTTCAATCCATAAAATGTATGCATGGCCCTGAGCGATTCCTCCGGGGTATATGGTATGGAACTTATTGCCGCGGTCGGAGAAATAATGCCCAAATCGTTTTCGGGACTATGTGCGGCATATCCTATACTACCATCGCTATTCCTACTATAGCTGGCGGTAATCCCCCAAATATTTTCTCCGTAATCCCGATATCCCAACGGGTTTTCAATACAATATGCATAATTTATTCTAGTATGGTTGAGGTTGACACTACCATAATCCACATACTGATCTGAAAGTCCGTTGGGGTTCAAACCCAGATAGGAATAATGTGCCCAAAAAAGTGGCCCGCCAAAATCTTGAGAACCTGCATGTCTTACCAAGAGAGGAATGCCGTACTGCACATTTGTAGCAACGATACCGCCATTGGAAGCCCAACCGTTATCATAGACTTCTGGAGCAATGGAATGTGCTATGGAAGAAGCGGCTAGGATATAGGTGATCAGGATTTCATTATATCCTTTTAGTTGGAGATTGATGGCAAACCCATGGTTAGGGCTCCAATGCCAATACAAAACTTCTTGCCCTTGAGTGTACCAATCCCATTCTACTTCTTTCCAAAGCTGGTCCGCTTTATCGGCCAAGGCCATTTCTTCGGCATCCCCGTTTTTATAATATTCCTTGATACAGATCAATCCCTGTACCAAAAAGGCGGTCTCTACAATGTCCCCACCATCATCTAATTCACTAAATGGTATCGTTTTCCCCGTTGTGCCGTTCAACCAGTGGGGCCATGCGCCATGGAACCTATCGGCATTTTCCAAAAAAACAAGGATTTTTGATAAGCGATCTTTGGCTTGTTCCCTGCTAATAAAATTTCGTTCTACAGCCACTAAGATACTCATCAATCCAAAACCTGTACCTCCTGTAGTAACGGTATTTTCACCCAATCCTGGATTGTTTGGATGGTATCTTTCCCTTGCTGCACCGGAATTGGCATCTGCAAAATCCCAAAAGTACTTGAAGGTCTCCATCTGCACCAAGTCCATGAGTTCCGTATCGGAGAGCGGGTCTATTTCTTCTTCTGGCGGGCTGTCCGAATCTATGGGTGGGTCCGATGGATTGTCCACCATAGGTTCCGCATCGCCATTAGAACAGGAACAGACGAGTAAAAAGGCAAACCCTAAGAAAAATCCTCTATCCATTTTCGTGCTTATTTACTTGTGAATCCCAATTTTTCCAAACCTACTTGTACGTCCTCATTTTTCATAAACCAATTCCAAAGTAGGCCACTTCTGTAATTTTCTATCATCACGGGAATAGGTCCTTGATCTATGGCCAGATATCGTGGCAAGTACCAATCGTGTTCCAAACTAAATGCATCGTAAGGGCCAAATTTTCCGGTAAGACTGTCCTGTTCCTCATACATATATCTTAGAAATGCAAGACTTTCCTTTGGGGTGTAGGGCATGGAAGATAGCGCCGCAGTGGGAGAAATAACTCCAAGATCCTTATCAGGTCGGTGACCAGCATAACCTTTCATAGAGTAACTGGAGGTAAGGCCCCAGCATTTTTCTCCGTAGCCTTTGTAGTTATGCGGATTTTCCACACAGTGCTTATGATGAATGCGCGCATGGTTTGTGTTCAATTTCCAGTAATCGCCAAATTTGTCGGTAAGCCCTTTTGGATTTAAACCTAAATGGGAATAGTGTGCCCAGAAAAGTGGACCTACGGGGGAACTGTCATGTTCGTAGTGGTCCAGTTCGGTATCTAGACCGTAATATATAGTGCCTTTTGAAATTTTACCATTTCTGGCCCAGCCTTTTTCATACGCTTCTTTTTGTATCGGATGGGTCGGGGAAGCGGCAGCCAAAACATACATAATGAGACACTCGTTGTACCCTCCAATGGGAAAATTCATCTCCCACCCATAGTTTGGCGACCAATGCCAGTACAGTACCTTTTCTCCTCCCTTGGTATACCAATCCCATTCTACTTCTTCCCAAAGTTTTTGGATTTTATCGGTTAGTTCCCGTTCCCTTTCGTTTCCATCCTTAAAATATTCTTTTACGGTAAGCAGTCCCTGTACCAAAAAAGCGGTCTCTACCAAATCGCCGCCATCATCCTTTGGACTAAAAGCTTTGGTTTTTCCCGTAGGCCCATCCAACCAATGGGGCCATGCTCCATGATAACGGTCTGCCTTGGCCAAGTATGCTACAATAAGCTCATAGCGGGCCAAAGCTTGTTCCCTACTGATGAATCCGCGTTCTATACCTACTAGGATGGCCATAAGTCCAAAACCGGAACCTCCTGTAGTTACAATATTCCGATCATTACTAGGATAGATATTATCTAAATGAATACGCTCCCTTGCCAGACCGGAGGTAGGTTCGGCGCCTTCCCAAAAATAGTTAAAGGTTTCCCGCTGTACCCGATCCATTAATTCTTCGTCCGAATAGGGGGTTTTGGCATCTAATTTTGAAATCACTTTTTTTTTGTCCGAAGTTTTTTGGCCGTTGCATCCCGCTACTACGGATACAACGGCCACCAAAACTAAACTTAAAACTAACTCAAATACTACTTTCATATTTTTTACCATCCAGGGTTTTGGGTCATCTCCGGGGTCTGTATCAATTGATCATTAGGAATGGGATATAGCTCATGCCTGCCTGTAATAAACGGAAAGCCCAATGCGGTCATAACTTCTGCCGCCCTATCGGTCCTCAGCAGATCAAACCAACGATCGTGCTCCATTGCAAGCTCCAGTCTGCGTTCCTTCCAAATGGCTTGTCGTAATGCCGATTGATCGGTTGTGGTGACGTCTGAAAGGTTTACCCTGGTCCGCACCCTGTTCAATGGTACGAGAGCATCACTGGACTGCCCTAATTCGTTCAAGGCTTCTGCACGGATCAACAGAATTTCGGCAAAGCGAAGGATACGGATATTCTTATCGCCGTCTGGCTGACCTGCATTAGCACTGGAATACGCTTTTTCATTATATCTTGGATTTTCCGCACCTGCGTTTACAACCCTACCGTCAAAGAGGGTCTCACCTCTAAATATGATGGTGGCATCCCTTCTGATCGCATCGCCTTCAGCTTCAAAGGCATTTAAAAGATCTTCCGAAGGGGTGTTAAAGCCCCATCCAAAACCATCTGGTCCCCTGGCTCCCTGTGTAGAAGAGTATTGTTGTATACCATGGGCAATAATCTCACCGCGCCCCTGTAGTTCAAAAATGGATTCGATACCGTTTTCTGTGGAAGCTCGCCAAACAGTTGCATAATCGGGCTCCAAATCATATTCTCCAGAAGTAATTACCGTATTGGCTATATCGGCGGCATCCTGCCACTTTTCCTGATACAAATATACTTTGGCCAATAAGGATTGGGCGGCACCTTTGGTAGCCCTTCCCAAATCTTGGTTTGCATATTCACTTTTTAATGGTAATACGGGTATAGCTTCTAAAAGATCCTGCTCTATAAATGCATATACATTGGCAGCGGGAGCTCTGGTCAAAATATCTATATCCTGTAAGGGAACATCCCCAAAAGAACGCACCAACCAAAAATAGTTAAGGGCCCTTAGAAATTTACATTCCCCGATTAAGCGAGCCCTTAAGTTTTCATCTATAGGACTAAATTCTTCAGTAAACTCTATGGCCAACGAAGCCCTGCCAATGGTCTTGTACCATTGTTCCCACATGGCCCTAACAGAAGGGACGGATGTAGTATGTGTAAGCCCGTCCAATAAGTTTTTGTCCGCACCGGTATCCGTAGGGGCACTTCCTTTATCGGAATTATCCGAAATAATTTCGGTTATCCCCAAAAAAGAGAAGGCATAGTCAAAATCTGTATGATTTCCGTAAACGCCCGTTACAAATTGGACGGGTTGAAAATCTTCCCCACTTTCTTCGGCGGTAGGGTCGATCACTTCTACCTCTTCTACAAAATCGTCGCAGCTGTATATACCGCCCGTAATGAGTAGGAGGTAAAAAAGATATTTTAGTTTAGTTTCCATAATCATTTTGTTTTTTGATATCGTATTCATTATAACTGTAAGTTAAGACCAAGAATAAAGGTGCTGGTCGTGGGATAGGCATCTAATTCAATTCCTGTTCCAAACCTAGGATTTCCAAATTCCGGGTTTCCCGATTCGTCCGTCCCACTTCTATTTAACTCAGGTGTAAAACCGGAATAATTGGTGAACATAAATGGATTCTGCGCCGTAAAATAAATACGGGCCCTGTTTAAAAAGCCTAGTTGACTGAAGGTATATCCCAAGGTAATATTATTGATCCTAAAGAAGTCCCCGTCCTCCAACCAATAGGAAGAGGCCAAGGCATCCCGATCCGCACCCGGATTGGAATTGGTAGAACCTTCTCCGGTCCAACGATTATTAAAGATCTCTTCAGTAATATTTACACTTTGAAGTCTGGTATTGGCCAAACCATTATAGATTTTGTTTCCACCCACGCCAAAGCCGTCGATACTAAAATCGAAATTTTTGTATTGTGCCCCAATATTTACACCATAGTTGAAAGTGGGTACATAGGTGCCAAAGAATTTTTTATCCCGATCATCTATGGCCCCATCCCCGTTTTGATCCACATAGCGTAAGTGTCCTGGACGTGCGTTACCCACAGAAGGGTTATTGTCTATTTCTTCTTGGGTCTGCCAAACACCGTCAGCTTCTAGCAGCCACCATGCAAATAACGGTTCACCTTCTTGCAAGCGTTTTGTTATTTGTCCATTGCTAAGGCTGCCGCCTGTTTCCCCATCAAATCCCGGAACCACATTTTGAACCCGGTTTTTATTGGTAGAAAAGTTGGCCCCGACATTGTAGCTGAAGTTCTCCCCAATATTGTCCTTCCAATTGACCAAAACCTCCACACCAGTATTGGAAACTTCCGCGGCCTGTGCCAAGAAATCACCTTCCGCTACCGAGTTTAGTGTATTCTGAACGTTGATAATGGCATTTGTGTTAGTTCTATCATAGTAAGCAAAAGTTCCCGATAGCCTACTGTCTAACAATGCAAAATCAAAGCCACCTTCCCATTCTTCGGTAACTTCCCACTGTAAAGGAAAGACGGGACTACCGAACCTAGCTCCAAAAATCAATTCCTGTGTTGGCCCAAAAACATAGTTTGAATTTGTATTGGGTCCTATACTGTTTCCGTTTGTTAGCACCTGTTGTACATTAATCGGAACATTGGCATTGCCCAACTGCCCCCAACCTGCAAAGATTTTCAGGAAATTTAACGTATTGTTCTCCTTTAGAAAGTTTTCTTCGGTTATGGTCCAGCCCACACTGACCGCAGGAAAGTTGTCAAAGAAATTTTCCCCGGTTACAAAATCACTGGTACCGTCCCTACGGATAACGCCCCTTATAAAATACTTTCCGGCATAATCGTATTCCGCTCGGGCAAAATAGGATTGTAGATTGGTAGATTGGTTGAATTCCTGATTTACCGTATTATCAAAAAGAGAAGAGGTCCTTCTGCCCAAACTGCGAAGTCTTGATTCATCGAATACGTCAAAGGCTTCTCCCACAATTCGTTCCCTACCCCCAAAGTTTTCACGACTTAAACCTACTGTTGCCGATACATTGTGTTTTTCAAAAGATTTGTCGAAGCTTAGGAAACCTTCAATATTCCATCTAAAAAATTCGATATCCTCTACATTAAAGCGATTGTTGGCAAACTCGGTAGAAACAATGCCATCTCCATCGGCATCTGCCCTTGCTGCCTCAAATTGTTCTACCGTACGTACGGGGTCGGCATTCAACCATTGTTGTCTAACAGGTTCAAACGTATTTTTCTTGGAATAGAACTGGGTAGCACCAAACCTGCTCGTAAATTTTAGATAATCGGTTATATCGGCTTCGGCCGTAATCTGCCCCTGTAGGGTAGTAGTGTTTATACTTTCATCTGCAAAAAAGACTTGGGAAACCGGGTTTCCCGCACTATTTAGGCGCCCTACGGATTCCCCTTCGGCAGCTTCAAAACCTACTACACCTGTGGTCTGGTTATAAAAAGATTGGCCAAACCTACCAGTGTCATAAAAAACAGGTACTAATGGCGATTGTCTGTAGGCATTATTAAAAGCGCCGAAAGGCTTGGGGGATTCGTTGGTATAGGTAATATTCAAGTTTTGTATAATCCTAAACCTGTCATCAAATAAATGGAATGTATTATTACTTCGTATATTTCCCCTACTATATTTATTATCCTCCAATATACCTTCCTCATCATAAAAATTGTAACTTAAAAAATAGTCTATGCTCTCACTGGCACCGGACACGGAGAAGTTATTGCTGGTAATGGTACCGGTCTGTAGGACCTCATCGTACCAATCTGTATCATAGCGTTGGTCTGCCTGCAATGAAAACCCTCCTATGGCCGCATTCTCTTCATTAAAGTACTGTGTATACTGCGAGGCGTTGGCCATTTCTACCTGATTCAATACCGTTCTCATTCCATAAAAGGTGTCAAAGTTAAAATTGATTTTTCCTTTTTTCCCTTTTTTGGTGGTAACCAAAATAACGCCATTGGCCGCCCGTATACCATAAATATTAGCGTAAGAGGCTCCTTTAAGAAATTCTATGGATTCAATATCGGACGGATTAATACTCCTGATATCCTGCAAAGGTTGGCCGTCTACTACGTAAAAAGGCTCTCTCCCTGCCTGGGCGGTTCCTACACCCCTAACAATAACAGTGGGTGTTGCCCCTGGAGCATCACTGGCAATAATGTTAACCCCCGCTACTTTTCCTTGTATGGATTGTACGGCTGTTAGGGCCGGTTGCTTTACAATTTCATCCGATTTTATAGAAACTACGGCTCCTGTAATATCCGATCTTTTCTGTTTTCCGTAGCCCACTACGACCACCTCGTCCAGAGCCTGTTCACTTTCCGATAGGGTAATGTTGAGTGTAGTATTACCATTTACCGCTACTTCTTGGGTGGTAAATCCGATATAGCTTACGACTAGAACTCCGTTGCCCGGCACATTTTCCAGAACAAAATTCCCATCAAAATCGGTCTGGGTACCTGTAGTAGTGTTCTGCACTATAACACTGGCGCCTGGTAGTGGTTGTCCATCGCTATCCGATATCGTTCCCGACACCGTGATATTATCCTGTGCAAATGCTGTAAGCTGGAACAACAAAAGAGAAATCAATAATAATGCACTTCTTATTTTCATAATAGTTTAAATATTGAGTTAGAATTTTACTAAATTAATAAGGAAAGGCCTGTTTTACGGCTATTGAGTATACATAACAATTACATCATCCATTTAACTATACGGTACTGCCAGTGTTACAAGGTCTATGCAGTAGAGAGAAAGTTAATTTCATGTAAAATTTTAACAATGTGATGTAGTATTGATGTATTCATTGAGGCTTTAATTTTTAAATTACAATGAAATGTTAAGGTAAAGGGCACCTAAAAAGTGATCAGGAAATTGGAAAGATTCTCGGAATTGTCAATTTTTAACTTTTTCCGGAGCCTATATCTGTGAATTTCTACTCCCCTGATAGTAATTGCCATTAAAGGTGCAATCTCCTTGGATGAAAGGTTCATCTTTAGGTAAGCGCAAAGTTTTAGGTCCTTGGGTGTAAGGTTGGGATATTCCTTTAACAGCCTTTCAAAGAAGTCATCGTGCAGCTCGTTAAAATTGACTTCAAATCTCTTCCAATCCTCGGTGTCTTTTACCGAATTGTCCAGTTTTTTGATGAACGATCGGTACCGTTGCGAATTGGTAAACTTATCCTTGTTCATGACCAACAAATTTTTTAATTCCAGGATAACCTCGTTCTTTTTGGCAATATTAAATGTGGTGCTCGCCAATTCTTTTTGCTTTGATTTTATTTCTTTCGCCAGCTTTTCCTTCTCCATCATGGCCAATCTTTCTTCTTGCTCCTTTTTCATTTTTTTCTCCAGTTCCCGCTGTTTTCTTTTTAGCTTTCTTCTATTATAGGCCCGTACCAAAAAAACAATGCCCAATGCACCCAATAGATATCCTACTATACTTGGTTTGGATAGATACCAGGGCGGGGCAATTTCAAAACTTATGATTTTTGGGACAGACGCTTTATTATCCATTCCCACTGTTGAGATTTTAAGCTCATAATCACCGTAGGGTAGATTTTGGAAATTCATGGAACCTACGTCCAAATAGGAGCTATAATTTTTTGATCCCTTCAGCTCATAGTAATACCGTGGTTGTATCAACTCTGGCGATGATACGTTTATGGTAATCTCCTGTGATCGTTTAAAAGGTATTCTTAAGGGACTGGCGTCTATGGGATATCTATGTATTTCGGCTTGAAAAGAGTTTAATTTTGGTGTTGGTAATTTAAAATCGCCCAATTTTTGTTTCAGGTTGAACAGATTCATTTTGCCTATACCGTTGGCAAGCGTAAAGAAGAAAATGGAATCGTTCAATTTAATAATATCCTGTGATTCCGGTACAAGGCGCTCCCTTAATTGGGCATCGGAAATAGTAAGGCTATCCTTTTTTAAGTCGGTACAAATGATCTCTTTTGATGCTTTATTGTCCACAAACCAAAAGTATGCATCGTCATAGTTCAATAGTTCTTTGTTCTTAAAAGGCATAAACTCTTTAAAAGGTATGATTTCATCTAAAATAGGATCATATTTATACCATGCACCCTTGCTGGCAAAGACGATCTGGTTCTTAATGTTGTATAGCTTTATGTTGTAATTATTTGAAAAAGCTACTCCTTTAAATTCCTTGATATCCAAAACGGTATCGTAAGTTTCATTGATTTTTATCCTGTAGAAACCTTTATAGGGATGAGCTACCCAAATGGTACTGGGATTTTCAAAACACAATTGTTTTACCGGAAACTCTATTCCCGATACTCTTTTTACCTTCCAAGATGTGTCATCTATCTTTTCATACTTGGCAAGTCCGGTATACGTTCCCTGCATATGCAGCAAACTTTGTTCTGGAACCTTTGTCATGGTATAACCTCCTGAAATATCGGATATCTTTTCTAGCCTTCCATTGTCGATGCTATAAGTTCCCGTATTATGACCACAGATGAGGTCGCCTTCTATTACCTCTAAATCCCACACATGTCCTTGTGATCCGTTTACGAACCGCAACTGGTTATCCTGAAAATAATAGACTCCCGTATTAGACCCCAAATACAATCGGTCCTTGTATACGGCAATGTCATAGACTGTTCCCAATACTCCTGAATAATCTGTATAGTACGTAATGGGATTGTTTAATTTAATCCTGTCTATTCCATTGTCCAAACCTACCCATAGCTGATTTTTATATGGTAACATAGAAAGCACCGTATTATTTTGAAGGCCGGTTTCCTTGTTTAAGACTTCTGTGGTTTTAAGGACCGGGTCGTATAGGTAAATCCCGTTCTTTATGGTCCCAAAGGCAATCTTCCCATTGTCGAGATTTAGTATCTTATTCAGTTGTTGCATCTTAAGCTCAGCATTCAATTCCGTATCCCATGGCGCAAGTTTATTTTCTTTCCAGAGGTAACACCCGTTTAATTTGGTACCTACGAGCAGACCGTCGTTTGTTAGGGCCATATCGGTAATGGTCTTGTTTAATAGGAGCTCCTGATTTTTAAAAGGGATTAGATTTTCTTCTACTAATTCAAAAAGCCCTTCACTACTTCCTGCAACAATAATGCGACCATTGGCTATAATGATATCGGAAGCGATTACCGATTGCTCAAGCACCTTGATACTATTATTTTTATAGATGTAAATGGTGGAAAAGGATCTGAAGATGATAGCTTCCCCAAGGGCCAGGATTTCCCAGAATTCCTCACTGGTAAATATGTGCCCTTTGATCAAATGGGTAAGGGAGGTATATTCCAATGTTCCAATATTGTTCTTTTCCCAATATCCAAATTCCTCGTAAGATCCCGTATATATTCTATCTCCAATGCTGGCGACCGACCTGATAATCGTGTTGTTGGGCAGTTTGTTCAAGAACCATTGCTCTCCGTTAAAGTGAAGCAATCCCATGTGATTGGCAACAAAGAGTTCTCCATCTTCATTAGTTGCCAACCCCCAGTTTTTACTGGCCGCATTGTATTCAAAAACTTTATGATTATAAATAGGGGGCAATAAACTTTGCCCTGCAACCCAAAGTGGGATACACCAAAAAAAAAGGACGAAAATTACGGTTTTACACATGGATTAAATCCTAATTATTGAACTCGTTTAAACTTTTTCAATTGGCTAAAAAATTATCCTTTTTCACCCATTTTTTGTATTTTTTTCCTTTTTACCGTCCGCCAACCGGCGGATGCAACTCAAAAAAACCTTCAACTGGGCAAAAAATTGCTAAATTTCGCTACAATACAAAAAGTTTAAACGAGTTCATTTAGAAAAGAGGTAAATTCAACATAATTTAATCAATATACAACATAAAGTGCACTGACTTAGAGGTGAAACCCCATCAAATCAATTCAAATAGGGTTTGTACGGCTTAATTGCCACATCATTCATACATCATCAGTGCGATTTAAATCAATAGAATTACGGTAACTACCACAAAACCTATGTTATCCTCGGGAGGAAAGCGCAAGGCCCGGATCGATGTACTTATTATGTATCCCGTTTGTATATTAAAAATCGCTTATTTGGTATCTTGTTTCATTTAATCAACATAGAGGTAGCTTGAAAATTTGTCCGAGTCTCGGTTTGGGCCATCTATTTTCGAGATTTAAAAATCAATTGATGCAAAAAATAAGTTTATTGTTCGGTCTATTTCTAGTCTTGCCTGTTTTTTCACAACAGGGGCTTTCGAAACACGATTACACCACCTATTGTAATCCGTTGGATATTGATTATTCCTATATGTCCCATAATAGGGGCAGAAACAATGTTTCCTATCGGTCGGGGGCAGACCCTGCGATAGTGAATTTTAAGGGAAAGTATTACTTGTTCGTTACCCGCTCCCATGGCTATTGGACTTCTACGGATATGAGCGATTGGAGATTTATTAGGCCGCAGAGCTGGTATTTTAATGGATGCAATGCGCCAGCGGCTGCGGTAATGGGAAGTAAGATCATACTTATGGGAGATCCATCCGGGCGAGGGGCAGTTATTGAAACTGATAATCCTGATTTAGGGGATTGGAAGACCAATTTTGCGGTAATAAATGTTCCGCATGGCGTACAAGATCCCAATTTGTTCGTAGATGATGATGCTAAGGTCTACCTTTATGAAGAATCTTCCAATAAATGGCCGATACATGGTGTTGAATTGGATGCAAGGAATTATTTTATCCCCATCGGGGAGCAAAAGGGGCTGTTCAATTTAAAGCCGGAAAAGCATGGATGGGAACGTTTTGGGCAAGACCATAAGTCAGATTTGAAACCTTATATAGAAGGGCCTTGGATGATGAAACACCAAGGCACCTATTATTTGGAATACGGTGCCCCCGGTACACAATGGAACGTGTATGCGGATGGAGTCTATACGGCTAAAGATCCTTTAGGTCCATTTGAATATGCCCCATACAATCCCATATCGTATAAGCCTGGCGGTTTTCTAAAGGGATCGGGACATGGCAGTACGGTAAAAGACAATAATGGTAATTATTGGCACTATGCCACCATGGCTATTTCCGTCAACTATAAGTTTGAACGACGGATAGGAATGTACCCTGCCGGTTTTGAGAAGGATAATGGTCAAATGTATGTGAATACAGCTTACGGGGATTATCCGCACTACTTGCCCAATACTAAGGTAAAGGAACACAAAAATAGATTTACCGGTTGGATGTTACTTTCTTACAATCGTCCGGTGAGGACCAACGCTCCCCAAGCAAATATGGAAATAAATGTGGTAGATGAAAGTGAACAGGGGTATATGCAAGCGCAGATCAAACAATTTAATATTGAGCAAATTAATGATGAGGAAATACGCTCCTATTGGGTCTCTGCGGTCAATAACGACTCCATTTATGTAGAAATGGACATGGAAAAAGTAAGGGAGGTCAAGGCCGTTCAAATAAATTTCCAGGACTTTAACAGTGTGATTTTCGGTCGCCCCGATTCGTTAAGACAACAGTTTAGGATCAAGGCTTCCATAGATGGGAAACAATGGAAAACGATTGCAGATTATTCAAAGAATCAAAAGGATATGCCACATGCCTATATTGAATTGCCCGAATCCGTTGAAGCTCGATTCCTGCGGTACGATCATGTGTATTGTACCAACGAACATTTGTCCATTTCGGAATTTAGGATTTTTGGAAAGGGGACGGGAAGACCACCGACCGTCCCTGCTAATTTTAGCGTATCCAGACAGGCAGATAGACGAAATACGGATCTTGCGTGGGATGCAGTGGAAGGGGCAACAGGTTACGTGATTTATTGGGGCATCTACAAGGATAAACTCAACCTGTCCGCTTTACTATACGACAACCCCAATTACGAACTCCGGGCCTTGAATACGGATAACGGATATTATTACCAAGTAGAGGCCTTTAACGAGAATGGTGTCTCCGAGAGAAGCAAAATTCTTTATACGGAGTAAATTTTGGTTTTACTTGGTTATGAGTTCAGGGTTTGGAGTCAAGTTGGTGGTATCGTTTCTAGTTTCTGGTTTTTGGAAAGATAGTTTTCAGTAAGCAGTGACAGTGGGCAGGAGTGTCGTTTTTTACTTTAAGATCAAGTCTATAACTTAAAGTTCCAGCTTCTAGCTTCTAGTTTCTGAATACTGATTTCTGGTCCTTCATCTTCGTTCTTGGTTCAAAGTTGTTGGCGGTTAATGAGTGTACATAGGTTATGGGTTCAGGGTTATGGATTATCGGTAGTTCTATCTTTTGTAATTTCCTAGAAGCCGGGTAACGTTGATCAAGGCCTGCAAACAATTTTAATATATGTAAAGAAATAGCCCTAACGAGATGTCGTTAGGGCATTGAATTGTTTGCTTATTTCTAGCAGACAAAGACTTTTAGTGTATAGCGATTTGGTTAAAGAATAAATGGCCTGTTATGCACAATGTTTTCCAATTGTCCTCCATAAGTAACGGCTTGGGTAGATTTGAGAAAATCGTGAGGGAAGCCCAGTTGTATAGCACTTATCTCTTTTAGCTCCGCCATATCGTTGGTATTCAATTCAAAGTCTATACTTTTTAGATTTGATTCAATATGGCTTGCTTTGGTGCCACCCAAAATGGGGATGATATCATTTTGTTTTACAAAGCTGATGGCTATTGTAGCCGGATGGACATTGTTGCGTTCCGCAATCTCGACCACTTTATCCCCTATGGCGAGATTATGATCGGTCAATGCCGCAAACGCTGCTTTGTCCAAACGGCGATTACCCTCATCCTTGCCATTTTTTTTACTGTATTTCCCTGTTAGGATTCCCGATGATAGTGGAGACCAGCCCAAAGTTGTCATTCCTTCCGATTTTGCCATAGGCAACAGTTCGCGTTCCCCGGTACGCTGTATCAAACTATATTCGATCTGCGAGGCCGCAAAAGGAGTCAGACCATTTTCCTGGGCATACATGTTTGCCTTCGATATCACCCATGCCGGGGTATCCGAGATTCCCAAATACATTATTTTCCCCTGTCTTATGAGGTCGTCCAGTGCTCTTAGGACTTCTTCCACCGGAGACATAAAATCCCAGGAATGCACCCAAAAAACATCGATGTAATCGGTATCCAAACGCTTCAGGCTGCGCTCTAGGGACTGTACCATGTTCTTGCGACTGTTCCCGGCCATATTTGGGTCTTTGCCGGGCATTGCATCCGTATACTTGGTTCCCAAAACGATATATTCCCTTTCGGATTTAATAAATTCTCCCGTGAATTTCTCGCTAGTTCCCCCCGTATAAATCTCGTTGGCGGTATCAATAAAGTTCCCTCCTGCTTTTAAAAATGTATCGAACATTTGTTTACTGCTTTCCTTGTCGGCACCCCATCCGGCCTCGGTTCCAAAAGTCATTGTTCCCAGTGCCACTTCGGACACCCTTAATCCTGTATTTCCTAATAATTTGTATTTCATCTTTTCCTTTTTTATGATTTTAAACTTTGTATATTATTTCAAGTAACTAACTACTTCCTTCATTGCAGCATTTACAGCCTCCTCTTCAAAATAAAGCTGTTGCTGATTATATTCGTTCAACCACTTGATATCCTTCTTGCCTTTAAGCAGACCATAAAAATCTTTTGCGCCCTGCGGTACGGCTCCACTTTCACTGTGTACAATGAGTACGGGTTGTTCTATATCCTTTCCGGCACCTATACCGTCAAAGGTCAACCATGGTTCCCAAGAACTTACGGCAAAGAGATTATCATATTTTGGTCCAGCAGCTTTCGCAGGATCCAAATAGTAGTCAAAAGCATTTTGAGGTACGTACATGGCACTTAAAGGATCCAACTCACTTGCCGCAAGAACGTACTCCATTTCCCCGGTCTCCGCATATTTTTCCTTAGCGGCTTTTGCAGCCGCAAGTAGACCATCTGTACCGCCCGGACGGCTATCATAAAGCGTTCTGGCTATATCGGCATTGTGCAACCAAGGTGCTACCAGCACCAAGTTCTTAATTCTTTTATCCTGGGCCGTTGCGTGTGCCATGTATCCTGAACTGGCACAAACTCCCAAACCGGACAGACGTTCCAGATCAACATTTCTGTGTGATTCCATATAGTCAACGGCAGCTTTAATATCCGCGACCTTCAATTTGTAATCTTCAACAAACCTAGGCTGTCCCTCACTTTCGCCAAAACCTGTAAAATCAAACGTCAATGTTATAAATCCGTCCTTGGCGAGCAGGCTTGCATACTCATCTGGCATTTGTTCCTTTACACTGGTCCAGCTTCCCGTTACTATAGCAGCGGGATACTTTTTGGTAGTATCAAAATTGGGAGGGGTGAACAGGTGGCCTTTTAAGACTATACCATTGCTCAAAAACTGCACATCTTCCATCGTTACTCCCGAGTTGGTAGATGCTCCTGCATCGTGCATGGAATAAGTGGACGGCTGAAGCCCCGGCCATCCATTCAGCAAAATGTGGGGATTGAACATTTCCACAAATTTTGAGATTTTGCCATTACTGATGGTAAATACGCCCACATAGGAGTTGTTATACGGTTTTTCTTCCCCCGTGGTAATTGTTCCTTGATATTTGGCTAGTATCACATTGGGATCTTGCGTAGGATAATAAACTACATCATAACGCTGGGTATAATCCATCACCCCGGTATATTGGTTTTTTAAGGCATCAATACCTTTTAGTTCTTTTGGAAAACCTTCAGGGGAGAAAGGCATTTCTTGAACGGCATCATGGGTAAAGGAGTCTAGTACATCTTCCAGTTTTCTATCCTCAAGTGCTTTGAAGAAACCCGCTACAACCTCAATGTTTTCCTTTTTGCCTTTTGCAAAATCGGTAATTTTATCTTTTTGCACGGCTTCCATTGCCCTTGCAGGTAAAGAAGTATTTCCGGTCTGGTCGTAAAGGCTTAGGTCGATTCGCGCCAATTTCCATTTGCCATCAGTTTTGATATATTCGGTATCATACCCCGCAAAGACCGTCCATTGGTCACCATCCAAATAATGCGTGGCAATGGCATCTAAAGTCGCCGTTGCACGATTGCCGGCCACCCATACGGCGAAATTGTGTGTTTGATGGATTGTTCTATCAAATCCTGGTAGTAACTGTTCCCAGCCACCAACTATGGTTTCCGGGCTCTTAAATCCTGCCTCGCCACCTAAGGCGGTATAGTTTACATAGACGGAATCGGTCATGGTTTCCTTTGCAGCTTCCCAATTTCTGTTATCGGCCGCTTTAAACAAGGTTTCGGCAAGTTGTCGTACTTCTTTCCGGGCTTGATCCGTTTTGTTGATTGTTTGTGTTTCCATTGCTATTGCTTTTTTATTCGTACTTGTTTTCATTTCTTTTTTACCGGCAACAAGGGATAAGATTAATGCCACCGCGAATCCTATTTTTTTCATATCTATTTGATTTTTAATTTGATACTACAAAATTAAGGGCATAGGCTATCCGGGATACTACGGAATTCAAAGGGAGAAGTATAGAATTCAACGCTGCAGCGTTAAAGAAATATTAATAGGGCTATCGAAATGACTTTCTGTATTGTGAGGGAGTCATGTTCATATGGCTTTTGAAGAAATTCCCAAAGTGATTAGGGTATTCATAATATAGGTTAAATGCTATTTCTTTGATAGTGAGACTGGTGTTTTTCAGTTGAGAGGTCGCTAATGAAAGTATATGCTTATAGATATGTTCGGATGCGGACTGCTCCGTGATTCGTTTGACGATGGCATTGAAATGATTGGGATGCAGGTTTAAGGCGTCCGCATAGTACTGTACTTTATGCGGATGGTTTTCGTCATATTCCTTTCCGGGTCGAAAACTGATTTCCAATAAGGTTTTGAATCGTCCTATAACTTCAAGATCCTGTGTGCGTTGGTTTTTTGAAACGATTACATTATTTTGGTTGCGTTTGTACAGACGATCAACCTTATGGAGCAATATCTTTAGATAATGGGCAATGATGTCCTTGGAGTTATGGGCATCAAATTGAAATTCAAAGTGTATATCCGTAAAAAGCTTATGGTAAAGTTCCGCCTCCTCCGCGGATACAGACATAGGTATGGTATGGTCTATCAGCAGAAAGGAGAAGTCTTCCGTAAGTCGTTTTCGAGAAAGGGTACGCCTGTAAAAATCCTCCGAAAAGATAATATAATACCCTTTCCAGTCCGGAGCGATGTCCCAGGATATGATTTGGTAGGGCGAATTGAAGAAAACGGTCGCCTGCAAGTCCTTGGTGGTATAATTACCTGTAGCGGTATATCCACCGCCATCTATTTTTATCGCAATAGCGTAGAACTCGTGCTTAAATTGTGACATCCGATGATGTACGGTACCCATGTTATCCTCAAAACTACGTATATCAACATCATCCCATTTTGGAGGAGCAATATTTATACCTTTACAATATGCGGCCAGCGTATGAAAATGTTGCATTCTTGACTATAAATAGGGCACTATTTTTTCCCTGAAAAGGAGGATGCTAAAGCTATAAAAAAAGTTTCATAAAGGGGCCTTTTTTAGCAAGGTGTTGCAATTCCCTTTTTATAATGTAGAATATATGTCCTGTCAAAGCAGCTTAAGATGGCATTCTTGCCTTCTAATTTGATTTGGCAGTAGCTATTTATAGATAGTGAACCTTATCAATGGTAAAGCCTGCTACTTTATGGTCGTCCAACAAGATAAGCGTCTTTTGGTTCCGATGATCTTTCAGCAACTGAAGTAACAATTGCCGGGTTCTGGAGTTTAATTCCTTTAGGGGTTCCTCAAGGATCAAAATAGGCTTTTGAGTGAGCAAGGCCCTGCAGTACATCAGTATTTTTTGCTGTCCGGAGGTTAAATTGCATCCCAGTTCCCCAATTTTACTTTCCAAGTTTAGCCGATGTTGCTTATCTTCAAATTGCTGTAGTTTTGCCAACAAGGTCGTTGCTTTTTCCTTGTTTTGCTCTTTTCTGTTATAAACTATGGCCTCATAGACATTCTTTCCGTATAAGGAGAAGTCTTTGGAAACTATGGCTATATGCTTTCGAATGGTCTTTTCGGACAGTTCACTGCATGGATGGCATCCAAATGAAATACTTCCCTTGGAGGGTGACATCAACTTTAGCAACAAGCGTATAAAAGTAGATTTTCCCGATCCCGAGCTGCCCAAGAGCAAGGTTGTGCTTTGTGAAGCTATGGATAGGCCAAAATGGTTGAATACCGATTCCGGAGCATCCGGGTACCCATAGCTTACATCCTTAAAGACAATCTCTTCCTTGCCAAGCGTTACATTTTCAAAAGGCAATTGGTTCTCCTTGGGCAAATTAAAAATAGCGATAAGCTTTGTAAAGGAAATGTCGCCCAACTTCCATACAATCCCTACCCGTAGGCTTCGTCTAAGCACCGGTAGTATGGATATAATAAGTAATATGAGTACCAGCAGGGAAGACCCGCCCAAAGTTCTGTCGGTATCTTTTGCCGATATGAACACATAAAACATGATGACCCCAAGCATACCGTAGGTAATAGCAGGGATGATGGCCTGTAACAATGAAACGACCTTGGCATAGCGCTTTCCGATATCATAAAGATTGTCCGATCGTTTTTGATATCGCTTTTCCTCAGGCTGGTATTTGTTAAAGGCCTTTAAGGCCAAAATGCCCCTTAAGCGTGTATTGACAAAACTTAACATCCCGGAGCGACTGTTTCGCTGCTCTAGGGAAACATTGTACAATGCCTTATTGATGAACCAGAGCAGTAAAGCTGAAAGTAAAATGCATGATGCGATGATCAGCGCCAAATTAAAATCGAAATACGCAATGGCGATTACTACGATCAGCAGTAGGAATACATCTTGGTAAAATCGGATCAACCCATTTTTCATATAGTTTTGTATACTTTTTAGATCCCCGCTATAGCGCAGTAAGTACTTTCCAATTCCTTTGCTATCGTAAACTCCCATCGCCACTTGTAATTGGTTGCTAAAGAGCAGCTCCCTCAGCTCCTTGCTAAAACGTTCTCCTACCAGGGAAATACCATAACGGTTGAGGTATTCGAATAACAGCCGTAAAAGGACCAGGGAGAAGAAAAAGGCAAGAAAGGATTTAAAGTCGGGCGCATCCATAAAGGGAATGAACTTAAAAGCGGCCAGTCGATGTGAGGAAAAACCAAAGCTAAGCTCGTAGAACTTACCAATACTGATCGGAATCATAATGGTAAGCACATTGTAGCACAGTCCCATAAGAAAGGCTACGCTTACCAGTTTTACATTTCTACGGGCAAAGCTTCCGATGATATTCCATTTACTACTTAACATGCCATTAATTTAGAAGGTTTCATTTGGTGTACGGGCGAATTTAAATTGCTTACAAGTCCAAAAACCGAACCCTCTGATGGGCCGTTATATAGTCACATTGTTGTTGTTTGCCGAACCACTTATAGCGGTTGGCTGCCACAAAATCGTATATCTTATCTCTAAGCGCTTTTGGGATTACCCGTAAATATCGGCCCAAGAACCAAGGGGCCTTAAGATTACTACAGATACGTAAAACGGCGTCGCTCTTTTGATAGACCTTTCCTTCTTCAATCAATATGATGGACAAAAGGCCTTTTGATATGTTGTGATCTTTCAATAGTTGTATTCCCGTTTCAGATTGTAAGGAGGCAAATCGGTACAGTTCATTTTTTTCTCTTTTTAAAATGAATCGGACCCATTGATTGCATAGATTGCAAACTCCGTCGAACAGGATCACTGGCTTTGTGGTGTTTTCTACCAACTCTTTTTTTGATGGATTCCATAGCTTTTCCAGATTAAAAAATGATAGAAACATAAAACCACTCATTTGATAGCGGAAAGTGATTCCCATAATGAAGAAAATACCCCAATGCATCATCCAGGTCAGTACGGCCCAAACCATTCCCCATTTTCTTTTTACCAGGGCCAAGGGGGCACCCAGCTCAAGTACGAATGTCAAAATCCCCATCCCTAAAAACAGCCAAGTATGTTCGAATAGCAGATTAAAGAGCGGTGCCGCTTCGGCACCTAACATTTCTTTGCGAATGGCATCTACTGCTACTTGCGAACGCATTGCACTACCGCTGGCCCATTCTACCGCTAGGTCCCCGGCAAGTTTTGCGATTCCCGATAGGAAATAGGTACATACGGTAGCTGCGCAGATCAACAGTATGGGCCAACCATATTGCCAATGTGCTTTTGGGGGTCGTTCTCCTTTTCGGCTCTAATACTACTACTATTCACAAAAGAAAGTCCATTATATCTAAAATAAAGTTTTTCCGCAATGGGATGGTTCCCCATATCGAATACGGTTAATATGTTAATACCTGAAAAAAGTAAATCATTGGGGATGACTTGTTCAATCTCTAGATCTGAAAATAGGGGAAGGGTAAATGTTTTGGCATTGCTTCCATTATGTATGAGCAAGCTATAATTTTGGTCTACCAATTGAGGTACTGAAGCCTTATTGGTTTTTAAAAACATTTTCAATGCATCTTTTTCCTCCGATAAATGCATGGCAAAACCTATTTGTTCCGCTATTGGTAAGGGAAATGAAAAATCTTCTCCGTTAAAATGAATCTTGGTATTGTAAGTTTCATCATACTCGGGTTTAAAAGAAAACTTGCCAAGTCCAAGTTGGTTGACCCTAAAAGTCTTTAACAAGTTGCCATTTCCATCGAGAAGCTCTCCCTCCAGATTGGCCATGCCAAAGCCCAGACTATCTTTGATTGCAATTCCAATAGTATTGTCCACATTGGCAACTAAATGTCCCCCTTCTGGTAGAAACTGGACATCTACAGTAGTGTTTATGGTTTGGATATTGGGACTTTCCATTTCCAATTCAGGATCTATTACTTCAATAGCTTGCACAAAAAAGTTTTGTTCCTGAAAATTTTTCATCCAATTGGTATAGGCTTTTAACGTATATTTTCCTGACGTAAAAAGACTATCGATGATAAAATCGCCAGGAGCAATTCCGTTATCGACTTTTATGAGCTGTTGTTTTATAGGGATATTATTTTTGTCCGATATAGTCACATATAGATTAGTGGTTTCGTCCGACAACTTTTTGGATTCCTTATCAAAAGTATATGCCGTAAACCCCATTTGTTCTCCTTTGATATAAGTAGTCTTGTTGGTATGGACATAAACTATTTCCCTAGGAAGTTCGGTGTAAGCTTCATAGGTCTCCAATAATTCTTCTTGCATGTCACCTACTTGTCCAAAGGAACAAAAGGAAATGAGGGTAATTACAAACAAGACAATGTGAGATTTCATTTTTATTTCTTTTGTAAGAAAGTACATGGAATTTACCAAATGTTTTAATAAATTCAAAACAATTGGTCTGTAACCGTAGCTCGGTCATTTCTGCAAAATCTACCACATCTATTATTCATAAACAATCTGGCGTATCCAGTATCGGCAGAAACAAATCTTCCTTGTTTTTTCAATGTAAATTGATTTTAACCGTCAATGATAATATCTGTAATAAATGACCTATTATCCCAGTTGATGCATCGTTTATGGTAATGGAGCTTTGTATTTATGAGCATCTATTCGGCTTTCTTAAAGAAAAGCTTTATGCTGTGATGCCCCAATAAAAAAAGGCCTCATATTTATGTGAACATTTATTTTACTAGTAAGCTTGTATTTGCAACTGGATTGATCATGATCTGGGTTCCAATGGGATGAACAGGCATGCTTAAGCATAGGATTTGGTATACAACCCTACGTATTAAACAAATGAACACAGCGCATAAAAATATATTTGAACATTGGTGCCGGAATCCAAAGAACTGAACCCTATGGACATTTTTGTTCCATGGAGTTGTTGCGTTCAGATTTCCCTAAGCTTGATACTATTTTCAAAAAATGGATTCCGCAATTGTTATAACTAAATCTGAAAAAAGTAAGTATTTCGGTATCGAATCAAGAATTTGATTTTTCGAACAAAGATATTTTTAAGTAACTAATTAATTTCGTAAAAAAACTGAATCATGAAAGTACAAGCTTACCTAAGGTATTGAAGGGAACTTAATAACGGATGCGATAGGGTCACTTGAAAACTTCCTTTTTTATGGAGATTTAAAACTTTGAAAATGAATACAAAAATCATAAAAGTTGCACGAATAGGATATGTTTCCAAGGGGACGGTCTATGTACTTACAGGTGTTCTGGCCTTCAGTGCTGCCTTTGGAATGGGAGGTGCCGCCAAAGGTAAACTTGGCATTCTTGAATTTTTGCAAAAGCAACACTTCGGAAATGTTCTGTTAGGGCTGCTAGCTCTCGGCTTGTTGTGCTATGGCTTTTGGAGATTTCTTCAGAGTATCCAGGATCCGGAAGACATTGGTACTGATTCCAAGGCCATAGGTAAACGGCTCGGTTTTTTCCTTAGTGGATTGTTCTACACTACGTTGGCTATATTCTCCGTGCTTAAAATTTTAAATACATCCGGAACCAATGGAGACAATGGCAAAGCGATGATACCTAATGAATACCTGCCGTTTATATTCTATGCCATAGCTGTAGGT
>JBATTK010000088.1:0-49932 GCA_049670505.1 Saonia sp.
GCCAAAAACGACCCTGATTACCAAAGAGATTAAGAAAGAAACGCTTAAGGGAGGAATTGTATTGGCCCCGCCTTCCGCTCATGGAAGTACATGGATCCGCAAAATGGTGCCCTATGTGACGGCATCGGCCAGCGGATGGATGACTTTTAGGGGAGCACGAAGACGACGGGCCATCGATAAAGGATTTGTAGTTTCAGATCATTGTGATTGGAACGGGCTTCTAAAAAGTATAAAAGCAACAGATGCGGAAAAAGTAATCTGCACCCATGGATATACGGATATTTTTTCCAGATATCTACGCGAACTAGGCTATGATGCCCGAACAGAAAAAACACAGTACGAAGGTGAATTGGCAGAACTGGACGATAAAAAAGAAAACGAAATAGCGCTATGAGGAAATTCGCCCAACTCATTAAAACTTTGGACAGTACCAATAAAACCAACACCAAAGTAGCTGCCCTTACCGATTATTTTAAACAGGCCGATGATATGGATAAGTTGTGGACCATTGCCATATTATCGCATCGGCGTCCCCCTAGGCCCGTAAACACCACCATGCTTAGAACATGGGCCGCCGAACAAGCGAATATTCCCCTATGGTTGTTTGAGGAGTCTTACCATATTGTAGGTGATTTGGCAGAGACCATTGCACTGGTCATACCCGATAGCGGAGCGGAAACGGATAAATCATTGACCCAATTTTTGGAGGAAATGATTGCCTTAAAACCCAAGGATGAGGAAGCAAAGAAAGTGTACATTCACAACAATTGGGGTATGCTGAACTATTACGAGCGCTTTGTCTTTAATAAATTGATAACGGGAGGTTTCCGAATCGGTGTTAGCCAAAAACTCATGACGCGGGCCTTGGCCATGGCTACCGGTATAGATGAAGACGTATTGGCCTATAAACTTATGGGCGATTGGAGTCCTAAAACAACTACCTTCCAGCAATTGATCCTAGAGGAAAACCCTTCGGATTACCTTTCCAAACCTTATCCCTTTTATTTGGCATACGCCTTGGAAGAAGGCGTAAAAGAATTGGGGCCGGTTTCAGATTGGTCCGTAGAGCATAAGTGGGACGGTATCCGGGCGCAGCTAATTGTTAGGGAGAATACTTTATTTGTTTGGAGCCGTGGAGAAGAATTGGTTACCGATAAGTATCCGGAGTTCTCCACATTTCTGGGTGCCATTCCGAACGGCACTGTTCTAGACGGTGAAATCCTTCCTTTTTCCGAGGGACGGATCGGTAGCTTTAATGAATTACAAACACGTATCGGGAGAAAAAACGTATCCAAAGCGCTATTGGCGAAAACGCCGGTAATTTTAAAAGCTTACGATCTTTTAGAATGGCAGGGAAAGGATATAAGGTCCTTATCCTTTCAAGAACGCCGGGGTTTATTGGATAGCCTATATCATAAGCTTCCTGATAAACCGGAAGCATTACATATTTCCGAAACCATGACTTTTAATTCTTGGGAAGCGGTGTCAGAGGAACGCACGCGTTCCAGAGAGGCCAAAAGCGAAGGGCTCATGTTAAAACGAAAGGGTTCCCCGTATCTGGTAGGAAGAAAAAAAGGGGATTGGTGGAAATGGAAAACAGATCCGTTAACAATAGATGCCGTACTTACCTATGCCATGAGAGGTCATGGCAGAAGAAGCAATCTGTTCACGGATTACACCTTTGCCCTTTGGGATAAAAACAAAGAAGGAGAACAGCAACTGGTTACATTTGCAAAGGCATATTCAGGACTGACGGATGAAGAATTCAAGGAAGTGGACAAATTTATTAAACAAAATACATTGGAACGTTTTGGCCCTGTACGCAGCGTAACCCCGGAACTGGTCTTTGAAATCGCCTTTGAAGGAATCGCCATATCCAAAAGACATAAAAGTGGGGTGGCCACCCGCTTCCCAAGAATCCATAGATGGCGCAAGGATAAAAAAAAGGAAGAGGCCAATTCTTTGGATGATTTAAAAGCATTGATTCCATGAGTATGCCAAGTACAGCGCTCATCCATATGGTAGAGACATGGTTTCAGCAGCAAGGCTGGGAACCTTTCCCCTTTCAAAAGCGCACCTGGAACGCTTTCCTAGCATCCAAGAACGGCTTGCTCAATGCGCCTACCGGAAGCGGTAAGACCTATGCCTTATGGATTCCGATACTATTGAAATATATAAAAAACAATCCCGATTACCGATCAAATCACAAGAAAGGCTTAAAAGCTATTTGGATTACGCCCTTACGTGCCTTATCCCAAGAAATTAAACAATCGGCGGAACGTGCGGCCAATGACCTCAACTCGCAATTGACCGTGGGCATTCGTTCTGGTGACACTAGTACGGCAGAACGCGCCAGACAAAAAAAGCAGATGCCCGATCTGTTGATCACCACTCCCGAAAGCCTGCATCTTTTATTGGCTTCCAAGGGGTATGATAAAACATTCAAGGATTGTTATGCTATAGTCATTGATGAATGGCATGAGTTATTGGGATCTAAACGGGGCGTGCAGGTAGAATTGGCACTTTCCCGATTGAAGACCATTTGCAACGGTCTCCATATTTGGGGCATATCCGCTACTATAGGAAATTTACAGCAGGCAAGGGAAGTTTTGCTCGGACCTGCATCGGAAGCATTGGAGCATTCCGTACTGATAAAAGCGGAAATCCGTAAGAAGATAAAAGTGAAAAGTATTATCCCGAAAAAGATGGAAACTTTTCCTTGGCGAGGGCATTTGGGACTTCACCTATTGGCTTATGTAATCCCCATAATCAAAAAGAGCAAAACCACTTTACTATTTACCAATACCCGTAGCCAATGTGAAATATGGTTCCAAAAAATCCTGGCCAAACATCCCGAGTTTGCCGGAGAGATCGCCATGCACCACGGAAGCATTAACAAGGAAACCCGTTTATGGGTAGAACAGGCCATCCGCAATGAATCCTTAAAGGCCGTAGTCTGTACCTCTAGTTTGGACCTAGGGGTGGATTTTGCCCCCGTGGAGACCATCATCCAAATTGGAGGCCCTAAAGGAGTGGCCCGATTTTTACAAAGGGCGGGCAGAAGTGGACATCAACCTGGTAAGGAAAGTGTTATTTATTTTTTGCCTACCCACGCCATGGAACTTATAGAGGCATCTGCTTTACAAAAGGCCGTTAAGAATAAAGTGGTCGAAGATAGAACCCCCTATCTGAACAGCTTTGACGTTCTCATACAATACTTGGTAACCTTGGCCGTTTCCGATGGATTCTATCCCGATACTATTTTTGAGGAAATCAGACACACCTTTTGTTATCAAGCCATTTCAAAAGAGCAATGGTATTGGATATTGAACTTTATTACCCTAGGTAGCCAGTCACTCCAAAACTATGATGAATACCATAAGGTAACGGTAGAAAAAGACGGATGTTTCAAAGTGAACAATAGAGGAACCGCCATGCGTCATCGAATGCAAATGGGAACTATTGTAGGAGATGCGGATATTGTCGTAAAATATCAAAGGGGAGGATATATCGGTACTATTGAAGAGTATTTTATCTCAAAATTGGCACCCGGTGACGTATTTACTTTTGCAGGTCGTAATCTTGAATTGATACGTGTTAAACATATGCAGGCCCATGTTAGAAATTCCAGCAAGAGAGCGGCCAAAGTACCTAGTTGGATGGGAGGCCGTATGGGTTTTTCGGCTCAGATGTCCGAATTATTACGATCTGAACTTCATGGTATTTCCGATGAAAGCGTTAAAAAATCCAAGGAACTGGAAGCCTTGTCCCATATTTTTGAACAACAAGAAAAAGAAAGTATTGTTCCGGGACCAACGGAGTTCCTTATAGAAACCTTTGTCACCAGGGAAGGATATCACACTATTTTTTATCCCTTCGAAGGGCGTTTTGTACATGAGGCCATGGCAAGTTTACTAGGATATCGAATCAGTTTGTTGCATCCTATTAGTTTTTCTTTGGCGTATAACGATTATGGTTTTGAATTGCTGTCCGACCAACCTGTTGATGTGCAGGCAATCCTGGACAATAATCTGTTCAGTACCGAATATGTATCCTCTGATTTACAAAAGAGTTTGAATTCCACGGAAATGTCCAGGCGCCAATTTAGGGATATTGCCGTTATTTCAGGTCTTGTATTCACCGGCTATCCGGGAAAGGGCATAAAAATGAAACATTTGCAATCCGGTTCACAATTGCTGTTTAATGTATTCAGGGATTATGAACCCGATAACTTACTCTATCAACAGGCCTTTAGGGAAACTTTTGAGCATAATTTAGAAGAAGGCAGACTTTTATTAGCTCTGGAGCGAATCAATGGCCAACATATTTTGTGGAAAAAGTGCGGGAAAGCCACTCCTTTTAGCTTTCCGATCATTACCGATCGTTTACGGGAAAAAATGTCCTCGGAAAAACTAGCCGATCGAATTAAAAAAATGACGGCGGTCTTAATGAAGCACTAATATGTTACATCCCATCCATATAAAAAATGAGGAGTTCCTACTGCACTATACCGGGGCCGTTTATTGGAAAACACAAGATATACTCTTAGTGGCCGATCTGCACTTTGGAAAAATAACCCACTTTAGGAAATTTGGAAGTGCGGTACCCCCCCAGGCGATGCATCGAAATTTTGAACGACTCCATGAGGTGGTCCATTTTTTTAAGCCGAAAACTATCTGCTTTCTGGGCGATCTGTTCCATTCCCATGTAAACAATGAATGGAAGTTATTTGAGAAATGGGTGCTATCGGCAAGCGCAAAAATATTATTGGTGCATGGAAATCACGATATTATTTCACCCATACGCTACGAAAAAATAGGGGTCGGGATTCTGGAAAAACTGGTTCTCGGCCCCTTCGTATGTACCCATCATCCAGAAGAAGATGTAGATTTCATCAATATCTGTGGGCATATCCATCCGGCGGTCAGACTAAAGGGAAAAGGAAGGCAAAATCTAAAACTTCCCTGTTTTTTCCATAGCAAACAACAACTTATTCTACCCGCCTTTGGGGTATTTACAGGCACACATATGATGAAGCCTTCCCCAAAGGACAGGGTGTATGCGCTCGTAGAAAAAAAGGTGATACCGGTAAATTGAACAACAAAGTATCAATATAGCGACCAAAAATTGAAGGAACTCCAACAAAATATTACCGTCCATAGGAAGGTGCGCCACCAGTTTAGTTTTACCAATCGCTTCAACATTTTTGAATCTGCCTTTCCCGAAGCGATGGTATTGTGCATAGGCACAAACCACAAAAAGGTAGTGATCCACACTCCTGAAATCAACACCAAACTAACTACGGTATACCCGGAAACTTCCTGTAGACCCTGTAAAATGGCCAGTACCAATTGTCCTAACATTAAGGGAACGACCAAATAGGATATTCCCAAAGTATATTTTTTATGCCATTGCACCAAGTCTTCCGATACGTAGTGGGCAAAAGAAGGGTATAGGACCAGTTGCACCATCCATATAAGGATCAGCAATCCAAAGTCTAGCAATAATCGTAAGGTGTTGATATCCAATAGATAAATATTTATATGCTCCAAATATTAGTCCAGTTGTGCCAGATAGGCATTCCCCATAGCGATATGGTGCTGCCTTTTTTCTTCGGACATTTTATCAAATAGCTTCACCAACATCCCTAACCTGGGGTTCTGTGTGAAAAAATCGCGATGTACGTGCATAAAGCGCCAAAAAAGTCCATCCCAGATCTCTTGCCATTCCCCCTTTTTGTAATTGCTCATTTTCATTAAGTAGTTGCTACCGCTTATATAGGGTTTTGTGGCCATTAATCCACCATCGGCAAACTGGCTCATCCCATATACATTAGGTACCATGACCCAATCATATGCATCAATAAAAAGCTCCATAAACCATCGGTATACTTCATCGGGATGAAACTCGCAAAGCACCATAAAATTACCCAGTACCATAAGACGCTCAATATGGTGGCAGTAACCTGTTTTTAGCACCTTCTTAATGGTTTGATCTATGGGAAGGATTCCTGTGGTACCCTCATAAAAAGCAGCGGGAATCTTTCTTTTAAAACCCCAAAAATTGGTGGTACGCTCCTCACTGCCCCTACTTATATAGATACCTCTAATAAATTCACGCCATCCAATAATCTGCCGTATAAAACCCTCCGTAGAATTTATAGGAACATTATTTTCCGATGCATATTGCAATCCGACATCCACGATTTCCTTCGGAGTAATTAACCCAACGTTCAGCATTGGGGTCAATACACTATGCTGTAAGATGGAATCTTCCGCAACTATGGCGTCTTCATAGGCCCCAAATTCCATAAATCTGTTTTCCAAAAATTGATGGTACCAAGCTTGTGTTTTTTCATGGGTATTAGGATACAAAAGTCCATCGGAAATCTCGCCCAAATGCTTCTGGAAGTGTTGTCCCACATATTCTTTTGCCTCTTCATAATACCGGTCTACATCTGGGTAGTGTATTGCAGGAGGTACTTTTTTAGCCGGATATTTTTTTCTGTTTTCGGTATCAAAGGTCCATTTACCCCCTGCCGGCTTTTCGGTAGCATCTATCAAAATCTTTCTCCTCTTACGTTGCTCCGTATAAAAACTGGTCTGATGATACTTTTTTTTATCATTCCTAAAAAAGGGCTGCAGCTCCTCCTTTGAATTCAAAAACATAGGGGAGCTATAGCTTGTCCTGTGTATCCCAAATTCTTTACAGGCCGTTTCCAATCTCTTTTCCAACCAATTATCTACCGGATCTATATAATGGATATCCGCAACTCCCATCTCGCCCAGTTGCGGGATTAGGTTTCGAATGTCTGAAATAGTATCGTATGTATTTATGTAAAAGACCTTATGCCCTTTTTCCTTTAAAAAATCTTCGTAGAACTTCATAGTGGCTCTGTGAAATGCGATTTTCTGTTTGTGAAAAGGGTACTGTTTAAAAAATAGGTATTCCTCTACCAAGTATATGGGAAAATCATTTTTCAAAAGAGGACTTTCTTGAAACAACTGATGTGGAAAAATAATGTTGATAGACTTCATTGATTTTTGTTTCTTCGACAGCGTTCACTGCAATATTTTACATTTTCCCATTCCTTTTCCCATTTTTTACGCCAACTAAAGGGTTTTTGGCAGGTAGCACAGACTTTCTGGGGAAGGTGTTGCTTCTTCATCCTATTCATCATTAAAATAAGGGAGCTCACTGACGCGGGCGTAGGGAAAACGGTCTATTTTCTTTAAATCGTAGTACGTATTTAATCCGGATATACCCACTCCATCTATTGCGGCAAGATCAATATCTTCATCCAGTGTTTCGTCGGGAACGATCAGGTGGTGTATCTCTCCAACTATCAATGTGGTTCCATTTCTTACAATGGGTATGGCTTCTAAAAATTGCATGCCCATTTTTAGCCTACTTTCCTTTACAAAAGGGGCTTTAAAGTCGCCCACATACTCTTCGGTCAGTCCACATTCCAGAAATTCAGAGTCGGTGCTATGGAACTTGGCCGAAGTATAGTGTGCCTTTTCCGCAAACGAGCGGTGTACATGGTTTATGGTATACACACCGTTCTGCATAATATTCTCATAGGTATGGCGAGGTACCTCGCCTACAGGCCTCAAAATAAACCCTAAAAGGGCGGGATTGCTTCCCAAATGGACTACGGAGCTGAAAATTGCCAAATTGGATATGCCGTTATCGGAAATACTGCCTATGAGGTTAGCGGGTTTTATTCCCGATACGGCATTGATCGTTGTTAAACGCTTTAAGCGTCCCATATTTTCAATAGCTTCTTTTGTATAATGCATAGTTCAGTAGTTGAGTTCTTTTTTACATTTCTTCCAAAAACCAAAGAACGAGGAATAATAGCCTTGAACGGTAAACATCCAATCCCTGCTTTCGGCTATACCCTCATAATGCCCGTTCAAGGGATGTTCCTTGTAGTATATCTCCTTTAAACGGTATTCATTGACCAACTCGTTAAACGCGCCAACATATACTTGGGCATTCTCGATATTCTCTTTTAACGCAAGAACAAAATCGATGCTCTTTTGGGATATGGGATACTTTTTAAAAAGGGATGGTTCCAACAATATAATCCTATTCGCCAAAATCTCCTTCTTCCATTGCGGATCCAGATTGTAGAAATTATAGATCAGAGTAGGTAATTCCGGACGAACTTGAATTGATTTCTTAGGGGGAAGTGGAGTCTCCAAATTAGGTCTTACGATTGTTCCCAATTTTTCTGGAACAGCTAAGGTTTTCAATTTTTCATAGGAAACGTCTAAAAATGTATGCTCTTGATGAGTGTAACAGTATTTGTTAATATTGGCCTGATTGGCGTAGTATTTCTTAGTACTGTTGGAACCCACCACCCATTGCCAGCTCAAAGCATTGCTGGCCCAATCTGCATCCAATAGATAATAATACATCCACCGTGCGGGATAATTCCAATGGCTTCCGCCAATGTTGCAGGCGATGGAAGACAAATACATTCTAACATGATTGTGTATATATCCTGTTTTATAAAAGTCCATGATGGCCTTGTCAATGGCCTCTATTGCCGTGGTAGCGTTAAGGATAGCGTCCGGAATTCCATAATTTTCTACCTCCTCTTGTGGCTTCTTTAGATCGGTATCAATTGTGTCTTGTTTGGCAATCCATACATTCTGCCAATAATCTCGCCACGCCAATTCCTGAATAAACTTTTCAATGGCAATCGGTTTGTAGCCTTTGTTCAAAACGTATTCCAAAATAAACTTTGTTGAGATGACCCCTCTGGAAATATAAGGGGATAGGTAGGTAACGGCACCATCGATAAAGTTACGCGACCTACCGTACTTTACGGGATCTACTCTTTGGACCCGTTGTAGTATCTCATTGAATTTTGAGGGGAAAAGTTCAAATTCATTATCAAATAGGGCCATCATTATCGTTTGCTAATTTTGTTACCGGAAATTGCTTTTTGTCTGGAACACTTGAATCGACTGATTTCGGGATTACGCTTTTTCAGATGTTTTTGGCTTACTCCGCTGTTTACCCGTTTTCTCCATCGCTTAAAACTGCTTTCCTTGAGATTGGCCCGCATCAATTTAATAAGTTCTTTTTCGGGCAGCCCAAATTGATATAATATAGCTTCAAAGGGCGTACGATCTTCCCAGGCCATTTCTATAATGCGATCTAGTTCGCTATTATTGAAAATGTGTTTCATGAGTCGGTTTTTGGGTCTAGTTTTAAATCGGAGTTATGTTGTTTCATTATCCAAATACGTTTCTGATATGATTATCGCTTTTAAATTGCCCCATTTGAACGAGCATTTTTTTCTTATTGCTCCCAATATATCGGTAGAGTATTATTTTAGGTGCTTGGTTATTTTAGAACTCATGGGATTGGTAAGGGAATAGTAAACATCCATTAATTCTCCTTCACCATTAACCAGATATTTTTGAAAGTTCCATTTTACCGTGCTGTTCAACCTTCCATTAAGCGCTTTTTTAGTCAACCAGGCATACAAAGGGTGCTGATTGTTTCCTTTTACTAACAATTTTTCGGTCAATAAGAAGTCGACCCCAAAATTCTTTTGGCAAAAGGATTGAATCTGACGGGCCTCGCCGGGTTCTTGTTTCCCGAACTGATTGCAAGGTGCACCTATGACCACCAAGGTTTCCTTATACATATCACTTAATTTTTGCAAGTCCTTATATTGCTTGGTAAAGCCGCATTTAGAGGCCACATTTACAAACAGTATATGTTTGGATCTAAAATCCGATAAATGAATAGGATTTCCGTCCAAGCCACCGATCTTAATATCATATATCGATTTTTTTTTCAAAGCATTGTCGACATCCGATTTCTTAAAAGAGGGTGCAAACTTTAAAGTTTTTAAGTATTTCATGCAAATAGCTTAGGTTTTGAACGTTTCCATTTTTTTATCCACACCTCCTTAGGCTTTTTTTAGTATGTTGGTAATCCGGTTACGCCATACTTTCCTAAAACCCTAGGGCGGATTCAAAAATCACCTATTGGCGTTCCAATTTTTCAATCTGCTTCATCACCTCCTCCGCCTCATACACTTTATCATCACTCAATTTTCTATTTGTTTTCGATAAGCGATGTGCTTCTTTCATTAGGTTTTGATATTGTTGCTGAAGCACGTCTTTTTCCGATTTCTTCTTAAATAGGCCGAACATAATGGATGGGTTTTAAATTCAAATAAAATAAACGTTATAGGTTTAATTATAAACACTAGGTAAAAATACAAAATGTTTATGTTTTTTGTGTAATCATTAAACAAAATAATTTGCTGGATCTTTGAGTAGTAACTACACGACCCGTTGTGCGTTTTGGAGTTTATAAAGCGGAAAAAGTGTCAGTTCGAGTGGTTTTTCGCAACAAAGTGGAGAAAAATTGTATCGAGAATAGCTTTTTTTGATTCAAAATGCACAACGGGTCTTTAACTTATGCCGTAATGAACGGGCTATAAGGTTTTTGCACACCCCGAGGGCTACATATAGATTGGAAGACCCATTTTTTAGTCCCGTCAGGGACTTCCTCTTGGTAAACGATAACCGATGCCGTATCAAAAAGTGCCATTAGGTACTTTATAAGGCACAAAGACAAAGGCGGTCCGATCGTTTTTACCTAGCTAAAGTCCCTAAAGGGATAATGTGAAGATCCCTATGGACGACATAGATCGGGGGATTCTTGTTTTCACGTAAAGCCTACCATCCCATCTAAATGAGTAGTGACCGATGCCATAAGTATAGTGGAACAGTGTTAAAACCCATTGTGCATTTTGAGAATGAAAACAAAGGTTTTTGGTTATGTATACCAATAGGTCATATTAAATCCGTCAAAAAACCGGTTTTGAAATTAGAAATTAATTTTAAATATGCTACTTTAACTAAAAATTACTCGAATTTGCTATTTTGAAGTTAAAATACCAAAATGCACAACGGGTTATATTACCTACAGAAAATAGTGAGTTTAAACATACTCTAAGAAGAAAAATCATGAAAATCACTTTATTGTTGATTGCCCTATCCATTGGTCTTTTGGGCTATGGACAAGAGGATGCCAGAATTTCTACCGTCGATTTTGTCCAGATTTTAAATGATAATGAGAAAGAAGCCATTTTCTATTATAAGCATAATTGGAAAATTCTACGGGAAATGGCATTAAAAAAAGAATACATCCATTCCTTTCAATTGTTGGAAACACCGACCAGCAATAAAGAACCTTTTGATCTCATGCTTATTACAACCTATCCGAACCAGGAACAATATGACCTTAGGGAAGCACATTTTTCTGAATTGATCAAAGAGAAGGGCAAGTTGGAGTTATTGAACAATAAGGAGCCGAACGCGTTCAGGAAAGCTTTATTCAGAAAAGAAATGGTGAGACATCTAAATTAAAACATGACCTTTTGAGCGCTGATACCAAAGTAAAAATTTAGTAACGGGCGTTACTACCGAGAACCGTCCAAGAATGAAACATTATTTGGATCCCACTCAAGATAAGAAGAAGAGACCATGACAATGCATGTACGGTACCTGTAAAATTTAGACCACAGGATATGATGTTCTTTGCTGGGGTACTTTATTCTTTGATTCCATTTTTTTCTAAAAACCCATCCAATTCCTTGATTCCAGGATTCTTTAGAAAATCGCTTCCGTAGGTAATCGTAGGGAATTTGAGTTGCCCATCATATAAGGCACGAACCCTCTCCTCTGCTTCCTTGTCCGTCTCTACATTATAATCTTCAAATTCTACCCATATGGATTGTAGATAGTTACGTAGATTGGCAGATTTCAAACACCAATCGGCCCCATAAAGTTTCAATTTTTTCTCAGACATTGGTAGTAGATTTTATGGGTTTGGATAACCAGGGTCGAATCTTTTCCGCATTCCCTACAATGAATGGGGTAACGGACATCAGCAAAATAGATACCGCAAGGAAAATTTGGTAGTTGTTCTTGCTTATCAGTTCGTACTCCAAGCCGCTTTGGGCCAGCACAAAGGAGAATTCCCCGATCTGCGCAATGGAAAAACCAATGGCCAAGGCCGTGGTCCAGTCCATTTTTAGCGTCCTGGCCGCAAGTATACCAGCTGCCGCCTTTACCAATAACGCAAAGATGAACCAAAAGACGATCCAAGGGAAATCCGTTAAAAATATATGGTAGTCCAACAACATGCCCATGGAGATAAAGAAGAAACTCATAAAAACGTACCGAAAAGGTAAGAAACAAGAAATGGCCATTCGGTTATAATCGGTTTCCGCAATGATCAATCCCGCTATAAAAGCACCAAGTGCCAAAGACAGCCCCAATTTTTCCGTTAGCAACGCAATTCCCGTAACAATAAAAACAGTGGCAATCAAAAATACTTCCTGACTTTGTATTTTCATAACGGTCTTTAAAAAGAAGGGGATAACAAACTGCGCCAAAGCATAGGATATACCGCCCATAAGCACCAATTTTCCCAATAACCATAGTAATTCCTCCCATCCATTTCCCCCGGCTCCGGCTAAAATGGGAGTAAATAACATAAGGGGTACGATCATAATATCCTGAAACAGCAAAATGGCAAGAATGAACTTGCCATGGGGGGTAGTTATCTTGTTTCGGTCCTGCAACGTTTTGACCACGATGGCGGTACTACTCAAGGCATACAAAAATCCCCAAAAAACACTTTCCTCCAAAGAAGGACGCATCAGTAACCAGATCAAACCTGCGGTCAGGAAAATAGTAAAGAATACTTGGGAAGCACCCCCGATCAGCACATAATTCTTGATGCGTTTTAGATTGGTAAAGGAAAACTCCAGCCCAACGGTAAATAAGAGTAGGATAATACCGATCTCCGCATATACCTCCACTTCATCCATATCGGCAAAATAACTTGTGGTGTTCGGGCTTAGAAGTACACCTGTAATCAAATAGCCGATGATATAGCGTATTTTGAGGAATTTACAAATAATGATGACTGCTGTGGCAACTCCGAAAATGGCACAGATGTTAATGAGAATATGATGTTGCATTTAACGTGTTTTAAGAATTTAACCCCCCTCCGTTAACACCATATGCAAAAGCGTATGATCCAAGCCCCCTTTTCGTTAAAAAACCGGTTTGGGGAATTAGGTGGGTTCCTCATTTCAAAATTACATTTTTATTCAGATTTAATGCAAAAATAGGTCGTTATTCCTATGGACGAACTCAACTATATCTTAAAGCGAACTCCTCCCCTGAAGTGAAAATTATTGCGATCGTCCAACTCAAACAAACTATCCGTATTACCCTCCTGTAGTTCAAATACTTTATTAAAAATATAGGTGGAGTTCATATAAATCTCAATATGTTCGCCAAATTTATACTCCAACCGCAATCCCCCAAGAATCAATGCCATTCTTATGGTATCCGCAACATCTGTATTATTTATAGTAACCCTTGTTTGCAGATTGGCATTAAAACCATCTAACTGCGCAAGGAGCTTTATCCTAAAACGCTCGGACCAGTGGTATTGGAAGTTGGCTCTTGGCACACCAACATTATAAGACCACTTGGGGTGAAATTTTTTATAATAACTAATAAAAGGTAATGGAAATGGAATACCCCTATTACCGGCATACGATACCCCAAGGATAAGCCGATAGGGTTTTGGAACATCCGCAGCCTCTTTTTTATCTTTTATAAAGACAACATCCCCCGAAAGGACAATGTCCTCCAATAATAGATCCCTTGCCCTAAGATTGGAACTAAATCCTGGTAAAATACGTGCCCCAAACCTCCAATCCTCGTTTACCTTAAAGGTATAGCCAATATTAAAATCCAGTAATTGAAAATCTTCCAGTTCCTGTTGATCAAATTCCTCGTTGTCCTCATCAAAGGCGAGGTCGATACTACTATAATCTATGCCTAATACCAAAAAGGCATCGTTTTTAAGCTTGATAGGATAGTTAAACAACACCCGTTTTTTGGTCATTTCAATATTGGATTTACCACTGGGTATAATCGTATATTCCACTCTTGCCAGATCTGAAAGTTGACCAGATGCACATTGTATATAAAAAGAACAAAGAAAAATAAGTACTAATCTCTTCATTAAGGTTTTTGAACGGCTTCTTATTAGATAAAGGTACCTTAGTGTTGTGGATGTCTTAAAGGACGAACGAATATAAGGAATATGAACTGTTAAAACCTATTTCCTGGAGGAGTTCTTCCGTATCGGAAGTTTTTGTAGGACATATTGTGAAATCAATGACCGCTACTTGCTTTTATTGATAAATCCTTATTAAAAGGGATATAATAATTATCCGTATCCTTGTTTTCCCCAATAACTTCTGTTATTTCCCGTTTTAGGTATTGCAAATGGGCAATGGTCAATCTGTCCGTAATCACGGGAATGGTTCTTTTAATCTTACCCTGTAACGTTATCAATTCGCTTAATGCCAAGGATCGCACATCCGTATTCGAAGTATATCCTTCGGAAAGCTTTGCCAAGATACCTTCCACAATACCTTCTGCCTCACTGGGCTTATATAATGTAATCATATTGGCAACATATGCTTTTTGAAGCTTTCTTTGGTATGCGTTAGTTTGATAAAAGACGTTCATTTCGCCCCATACCAACCTATTTAAATCGTCTAGATACTCTTCTGGCCTGTAGGGATCTTCATCGCTATAACGTTCGGCTATAAAGGTCATTCTGCTCAATCTACTACCGCCAAGCAGGTTGATCATTACGCTTTCCATGGTCCGTGTTACCGATTCCTTGGACTGGGGTGATTGTATGGCGTTCAAAATATCATTTCTTAACAACCACTTGGGCTCATTAAAAATATGCGTGTCCAAGAAAATAAGCGCTTCTTTCTGTATTTGTTTGGGAACCGGGCGATAAACTTCCCCGTTCTCAACTATTGTTTTTGGTGTTACGTGTATACCTCCTATGTTCTTGGTTACATGAAAAATATAATCCTTGTATTGATTAACGAGGTCCTTGTATACTTCATCCAAGTTGGAGTAGTCATCGCTACTACGCTGCTTTGTCCATCCCCTTAAATGTGGCACTATTCGTTGTAGGTTAATTATACCATACGTACTTGCAATCATCGCATTATTGCCTAGATCCTCTTTTTGTGATCTAGGGTCAAAGTCGCGCCCCTCGCCGCCGAACCATAATCTAGGATTGGCCGTAACACTGTCTACCACCATTTGGCTTAAAACTTCTTTTTCTTCAAGTACATTCATTTCTTGCGGGAATTTGGAATATCCCCACTGAATGGCCCATTTGTCATAATCCCCAATTCTTGGCATTAAATATTCTGTAGGAATACTATCCTCCGGCTGGGCAACATAATTAAATCGCGCATAGTCCATAATAGAACTGGTATGTCCGTTCTTTCTAAGCCAATCCGCATTCCTCAAGTTTTCTACCGGTGTGGCAAAACTAGCGCCCATATTATGACGCAACCCAAGGGTATGTCCTACCTCATGCGAGCATACAAAACGAATCAACTCACCCATCAATTCGGTATCAAACTCCATTTTTTGTGCGCGCTCGTCCACGGCCCCTGCCTGTACCAAATACCAATTACGTAATAGACTCATTAGATTATGGTACCAACCGATATGACTTTCCAAAATTTCACCGCTTCTTGGATCCACGATATTTGGCCCGTAGGCATTTTTTTTGGGGGATGCAAAGTAGCGGAGTACGGAAAAACGGGCATCCTCCAAACTCATATCGGGATTGTTTTCCGGCCATTCCTTACCTACGATCGCATCTTTAAAACCTGCCTGCTCAAAGGCGATCTGCCAATCATTGATCCCCTGTATAAGGAACGGTCGCCACTTTTTTGGAGTAGCCGGGTCAATATAATATACAATAGGTTTTTTAGGTGCTACCAATTCTCCGTTTTTCCATTTTTCCAAATCCTCCGGCCTCGGCTCTAAACGCCAACGATGGATATACGTATTACGGTCTACCTTTTGCTGATCATCCCCATATTCCAAATAGGAACTTGCAAAATAGCCTACCCTGGCGTCATGATACCTTTTGTCCATTGGCCTGCTCGGAAGAAGTATAAACGAATTATTGATTTCCATGGTAACCACACCGGAAAGGACGGCAGCAGGAAGTTCTTTTTTACTATTCCCCTTACCTATCTTTGCCTTATAGGTCTTAACCGTTCTTATTTCAGTATTGATAGGGAAGGAACTGATTTCCTGAATATACGACTTGTCCTTTTCCAATGAAGAAAGCTTATACGCACCTTTTTGCGGCCCACTTAATGATAACAGGGGGGTTTCGCTATTGATGAAATCCGTGACTTCAATGACCGAAGATTGTGTTTCATCGTTTCTGGCCTTAATATCGAAAGCTTCCAAAATAGGGGTAATGTTGGAATTGTTCACCGCCTTGGAAATAGCGTCGTTTTCATCTGCCGAACTGACCAAAGTAGCGATACGCAGGAAGAGTTTGTTAAGAGGTCCCTTTTCAAATAGAACTGTCCTTTCCCCAATCTTTTCACCGCCATAGTTGCCTGCTCCCGAAGGTGTCTTGATGAATCTGGTCACTACCAATATTTCTCGGTTCAGCAAACTATCCGGCACCTCAAAATAATAGGAATTCCCTACCTGATGCACATTAAAAAGACCTTCGGCAGAGATGGCATCTTTGGTAATTAACCTATCATATGCCTTTGTTTTGGTCAATGCAGAGGTATCATTATTACTTTTTTTACTGGATTTGCCCAGAAAACCGGCCGTGCCACAAGAACTGGCAAGAAAAATCAAACATAGCAACCCTAAAGAAATCCTCATAATAAACGAACGTGTCAAATGAAAATTTAGTATCGGAATCAGAGCGGTTTGGAATAGGCATCGGATTTTGTAAAACAAATTCCTTCTCCTGGTTAAAAAATCAAGTATAATCAAAAAATTATACCTTTACAAAGATAAATTAAATTTTAAACTCGTTTAAAATTTTTATCGGGAACAGTGAATAAAGATTTTTATTCCCAAAAGAATCGTCTATAAAATCGTAAAACCCGGATCAGTAGACTTTGCTAGTCATTTTTTGCCATTGGATCGGGGGTAATTATTTGATTGGTCCTCAATGGTTTCATCCAAACAAACAAAATCCTTTTCCACAAGGAGAAATAAGGCAGTGCCGTTATTCAACTGCATGCTATGTTCAAAACCTACCTTGGCGTTATGTGCCCAGTTATCCTTCTCCGCACCAGGGAAGTACATGGTAATGGTATTGTCCCCTAGACAGGCGTTTAATTCATTAACCTCATAGTTCGCCTGCAAGGTATATGTAAAAATTCCTTCTCCAAACACTGTAGTCTCGGTAAAAAAACCTGTTTTGCAGAAGATCTCTACCTCTGGACGGGTAAGCCTATATCGTATGGAATTTCCTTTGATCCGTATTTTCATCGATGTTTACTTATTAGGTTCATTTTTCTTGCTGACCAATCCCTTTGTAAACTCGTTCAACGTTTCCACTTTTTCCTCAAAATCACCTTTAATGGTTTTCCGGAATTCGTTGAGGTTTTTTACCAGGTCATCAATGTTTTCCGGGATGACATCTTCAAAAAACTGACGTAGGCGTTTAGCCGTGGTAGGGGATTTTCCATTAGTGGAGATAGCAACTTTTACGTTGCCCTTGGTAACGATTCCACCCATATAAAAATCACAAAAGGGAGGATTATCGGCCACGTTCACCAATATATTCTTTGCCCTACAATCATGATACACCTGCTCGTTCACAGCAATATTATCCGTGGTGGCAATCACAATATGTCTACCTTTCAAATATTTTTCGTGATATGCATCTTGGGTTATCGTTACGTCATGCTTTTTGGCCAAAGCCAAGGTTTCTTCCAAAAACTCCAATGCTATCATCTGAACTTGTGCTTTGGGACTCGATTTCAACAAAAAAGTTAATTTTTCCAAGCCTACATTGCCACCGCCCACAACAAGAATATTCAATTGGGATACTTTTAAAAAAATAGGGTATAATTCGTTCCTTTCCATAAACAGGTCTTTATTGGGCAAATCCGGGCATAAAGATAAGATATCATTCTTGAACGGCCTTTGCTATAAGACGGGAAGAAGTGGGTGATAATTCTAATTGCAGTGCTGCGCCCTGTCCTTTTTCGGACATCTTTCTCCATGTTTTCCTAAGAATATCCAAGAGCTTTTCCTCCGAATGCTTTTTTGTAAAAGCCTCAAAATAAAACTTTAGGAAAACCAAACAGATTACATCCTCCAAGGTTTGGGTTTCTTCATTTTTTTTCAATTGTTTCTTTTCCAGCAAGAAAGCTACTTTATTGATGGTCTCCTTTTCATATCCTACATTTTTTAAAATCCCACTTGCTTTTTGCACATGGAATTTTTTAAGATCCTGCCGCCATTTTAAATATCCTGTTCTGTTCATTTCGTACGATTCCCTTGGAATCTCCCATCTACATATATGCTGGCATCTAACAGCGAGTTGCAAGATCTCCGATGCGTTGGGTGCAAAATGATGTAACATTTCCGTCATGCGCAGGGCGTAGCGTAATTCTTTGGGATGGGTTTCTCCCAGATATTCTTCCGTATTCGGATCCTTTGCATTAGCATCATCAAATTGTTGAAAAGCCCGTTGTAATCTTTTTGAAGTACGCATATATTGCGGATTTGTTCTAAAATTATTCAGAAAAACCAAAATAAACTCATCTTGAGTTTAATAAACAAAGATACGTATCATTAATTATTGTAGAAGAATCAACAAGGCTCCAATGGCGGTCAACATCAAAATCATTTTTCTATAGAAACCTTCCCTGATAATTTTAACTAATCGAAACCCTATGAAAAGGCCTATCAGTATTCCTGGCAACAGCTTTAGGTTGATCATCAAAGTCTCCACGGAGATTGTTTTCCACACAAAAATGTGAAAAGGAAGTTTAAATAGATTGATAAAAAGAAATAGCCATGCTGCGGTACCGATGAATTCATTTTTTGGCAGTCGCATAGCCAAAAAGAAAATGTTGGAAAAGGCTCCTGCCAGATTACCGATCATAGTGGTAATACCGGCCATTATTCCCATAAAACCGGCAAAGGTCCAATGCGTAGGCACCGTTTTGGATTGCCTTCTATCCCACCAGTACATGAGAATCACACTTGTCAAAATAATACCGGCCATGCCTATTTTGAATATTCTTTCCGGTAGGTCTTTACCGATGAGGGCACCTACGACCACCCCAAACATCATCCATGGAAGAAAACGGATAATATATTTCCATTGGGTATGCCTATTATAATAGGCCACTGCAAATATGTCGCCTAAAACCAGTAAAGGGACAATTAATCCGGTGGACTCCTTAGCACCAAAAGCCAAGGCCATTAAGGTTACAATAATTATAGCGATACCTTTAATGCCGGATTTGGAAATCCCAAGCACAAAGGATGCCGTAAATGCAAGGAACCATGAGGTGGTAGAAATATCAAAATTGGCGAATAAATGCATAAGGGTGCAAAGCTAAAGACAAAAGTATTTCAAAAAACAATATCTTTAGTACCCATTCACTATAGAACATCATATATAATTTGATGACTTTGTTACTATTGAATTGATCGTACCACAACCAAACTATGGAATTAAGCACGCTTGATTATGGCCTGATTATAGGTTTTTTCTCAATTGTCCTGATTATTGGGATAGTTGTCTCCAAAAAATCGGGGAAAAATACTTCGGAATATTTTTTATCGGGCCGTAATATGCCATGGTGGCTATTGGGTTTTTCCATGGTGGCCACTACATTCTCTACGGACACCCCAAATTTGGTTACCGATCTGGTGCGCACCGATGGGGTATCTGGTAATTGGGTCTGGTGGGCCTTTTTACTCACGGGCCTATTGACCGTATTTGTATATGCAAAACTGTGGCGTAAGTCCAATGTGGCTACGGACATGGAATTCTATGATCTGAGATATGGCGGGAAACCCGCACATTTCCTCAGGGGCTTTAGATCCATTTATTTGGGTGTCATTTTTAATGTTATGGCGATGGCGGCCGTAAATCTGGCGGCAATAAAGATCGGAGAGATTATGTTGGGGCTAGAGCCCTTGGAAACGGTCTTGATAGGAGGAACCATTACCGTTATATTTAGTGCTATCGGCGGATTTAGAGGTGTGGTCTATACCGATTTTGTATTGTTCTTTGTGGCTATTGTCGGGGCGGTCGGTGCCGCCTATTATTTGGTGAATTTGCCTGAGGTAGGTGGGGTATCCAATTTAATAACTCATGAAAATGTAGCAGATAAAATAGCTATTTTACCGGATTTTTCAGATACGGAGGCATTAATAGCCATTCTGATTATTCCTTTGGCCGTACAATGGTGGAGTTCTTGGTATCCGGGCGGGGAGCCTGGCGGCGGCGGTTATATCGCCCAACGGATGTTGGCCGCAAAAAATGAAAACCACGCTATTGGCGCCACTTTTTTCTTTAATATACTGCATTATGCCTTACGCCCTTGGCCATGGATTCTAGTGGCTTTGGCCTCTTTGGTAATTTATCCCGATTTGGCAAGCATACAGGAAGCCTTTCCCGGGGTGGATGCGGACAAATTGGGACATGACCTGGCGTATCCAGCCATGTTGACCAAATTGCCCAGCGGCCTTTTGGGAATCGTATTGGCTTCCTTGGGTGCAGCCTATATGTCCACTATTTCAACACATTTGAATTGGGGTTCCTCCTATGTGGTGAACGATTTTTATAAGCAACAGGTACATTCAAATGCCAGTGAGAAAGAGTTGGTCGGTGTCGGTCGTATTACTACGGTAATTTTAATGATCTTAAGCGCGATCTTTGCTCTCTATTTGACCAATGCCAAACAACTATTCGACATCATTATTATGTTCGGCGCAGGAACAGGTCTTATTTTTATCTTAAGATGGTTTTGGTGGCGCATCAATGCCTGGAGCGAAATTGTTGCCATGTTCGCCTCCGGAATTATCTCCTTATTGTTCTGGAGATTCGAGGCGCCTTTGTTCCTGGATGTTGATGCCCCTTTCCCTGAATGGGGCAAATTTCCCTTGGTAGTGCTCCTTACTACTATAATTTGGCTGGTAGTCACTTTTATAACACCTAGAGAAAGTAAGGAAACCTTAAACCATTTTTACAAACAGACCTCCCCTGGCGGACCTGGATGGAAAAAAGTGCTGAATGAAGCGAAAGCTGATGGCATTTCACTCGTGGAAAGAAAAGAAAAATGGTCTGTTCCTTCAGGGGTTTTGGCTATGGTCCTTGGTAGTATTCTGGTCTATGGCTGTATGTTCGCCACCGGAAATTGGATCTATGGCAATTACACATTGGCTATCGGCCTAACCCTTGTTGTGCTTATTTCCGGATTTTTGCTCGCTAGGGTTTGGAATAAAATGAAAGATACTATTTTGTAATATAACACCATGAGGGAAAGAGTTGTATCGGTAGATATTTTTAGAGGCCTCACCATAGTGCTAATGATTTTGGTAAATACGCCAGGCACTTGGTCCTATGTATATGCTCCATTATTACATGCCAAATGGCATGGATATACACCAACAGATCTGGTTTTCCCGTTCTTTCTATTTATTGTGGGAACATCTATAGTTTTTGCCTATTCCAATAAAACAGCCCATATGGGCACCTATAAGAAGATAAGCGTAAGAGCCCTAAAATTAATAGGGTTAGGCTTGTTCCTTGGTGCATTTACCATTTACCTCCCTTTCTTTAAGGATTTTGAGGACATTCGTTTTCCGGGGGTGTTACAACGTATAGGTGTGGTATTCTTTTTCGCTGCGGTCTTATTCCTTAATTTTAATTGGAAAATACTTGTGGGGATTTGCGCTTTCACCTTGGTGGGTTACTGGATCTGGATGGGATTTGTACCTATAAAGGGTATGGAACCAACCTTTGATAGGGCGCCCAACAACTGGGCAAACTATATTGACCTGACTACTTTTGGCACACACATGTACAAGGAGGATTATGACCCGGAAGGCCTATTGAGCACCTTACCTTCCATTGCAACTTCTCTATTCGGCATTTTCACAGGCCTTATCCTGATTTCCAAAAGAGCAAAAAAAGAAATGATACTAGCGGGCCTAGGCATTGCTTTTCTTATTATCGGACAGCTTTGGGATTTGGTATTCCCTATAAACAAAGCGCTATGGACCAGCAGCTTCGTAATGGTTACGGCAGGTTGGGCCAACTTATTTTTAGCCCTTATATATTACCTGACCGATGTAAAGGGGATTAAATTCGGTAGCATATTCAAATATGCGGGCGCCAACGCCATTACCGTGTACTTCTTATCCAGCTTTATCAGTAAAATTTTTGGTCAAATCAAATTAAATGGGGATACCTCCCTCCATGGATGGCTTTTCAACACTATCTATGTTCACGATTTTATGTCCATGCAGCTTTCATCCGTACTTTACGGATTAACGGTTGTGGGTTTCTATATACTACTGGCATATGTAATGTATAAAAAGAAGATTTTTATCAAGATTTAGAAGCCCAAAACACCTTTGCTCCATAAAGCTCCTCTTAAATTAAACCGAAAAAGCTTTAGGTGTAGCATTACTCCTTTAATCCAATTAGTCTTGCCACATATTTGCCAATAACATCAAACTCAAGGTTCACCACTGTTCCAACTCCGTAAGTGTTGAATCGTGTATGCTCATAGGTATACGGAATAATGGCAACACTAAAGCTATTTTTTCCAGAATCTACAACGGTCAGGCTAGTACCATCTATAGTGATAGATCCTTTTTCAATGGTCACATTGTTATAGGACGCGTCGTATTCGAAGGAAAAAAACCAGCTACCATCTTTTTCTTCGATGGAAGTACAGACAGCCGTTTGATCCACGTGCCCCTGCACCAAATGCCCATCTAGTCGGGTCCCGAGAACCATGGCCCGTTCCAGATTGACCTTATCCCCTTTTTTAAGGTTTCCCAAGCTTGTTTTTAGCAGGGTTTCCTCGATAGCGGTAACCGTATACATCTCATCATTAATTTCCACCACGGTCAAACACACCCCGTTATGTGCTACGCTTTGATCAATTTTCAACTCGCGGGCCATAGGTGAATTTATGGTCACATGAAGGTTGCCCCCATCCTTTTCCAATTGTTCTACCTTGCCTAAAGTTTCAATAATTCCGGTAAACATGGTTCATTTAAATTAAGTAGTTTTGCGAAGTAAATTTAGGCATAAGATATGATGCAGGAAAACAAAAGAATAAAGTTGGGCATATCCATCGGGGATCTAAACGGAATAGGGCCCGAAGTGGTACTCAAAACATTTGAGGATGCACGGATGCTGGATTTTTGTACCCCCGTTATCTTTGCTTCCAACAAAACGATGTCCTTTCAAAAAAATAAATTAGGTATAACCATAAATTATAATGGTATTCATGAAGCATCCAAAGCAATCGATGGTAAAATAAACGTGGTCAATGTCTGGAAGGAAACACCGGAGATTACCTTCGGGGCAGTTACGGCCGAGGGAGGCAAATATGCCATAAAGTCCTTAAAAGCTGCGGTTAAAGCTCTAAATAATAATGAGATCGATGCATTGGTCACGGCTCCCATCAATAAAAATAATATACAGGCGGAAGATTTTAAATTTCCCGGGCATACAGATTACTTAGCTCAGGAATTGGAAGGGGAAAGCCTTATGTTCATGGTCACGGATAGCTTAAAAGTAGGTTTGCTCACCGATCATGTAGCGGTAAAGGATGTATCGGAGGCAATTACGGCCGAGTTGATTCATACCAAAGTGGCTACTATAGAAAAATCCTTAAAGATGGATTTCGGTATCCGTAAGCCCAAAGTAGCAATTTTAGGTATTAATCCACATAGCGGGGATAATGGTATTATTGGCAAGGAAGATGATGAAATCCTAAAACCTGCCATAAAGGAATTAATGGATGCAGGACATTTGGTCTACGGTCCCTATTCGGCAGATAGTTTTTTTGGTTCGGATGCCTACAAAAATTTTGATGCCATACTGGCCGCATATCATGACCAAGGCCTTATTCCGTTTAAAACCCTTTCTTTTGGAAAAGGAGTTAATTTTACCGCTGGCCTAAGCAAGGTCCGTACCTCCCCCGATCATGGTACGGCCTATGAAATTGCCGGAAAGGGAAAGGCAGACCCAAGTTCCTTTAAAGAAGCCGTGTTTACCGCTTTACGGATTTTTAAGAATAGAACTGAATACGGGGAACTGACAAAAAATCCTTTGAAAAAGCAAAAAATAAAGCGATAGTTTTTTACTGGGGAGAAGCACGCTTTATGAAAAGTGGGGAAAAATATATTTAACCCTTTTATTGTTGGGATTTCGTAAAATAATAATATCTTTGCACCCGCCTTTAATACAGGTGTATACGTTAAACAGGTGTTGAACATGATGAAGCATAAGGAATTTGCTATTCCTTTTTCGGGATTAAAACAAGGAAAGCACGAGTTTGAGTATAAGTTTGGAAACGAGTTCTTTGAATCTTTTGGTTATGATGAGTTCAATGACGCAAATCTAGATTTGCGGGTTGTCTTGAACAGAATGAGTACAATGTTGGAGCTAGAACTAGCTGCGGAAGGTGTTGTAAACGTAGATTGTGACATCATCAGCGAACCCTATGATCAATCTATTACCGCCCATTTGGAGTTGGTAGTTAAGTTTGGAGAGGAATTCAATGATGAGGACGATGAGATTTTGGTTATTCCCCATGGGGAGCATCAAATTAATATTGCGCAATATGTTTATGAAATGTTGGTCCTTGCCGTTCCCCTGAAAAGGGTTCACCCAGGTGTTTTGGATGGCTCGATACATTCCGAAGCTTTGGAAAAGCTAGAGGAACTACAACCAAAGGAGATAAAAGAAAATAAAGGAGATACAGATCCCCGATGGGATGCACTAAAAAAATTATTAACGGATAAATAGGTTTCATAATGGCACATCCAAAAAGAAAAATTTCCAGAACCAGGAGAGATAAGAGAAGAACTCATTATAAAGCTGTTGCCCCTACGCTTGCAAAGGACCCTACAACAGGTGAAATGCATTTGTATCACAGGGCGCATTGGCACGAAGGCAAGTTGTACTATCGTGGACAAGTATTGATAGACAAGACAGAAGATGCCGTCGCATAACTTCAAATTATAAATAATTTTAGGACTCCCACTTTTAAAAGAATGGGAGTTTTTTATTGCTTTCTGTCTAAATTTGAAAAACCACTGTTTTTATGGCAGGAAGTCACAAAAAATCATTAATTTTCCTCGATTTTGAATCAATTTTGATGGTTTTTGGCAAAAAAACAATTCTAGCATGAGCAAACTTACGGCAGCCATTACGGCTGTAGGAGCCTATGTTCCTGACTTTGTACTGACCAATAAGATTTTAGAGACCATGGTGGAGACCAACGATGAGTGGATTACCTCCAGGACCGGTATAAAGGAAAGAAGAATTTTAAAAGAAGAAGGTCAAGGAACATCTTATATGGCCATTAGGGCGGCCGAAGACCTCATCCGAAAAAGAAATTTAGACCCTAAGGAAATAGATTTGGTACTCGTGGCAACGGCGACCCCGGATTTAATGGTGGCCTCAACAGCGGCCTACACCGCTTCGGAGATAGGTGCCACCAATGCTTTTTCCTATGATTTGCAAGCGGCATGCTCCAGTTTTTTATACGGTATGTCCACCGCGGCCAGCTATATAGAATCCGGTCGTTATAAAAAAGTACTTTTGATCGGCGCCGATAAAATGTCATCGATTATTGATTATACCGATAGGACTACTTGCATCATTTTTGGAGATGGTGCGGGGGCCGTGCTTTTTGAGCCGAATACAGAGAATCTTGGTCTACAAGATGAGTATTTACGATCCGATGGTGTGGGAAGGGAGTTTTTGAAAATGGATGCGGGGGGATCTATATTACCCGCTTCGGAAGAAACCGTAAAGAACAAACAACATTTTGTATATCAGGACGGAAAATCCGTATTTAAATTTGCGGTTTCCAATATGGCCGAAGTTTCTGCCAAAATAATGGAACGCAACAATCTGAGTGATGACGATGTCCACTGGTTGGTACCCCATCAGGCCAACAAGCGTATCATAGACGCTACTGCGAGACGAATGGGGCTCCATGAAGAGAAGGTTATGGTCAACATTCATAAATACGGCAATACCACATCGGCCACTTTACCACTTTTATTACATGACTATGAGCGTCGATTAAAAAAAGGCGACAATCTGGTTTTTGCCGCTTTTGGAGGAGGATTCACTTGGGGATCCATCTATTTAAAATGGGCATATAACCCATAAACTAACGTTACTAACTAAATCAAATTCCATGGATATTAAAGAGATTCAAAGCCTTATTAAATTTGTGGCAAAATCAGGAGCCAGTGAAGTTAAACTGGAAACGGATGACATTAAGATTACCATTCGCACAGGAGCGTTAGGTTCCTTTCCGGAACCCACGACCTATGTTCAACAAGTACCCGTTGCGGCCGCCCCCATTACACCGGCTCATCAAATGCAAGCGGAAGCTCCAACAACCGAAGCTCCACAACAGGAAGCCGGCGAGGACGATTCCAAATACATTACCATAAAATCTCCTATCATAGGAACATTTTACAGGAAACCTTCTCCCGATAAACCTACCTTTGTTGAAGTTGGGGACACCATTGCCAAAGGGGATGTGCTTTGCGTTATAGAGGCGATGAAACTTTTCAATGATATAGAATCCGAAGTTTCCGGTAAAATTATAAAAGTATTGGTAGAGGATTCTTCCCCGGTGGAATTTGATCAACCCCTGTTCTTAATAGACCCGTCGTAAATTAAATCACAATAACCAAAATCCAAACCCCAAGCTTTTTTGGAATTTGTTATTTAAGATTTATAATCTGAGCTAATTATGTTTAAAAAAATATTGATTGCCAACAGAGGTGAGATAGCGCTTCGTATCATTAGGACGTGTAAGGAGATGGGGATAAAGACCGTTGCGGTGTATTCCAAGGCGGATGAAGAAAGCCTACATGTACGGTTTGCGGATGAGGCCGTTTGTATAGGACCTGCACCGAGTAATGAATCTTACTTAAAGATACCCAATATTATAGCTGCCGCGGAAATTACCAATGCGGATGCCATACATCCCGGATATGGCTTTTTATCCGAAAATTCCAAGTTTTCCAAAATTTGTGCCGAGCACGATATCAAGTTCATCGGTGCATCGGGGGAACAGATTGATAGAATGGGGGATAAAGCTACGGCAAAAGCTACTATGAAGAAAGCTGGTGTGCCTACGATTCCGGGTTCGGAGGGATTATTGGCCTCGGTTTCCGATGCCAAGAAGGTGGCCAAAAAAATGGGCTATCCGGTCATGATAAAAGCAACAGCTGGTGGAGGCGGTAAAGGTATGCGCGCCGTATGGAAGGAAGAAGAGCTAGAAGATTTGTATAACAGTGCCGTACAAGAGGCTACAGCAGCTTTTGGCAACGGTGGGATGTACATGGAAAAACTAATAGAGGAACCCCGCCATATAGAAATTCAGGTAGTCGGAGATCAATATGGCAAGGCTTGCCATCTATCCGAGAGGGATTGCTCCGTGCAAAGACGTCACCAAAAACTGACCGAAGAGACTCCTTCGCCCTTTATGACGGATAAGCTTAGGGAGGATATGGGGAATGCCGCGGTAAAAGCAGCAGAATATATAAAATATGAAGGCGCCGGTACCGTCGAATTTTTAGTGGACAAGCACAGAAATTTCTACTTTATGGAAATGAATACCCGTATTCAGGTAGAACATCCCATCACCGAACAGGTCATTGATTATGATTTGATCAGGGAACAGATACTGGTAGCAGGTGGTGTGCCTATCTCCGGAAAAAATTATGTTCCAAAGTTACATTCCATAGAATGCAGGGTGAATGCGGAAGATCCCTATAACAATTTTAGACCTTCTCCTGGAAAAATAACCACATTGCATACCCCTGGCGGACATGGCATACGTTTGGATACCCATGTATATAGCGGCTATACTATTCCTCCAAATTACGATTCCATGATCGCTAAGTTGATTACCACTGCCCAAACCCGGGAAGAGGCTATAAATAAGATGAAACGTGCCCTGGACGAGTTTGTCATAGAAGGTATAAAGACGACCATTCCGTTCCATAGGCAATTAATGGACCATCCGGATTATCTGGCAGGGAACTACACCACGGCATTTATGGATGATTTTGAAATGGAACCAGAATCAGATGACTAATTTATAAACTCCGGCACCTGTCGGAGTTTTTTATACGCACCAATGAACCTAAGTTATTGGGAATACAAAACGTGGTTGTCCCATATTGATTTCACTATAGTTGGTAGTGGAATCGTAGGGCTCAATTGTGCCATACAGCTTAAAAAAAGATTTCCTAAAGCTAATATTATCATACTGGAAAAAGGGGTTCTCCCACAAGGTGCCAGCACAAAAAATGCAGGTTTTGCCTGCTTTGGAAGCATTTCTGAAATTGTATCGGACCTCAAAGCACATTCGGAGCAGGAGGTATTGGATTTGGTACAAAAACGTTGGGATGGCATCCAATTACTGCGTAAAAATCTTGGGGACGCTCAAATAGATTACCAAAATTATGGGGGCCATGAAGTGTTTTTGGATAGTCGTAACGACCTATACCAAGACTGTTTGGGCAGAATTGATACCGTGAACGAAATGTTGGAACCTGTTTTTCAACAAAACGCCTTTCAATTGCATCCGAACACTTACAATTTTAAGCAGATTCAACATAACTATATCACCAATACTCTTGAAGGGCAAATTGATACGGGTAAAATGATGAAAGCATTGCTCCATTTAGCATTTAAAAATGGAATAACGGTTTTGAATGCTGTTCATGTAGAAGATTTTACTGCAAACACCGACCACATCTTGGTGAAAACGAGTCAGTTTGAATTTAAAACGAACAAACTCTTGATTGCCACCAACGGTTTTGCCCCAGATCTCATCAATGAAGATATAAGACCTGCCCGTGCCCAGGTTTTGATTACCAAGCCTATTAAAAACTTGCATATCAAAGGTACTTTTCATTTGGACGAAGGCTATTATTATTTTAGGAATTTAGATGATCGGGTGCTTTTCGGTGGTGGAAGAAATCTAGATTTTAAAGGAGAGGAGACCACCCGGTTAGGTGAGACTCCTTTGATTCAAAATACGCTTGAAACTATTTTAAAAGACGTTGTTTTACCCCGAACGCCTTTTGAAGTAGATTTGCGTTGGAGCGGTATTATGGGTATGGGACATCAAAAAAGACCTATTATAAAACAAGTTTCCAATCACATCTATTGCGGTATTCGCCTGGGAGGGATGGGAATTGCCATTGGTAGTTTAGTAGGAAAAGAGTTGGCGGAGCTCATCCAATAACCTTGGAAATCTGGCCTTTACCGCATAAACTTCTGTTCATACACTTGTACAAATTTGGTAAAATGCTCAGGCCGATAAGCCGTAAAGATATCATTTAATGCAGCTTCTTTATCCTTGGCCCGATCATAATAGTACTGGGTAATTTCCATTCCTAAATAATAACCTATTTGGAACGGCCATTCTCGCTTGTCCGCAAATCCACCGGAGAACCAACCTTTCACCTTGTCCACGTTCATAAGCATACTTGGTTTAAATGCTTCCCATATTTCTTTCTCATTTTTCTTTCCGAATTCATTTTTGCCCTTATCTACAAGTCCTGTGGCCAACCTTGTAATCATATCGGCACCTCCTTCTCTAATTGCATAGGCAAGTAACGTACTGTTATCCGGATTTCCGTAAATGGAAACGTAATTATCAGAGCCTTGCAGTTTACGCTGAAACCAATGAACCATTTCGTGTATGGCAACCTGAGGAACATCGTCGAGAGTGGCGAACGGGATTCGCCCCTCCGGAAAAATCCCTTCAGGAAATTCAGCTGAATCGAGGTGTTCTCCCCCACCAAAATAGTCCACTGAAATCATGGAGCCATTTGGTCTTACAGAACCTCCGCCTCCCCACAATACAAAATAGTACGTAGGCAAAATTGTATCATTTGGGTTTGGAAGATGTTTCAACAGATCCGTATATCCCCTGGAAATCGTTCCCTCTAACGTTTTTAACTTTTCGTCGACCTGAAGCAGGTTTTTGTAGAATTTAGGTCTTTTCTCTACCTGAACTGCAAGCTTTTCCGGGGTCATCCCATAGATACTTACCCATGATTTTAAACCGGGACTACCACTATTAAAATAGTTTGTCATTTCAATTAGAGGATCCGCTCCGGATTCGATTGCCAAATATGCATCACGAAACTTTTCTATATCACTATAATCAAAGGTATATTTTTGATTCTGGGCAATAGTAGCTAATGAAAATAACATTAGCAGGACAAGCTGATACGTTTTAATGGTCCATTCTGGTCTCATAGCAGTAATGTGTTGATTTTATTGATCGATTTCCCGTAAAACATTGAAAACCATCATTATAAAGACAACACTTGGAAAGTTTTGTTACAGTATAGCCCTGAAAGCATATTTTTATACAAAACCGATTAATAGTTCTTGTTCAATGTACTCTTCTCCCATCCAGTAAATTGATCACCCTGGAACCATAGGCGGCATTCTTTTCGGAATGTGTTACCTGAATAATAGTTACGCCCTCTTGGTTCAACTGTTTAAAGAGCTCCATAATCTCCTCCCCTTGAGAGGAGTTAAGGTTGCCGGTAGGTTCGTCTGCAAGGATAAGTCTTGGATCGGTTATCAGCGCACGTGCGATACCTACCAATTGTTGCTGTCCGCCACTGAGTTGGGTGGGAAAGAGGTCTTTTTTTCCAACAATATTAAAGCGATCCAACATATCGGCCACCATGGCCTTTCGTTCGGATGCCTTATGTTTTTTGTACAACAACGGCATTTCCAAATTCTCCTTTACAGTGAGCTCATCGATTAAATGATAGGCTTGAAACACAAAACCGATATATTGTTTATATAGGGTGGCTCGATGTTTTTCTTTTAGGGAATGTACAGATTCATGGAGGAATTTATAGGTACCTTCATTAAAGTTATCCAGCATACCTATGACGTTGAGCAAGGTAGATTTTCCAGAACCGGAGGGACCCATTACGGAGATAAATTCCCCTTCTTCCACGTCTAGGTTAATATCCTTTAACAAGAAGACCTGTTGCCCCCCTGAATTGACCCATTTAAAGATGTTGTTTAGTTGTAATAGCATTTTTATCCGTATTGTCTCTCGAACACCTTTGAGAGGTTATTAATTTGTTATTTGCAAGCTTTTTCGACTGCGCCTTAACCGACATTTGATGAATCTTTACCGGTCATTCCGTCCGTAAACTATTTACCGGATTCGCTATGGCGGCTTTAATACCTTGATAGCTTACGGTCAGTAAGGAAATACCAACAGCCAACAAAGCTGCTAATACGAATACCCACCAACCTATTTCTATACGGTATGAAAAATCTAGTAACCATGTATGCATTGCGTACCAACCAATGGGTAGCGCAATAAGTATGGCTATCCCGACCAATTTTAAAAAATCAACGGAAAGCCTGTAGGATATTTGACCTACACTGGCACCCATTACTTTTCGTATTCCTATTTCCTTGGTACGTTTTTCCGCGTTGAACGCGGCAAGACCAAATAACCCAAGGCAGGCGATGATAATGGAAAGTACGGTGAATATGACAAAAATGCGCCCTAATCGCTGTTCTGCTTGGTAGGTAGTGTTAAAGGAATCTTCCATAAAACGATACGCAAAGGGTTGTCCCGGAGCAATATTGTCCCAAATGCCTTCAATCCTCGATATAGCATTAGCGAAATCCCCCGCCTTCAGTTTTACGGCCATGGAACCTGTAGAGTTCCCAAGGGAAAGGCTCAAAGCACCAATGTCTTTCCTCAGCGTTTCAAAATGAAAGTTTCTGACAACACCGATGACCGTCAAGAATGCGGCATCCTCTTCCCCCAAATCGCGCGATAGTCGCATCCCGAGTGCATCTTCTGGTTGTACACCCAGGATCCCTACGGCAGATTCGTTCAGGACTATGGCCGTAGAATCGGCAACATATTGTCTGTTAAAATCTCGCCCTGCAATGAGATGCATATCCAGTGTGGATAGGTAATCGTGATCCACCATCCATTGTTGCATATTAATTGTATTTTCTTGTTCCAATACCCCTTCTTTAAAAAAAGAATTATTGCTTCGGGAAGAAGGTGTTGGTAAATAGCTGGTCAACGATACGCTTTCTACTTGTCCAAGTTGCGCTACTTCATTCTTAAAAGATAAGGCCTTGTCCCCGGTAGCATTTACATCTTCAATAATCAAAATTTGGTCTTTGGTAAAGCCCAGATCCTTACTCTGAATAAAGTTGAGTTGCTGATATACCACTATGGTACTAATAATTAAAAATACGGATATGGCAAATTGGAACACGACCAAAGCATTTTTTATGTTCCCTCCACTTACATTATCTATGTTTGCCCCTTTTAGAACTTTTACAGGGACAAACTTGGACATGAAAAATGCTGGATAAGCACCTGAAAAAACACCCAATATAATTGTTGCAGAAAGCAAAATAAGCCAAAATAATGTGTTGGAAAATGGTATGGAAATATTTTTACCGGAAAGGTCGTTGAAAAAAGGTAGGGCTACCATGGCTATTCCAATAGCCAATAAGAGCGAAATAAAAGAAATTAGACCGGACTCCGTTAAAAACTGACGAATAAGGCCCGACCTGTTGGAGCCCAAGGTTTTCCGGATACCTACTTCTTTGGCCCTTTTTAATGAATGGGCCGTAGACAAGTTCATAAAATTAACGCCTGCCAAAAGGATCAGGAACAAACCTATGAAAGAAAGAATATAAACATTTTGGACGCTGCTATTTGGGCTAAGTTCAAAATTAGTGTCAGAATATAGATGGATGTCCGTTAAAGGAATAGTACTAAAATTGACATAATTGCCAGAAGCTAAAAACTGCTCCTCGGTTATGCCAGGAAAATACTGCTGCGCAAATGGTATTACATAGGTTCCCAGCATAGATTGTAAAGGAGTTTGAAAATCGGCAATATTTGCGCTAGGTATCAACTTCATAAAGGTAAAGTAATTATGGCTGGTCCAATCCATTTCCTGGGCATCTTCGTAACCTGCCATGGCCATAAAAATACTATGATCTCTCAGAAAGGAATTCTTTGGCAAATCATCAATTACCCCGGTTACGGTATAGGTATCGTTATTATTCAATAGCAGGCTTTGACCTATGGCATCTTTTGTGCCAAAATGTTTCTCCGCGGCCGTTTTTGTCAATACCAAGGTGTTGGGTTCCTTCAAGGCTGTTTTAGTATCCCCGAACAACAGGTCTATACCGAACATGTCAAAAAATGTAGCATCTACATAGGTGGTGGAGCGTTCTTTTACATTTGTTCTTGTACCACTTTTTCTAATAAGCATACTCCCGATGTTCCTAAATCTAACCGTGGTTTCCACTTGTGAAAAATCTTTTTCCATGGCAGCTGCCATTGGTGCTGAGACTTCGGCCGATTTCTGTGCCTCTCCCCCAAACTTAATGTCAGCATTTATCCTATAAATTCGATCGGCATCTACGAACATCCTGTCAAAACTCAATTCATCGTGGATATAAAGGGAGATGAGCAGCCCTCCGGCCATACCTATGGCAAGTCCAAATACATTGAGAAAAGTAAAAAAGGGTTGCTTTTTAAGGTTTCTCCAAGCGATTTTAAGATGATTTTTAAACATAATGGTTGTTTTTTGATGCTGATATTAGTTCAGCATATGTTTAATGAACAATTTACTCTGTCCGTAGACTTTTTACCGGATTTACTACGGCTGCCTTAACAGCTTGAAAGCTTACTGTTAAAAGTGTAATGAAGAGGGCTCCCAATATGGCCAAAGCAAAAATCCACCAACTGAGTTCCGTATGATACGCGTATTTCGCTATCCATCCATGCATGTAATAGTATCCTAGAGGAATAGCTATACAGCAAGATATGATTACCAATACCACAAAATCCTTGGACAGCATTTTCCATAGACCGAAGACCGAAGCCCCCAGTACTTTACGCACACCTATTTCTTTTGTGCGTTGTTCCGCTACGAAAGCGGAAAGGGCAAAGATTCCCATACAACTGATACAAATGGCCAATACTGCAAAAAAGCTGGCCAATTTTGCCGTACGTTCCTCATTGATGAAATTACGGGCGTATTCTTCGTCTATAAAATTATAGGTAAAAAGGCTCTGCGGGTCATGCTTTTCAAACACCCTTTCCATATGAGCCAATGCATTCCTGATATTACCGCCTTCACCTACTTTTATATTGATAAAATTCAAGAAACCACCATAATGTAGGGTGAAAATCGTAGGTCGTACTTGGTCATAGGGCGACCGGGTCACCATATCCTTTGCAACTCCAATAATCTTATAACTGCCCATAGTCCCCCATTTCACGAACTCCCCTACCGGATTTTTGAGCCCCATATACCGTGCTGCCGTTTCATTGATGATAAACGCCAGGGAATCGCTTTTAAACTCTCGGGAAAAGTTGCGCCCTTCCTTTAATTCCCAATCTATCATTTCCCCAAAGCCGTGCGTAGCCCTTAGGGTGTTGAATTCCTCGCTCATATTCGGGTCCTTGCCTTTCCAATCAAAGCCCCCGTTAGTAGTAAAAGTACCTGAGACCAACACATCCGATGCGGCCACTTCTTTAATATCCTTGGAAAGCAAAAGATCGTTACGCACAGTTTCAAAATGAGTAATAATTTCTGAAGTATTGATCGGAACATAGAGCAATTGCTCCTTGTCGTAGCCGATAGGCCGCTCCTTCACATATTGTATTTGTCTAAAAATGGTAATCGTACCAATAATAAGGGCTATAGAAATGGTAAACTGAAAAACTACCAAAACCTTACGTAATCTTGCAGCTCCCTCCCCACGGTTGAAGGTCCCTTTCAGTACTTTGGCCGGTTCAAAAGAGGACAGGTAAAATGCGGGATAACTTCCTGAAACTAGGCCCGTGAACAAAATAAACAACAAACATATGACCCAAAAAATAGGATTCTTCCAAGGAATACCAATTGCTTTATCCGTGAGCTCGTTAAAGAACGGCTGCGCTATCAATACCAAAAAAAAGGAAACTACAAAAGCCAAAGAAACCATCAATAAGGACTCGCTAAGAAACTGAATGATCAATTGATTTTGAACGGAACCTATGGTCTTCCGGATTCCTACTTCCTTGGCCCGCTTCACTGATTTCGCTGTACTGAGATTCATAAAATTAATACAGGCCAAGAGCAAAATAAAAATACCTATGATACCGAACAACCAGACCCGTTCTATAGCCCCTCCGGCATTGACCCCATTTTCAAAACGAGAGTATAAATGCCACTTTTCCATGGGATGCAGATGAATCACTGGTTTTGCTTTGACATTTCCTGCATCATCCCCATTCTTAATATGGTCGTATTTTGCATCTTTGATCAAATTGGATACGTATGCCAGATCGGCGCCGTCCTGTAGCTGCGCATATATTTGAAACCAATTATTGCCCCATCCAAGGCGTTCCTCATAATTTTGGGAAGTCTTCAACAATTGCCAAGGAGCAATAAAAGTGAGGTTCGCAAAATTGGTGTTTTGGGGTAGGTCTTTGTACACCCCACCAACTTGGGTCGTCATGGTAGTGCCGAGCTCAACGGTTTTTCCCATAGCATCCATTTCTCCGAACAATATTTTTGCCGTGGTTTCGGAAAGTAGTATGGAAGAGGGGTCGTTGAGGGCCGTCCTAGTTCCCTGTATCATTTGTAGGGACAGCATTTCCGTAATGCCGGGCTCCATAAAATTTCCTGGGCGGGATACTTTTTTCTCACCTACGGTCAACAACATATCATTGGTAAATGCACTGGTGACCACATGTTTAAAATGATCTTTGTACGTAGTCCTCAGTACAGGGGCCAATTGCAAAGGCTGATTGACACCGGTTCGTATTTCTCCACTAAAGGTCTGACTTTGCATCACCTGGGCGATTTGATCGTAATTTTCAAACTCCTTATTAAAGGATAATTCCCCATATACCCATAGCCCTATAAGAAGGGTAGCGGCCATTCCTATGGCAAGCCCGCCTATATTTATAAGCGAATGCCATTTTTTTTGAAGTAGATTTCGCCAAGCGGCTTTTATATACGTTTTAAACATGATCATTCTTTTTTTGTCCTCTTCCTGAAACCCTCCAAGGAGGGGAAAACGGTATGAGAATCTATTCAACTTATTTTTTTATTCCAATGTTAAGCCCCGCCCACCGGAGGATTAAAAGAGGCCCTACTCCGTTCGTAAACTTTTAACAGGATTTATACTGGCCGCCCTAATAGCCTGAAAACTCACGGTAAGGATCGTAATCAGTAATGCCCCAAAAACAGCCATTGCAAAAGTCCACCAAGGGATTTCTATTCGATATTCATAATTCTCCAACCATCTCCCCATAAAATGATGCGCAATGGGAATAGCGACCAAACAAGAGATCAGCACCAAGACCACAAAGTCTTTGGATAACATCTGCCATAGGTTATACACGGACGCACCCAATACCTTTCGCACCCCAATTTCCTTGGTTCGTTGTTCGGCAATAAAGGACGCCAATCCAAAAAGCCCCAAACAACTAATTAGAATAGCTAGAAAGGTGAACACGCCCGCCAGATTTCCTATGCGCTGTTCGGAAGTAAACTTTCGGTCATATTCCCGATCAACGAATCTATAATCAAAATTGGCCGAGGGCACTACATGGGCGAACACTGTTTTTATTTTGGAAATAGCAGTGCTTGTAGACACTTCCGGTCTTAACTTAATATTCATAAAGTAGACTTCCTCATAGTTTAAGAAGAAAATGGCTTGTTTAACAGGTTCATAAGGCGATTGCATCACCATATCCCTGGTAACCCCAATAATTGGTAAGGGCGGACTATCTCCCCTTGTAATATAGGTGCCTACCGGATTTTGCAAGCCCATATATTTTACGGCGGTCTCATTGATAACGATAGCGATCGAATCTGAGGCGAACTCCCTAGAAAAATCCCTGCCCTCCACAAATTGCCACCCCACCGTTTTTCCATAATCATGTGTTACCCTAAGAATGGAGAAATTGGGATCAAAATTGGGATCTTTGCCCAGCCAATCAAAACCTCCGCCGTTGGAATATACTCCGGTAAGTGGGGAGGATGATTGTGATATTTCCGCAACGGCTCCCGTATTTTTAAGCTCCGCTCGCAGCAAATTATATTTTCCGGCATAATCTGGATTGTTCATTTGCACGCTTAGGAGCTGATTCTTGTCATAACCGGACGGCCTATCTTTTGTAAATTGTATCTGATAGAAAACAATAAGGGTACCCACGGCAAGCATAATGGAAACTGCAAACTGAAATACGACCAAAACTTTTCTTGGCACCGCTGCATAAGGCCCTGCCTTAAAAGTACCCTTCAAGACTTTAATAGGAGTAAACGAAGAAAGGTATAGGGCAGGATAACTTCCGGCCAATATGCCGGTAACTATGGCAAAGGCTAATATGGCAATCCAGAAAACCGGATTTGTCCAGGGAATTTCGATAGCTTTTCCCGAGAGTTCATTGAACCGCGACAGCGAAAGTAAAACAATAACAAGCGCCAATAACAATGCGGAAAACGAGACGAGTAAGGATTCGCTCAAAAACTGATATATCAGTTGGTTCTTTTTTGAGCCTACCGTTTTTCGGATGCCTACTTCCTTGGCCCGTTTTTCAGATCGGGCGGTACTTAGGTTCATAAAATTGATACAGGCCAAAAACAGCACAAAAATACCGATGCCGATAAAGAGCCATACAAAAGTAATACGCCCGCCAGTGGCAACGCCTTGCTCAAATTCCGAGTATAAGTGCCATTTATCCATTGGGTGCATAAACAACTGCGGGTTTAAATTTCTGGCCAACTCATTATAGGTCTTTGGAGCGTAATCAATATAAAACCGGTGTAAGGTCCCGTCAAGGGTTTTGAAATCTACTTCCGGTTTAAGCTCCACAAACAAACTGAAGGAATAATTATCCCACAAATCTCTTGACTCGTCTATCCATTCCTGGTTCGTAGATTCGAACAAATCCCAGTTAGCAAAGAACTTTATCTCTTCAAACTGGGTATTTTTAGGAAGATCCTCGTAGACACCTTTTACTACGGCATCCATTTGATTATCTATTTTTAAGGACCGTCCTATAGGGTCTTCCTTTCCAAAAATAGCCCTGGAGGCAGATTCGGACAATACAACGGCATTTGGTTCTTCCAGACTTGTATAAGATCCCTTGAGCATATTCAAGGAAAGCATTTCCAATATCCCACTTTCTATAAACTTCCCCGTTTGGGTATGTGCTTCCTTATTATTGTAAACTGTATATTCCCCCGTCCAAGAAGCTCTTAGAATATGCTTAAAATAATCCCCATAGTTCTCCTTGAGCAGCGTTCCCGTAATATACATTAAAGATTCGCCTTCATCCATCTCGCCAGAATCGGGGTCTATGGAGCGATTGTAGATTTGAGCTATTCTATCGTGATTCTTATGATAGGTATTAAAGGAGAACTCATCAAACACCCATAGCCCTATGATGATAACCACTGCCATACCAAGGGCCAATCCCCCTATATTAATGGCCGAATATCCTTTGTTCCTTTGTAGGTTTCTCCAAGCTATCTTAAGATGATGTTTTAACATAATGTTTATTTTTTGGAGGCCTTTCAGGTTTTAAAAACCCAAAAGGTCTTTGACCCATTCCATTTATTCTGTTCGTAAACTTTTTACCGGGTTGGCATGTGCGGCTTTTATGGCCTTATAGCTAACCGTTATCAAAGTGATTAGGATAAGTCCCCCGACGGCCGCGCCAAAAACCCACCATGAGATTTCCGTTCTGTAATTAAAGCTTTGTAACCAGTTGTTCATAAAGTACCATGCCAAAGGAGAGGCGATCAGGCCGGCAATCAGGATGAGTTTCAAAAAGTCTTTCGTAATGAGCCAAAGGATTCCCTTAATGGTGCTTCCCAATACCTTTCGTATCCCTATTTCCCTGGTTTTCTGTACTACAAAAAACAGGATGAGCCCATAGATTCCCAAAGAACCGATGAAAATGGCCATAGCGGAGAATAATTTGGTCAACGAAAGAAAGCGCCGTTCGGAAACATATAATTCCGCCACCCGATCATCAAGGAAACCATATTCAAAAATATAGTCGGGAAAAACTTCGGACCACTGTGCCTCTATATGCTGCAAACTGGCCTTGGTTTGATCCGTATTGATCTTTACGGCCAATTCCCTGTAATTGTCCGTAGCGGGGGCGATAAATATAGGATTGATATTTTCATGAAAATCCTGATCGTGAAAATCTTCAACAATGCCCACAATATTCCCCTGAACATAGGTGCCGGATATGGACACCGATTTTCCCAAAAGTTCATCCAGCGATTGAATACCTAATTTTCTGGCAAAAGTCTCATTGACCAAGACCTCGTCCACCGAATCCTTTTCATAGAAATTACGTCCGGCCAACAATTGCAGGTCAAAGGTATTCAAGTAGTCCTTATCCCCTATCTTCACCTGGATGGAGAACTCTTCATCCTCCGGACGATTGTTATATCTTATACTGGTGCCCCACTGGTTTTCCCCGGCTCCCGGTGATGCAAAACAAGCCGTTATTTTTTCTACCCCGGAGAATTGGGCAATGCGCTCTTTAAGTCCCTTCAGCTGAGCATATTCAACATCGTTAGGAATATCTACCATGACAACGGCAGATTTATCAAACCCAAGATCCGAATCTATGGCGAACTGTATCTGCTTGTTTACGACTATGGTACCGATGATAAGCACAATAGATATTACAAACTGGGCGGTGACCAATACTTTTCGTGTGGTGTAGCCTCCCGAATCTTTTTGGGTAAGTTTCCTTTTCAAGGCCAAAATGGGTGTAACCCTCGCCATTAGCAGTCCCGGATAACTTCCGGCAAGCAACGTAATTACGACCAAAAGCAACAGGGCAAATGCAAAAAAAGGAAATCGGAAAAGTTCCGCTATGGAGAGTTGTAAATCAAAAATCATATTGAAATACGGCAAGGACAACATGCTTAATACGACACCCATCAATAACGCAAAAAAGGTAATCATAAAAGTCTCGGTCATAAACTGCCAAAACAACTGTCCCTTAAAACTCCCCAACACTTTTCGCACACCCACTTCTTTGGAACGGGTAGCCGATTGGGCCGTGGAAATATTGATAAAATTGATGCTGGCCACCACAAGAATAAAGAATCCGATAAGGGAAAAAATCCATAATAGCTTGGGGTCGACACCACCACTATACTTGGAATCAAAATGAATATCGGTAAGCGATTGTAATTTATAGTGGTGTACATTTTTGGATTTGGGACGAAACTTGGTCACATAACCAGAAAGGACACTTTCTATTTGTGATACATCTTGATTGGGATGCAAGAGGCCGAAGCATTGCAGGTTGGAACTTATTCCTCCCCAGAACTCTTCCCCCAAAAACCGACTGTATTCTTTTAAAGTTTCAAAGGAGACAAAGATATCGCCCTGAATAAGTGAAGTCTTGGGCAAGTCCCTTAAGATACCGGTAATGGTAATTACTTCTTGATTTCCCAGTAGAAAAGTCTTGCTGATCGGGTTTTCGGCCCCAAATAGTTTCTTTGCCATACGCTCCGTGACAACCGCCGTATTCGGTTCGGAAATAGGAACTTTACCGGTATTGTTTAGAAGGGGGAAATTAAAGATCTCAAAAAAATCGGGCTCCGCGAACATGATTCCTTCATCTACCTTTATCCTGAGATTGTTTTCTTCAATAAAAATCATCTCATCGTCCCATTCCACGATCTTTGCCATTTTTTCCGCATAATCGTAATCTGTCTTGAAAGCATTGGAAAAACCTGGGGGTACGCTTGCTTCATAGTCAATAAAATCACGATGTTCCTCGGTAACAAACCTGTAGATTCTGTCCGGGTTTTTGTGAAAGGTATCGAACTGCAGATGATGGCTTACAAAAAGGAAGATGAGGATACTACTCCCAAAACCTAAAGCAAGTCCCAGAACATTTATGACAGTGAATCCCTTCCGTTTTCCGAGACCTCTCCAAGCTATTTTAAGATGATTTTTAAACATGATGTTGTTTTTTGATTGATGAAAGATTCACTCCGTCCGTAAACTTTTTATCGGATTCGCCAAGGCCGATTTAATCGATTGGAAGCCTACCGTCAACAAGGTGATGCCCAAAGCAAAGCCCCCCGCCAATACAAATACCCACCATTGTATGTCAATACGATAGGTAAAATCCTCTAACCAACGTTGCATAAAGAAATAGGCAATGGGCGAAGCAATTATAAAAGCGATCAGTACCAACTTTATAAAATCTTTGGTCAATAACTGCACTACGGAATTGATACTGGCCCCCAGTACCTTTCGAATCCCGATCTCCTTTTTCTTTTGTTCGGCCACATAGGAAACCAGACCGAAGAGGCCTAGGCAACTGATCAAAATGGCTAGAATGGTAAATACCATGGAGATTTGACCCAAACGTTTTTCCTCCTCGTACAATTTTTCCACCTCTTTATCCACGAAAGCATAATCGAACGGAACATTACTTACCGTAGCCTTCCATTGTTGCTCCAGATGTGTCAACAACTGCTTATAATTCTTCGTTTCCGCTTTAATAAACAACCAATTGGGTTCGCTTTCCTTAAAAAGGAAGAGCGGTGCTATTTCATCTTTTAAAGAGGCAAAGTGATAATCGGCTACCACACCTATAATTTCCATTTCAAACGTTTCGTCTCCGTTACTTTGTAATAGCTTAGCGTTAAGGGCCAATTCACTATCAATATTAAAGGCTTTTAAAGTTGCCTCGTTCACCAAGATTTGGGCATCACCGTCTCCTTCACGAAAATCCCGTCCCTGTAACAATGGAATATTCATGGTTTTTAAATACCCTTCACTTATTCCGTTTCTTTTTACCACTGTATTGTTTTCACGATTTCCTCCCGGAGGATAAAGGCCATTATCCGTCAGGACCACCTCGGAGGGTGCATAATTTCCACTCGCTACATTGCGCACACCCGGAATTTTTAAAAAAGTGGACTTAAGGGCATCATACTTGCTCGATGCAGCATCGGTACCTATACGCAAAGCCAATAAATTATCTTTTTCAAAACCAAGATCTTTGCTTTGGGCAAACCGAAATTGCTGGGTAACTATAATTACCGTTGCAACCAGACTAATGGACACCACAAATTGAAAAACCACCAATGCCTTTCGAAAGTTACCATTACCGGATTTCAACATGCTACTACTTTTAAGCGCTTGTACCGGTTTGACCGATGACAAGATGATGGCCGGGTAAATACCGGCTACCAGGCCTGTAAAAATTCCCAAGCCAAGTAACAACAATCCTATTTTCCAATGAAGTACATCGGAATAGGTCAAATCAGCTTGTGCAAGTTCGTTGACAAAGGGTAAAAGTAAGATCGTGATCGGAATACTAAGAAGCATAGTACATAGGGACAACAAGAGTGATTCTCCCAAAAACTGACGTATCAATGCAGTTTTTCCTGCCCCGACTACCTTGCGAACCCCTATTTCCTTGGCACGTCTACTAGCCCTCGCGGTACTTAAATTAATGAAATTGATACAGGCTACGAGTTGGATAAAAAACGCCAGTGTCAACAAAAAATATAAATATTTGATGTTTGAAACTATATCTATTTGATTCTTCCGCCCGGCAGAATAGAGATGAATATCGGTAATCTTCTTCAACAATAACAGTTTATTGTCCATACCTGCATTGGCTAGGTCGTTACTTCCCCGTAATTGAACAAAATCCGGGAATTTACGTTGCAACTGATCGGCATTTCCACTAGGTAAAAGTTTTACATAGCTGTACACAAAATTATTATTGGCAAAGTTCTCGAAGTTTTGCACAAAAGTCCCCATTCCCGGGGTACTCATACTAACAAAGTAATTGGGATTCAAATGGGATTTACCATAGGTGTCATCAAAAACCCCTTTAACGGTCAAGTTTTGTGCATCTTCACCACTACCCCAAATAACGGTCTTGCCCAAAGTTTTTTGAGTACCGAACAACTTTTTGGCCAAGGAAGAAGAAAGAACAAGCGCATTGGGTTCGCTCAAAGCAGTTTTAAAATCGCCTTCTAAAAATTTGTATTTGAACAGCTTAAAAAAGGTGGAGTCCACCAAATACGCCTTGGGCTCATAATATGCATCTTTACTGTTCGCGGCCCGTATCAAATTAACAAAGAACACATCGGTAAGTACAACCCGTGTAGCTTCTACGACCTCAGGAAAGTCTTCCTTTACAGCAAAGGCTATTGGAGGTGATCCCGCAGCTGTATCAAAGCCTTCTTTTCCATTCCTTTCGATAACGGTCTCAACCCGATAAATAGATTCAGCATTATCATGATGTTGATCATAGCCCGTTTGGTCAAAGACATACAAAAGAATAGTGAGACAACTTACGGTACCCACAGTAAGCCCCAAAAGGTTTATGATCGTTTGTTGTTTGTTCTTTGTTAGGTTCCGCCAAGCGATTTTTAGATGGTTCTTTATCATGATTTGTTGATTTTTCATACTGAAACCTTGTTCAGCATAGATTGATGAATAAACTGCTATACCATTGCGCCCAAGGCCCTGTTCTGACTTTCGGTAACCACCTGCCCATCGAACAGGTTGATAACGCGGTGTGCATAATGGGAGTCCCGATCCGAGTGTGTTACCATTACTATAGTGGTTCCTTCTTGATTGAGTTCCGTTAAAAGGTTCATCACCTCTATACCATTCTTGGAATCTAGATTTCCCGTAGGCTCATCCGCTAAAATTAGTTTAGGATGGGTCACTACCGCCCTTGCTATGGCTACCCGCTGTTGTTGGCCTCCGGATAATTGGTGTGGAAAATGTTTTTCCCTATGGGCAATTTTCATGCGTTCCAATACCTTCATCACTTTCTCTTTTCGTACTGTCTTGTTCATTTTTAAGTAAATAAGCGGAAGCTCTACGTTTTCGAAAACCGTGAGTTCATCAATAAGGTTAAAGCTTTGGAATACAAAACCCAGATTGCCTTTTCGAAGTTCGGTACGCTGGCGTTCCTTGAGTCCGCCTACTTCATGACCTGCAAATTGATAACTTCCCTCGGTAGGATTGTCCAACATTCCTATAATGTTCAGTAAGGTAGATTTACCACAACCTGAAGGCCCCATGATAGCGGCAAATTCTCCCTCCTCTATTTTCATATTGACGTTATTCAAGGCCAGGGTTTCTACTTCCTCCGTTCTAAAACTTTTCTTTAGGTTTTCAATTTGTATCATAATTTATTTGTTTCTTGTTTTTGATGTAGTTCCAAAAACTTGATGACCGAACTAGGCAGAAACCAAATTCTGGATTTGTATCGTTCGTTGATTATTTTTTGTTTTTTCCCAACTATGTTTATGCCCGCTTTATAAAGACATCACAACCCTGCATAATGTAACAGTTATGCGCTTTTATTTAAGCACTATTTTTTCCGCTTCCCCAAAATTGTCATAATTACTTGTTATTACCTTTTCTCCCGCATCCAGACCTTCCAACACTTCATAGTATCTGGAATTCTGTTTCCCGATACGGATAGGACGTTTTATAGCCTCCTCCTTATCTGTATTCACCACAAAAATCCATTGTCCACCGGTGCTTTGAAAGAAACTACCTTTGGGCAACAACAGCGCATCGGAGGATTCTCCCAATTGTAATTTTATATTGTAGCTTTGTCCTGTTCGTATGGTTTCCGGTTTTTTATCCGTAAAAACAAGATCTACTTTGAATTTTCCATTGCGTACTTCCGGGTATACTTTGCGTAGCCGTAATGGATATTCATTACCATTTCGTTCCAAAATGGCCGTTAGGTCTCTAATGACACGGTCAATATAGTGTTCATCAATGGTGGCTTCAATTTTATAATCGGTCAAAACATTTACCTGGCCTATACGCTGTCCTTGGGCGATACTTTGACCCACCTCTGCGTCCAAAAAACCCAACTGCCCATCGGCGGGAGCACGTACGTTCAAATGATCCAAACGCTCATAAACCATAGAAAGTGTCTTCTGCATTCGGCTTAAATCGGTATCCAATCCGGCCAAAGAGGTAATGCGCAATGCATCATCTTGCTCTGTTTGCAATTTCACGATGTCATATTGTTTTTGGGACAGTTCATAGTTTTCCTTGGACAATAGATATACTTCTTTAGAAATCAATTCATCATCAAAAAGTGCTTTGTTCTGTTCATAGTTCCTTTTTAGTCTTTGAAGATCGTATTCAGCCGTTGCCAAGGATCTTTTGCCTTCCACTTGGCGCGAGTCAAACGTCAGTTTTGTAGAACGAAGATCGTTCTGCTTTAGGGCCAAATTACTTTCACTTGCCAAAATTTGTTCGTAGAGACCGCTGTTTTCCAACTTTAGGATGATATCCCCCTTTTTTACCGTTGCTCCTTCCTCGATCAATTTTTCGGTTACGCGACCGCCTTCATAAGCATCCATATAGATAGTAGCGATAGGGGCAACATTTCCGTTAATAGTAATATAATCATCAAACTTTCCTTGCGAAACCTCGGCTATGGACAGTTTATCCTTTTCCGTTCTGAAGGTGGAAATGGAATTTCCAAAAACCAATTGATATCCCGCAAAAAGCAAAAGCAGCCCAAGCGCAATATAGCCGAAGTGTTTAGGTCGTAGTCCTTTTTTCTTTTCTAATTGTATGTCCATTTTATCTTTTTATTATGTTCATGAAGGAGATTTGGCCTTTTTAAATGACTCGGTTCAACTACCCTAAAGTTATCCATTCCTCTCGCTTTTTTGGTCGCTCTTCGAAAGCAAATAAGGATAATCCTTACCTCTCATCTTTATGCTCCCACTCCCTTTTTTGTCTATTTTCCTTTTCCTGATTCTAGCATCCGTTATTTTTCTAATTAATATTAAAAACGGGTAACCCACGGTAAAAATCCAACGTACTTTTATTGACTTCCAACCGTAACCTTACTTGTAAGTTTGCATTTTGGGCGCTTGCAAAAAGGTTTTTGGCCGTAAAAAGTTCCAACGCGTTGATCAATCCCTTTTCATATCGTTTTTGGGCTATGGTAAAGGCCAGGTCCTGTGATTCCATCCGTTGCATACCTTGTTCATATTCTGCCTGCAAGGCGTTGTGTTCCTGGATCAGCTGTTGAATGGTCTGATACAGTACTTGCTCTTGAATCTCCAAATTGTTGGCCGCCCTTTGTAAGGCGATCTTTTGCTGTTTGACCGCGGAACGTCTAGACCATCCTTCGCTGATAGGAATGTTCAGGGAGACTCCTATAAATCTTGTTGCGTTGTCCGTGGCCTGTACATTAAAAGGAAGTATCTCCCCCGTATCCTCGTCTACAGAGGTCTCCAGATATCTTGTTCGGTATCCCGCACTTAAAGATAAAGAGGGATACAGATTGCCCCTTGCTACGGCCAAGTCCTTTTTTGCAGCCTTTGTCCTCCATTCCTGGGCCTTTATGATAGGGATAAAACCCATAGCTTTGTTGAATATAGAATCCTGTCGTAACTCCATGAGTTCATTTTCCATCGAATCCAATTCATCCAATGTCGGTTGTATATTAATGGTAGTTGCCCCTTTTAAATTCATTTCTTGGATCAAACTTAAACGGGCCGCTTTCAAACTATTCTCACTTTGTATCACTATTAACTGATCTGCGAGAAGCAAGGATTCCGCTTCATACAAGTCTGCCCCCGCCATTAACCCAAGATCTATTTGCTTGTTGACCAAATCATAGTTTGCTTGGGAAATCTCTTGTTGCTCTTTGGAATTTATTAGTAATCCTTCGAAGAACTTAATATCATAAAAAGCGGACATTACCCTAAAAGCCAAGAGGTATTTTTGTTGTAGCACCTCTTCTTTAGTAGCGCTGTACAGGAATTTGGACGCTTTGATCGCATTCATTTTTTGAAACCCCCGGAAAAGATCAATGGAGGAGTTTAACGAGTAATTATTCTCGAAAAAATCAGAACTGACAAAAATACCGGTATTGGGATCTTCCTGTCTACCGAACCTAAGAAAATAATCTGTAAGTCCACCGACGGTAGGCAACAAATCACGAATGGATTGCCGGTAACTTTCCTTATTGGAAGCTTCATTGTATTCAAAATCCTTAAGCCCCAGGTTATGGTCCAGTGCATAGGATACACACTCTTCCAATGTCCATTTTTCCTGGGCAACAAGACCGTTACATGCCAAGAAAAATAACAGGACGATTATGCTCTTTTTTTGATCCATTTTCATATTGGTATGCCAATTGGTATACTATAGGTGTGCCAAGAATTTATTTATCTTAAAATCAGTTGTTTAAGATTAAATTATTGGGATAACATGGATTTAACTGTAAAAAAGTTGTACAGATATTGTCCAAATTTTGGACACTTCATGTAAATTACTAATTTCAAATCGTAGTTTTAGGAATCGATTTTAATCGTATGTGTTATGTTAGATGCAAAAATCTTAGTTATAGACGATAACAAAAGTGTTCTAAGTGCTTTGGAAATCCTGTTGCAGTTCGAATACAAAAGTGTAACCACTTTATCCAACCCCAACCAAATAACCTCTTTCAAAAATCTGAACAGCTATGATATGGTGTTGCTGGACATGAATTTTTCCGCAGCGGTCAATACCGGAAACGAAGGCCTATTTTGGCTCAGGGAAATCAAAAAGAAGGCTCCACAGATCTCCGTTATCATGATGACCGCCTATGGGGCCATAGACTTGGCGGTACAAGCCCTAAAAGAAGGTGCTACCGATTTTATACTGAAACCATGGAACAACGACAAATTATTGGCTACGGTAAAATCTGCCCACGAATTGCAAAAATCCCTAAAAGAAGTCGATCAACTTAGACAAAAGGAGAGTAATCTAAAACAAGTCATTAACCATAATAAAAACCATATTATCGGCAATTCCAAGGCGCTTCATACGGTATTGAACCTGGTTCAAAAAGTGGCAAAAACCGATGTGAATGTTTTGGTCACGGGCGAGAATGGAACCGGTAAGGAATTAATTGCTAGGGAATTACATAAACTCTCCGCACGACATAACGAAGTATTTATTTCGGTAGATATGGGTTCTATTTCCGAAAACCTTTTTGAAAGTGAGCTGTTTGGTCATCTGAAAGGTGCTTTTACCGATGCCAAGGAAGATCGTGCAGGAAAATTCGAAGCCGCCAATGGAGGCACCTTGTTTTTGGATGAGATCGGGAATCTATCCCTTCAGACCCAGGCCAAGTTGCTATCCGCCATCCAGAATAAGATTATCGTAAGAGTGGGGTCCAACAAACCGATAGCTGTTGACATTAGGCTCATCTGTGCTACCAACTGTAATTTGGATAAAATGGTGGCCGATGGGCTTTTTAGGGAAGATTTGCTGTACCGTATCAATACCATAAGCGTAGAAGTTCCACCCTTGCGGGAACGGGGGGAAGACATTTTGATCTTAGCCGATTTTTATTTGAAAAAATTTATCGCTAAATACGGTAAACAAGGGTTGCGTATCAACCAAGCCGCCCAAGAGAAATTAATGGCCTATTTGTGGCCGGGGAACATTCGGGAACTTTTACATACCATGGAACGAACAGTGATATTGGCCGAGGGAAATGTTTTAAAACCCATGGATTTTCTATTGAACCCAAAAACGTCCGTGTCCGTACAAACCGGCCCCGACACTTTGGAAGAAATGGAACTGCTGATGATCAACAAAGCACTGGACCAAAACGACGGTAATTACAGTGCAGCTGCCGAACAATTGGGTATTTCAAGGCAAACACTGTATAACAAAATGAAAAAATTGGATGTCAAAAACAAACACTAAAAATCAGGACAAGAAATATCAAAAAGTTGGCGGTAGCAGTAGGCATTATGTAGTACCTAAAATTAATAATTGAATTTGAACTTGCACTTTAACACATGGTAAGCAGATATATTTATTTACAGCTGATATTACGCATTGTATTTATTTCCATTACAGCTTTGGCCGCGGGTTTTTTCTTTTTTAATGATCAATATATATTGGCGGCTTCTACCCTGACCATGTTGGCATTTCAGACTGCTTTTTTAATCAGATACGTAAATCATACAAATCGAAAAATCGCCTATTTTTTCGATGCCATCAAAAACGAGGATTTCACTCTGCGATTTCCGGAGAAATTGAGCGTAAAATCATTGGAAGAACTGAACCACAGTCTTAATATGCTCAATATGATGATACAGGACATCCACCTTAAAAAGCAGGCACAAGAGCAGTATTACCAAGAAATTTTAAAACAGGCGGATATAGGTATTCTTACCGTTAATCCCAAGGGGCATATCCTTTATGCCAATCCTACAATCGAAAAATTATTGAATTATCGCCCTTTGAACCATATTAAACAATTAACACAAGTAGATGAAAAACTATATGCGCTGTTCAAAGACCTAAAGCCTTTTGAAAGTAAAGTTTTTCAATTGTACAATGAGCGTGGAAAAACGCAATTGGCACTTAAATCCACCTCCATACGCATAGATGGTCAGCCACTTTTGTTAGTTGTGGTCCAAGATATCCATAAGGAATTAGATGAAAAGGAAACCGACTCTTGGGTACGGCTGATCCGTGTTTTAACGCATGAAATCATGAATACGATAACACCGATAACCTCTATTTCCGAATCTATTTTAAAATATTTTAAAACCGAGGATGGAGCATTGTCCTTCCAAGAATTCAATGAGACCCATGCTCAGAATACCGTTAAGGGATTGGAAG
>JBATTK010000089.1:0-2187 GCA_049670505.1 Saonia sp.
GCAATATTCGTATCTCAAATCTTTCAAGAAAATATTCCCCCCTAATTTTAAAATTGCATATACCGCTGCAGCTATTCCAGCACGTATCGCGGTTGAAAATAAAAACTGGAAAGAAGCGGCAGCTTTGGAATTGCCCCAAATTGCGGAGTTGGAGTGGAAGCAATTTCCTTGGCAGAAAGCATTGCTTCATTTTGCAAAAGCATTGGGAAACATCCATATGGATAATCTAGATTCCGCTGAGGAAGAACTTGATTTGCTACGTTCTTTTGAAAAGGAGTTGATCATCCTAAATGACGCGTACAAGGCCAATCAAGTGGCCATTCAAATTAAGACCGTAGAAGCATGGCTCCAACTAAAAAAGGGAAATAACGAAGAAGCCTTGACACTTATGACCAAAGCCACGGAAATGGAAAGTCTGACTTCCAAACATCCGGTAACTCCCGGCGAAATTTTACCTGCTGACGAACTGTTGGCGGATATGCTCTTATCCCTGAACAAACCGCAAGAGGCTTTAACTGCTTATAAGCTAAACCTAGAAAGGCGTCCGAACAGATTCAATGGTATCTATGGTGCCGCCGTCGCTGCGAAGCAAGCTGGCAATTCGGAAAAGGCCACGGGCTATTTCGAAGCATTGCTACAACTCACAAAAAACTCGGATAGTGATCGGCAAGAACTCATAGAGGCCAAGGCCTTTCTTAACAAGCATACTATTTGAAATGAGTGTATTCAAACCATCTGGCATACTGGTAATCTCTGCTGTTTACTGTCTTTTTTCTTGTAATCAAAGATCAAAAAGCGAGTTGCCGATCTACAATCCCTCTGATTTTAATCCGGAATTGGTGGATATTAGTTTACAGAAAACAAGTGATAATCATAAAGTAGCGGATTTTCAATTGATAAACCAGAACGGGAAAACGATAACACAAGAAGATTATAAAGACAAAATATATGTTGCCGATTTCTTTTTTACCAGTTGCCCTAGTATTTGTCCGGTAATGACCAATAATATGGTCGAGCTACAAAATACTTTTTTAGAAAATGAGGAGGTAATGTTTCTATCCATGTCTGTTACACCTACTATTGATAGTATTCCAGTACTACGAAAATATGCAACCGATAAAGGGGTCTTGGATTCAAAATGGAATGTGACCACAGGAAATAAAAAGCATATTTATGAACTGGCCAGAAAAAGTTACTTCGCAGTAGTGGAAAAAGGTGATGGCGGGTTGCAGGATTTTATACATACCCCAAATTTTATATTGGTCGATAAGCAAAAACAAATTCGAGGTATTTACGATGGAACAAAGGAGGACGAAATTCAACGTTTGATTACGGACATAAGTGTTTTAACGGAAAAATCATGAACAAGGTCATTTGTTATGTCGCTGGCTGATTTGAAGTGAGAAGTTCGACGATTTACAGGGATATCCCTTTGAACACGGTTTATACGTCAAAGTACATCGCGAGAATCCCAATTAGTAAAAGTGTGGTCCAAATCAACTAACTTACCTTATAAAATTTTTTAATCCCACGACTATTAATGACAAAATCAAGACTCTTTTTTATTAGCAGTATCATTTCACTAAGTATTTTTAGTTGTAACGAAAAGCTGAAAAAGGATACCCGCCCCAATATCATATTGATCATGTCAGACGATATGGGATATTCTGACATCGGTTGCTATGGCGGGGTTATCAACACCCCTATCCTGGATGGTCTGGCCGAAAATGGACTTCGTTACACCCAATTTTATAACACAGCACGTTGTTGTCCATCCCGGGCAGCATTACTTACCGGTGTTTACCAACATCAAGCAGGAATTGGACATATGGTCGATACCCATGGCACCGATATTTACAACGGCGATCTCAGTAAAAATGCAGTTACCATTGCCGAGGTACTGCAAAAAGCGGGTTATTCCACTTATATGTCCGGAAAGTGGCATGTAACTCCTTATAAATCAGATGTGGTTAATCCAACTAAAACCAATTGGCCGTTACAAAGAGGGTTTGATAAGTTTTTTGGAACGATACATGGTGCCGGAAGTTTTTATGATCCAAATTCACTTGCGAAAGACAATGATTTCATAATTCCTTCAGAAAATTTCTACTATACCGATGCCATTTCGAACAATGCGGTATCGTTTATCGAAAACCACACTGAAGAAACTCCTTTTTTCCTCTATGT
>JBATTK010000090.1:0-2296 GCA_049670505.1 Saonia sp.
CCGTCTACACTGATGTGCATAGCCTCGGCAATTTCCGTATACGACTTTTGTTCGCCACACATCCCCAAATTGGCAAGCACCTCTTTTTGTCGGTCGGAAAGTTCAACTTTAGTCGCGGCCTCAAGGATTTTTAATTCTCCTTTTAATCGCTCAATGGTATCCAAGTGGCTTTCATTGGCCGTAGCCAGTCTGGCATTGGTTTTTTCAAGTAGCGTGTTTTGTAATAATGAGGCATGCAATTCGGTTTGTTGTTGTTCTTTTTCGGATAAAAATTTCCAGCTGTAAAGTAATATGGAAAACAAAAGAATAAACAAAAACTTAAACGAAATGGCAGTAACCGTTCCCAACAAAGCCCATAGGGATACTCCCATAAAGCCCGGCACCAAATGCTCTGGAACAATCCGGTGCGAAACCGCAATAACAATAAGCACAAAAAGGGCAAAGCTTGGCAAATACATAAAACGCATCTTTCTATTTGCAAAGGCCTTGTTCAATGCATCCAATAATGCAAATGCCACCACAATGGATATCGGAATATCTATGAGCCAAATGAAGGAAGTGCTAATGGAATCACTACTGTAGGACGTTGCCAAAAAAACAAAGGCCAACATGACCATAATCCCTCCAAAAAGGATGTAGAATTCCCGTTCCGAAAAACGTTCTACCAAGCGTATAACAATATTCCGTTTTCCATGGTGTTCAATGGAAGGCAAGGAAAGTAATATAAACATGGAGTTTAGCAACGAGACCACTACACCAATGTAAATCAATAATTTGTGTACAGGAGACCATCCAAAGCCAGATACCAAGATCAGGTTGGCCGCTGCCCCCAAACCCCAAACAAAAATAGCAAGCCCAAACCACATAATACCCTTTGTTCCTTTGGAATTATCCAGGCTCCTTTTTTCTTTATAATAAATGCGTTGTATTACTACTGCCGTAATAAGACAAACGATAGCGGTTACGGCATATTCTAAAACAGTGAACATGGTCTAAAAGGATTTAGTCCTCTAAAATTAGCGAAAAAAATAATTTATAGGTTTTGCGATAAGCTTCGGGGCAAAATACCTGTAAATTACATTCCTTTTTTGCTTATAGGGGCATTGGAAATTACATCGGATAGGATGATATGCGTGCGGGCCTCTCCATATATGATGAGCTTATCTATAAATCTTTCCAAATGAAATTGATCTTTGAGTACGACTTCCATAATGATATTCTCATTACCCGTTATTCGATAACAATTGACCACTTCCTTAAAAGAATTTACTGTTTCCAAAAAAGGTTTCAATTTACCCATAAAGGCACGTAAGGTTATAATTGCTTTTAGTTGATAACCCGTTTGGGTATGGGAAACCACTGCCTTGTAACCTTCCAGTATTCCCAAGTCCTCCATTTTTTTGATACGCTCTGCGACAGCAGGGGGCGTAAGCCCAATTTTACGTCCAATATTCGCAAAGGAGTCCCGTGCATTTTCTTGTAAACATTGCAAAATACCCCAATTTAAATCATCTATCTTTATATTCAAAACTAAAATCTTTAAAAAATTAATTTTCAAAAGCTAATTTACTAAATTGCTATGGATTATAAAGATAATATCCCCGATTAGTACGTAATTTTATATAACGAAAGTTGTTATTGAAGAAAAAATGCCTAATAAAAACCTAAGAACGGTACCGATTTACAAGAAATCCCTGGAACTCTGTGTAATGAGCAGGGAGATTGCCGCTTACGTTTCATACAACAAAGATCTCTTAAAATTATATCAATCCAACAGTCTTAGGGATATCATGGCAGATGCGCTGCTTACCGATGCTATATTGATTCCTCAAAAAATAGCGCAGGCCGAAAATTCAGAATCTTTATCCGTTAGGCTTAAGAGTGCCTATTTCATTAACATCATGATACGTAATATTCTTTCTTACTGTAACGGATTGGAAAAAGACGGGATAAAGGAAAAAGAGTATTTGAATTTACTTCGGACCGAAATCAAGGGTTTCCGAAAATCCTTTAAAAAATGGAGACGCTCTTTAGGAACAAGGGGTGACAATACTGCTTTGGGGTTTTAATGATTCCATAGCATTTTAATACTACAAGTGCAACGCTATCGTGCAGTCTTCTTTAGTTCAATAATTAGTATTTACTTCCCCGATTCCGTTTTGCTTCAGTGTTGGGAAATCTAAGAAAACCCTTTGTGCATTTTGATTTTAAGATTCAAAATTCGTCAATTCGAGCCTGCCTGGCCGGCATAGACAGGTGCTTCGACCGGAGGAAGAAGTGTATCGAGAATAGAGTT
>JBATTK010000091.1:0-97358 GCA_049670505.1 Saonia sp.
ATTACACGACAGGGTACGGATTTAATGGAGTTTGTACAATCGTACCGAAGTTTCCTCAGTTTGCCCAAACCGGATAAAAGTTTGGTGCGGGCACAACGATTATTGGACAAGGTAAAGATTCTAATGGATCAGGAAAACCAGAAAGGGCATTTCACATTTGAAGTATTGGCCGATCCTGTAAATCTTGAACTTTTTATTGACGAAAAGCAAATTTCGCAGATACTGATCAACTTAAGTAAAAATGGCATACAGTCCGTAGAAGGGGAAGAAAATGGAACTATCAAAATTACTGCAGGAATCAACGGTCAAGGAAAAAAATTCATAAAGGTATGGGACAACGGTCCGGGGATTCCACCTGAACTGATCGATGAAATTTTTGTGCCTTTTTTCACCACCAAGAATACGGGTACCGGAATAGGACTCAGCTTGTCCAAGCAAATTATGCACTTGCATGGGGGAAGCATAAAAGTAAGATCCATTCCCGGTACGGAAACGGTTTTTAGTATGGTGTTCGATTAATTCAGTGCTATTGTTTAGAAATTTAAACCATGTAGATCCAAAGGAAACCATTGGCCATGTGTTGGCAACCATCTGTATCAATCTGATCCCTTATCGAAAAAAAACGCATTCTAAAGAAAGTGATTTTTACTTTAGCGATTATTATCGTTTATTGTACGGCCCTGAATTTGTTGAAAAGCCTTTCCCTAGATAAATAGGTTCCTTTCAAAAAAACCACCTACCCGTTAACCATCTACAAATTCAAATTATATAGGATGAGGGCCATACTTTTATTGCTGATTGTTCTTCTGATAGGAAGCTGCTCCGCATCCAAAACAAATACTAAACGCGAGTATAGAAAAATATGGATAGCGATGATCAAGTCCCAAGCTTGGAAGAACTCATTGAAAACGGATGAAATGTCCACTTCCTTGGAAAGCACCGATTTCTATGCGAGTACCTCGGATAAGGAATTCATGGAAGTGACCCAAGGGGTGATGCTCGTTACGGATGCCGCGTTTATTGAAAAATATAATTCCTTGGTAGCCAGGGCCTATTTTAAACTAATCATAGAGGCAGAAGAAGCGGACGACCGTCTTACAGAAGAATACAATCGGTTGAATGCCATAAAACAACATGGCCCTAAGGAGAAAGAAACGTTAAAAAACAACCCTATCCTTGTAAACAAAAGATACCAAGCGCATAAAGAGCTATTGGAAGGGCTCAAATCTTGGAATATTTTTAGTGAATATAGAACGGGGGATCTGGAATATTTTAAGAAGGAGCACATAAATGACACCCACAAAATGTTTCAAAATGGCGCCGATGAGGATAACATTATTAGTTTTTTGGTGTATAAGCTGGCCGATTTATATCACTCGGAGGATTAACGTACCATCAGTAAATATTTGTAATCCCTATTTTTGTGTAATGCCAGAGAACAATCTAAAAGAAACCATATATCTATTTTGTGAGACTTTTATAAACGATAGGTTATCCCGTATTCAATCCCAAATAAAAGAAATTCAGCTGGCATTGGATTCGGAAACAAAAAGCAGCGCGGGCGATAAACATGAAACTGGAAGGGCCATGTTACAATTGGAACGCGAAAAAACGGGTCGGCAATTAGCCGAAGCCGAAAGAATGAAGCAAGTGTTGAACAAAGTCGATACCAAGGCCAATTCCAAAAACATTGGTTTAGGAAGCGTAGTCCAAACCACTAAGGGGCATTATTTTTTGGCCATTTCGGCAGGGGTATTTCAAACAGATGGTGTCCACGTTCACTGCATTTCCATACAAACACCTATAGGAAAATTGCTATTGGGAAAATCTGTTGGGGATTCCTTTACTTTTAATGGATCAGCGTCCGTTATCCTGACTATAGCATAAGTCTGCCTGTCCAAATCAACCCAATTTCTATTATCCCTTCGGAACTTCCCCCATTTCCAAGGCATATCTTGCCAATAGCCGGTTTATCGGGATAGAAAAACAACAAAAGGGGAAATCTGGACCATAGATCGCAATATGCATAGACCAACCTAATCCATATCGGGCTTTTTTCTACCCGCTTTCTTTTCGGATATTTTTTGTTTGGATTTTAGTCTTTTTTCAACAGCTGCCCGTTTAGGTTTTGTTTTCCGACGTTTTTTAGGAACGATCAGGGCGGTTTCCATAGTTTCCAGAAAACGCTTTATAGCCAATTCCTTGTTTTTGTGTTGACTACGGGTTTCGTCACATTGCATCAAAAACAACCCTTCCTTGGTAAAGCGATTCCCTAATTTGTCAATTATCCGATTCTTTTCCTGTTCGGATAACGCCTGGGAATCGGCCAAGTTAAACGTAAGTTCAATTTTAGTGGACACCTTGTTTACATGTTGTCCTCCGGCACCACTACTACGCACTGCCTTGAACTTTAACTCCTGTATCATACATTGTTTGTCCAACCAAGATCATTTTAGACAAAGTTAACCAAAAGCTATGGGTATCACTTCCTATAGGAAATAGCCATTGTATTAGAGACTCTTTTGAAATATGTGATTATTTTCGGAATTGCCACTATCTATTAGGCTATGTAGCGTTGTATAAAAAACACATCTAAAGGACGGTCCGTTCTACATCGGCAAACGCTTATTAATAGTTTCCAAAGAAACATTTAGATACACTTCGGTTTCCGGTTCCAAGGATTTTGAGGAATGGAAATATACCGTTTCTTCGCCCGAATTTCCCACAATCAAAAAATAACTTCCCATAGGATACGATTTTTTAACTCCTACTTTAAGACCGGATGTTTCGGATACTTTAAATTCATGTGCATACACGATAATCCTTCTTTTGGTATCTGCATATGATTTTACAATATTGATAGGAATCTTATTGGCTTCTCCGAAGAGGGAGGCAATGTACATGCTTTGCGGATTTTGGTACAATTCCAAAGTAAGCTGATCGGCGACAATTTGCTGATCCTTGAGTACAATCACCCTATCCGCAAAAGGTAGCACATCGTTATGATCATGTGTGGCCGTTAAACAGGTAATCCCTTGCTTTTTTAAATATTCAAAAAGGTTTCTGCGTAGGCCGTTCTTTCTAAAATTATCGATATGACTAAAAGGTTCGTCCAGCAATAAGAGTTCCGGTTCTTGTGCCAAGACCCTTGCTAGGGCGACACGTTGTTGCTGTCCCCCGCTTAAATTTTTTACCTTGGTCTTTGCAAAATCTACCATTTCTATCATTTCCAAGAGCTCTTTGGTCCTTTTTTTCGTTACATCGGGCTCAAAAACGGAGAGGTATTGGCTTACATTTTCCTTTACACTGGTATACGGCATTAAATCAAAATCTTGGGAAAGGTATTTCATGTAGGGCTCTCCGGGAACTAAATGATACAATGGGCCCATTACTTGGTTCCCGTTCCAATGCACTTTACCCCGTTTGAGTTGTAAGAGGCCATAAATGATTTTCAATAAGGTGCTCTTGCCACAACCACTTTCACCGATAATGGATATGTGCGCTCCCTTTTTGACCTTAAAATTGATATCCTCTAAAACCGGGATTTCATCATAAGCAAAGGAAACATCTTCAACGTGTAGCATGTAAGTCGTATGAATTTTATTGGGGATAAAAAAAATCCGTCTCTGTTAAAAACGGATTTTACTTAAAAATATTGAGGCACTAGTCCTTAATTTTATTTTCCATAGGAGTGTCCAAAAGCGACCTAAATCCCATATTATAGAGCGTAAAACTAAAAATATCGGCGTACTGTTCAATGGTTTTGCTCACGGGTGTTCCCGCACCATGTCCGGCATTGGTCTCTATTCGGATAAGGGTTGGGTTTTTACCCGATTGTTTTTTTTGGAGTTCAGCGGCAAACTTAAAACTATGGGCAGGAACTACGCGGTCGTCATGGTCTCCGGTAGTTATCAAAGTAGCTGGATAAGAAGTCCCATTTTTCACATTATGGACTGGGGAATATCCTTTTAAATACTCGAACATTTCTTTACTTTCTTCCGAAGTTCCATAATCGTAGGCCCATCCGGCACCGGCCGTAAAAGTATGGTAGCGTAGCATATCCAACACCCCAACAGCAGGCAAGGCCACTTTCATAAGGTCCGGGCGTTGGGTCATTGTAGCACCTACCAATAGTCCCCCGTTGGAACCTCCTCTAATAGCCAGATAGTCGGAAGAGGTATACTTATTTTGAATAAGGTATTCCGCCGCAGCTATAAAATCATCGAAAACATTTTGTTTTTGGGTCTTGGTACCCGCATCATGCCATTTTTTGCCATATTCACCCCCACCACGTAAATTAGGTACGGCATAAATGCCTCCTTGCTCCATCCAAACGGCATTTACGATGCTGAAGGAAGGTGTAAGGCTTATATTGAATCCACCGTATCCGTATAAAATAGTTGGATTTTTTCCGTTGAGTTCCACCCCTTTTTTATGGGTAATGATCATGGGTACCCGGGTACCATCTTTTGAAGTAAAGAACACCTGTTTAGATTCATAATCTTCCGGATCAAAATCTATTTCCGGCTTCCAATACTGCTCATATTCACCTGTTTCAACATTGTATTTGTAAGAGGATCCGGGCGTATTGTAATTGGTGAAAGAAAAATAGAATTCCTTATCCTCTTTTTTTCCACCGAAACCGCTGGCACTGCCTACACCGGGCAATGCTACTTCCCGTATCGACTTCCCCTCATAATCGTACTGAAAAACTTTTGAAATGGCATCTACCATATATTCCGCAAAGAAATAACCTCCTCCGGTATTAGGGCTCAACACATGCTCTGTTTCTGGAATAAAATCCATCCAATTTTCAGGAACGGGATTAGAAGCGTCTACGGTGACAATTTTCTGGTTGGGCGCATTCTTATTGGTAACGATATAAAGTTTAGTACCTACATTTTCTATCACATAGCTATCGGTATCATCCGTATCCAGAATGGTAATCAACGAACTGTTGGTCTGCGTTAAATCTTTCATCAATAACTTATTCCCAGATGTAGATGTTCTGGGATAGATGAACAAATAGCGTTGATCTTCCGAAACACTTGCATTAATATATCGATGTTTTTCCGCAACCGTTCCTCCAAAAATCAATATATCATCTTGTTGGGGTGTTCCCAGTTTATGGTAATACACCTTGTGTTGATCGGTTTTGGCCGATAGTTCGCTTCCCTTGGGTTTGTCGTAACTTGAATAGTAAAAGCCATCATTGGCTTTCCAGGAAATACCACTGAATTTTATATCTACAAGGGTATCTTCAACGATTTCCTTGCTTTTGGTGTCCATTACAATGACCTTTCGCCAGTCACTTCCACCTTCCGAAATGGAATATGCCGCCAAAGAACCGTCTTTGGTAAAACTTAGCCCGGACAACGATGTGGTACCGTCTTCCGAGAAGGTGTTTGGATCTAGGAACACCTCAGCTTCTTCATTATTTTTTTTACGATAGACTACATATTGATTCTGCAGACCGTCATTTTTATAGAAATAGGTATAGCTACCTTCCTTAAACGGCGATCCCAACTTCTCGTAATTCCATAGACCTTCCAAACGTTCCTTTATATTCTTTCGGAAAGGTATTTTCTCCAAATATCCAAACGTCAATTCGTTCTGGGACGTTACCCAAGCTTCCGTTTCCTCACTTCGATCATCTTCCAACCAACGGTAGGGATCCTCAACGGGAGTCTCAAAATAAGTATCTATGGTATCTACTTTTTTAGTTTCAGGGTAATCTAGACTCATATCTTCTTGTGCTTGGGTAAACGGAACTGCCAGTATAGCTGCCCATAGTACGGATAAGGTTATTTTTTTCATGTTCCACATATTTTAGCCAACTCCAAAAATAACATAAAAAAACCTTTAGAAGTTACCTATTCTAAAGGTTTTAACAGATTTTAGAACACCATATGGAATCCCTGTTTCTTAATCGGCGAAAACATCGAAGTGTTGGACTTTTTCTTCAAATTCCAAAAGAAAGTTTTCATCTTCCGGATAATATTTTGCCTTTTCATAGTCCTTTCCGGCAAAATTTTTGATTACTTCTAAATTTTCCCAATAGGTTATCAGTGTAAAATGCCCTTCCCCCTTTTCGATTCTCTTCAGAAAACGTAGCGACTTAAAACCTGGGCAGTTTTTATAATCGGGGACCGCAACTTTTTGTAAAAAGTCGGCATAAGCGTCGTAGTTATCAATGGTGGTTTTACCGTGCCAGATTCTTGCAATCATACTTCAGGTCTTAGATCAGACTATTTGCCACGAGATACTCCGCTATTTGTACGGCATTCGTCGCCGCCCCTTTTCTAAGATTATCCGAAACAATCCATAGGTTTAAGGTATTTCTTTGGGATTCGTCCCTTCGGATTCTCCCTACAAAAACATCGTCCTTGTCATGGGCATAGATAGGCATGGGGTAAGTGTTGGTATCCGGATTGTCCTGTACCACCAAACCAGGGGTTTCATTTAATAACTTACGGACATCACCGAGGTCAAAATCATTCTCGAACTCCACATTTACAGCTTCCGAATGCCCACCGGCCGTTGGTATACGAACTGCCGTAGCACTTATGGAAAAAGTACGGTCGTCTAATATTTTTTGTGGCTCGCGCGCCAATTTCATTTCCTCTTTGGTATAACCGTTCTCCATAAAAACATCGCAATGGGGCAGGGCATTTCGATTAATTGGATACGGATAAGCCATTTCTCCCTGTATCCCCGCCATTTCGTTTTCTAGCTGCCGAACGGCCTTAACTCCGGTTCCGGATACGGATTGGTATGTTGAAATCACAACACGTTTCATCCTATATTTTCTGTGTAAAGGAGCCAAGGCCATCACTAATTGTATGGTAGAGCAATTAGGATTGGCAATAATCTTATCTTCCTTTGTTAAGGTAGCTGCATTAATTTCCGGTACGACCAACTTTTTGGAAGGTTCCATACGCCACGCGGAAGAATTGTCCACAACGGTGGTGCCCGCTGCCGCAAACTTTGGGGCCCATTCCAAGGAAGTATCGCCACCTGCGGAAAAAATGGCCAAATGCGGCCTTGCGGCCACAGCGGTGCTAAGACCTATAATCGTATGCTCCTCTCCTTTGTAGGTTAACTTCTTTCCCACAGAACGTTCCGAAGCTACCAACAATAATTCCGTAATGGGAAAATTACGTTCTGCCAATACTTTCAACATGACTTCGCCTACCATTCCTGTGGCACCTACAACAGCTACTTTCATCAACTTTTTATTTTTAGGGTTGCGATATAAGCTTTGACCATATCGTGCTTGTTAGTTCCCGATTTAGTGGACAAATGTACTTCAATAGGAAGTATTGGGCAATATTTTCAAAAGAGATAATCAAAATATAACAAAATGTTATAAATAAAACATTCCTCTTGGATATAATTATCGAATAACCGAAACAAAAACCCCAACGGTATCGCTGGGGTTAAATTAAAATACTAGTGTAGCGGTGTAGCATCCCGATAGCTATGGGGACGTTTCTGTGTTTTTGTTTATTGCTTTTTCAGTAAATCCCTGATCTCAGCCAGAAGATCCTCCTGAGAAGGTCCTGCGGGTGCCTCTTCCACAGGCTCCGGTGGTGTTTTTGTCTTATTGTAGGCCTTTACGATCATAAACAGTACAAAACCAACAATGATCAAATTAATAATGGAGTTGACCCATGCCCCATAACGGATGGCACTTTGCGGCTTTTCAACGGTTCCATCGGCTGCAACTACCGCTTCCGAAAGTACAATTTGCATATCCGCAAAATCGATCCCTCCCGTGAAATAGCCCACTATAGGCATCATAATGTCACTTACAAAGCCGTTTACAACAAGCCCTACTGCACCTGCCAATAATACGGCTACGGCCAAATCTATGACATTTCCTGTCATGATAAAATTCTTAAACTCTTTTAACATGTTTTCCTTTTTTTAACAGTTAATTATTTAGTTGATGTGTGTTCGTCGCAATATAATCAAAAAAAAGATTTCATAAAAAAATGTTAATTATCTGTTCTATTATCTCGGAAGACCCGTTTTACCCTTTGTGAAATTCCCGTTAGCAATTCATAGGATATGGTATAGGCTTGGGCAGCAAATTCCTCTGCAGAGGGGTTTTCTCCAAAAACAATGACCTCATCGCCTTCTTTACAATCCATGCCGGTAACATCGATCATAATCATGTCCATACATACGTTTCCTATAATTGGGGCTTTCTCTCCATTTATGTTCACAAATGCCTTTCCATTGCCGTATTGTCTGCCAATACCATCGGCATGGCCTATGGGCAGGGTAGCGGTTACCTTATGCATATTAGATGTAAAGGCCCTATTGTAGCCTACACTTTCATGGGGCGCTACCCTATGAATCTGGGATATAATCGTTTTTAAGGTCGCCACCGGTCTTAACTTGGCATCAATAACTGCGTCATTGCCAAAACCATATATTCCTATACCGCTTCTTACCATATCGAACTGTGCTTCGGGATAGTTGATGACTCCAGAAGTATTCAATACATGTCTCCAAGGGCTATACCCTAATTTTTCATCGACCGCTATCGCGATTTTTTTAAAGGTATGGATCTGTTTATCGGTAAACTCCTTTTCTTTATGGTCTTCGGAAGCGGCCAAATGGGAAAAGATGGATAGTACCTTTATTTCTTTGCTATCATTTACTATTTCCGTGACATCGGCCACATCGTTTTCACCAAAACCCAAGCGGTTGAGGCCGGTATTGAACTTAATATGCACAGGATAGTCCGTTTGACCATGCGCTTTGGCGGTAGCTATAAACTGTCTTAGGATTCTTGGGGAATACAGACTGGGTTCCAAACAATGTGCTATGAGGACATCAAAGTTTATCGCTTGGGGATGAAGCACTAAAATGGGCGTAGTAATTCCGGCATCGCGCAGCACCAAACCTTCCTTTACGTAAGCTACTGCAAAATAATCTACTCCCAAACGCTCCATTTTTTGGGCTACCCTAACCATATCGTTGCCATAGGCAAAGGCCTTGACAACGACCAAAAATTTTGTAGTAGACGCCAGTCTAGACTTCAGATACCGGTAATTATGTTCCAGGGCGTTTAGATCAATTTCAAGAACAGTTTCCGTGGCCTTAAGCATCGGCATCCTTTTTATTCACCAATAGCTCTTCCGATTCTACCTCCATTTGATTGATTTTTTCCCGTAACATGGCCTTATAGAAGGCAGCTCTGCTCAAAGGTTCATATTCCTCCGTCTCTCCTATGAGCACCAGTTTCTCATTATTGGATTTCCTAAAACTATAATTGGCCAAATTTCCTGTACGCGTACAGATGGCATGTACCTTGGTAACATATTCGGCGGTAGCCATCAATGCAGGCATAGGGCCAAAGGGGTTCCCCTTAAAATCCATATCAAGTCCGGCTACTACTACGCGAACTCCTTTGTTGGCCAGATCATTACATACCGTTACAATTTCATCATCAAAAAATTGAGCTTCATCAATACCCACAACATCGCAGCCATCTGCCAACAGCCTAATATTAGCGGCTGCGGGAACGGGTGTGGAACGTATTTCGTTATCGTCATGTGAAACTACCATTTCCTCACGGTATCTGGTATCCACAATAGGCTTAAATATCTCTACTCTTTGTTTGGCGAACTTTGCCCTTTTGAGCCGGCGGATAAGTTCTTCGGTCTTCCCAGAGAACATAGAACCGCAGATGACTTCTATCCAACCGAATTGTTCTTTATGATTAACAGTATTTTCGAGAAACATTTTGTAATTTTAGACGAAATTTATGGGTTTTTCGTTCTTGATTATAAGAAGCATAAAATTAGTAAAGAAAGATAAACCTTTTCGGAAAAGGTAAAATAAAAAAGCATGAAACGAAAATTGAAAGAGGAATTGGTAAAAATGTCAACGGACATTATCACTTCCAAGGGGTTGACGGAGATAGGCGATTTATATGAGGCCTCAAAAGCACTGTATGAGAAATTGGCCGTGCTAAAATTTATTGATGAAAAACTGAACGATATAGAAATAGACGTTTCAAAAAACGCAGTGGCCACTAAGTTCGAAAAAATGGCCAATGCCGTTATGGATGCCAATACATCCGTTCCCGAGACCAATCCCCATACGGAGGATATCATTATCCCGGGAATAGATACCATTAAGGATATGGTGTCCGAAATGCCTTCCAGTGCCGAGGCCGATCAGGTGTTCGCCGAGTTTATCGCAAAGCCGAATTTGATGAAAGACGATAAGGAAATGACAATGCCGGAAACCCGCAACGGAAAAAAAGAAGGAGGTAAAAGTATCTCCTTGAACGATAGGCTTACTAAAGATCTAGCCATAGGATTGAATGATAAGCTAGCCTTTGTAAAGCATCTTTTCAACAATAGCGCTGAAGACTATAACAGGGTCATTTCCCAATTAAATACCATAGACACAGAAGAGCGTTCCATTGCTTTTGTGATGAATATGGTAAAACCGGATTATCATAATTGGGAGGGTAAAGAGGAATATGAAACGCGTTTTATGTCCTTGATCGCCCGCAAGTTTTCTTAGAGACTGTTTTGAAATATGTAGATTAAGATTATCCCAAAGGCTGCGTCGTTGGTACTTGCCCTTTTTTTCAAATCCCTTGACAAATCTATCCAATAACAGGGAATTTTATTTTTTGTTACCTTTAAATCGAAAACCAAACAAACCGTTCGAATGAAAATCCAAAAGATTTTTTACTGGATTGCAACTTCATTATTTTCTTTGTTAATGTTGTTTTCCGCAAGCATGTATTTTTTTAACCACGAAGAAATAGTAAAGGCTTTTGATACGCTGGGACATCCGTCCTATATCATTTACCCATTGGCCGTTTTAAAGCTGCTGGGATTGATCGTTATTCTCAGCAACAAGGGAGGTTTCCTAAAGGAATGGGCCTATGCCGGATTCTTCTTCAATTTTGTTCTTGCCTTCTTTGCCCATTATATGGCCAACGACGGGGAACATATGGGTGCCTTTGTGGCTATTGTATTATTGCTTACTTCTTACTTCTTAGGAAAGAAAGTGAGGCCTTAAAGTTCCAAAATGTCAAAACTTTATATTGTCCCTACCCCCATAGGTAATTTGGAAGACATTACCCTTAGGGCCATTACCGTATTAAAGGAGGTAGACCTAATTTTGGCGGAGGATACCCGTACGAGCGGTAAACTACTACAGCATTATGAAATAAATACTCCTATGCAGAGTCATCATATGCATAATGAGCATAAAACTGTTGAAGGTATTGTTAGACGTTTGCAAAATGGAACGGATATCGCTTTGATTTCGGATGCGGGCACTCCGGCAATATCCGATCCGGGGTTTTTATTGACAAGAGCTTGCGTAGCAAACCATATTGAAGTCATATGTTTGCCCGGAGCGACGGCATTTGTACCCGCTTTGGTCAACAGTGGACTTCCCAATGATAGATTTGTGTTCGAAGGATTCCTACCGGTAAAAAAAGGCAGACAAACGCGTTTACAACTGTTGGCAGAAGAGAGCAGAACAATGATTTTCTATGAATCGCCTCATAAACTTATAAAGACCCTTACGCAATTCGCAACACATTTTGGAGCGGACAGACCTGTTTCGGTCTCCAGGGAACTTACCAAGTTGTATGAGGAAACGATCCGGGGAACAGTAACAGAAGTCTTGGACCATTACACGGAAAAACCTCCTAAGGGAGAAATTGTGATTATCGTTGGCGGAAAAATGTAGCCTATCCATTGATTTTCCCATTTTGTAAGGAAAAAAGTGTACTTTTCCGCGATATTCCAAGTCCATAACTAGATGAAAGGTAGTCTTCTTTTACCAAGCCATAGGATATCCATATTGATTTTGGCTCCCTTCAGCATAGGCAAAACAGGCAATTGGCCTTTCAGCAATCGGACCGTTTTAAGAGGGATCAATGTAAAATACTCAAAGGGAACCCAAGAATGATCGTTCCTTGGATCATTTCCCTGTTCACCGTAGTGGCCGTTTATTTTTTGGATCGATGGGAGAACAAACATATCAAATCCCTCTTCGATTGGGTACCCGCAATTTTGCTGGCCTATATCATACCTGCTGTTATATCCTATATAATGCATGCGGATTTTTCGCAGGCAGCTATTCATCAATATAGTACGGACTATTTTATTCCCTTGGCCATCATTGCGGTCATGAGCAGTTTGTCCCTAGGCCAATTAAAAGCAATAGGGTGGAAACCGATAGCCCTTTTTGCGGCAGGATCTGTTTGTATTGCCATTTTTCCGGTAATTTTAGGGCTAAGTTTTCAGAAAACTACATTGGTATCGGAAACCCTTTTAACCCACGAATATTGGAAAGGAATCCCCCCTATCGTAGGTAGTTGGATCGGTGGAAGCACCAGTCAATTGGTTTTGAAGGAAATAGTGGAATGTCCCGAAAACATTTTTCTATCGGTCTTGGTAATGGACAATATTCTTGTTAATATATGGACCATTCTCATGTTTCAGTGTATTAAAAAAAGTAATTTCTTAAATCGCATCTTTAAAATCTCCGATATTGCAATGCCCGAGGATATCCGAACACAAAAAGGCAAAACACTATCGCCATGGGTTTCCATTCTATTGCTTTTTTTACTGGTACTTTTGTGCAATTGGATTTTTGAAAGCTTTGTAGCCAAAATCGTAGTGCTTTCGCTTTTGGGATTGGCCTTAAGCAATCTGTTACCCACTTGGAATTTTAAATTTACCTTAAAGATAGGAGGTATCTTGATTCTTATTGTAATGGCCGTACTTGGCTTAAAATTGCAAATTGCTACTCTTGGTTTTAAAGGTCCGTTTTTCGGATTTTTGACCATCTGGCTCGTGGGTCATTTTATATTTATGATCACGATTGCCAAGGTACTGAACATCAATATGGCCTGGGTCCCCATTGCCAGTATGGCCAATGTGGGTGGTATTGCGACCGCCCCTGCAGTTACGGCAGCCTATGAAAAAAAATGGATGCCCCATGCCATTGTATTGGCTATCCTTAGTATGGCCACCGGAACATTTTGGGGGATACTGACCATATATTTGTTAAAAACCTTTTTGGTATAACTTAAAAGATGCAAAAGCTATTATCGGATATTAGGGATTGTACTGTTTGCAAGGCCCATTTACCATTGGGCCCCAGGCCAATTGTGGCGGCACATCCGAACGCCAGAATTATAATTATTGGACAGGCACCGGGAACCAAAGTCCATGAAACCGGAGTGCCCTGGGACGATCCCAGTGGAAGACAATTGCGAAAATGGCTCAATGTCACTGACGAAACGTTTTATGATGCAACAAAAATTGCACTGATTCCTATGGGTTTTTGTTACCCGGGAAAGGGAAAATCCGGGGATTTACCACCACGTCCCGAGTGTGCGCCTTTATGGCATGAACCTTTATGGCAGGGAATGCCGAATCTAGAACTGATTGTTTTGATAGGTATATACGCCCAAAATTATTATCTGAAGAAAAACGCTGAAAAGAACTTAACGGAAACGGTCAAGGCCTATCAAAAATATTCACCCAAGTACTTTCCTTTGCCGCACCCATCGCCACGGAATCGGTTTTGGCTAACAAAGAATCCTTGGTTTACTAAAGAGGTGGTGCCCCAATTGCAACAACGAGTGACCTCAATACTAAAAGAACACTAGTGTTAGGTTAAGCCAAAACCTACGCATAATCCAATGCATCTTTTGCGGCATCCCGTCGTTAAAAAACAATTCCGTAGCTACGGCTATGCGATGATTTTTTGCCTAGGTCTGTCACAAAATCCGTGATTGCCTTAAGCGTCATTTCAGCTTTAACTTAACACTAATTTGTCATTCCTGTGAAGAACCGTATCGAGAATAGAGTTTTGGATTAAAAAAGTTGTTCTCGATACAATTTTTCTCCACTTTGTTGCGAAAAACCACTCGAACTGACGCTTTTTCCGCTTTATAACCTCCAAAATGCGCAACGGCTTATTTAAAATAAATTGTTATAAAAGATGAATATTTTCAAAAGTAATATGCACAGCATTACCTTAACATTTGTATGTGTGAAATGCATTCAGAAAATCCTTGGATTTAAATTCTCCGCATACATGGGAATCTTAACACTTTAATGAAGCGATAAATACTTTTATTATTTACAATTGCAAATCAACGAACGCGAACTTATCCCCGCTAAAAAGCCCTTTATCGGAAAGCTTTAAGTTCGGAATCACCAATAATGCCATAAAGGAAAGTGTCATAAAAGGAGCCTTTAATGTACTGCCCAAGGACTTTGCCATAGCATCGATTTCTTCATAACGCCTACCCGTTTCCCAACCATCGGTATCGCTCATAATTCCGGCTACGGGCAAGGCCAAACTTTGTTCCTCATTCCGGTCTACCGCACAAATGCCCCCTTTGTTCCCAATAATAAGGTTTACGGCCTTACATAGCTCGGTGTCCGAAGTACCCACTGTTATTATGTTATGGGAGTCATGGGCTACCGAGCTGGCAATAGCACCTTTTTTTAATCCAAAATTTTTGATGAAGGCTATCGCCGGCGGTGCATCGTAATACCGATTGATTACGGCAATTTTTAAGAAGTCGTTTTCAGTATCCGAAACCAAACTTCCATTCTCCATCAAAACCGATCCATGGAATTCATTGGTAATCAGTTCCCCATCCAGGGCTTCTATGACCCTAATGTTTTTGGTGGTGGCAGGCAGCCGAAAATCTTTGACCTTCTTAGGGGATATATTAAAATTGTTAGGGGTATCAAATGAAACCGGAGCTACAAAGGACTTGCCTTTTTCCGCCACTACCTCCCCGTTTATATAGGTCTGCAATACCTTAAAATCTTTAAGGTCTTTAACGACAATAAAGTCGGCCCAATCTCCTTCCCGCAGTAAACCCACGTCCATCCTATAATGGTTTACCGGATTGGTGCACGCCATTTGCAATACTTGAAAAACATCCACCCCCTTGGCGACCGCCCTAGCACATAATTGGTTGATATGGCCTATAATGAGATCATCGGGATGTTTATCGTCCGAACAGAACATCATGTTTTCAAAATGCTCGGGGAGCAGATCGATAAGGGCATCAAAGTTCTTCGCGGCACTTCCTTCGCGAACGATTACTTTCATTCCCAAGGAGAGTTTTTCTTGAGCTTCTTTGTAGGTAAAGCATTCATGATCTGTGGTGATACCCGCGGAGATGTATTTTTTGGCATCTTCTCCTCTCAAACCGGGTGCATGACCATCTACCGGTTTATTAAAGTGTTCTGCCCAGGCTATTTTTTTATATACTTCTTCCTCTTTATGGAGCACACCCGGATAATTCATCATTTCCGCCAAATAGTACACATCGGATAATGCCAACAACTCCTTTATTTCGTTCGTATCTATGGTTGCCCCCGACGTTTCAAAACTAGTTGCCGGCACACAGGATGGAGCTCCAAAATGGAATTTCAAAGGGACTTTCTTCCCGTTTTCAATCATAAAATGTACCCCTTCGGAACCGAGAACATTGGCTATTTCATGCGGGTCTGAAACGGTTGCTACGGTTCCGTGTAAAACGGCCAATCTAGCAAATTCGGAAGGAACCAACATGGAACTCTCAATATGGATATGGGCATCTACAAATCCAGGAAGAATAAAATTCTCTACAGTATGTTCCCGCTCAACGATGGAATGGATCTTCCCATTGGAAATACCGACTTCTGCGGAAAAAATGCGTTTGTTATGAATATCGACTAATTGTCCCTGAATTTTTTTCATTTATTGATGCTTGCCCTTCTCCCAACCGTGCTTGCCTAAATACTGCTCCCCACTTTCTACGGCACCATCCTCTATGCTCGTACCCATGGAATCGTTCCAACGATTGAGGTAACCGAAAAGGGAAATAACTCCCAACATTTCTACAATTTCGCCTTCTTCCCAATATTGGTACAAACGTTCTTTAATCGCTGCATCTACTGCATTGGGGACTTGGGATGCTACCAAGGAAAAATCCAAGGCGACACGTTCCGCTTCCGAAAAAGCTGGATGCGTCCGGTATTCCCAAATATTATCCAACTGTTCCTGTTCCGCACCATAACGTTCTGCCGCCCTTATGGCATGGGCCTGACAATAGCGACATCCGGTAGCATTGCTGCTTACCCAGGCAATCATCCGCTTTAAGGCCGAGCTTACCCTCCCTTCATTGGCCATAACGGCTTTATTAAGGTTAATGAAAGCTTTTGAAATCGCTGGCCGATGTTGCATAGTGAGCACAGAATTGGGACAAAATCCCAGGGTCTCATTGAAGAATTCGGCCAATTCCTTGGTCTCTGTATCATGATTAGGATCCAGGGGTTGTACTAAAGGCATAGTGCTGTTTTTTATTGTATTTTTATCCCTTACAAGAAACGAAAAATTATGAGTACTACAAATCATATCGTCACCAAATGGTTGGGCAATATGGCCTTTGAGAGCAATAATCCCTCGGGACTAAATTTGCGTATGGATGCCGGTCCTGAAAATGGGGGCGAGGGCAACGGCTTGCGCCCTAAAGCCCTGATGCTTTCTTCCTTGGCCGGATGTTCCGGACTGGATGTGGCTTCGTTGATCAAAAAGATGAAACTGGAGGTAGCTGATTTTCAAATCGACACCATTGCAAATCTTACCGATGAGCATCCCAAGTATTACGACTCCGTTATCATTGCTTATCATTTTCATGGAAGCAATTTAAACGAGGACAAATTACAGAAGGCGGTAGACCTGTCCATAGAAAAATATTGTGGGGTAGCTGAAATGTTCAGGAGATTTGCTACACTGGAAATCAAGACTTTTTTTCATCATAAAGCCCCCTCTAACTCCCCCACAAGGGGAGAATGAATACTCTTGAAATTGTCCCTATAGGGAATCAAAACTGTATTTTACTGCTATTAAGCGTAGTATAAAATGTAAGATCAAAGTTCAAGTATCAAGGGCAAAGTGTAAGTTCAAATTTAAACTAATCAAAATGTCGGATAAAAAGTTTGATTTAGAAGACCGATTGGTAGGATTTGCAGCTAATGCTATATTATTTTGTAAAGATTTGCCACAAGACATGACAGGACAATATTATGGTGGCCAATTATTGCGCTCCGGAGGCAGTGCCGCACTTAATTTTGGAGAGGCTCAAGGCTCAAATACAAATAGAGATTATATACACAAGGCTAGTTTAAGTCTTAAGGAGTTAAAAGAATCACGGGTAAATCTAAGGATATTAGACAAGGTTAGTTATGGGGATAGTTCAAAAAGAATACATCTGTTGGACGAAGCTGAACAACTAATTAAAATTATTGCCACCATTATTAAAAATAAGAAATCGCCTTAATGGTATGAATATCTCCTTCCAACAAGAACAACTATATTTAGAATTGAACTTGACACTTGAACTTGAAACTTGAAACTTGAACTTTACACTTAAAGCCTATGCGCTGGACGCTAAAACCAAAACCGGAACAACAGGAAATTGAGGCCTTGGCAAAGGCACTCAATGTGGAGGCACTGGTCGCACAACTGCTTTTACAAAGAGGTATTACCAGCTATGGGGAGGCTAAAAAGTTCTTTAGGCCCCAATTGACCGATCTGCACGACCCCTTTTTAATGAAGGACATGGATATTGCCGTGGATCGGATCGAGAATGCTATGGCAGCCGATGAAAATATTCTGGTTTACGGGGATTACGACGTTGATGGCACTACGGCCGTAGCCTTGGTTTCTTCCTATCTGATGGAATCCTATCCTAATGTGGCCACTTATATCCCTGATAGATATGGGGAAGGTTACGGAGTTTCCTATAAGGGAATCGATTTTGCGGAGGATAATGGATTTTCCTTGATTATCGCTTTGGACTGTGGTGTAAAGGCTATAGATAAGGTAGCGTATGCCAAGGAAAAAGGAATCGATTTTATTATTTGCGACCATCATAGACCTGGGAATAACTTACCGGAGGCCATTGCAGTCTTGGACCCAAAACGGGAGGATTGCACCTACCCTTATGATGAGCTTTGCGGCTGTGGTGTCGGCTTTAAACTGATTCAGGCGTTGGGGTCTAAAAAAGGAGAGGGTATCGAAGATCTGGTTCGTTATCTGGATTTGGTGGCAACGGCTATCGGAGCGGATATTGTGCCGATTACAGGTGAAAATAGGGTTTTGGCATATCACGGACTTCGGGTTATCAATTCCAATCCCAGAATCGGTTTTAAGGCCATTATCAATCAGATTAACAAAAGGGAATTAACCATTACCGATGTGGTGTTTATTATAGCTCCGCGCATTAATGCGGCAGGGCGAATGAAGCACGGCCAACATGCCGTAAATCTTCTGATCGAGACCAATTTGGAGCAGGCGGAACTATTCGCCAAGGAGATAGCCCAGTTTAACCTAGACCGTAGAAATCTAGATCAAGAGATTACGCAAGAGGCTTTGGCGCAAATCCAAGAAAACAAGGAAGAAGCACAATTTACCTCGGTGGTCTATAAGGATTCCTGGCACAAGGGAGTTATAGGAATTGTTGCCTCTAGGCTCACGGAAACCTATTACCGTCCTACTTTGGTGTTTACGAAAAGTGGGGATAGGCTTGCCGCCTCTGCCCGTTCCGTAAAAGGATTTGATGTTTACAACGCTTTGGAAGGTTGCGCGGATTGTATCGAACAGTTCGGGGGCCATAAATACGCTGCGGGACTCACACTCATGGAAGCACAGTACGAAACGTTTAAAAAGCAATTTGAAAAAGTAGTATCGGAAACCATAGATCCCCATTTACTGACTCCGGAAATTATAGTCGATACTCCTATTGAGCTTCCACAGATCACCCCTAAGTTCATACGGATCATAAAACAGTTTGCACCCTTTGGCCCCGGCAATATGACCCCTGTTTTTATGGCAGAAAATCTAAAGGATTCCGGTTATGCCAAAGGAGTCGGGGACAATGAAAAACATTTGAAATGTTCCGTTGTCCAAAATGGAACAGGCCCCATTGGCGGTATCGGATTCAACCTGGGCGATAAATTAGGGATGGTTTCCAATAAAAAAATGTTCGCCGCCGTCTTTTCCGTTGAGGAAAATGAATGGCAGGGAAATGTAAGTCTCCAATTAAAGCTCCGGGATTTAAGATAATAGGAAAAGGCCCGAACAGATGACCATTTGGGCCTTTAAAAAACTAACTCAAACTCAGAGACAATTTTTGAACCGTAGTACTGCCTGCTGGCCGGCAGGAAAAACGGCCTATAACAATTCCAATCACATATTGCAAAATATTATTGTTCGGTTAAAATTTCAAATACCTCTGAAAGCATTAATTTTAAAGGGTATATTCAATTATGAAAATAAAAGGTTACCTTTTCTAAAATTGGAAAAATAGAGTCCGTTCCGAACGGTTCGATACATAGGGTTTTTACAACAATATGTCTATCATTTGGTTACGATCAAGTCTTGCTTCTCATATCTTTCAGCGCAGCGGTCTTTTATCTTTTACAGGACAATAATGATTTCAAAACCGTCCCTTAACCTAAAGGTTTTATCCAGAGTAAGTGTTTCCATCGGTCTTTTTCCCGTAATACCAGAAGTATGTTTATCAAAAACAATGCGCCCGTTTTTATCAACTCCCCTATTTCATCCGCCTCCAAAAAGAGGTGAAATAGAAAAATATGTAAGGTAATCGGCAAAAGAAATACTGCCCCGATGAAACCCGTTCCCTGAAGCAACAGCAGCAACCCGAACAGCAATTCACATATTCCCAATACCTGCCAAAAATATCCTGTTTGTTTCGCTCCACTGATATAGAGTATTTTCTGTAAGGTGTTCTCTTTTTCGGGCGATGTAAACTTTTCCGATTTTTCTACAACCTCGACCGGTGTAGGAATCGGTTTTTGGAATTTTTGTACGCCACCATATAGCATCATCCCGCCCAAGATTAAGCGAAGAACTATAAACAATATATTGATCGACTTTCCCATTATTGTAAGGATGTTTCGCCTGCGTTGGGGTTGTACACATAATTAAAGGTGTAAAAACGCGATTCGTCTCCAAAACCATCGGGCTGTGCAGGCGCATCTTTATAATAGCTCAATATCTCTACCTTGGCATATTTTCCGTCGTGGGTCCTAAATACCAAAACCCTACCGGGTATCGGGGAAATTATATTTACCTGTGGATTATAGTTGTACCATCCCTCATCACTTAAGGGAGTAATTGCGTATGCCCCATCGGCATCCTGTATAAAAGTAAGCCCTTCGGCAGTGGTAACACTGGCAAAAGTTCCGGTTGCGATAAAGGCCCCCGCATTGCCATTTCTAACAGGTTCATCCGCAGTACCCGTTGCCACACCTCCATTTACGGCAATTCTGGTCCCCCTAAAAGCAATATCCCATTCGGTTTCATCAGTGGTCACCGCACCTGTAGCAAAACTGAATTTGGTAAACGGTCCCCCTATGGGATCTGGTGATGGTTGCCCTCCGGTCTGCGGTGCCGGAATATTACTGGCGGTTTTACTTTCTACAGCCTCCAATTGCGGCCCTTCATCATCATCATCGCTACATGAGGTAAAGGCCATGGCGACGAACAATAGCATTACAATTTTAAACATGGATTTCATCTGTTGAGATGTATTTGTTTTAACTAGCTTATATATCATTCGTCGATTGGTATTTCCGACGGTGTCCAAATTTGTCAAGGCTTGTTTCATAAGAATTGTTTTTAGAATTGAATATTTATTTTAGTGAATACTTGTATGCCGGCAAGGCCGGGTATATTTTCCTCATCCTTATAATCAAGGAGGTTGTTGGCCCCTAATTGCAAGGTATATCGGTCTGAAAATATTTTGTTGAAAGCAAGGTTCGTTAGGGCATAACCGTCCACAAAGGTGGTATCGAAATCATCTATGATCCCGTTGCCGTTACCATCGAAAAGTCCATATTTGCTTCGGTAATTTACCCGTACATTGATATTGAAATCCCATTGGGGAATATCATAGAATACCTTAAAGTTGGCGGTGTGCCTGGAACGGTTCACTAGCCCAAAATAATCGGAATTATCCAAGGCTATAGTTTGCAGCGTCCGCGGGTCGCGAGCAAATATCTCCCCCCGTTCCAAAGCCACCTTTTTTTCTTTATCCTTTGCATACAACAATTGATATCCTGCGGCAAAGGTCAATTGTTCGGTAAGCTTGTAATTGGCATCTAGTTCAAGACCTGTAGTATAGATACGGTCAAAATTGGCATAGCTGAAAACGTTCTGTCCATTGGTTCGTCTGGCAATCGCCCTCGTATCGATCAGATTTTTAAAATCGTTTCGGAAAAGGTTTAGATTTAGCTTCACTTTTCCCTGGGTATAGGCCATACCCAAATTATACCCTATGGAACTTTCCGCCTCCAGTGGTTCCTCCAACTGGGAAAGGTCAAAAAGGGTATCCGTCAACTGTCCTTGTGCCTCCAATTCACGAACTTTTTCTACGGCTACATTATACCCCAATACCGTATAGCCTACAGCGGAATTGGTGAAATCAAAATACAGTTGTCTGAAATCCGGGGCTTTAAAACCGTACCCTACCGAACCTTTTAGGGAAATAGATGGACTTAATTGATAGTTTGCTGAGAATTTGGGACTCAACTGGGATGCGTACTCGCTATGATTGTCAAAGCGTGCCCCAAGGATCAGGTTTATATTTTCCAACGGATAAAAATCATATTGACCATAGACATATTGCGAATTGAAAGTGACCTTGTCATCAAAAAAAGTGCGATCTAGATTTTCATGGTTATATCCCAAACCAAGGGTAAGCGTATGATTTGGCCTTAAAGTATATATTCCTCTTGCCTCTGGTCGAAGCAGGGTCTGATCAAATTCACTCTCACTGAATATATCATCGGTGATAGGGCTTTCCAAAAGCTCTGACGCCTTATACATAGTATAGTAAAACTCGTATTCAAAATTCAATTTTGAACTTGCGGAATGATCCACCCGTGCATGGGCATTGAATTCGTTAATATCGCTATTCCCTTCAAACAGTTCTTCATCCACAAATAAGACGGCATCTTGATTTTGATCGTAATAGCGCCCCGAGGCGAACAACTTTACTTGTTCGGAAAAATCATAAAAGAATTGACCGTTAAACGTGTAATTACCGAAAGGATCAACGGTCTGTCCAACGATATCGGGCCGCAAGTCATATCCATCACTTTGTAAGGTATTGGCAAAGAAAGCGTACCCTACTCTACTTCCTTGTTGTTTCATAGTAATGTTGGCATCATGGGTGTTGAAGGATGCAAACCTATAGGACACATCACCGGTGAGGGTAGAATCCTTTGGAGCGTTGGTAATGATATTGATGACCCCGCCCAACGCTTCGGAACCATATAGACTGGATGAAGGCCCTTTTACCACCTCCACTTGTTTTATATTCCCAACGGCAAGACGGCTCAAATCAAAATTTCCGGATGACCGCCCTACAAGGGGAACGCCATCGATCAATATAAGAACGTAATCGGAAGCTATACCCTGTATCTGCACGCCATCAAATCCACTTTCATCGGCAACCGTAATAATACCGGTCTGCTCGTTCAGAATTTCGTTAAGGCGAATGACCCCGGTTTGCTGTAGTTGTTTTTTAGCGATCAAAGTAACCGGTAAAGGAAGGGAGGACAGCTGCCTTTGGGTGCGGGTTGCGGTGACAATTACCTCATTTAAGCGTTGTATTTCAAGGGAATCCTTCTCGTGCATAGTTTCTTGACCGTGTAGAGATGCTATGAGAACACCAATAAATACAGTACTTAAAAGACTATTTAGATTCATTCCTAATAATTTTTCACAAATATATACATCTTATTTTTATTTGATCTAAATAAATTTAATATTTTTGTTTCCGCATTTCACACATAACCTATAAACTTATTATCATGAAAAAATTGATTATTTTAAGTATCCTATTTTCCGGTTTATCCCTAAAAGGTCTGGCCCAGCAAGAAAAAAAACAAGAAGACATAAATGCTATAAAAGCCATGTGCGGGTGTTATGAAATAACATTTAAGTATTCGGAAACTTTTGCTCCTGAACGGGATTATGAAAAGCACGAGGACTATGCTACTTCTGCTTTGGAATGGGCGGAATTGATAACAGATGAAGACGATAAACTTTCCATTCAACATCTTTTAGTAATCAATGATACTATGGTCATAAAGCACTGGCGGCAGGATTGGGAATACGAAAATCAAAATGTATTTTATTACGATAAGGACAATACTTGGAGCTTTAAAAAACTCCCTATCGAAGAAGTGAAAGGACAATGGACCCAGAAGGTTTTTCAAGTGGACGATAGCCCCAGATATTCGGGTTCTGCAACCTGGGTACATGTGGACGGCAGACATTATTGGGAGAACAAAACAGATTCACCTTTACCAAGAAGGGAGTATACCAAACGAAACGATTACAATGTGATGTTACGCGGAAACCGCCAAGAAATCAAAGATTATGGTTGGGTTCATGAACAGGATAATGATAAGATACTCCGGAAAGATGGTGAAGAGGATGTTGTATTGGCACAGGAGAAGGGATATAATACCTATACCAAAGTAGCTGACGAAAAATGTAAGTTGGCAAAAGATTGGTGGGCATCCAATACTAAATTTTGGGGGAAAGTCCGTTCTTCTTGGGAAGAAATCTACACCTATGAAGGCGATATGACGTTTAAGAAAAAAGTGGACGATAAACCCTTATTCATGCATTTTTATCCTTTGGAAAAGAAAAATTCCAAAAGGAAAGATATTACCGCGGTCATCCGGAAATTTATTGCCACTACATCCGCGAAGAATGTTCAAGGCAAATAAAAATCGTAAAGAAATTAATACCAGTGTCATGCAAGATATAAACCCCATCTATCACAACCAATTCGGTGTTGCTTTCCAATGGAAACGGAATGCGGCAAAGGACATCAAAAAAATTCAAATGGTCTTCAGGGATATCGGTCTTTCGTTGTCAAAAGAGGAATTGGTGCAATTTTCAAACCATATTAAATGTACCATGAATAGCAATACCCTTTGTAAGGATTGTGCCGAGAATGAATCCTGTAGGGCCTTGCTATTGGATACACCTGCACCACAAGTAACTTTGGCAATGAATCTAAAGGAGTTGAATGCCGTCCATGATCTGGTAGAAGGGACTTTATTCCAGTTGAATCTGAAGCATCTTTTGGGTGGTATTTGTAAATACTAACTTTCTCTATACCCTTTATGATTTGGTAGCGTACATAGGATTGTATCCCTTATTTACTTTCGAATGTTTCCAAGGTCATCTCCGAACCGTCAAAAACGCCGTAGGTAAAATAGGAAATCCAATCCCCAAGGTTCATGTAGGTAGATTTCCCGTTTAAATTTATTTCCAAGGGAAGGTGTCGGTGGCCGAATACAAAATAATCGTAATGTTGTTGTTCCAGTTTTCTTTTGGCATATTGTACCAACCACTCCTTTTCCTCACCCAAGAATTTGATATCATCATCACCTGAAATAAGTTTGTTCTTTACCGAAAAATATTGTGCCAATCGCACCCCTAGATCTGGATGAAGCCATTTAAACATCCATTGCGATACCCTATTGGTAAATAATTTTTTCATGCGTTTGTACCCTTTATCACCTGGACCCAAACCGTCACCATGACCAATAAAAAAAGAAGTGCCATTAAAGACGTACTGTTGCGGTTTATGATAGACCGGAATGTTGAGTTCTTTTTCAAAATAACCGTTCATCCAAAGATCATGGTTACCCACAAAATAATAAATAGGGATGCCAGCATCCGATAGTTCGGCCAATTTACCCAAGGTTCGGGTAAAACCTTTGGGGACCACCGTTTTGTACTCAAACCAGAAATCGAACAGATCCCCCAATAGAAAAATTGCGGCCGCATCATGTTTAATATCATCTAGCCATGCCACAAATTTTTTTTCGCGGGGCAGGCTCTGCTCCATGGTTGGAGCACCCAAGTGGTTATCACTGGCGAAATAGATTTTTTTCCCTTGCGGAATATTTATGGTCTTCATTTGGATGTAAAGATATATAATAACAATAAAAAAGCTCCTTCCCTTGTCTAAGGGAAGGTGGATTCTTCAAATTAATTTGAAGAATCCGGAAGGGTTTGATTTTATATCTTCATAAAAGGTAAGTTTTATACCCAACATCTCGATATAACCAAGAAACTTTCATAATCCATGGGAAGGAGTCCAAAAAACACACCTTTAGGGGTAGTTGTTAACAGACCCTAATTATCCCCAGCATGCCACTCGGCAAAGGCAGTTTCGGTTTCGCGAAGCTTTAAGGAATGTAGTTTAATATTTTGAGGAAGTCTCGACTGTATTTTGGCCGCGAAATCTATGACCATATTTTCGCTGGTGGGCTGATAATCGGCCAAGATAACTTTATGACCCCTATCCGTTAGCTCCTTCGCCAATTCTACATGTGGAGTATTTTTATTAAAAACCGTGGCATGATCAAAGGGATTTACAATTTCCTCTTTTACAATGTCCTTTAAATCCCCAAAATCTATAACCATACCTAGTTTAACATGCGAAGTATCCGTAATGGGTGTTCCAATCACGGTAACAGAAAGTTTATAGCTATGGCCGTGCACGTTTCTACATTTACCATCATAACCATAAAGGGCATGTCCGGTTTCAAAAGTAAACTGTTTGGTGATTCTAATGTTTCCCATCCTTATTATTTGCCATGCAAAGGTAGGGGATTCTTTAAAATGAACCCATAGATTTACTTACGCTTTGGTTTTAAACCGAACAACGGCCGTATTATTTTCCATCTTCTAATACCAAACTCATATACCAGCCACGAGCCAAAAAAGGTGACCAAAACTAGTATTGAAAACTTTGGGAAAAAACCCCAAGCCAGATCCATTATATAATATCCGATAATCAGCGTAACGGTTTGATGAAGTATATAAAAAGGATAGACCGATTCGTTGGCATAGGACAGCACTTTACTAGGTTTGTTCATATAATGTGCCGCATAACCGAACAATGCCAAGATCCATGACCAAAGGTTGAACATTTTTACCAAGGCTTCCGTAAAATGAACGGAAGTAGAATCTTCAAAATTTAATATTATCGCCATGAATATGGCAAACCCGATAATACCAAGAAATAAATAGCGCCGTCGATTTTTCTCTACCGTTTTCCAGAATTCCTCTTTAACCGAAATCAGTACGAACCCATAAAAGAAGAATAGTATGGAGCTTAAAATTGTAAACCAATCCCCTATCAAGGCATGTGTCACAGGGAAAAAAGGCTCAACCAAGGATTCGCAGAGGTATAGTGGGATAATAAACCAGTACAAGCCAAAAGGTTTTGCCGCCTGTACTCTTGTCCATTGAATAAATTTATTGGCCGGTTTTTTTCTAAGGTAAATGAAAACAGGAATCAACACCAAGGAGAACAGAAGTAAATAGGGAAGAAACCATAAATGGTGCCAACTAAAATTACCTTCGGGATAAATACCATTAAAGGCATGGCAGGGCCAGAATTCAAAATAATTCCCGCTGAATTGACCATTTACCAAACGCTCAATATAAACCTGCGGGGGAATTATCAGTAACATTCCTATAGCCAATGGAATGTACAAACGTAGCATTCGTTCCAACGCAAATTGCTTTGCGCTTCTTTTGTTCAGGGCATAGTAAGTTCCCATACCGGAAATCACAAAGAGAATGGGAAGTCGCCATTGATTTAAAAACAACATGGGATAGATCAACCAATGATAAATACTATTATTCTTAATATGAAAACCCCAAGGGACAAAAAACATACCCACATGATAGAAAATGAGTAGACCAAAAACTATAACCCTTAACCAATCCAAATCATATCTGCGCATCATTTAAAACTTTGGTCAAATGTAAGTTGGAAATCCTATGGAAAAATAAGCTTGTGATAAACAGCATGTTTTTGTGACCAGCAACAAGGCTAATAAAAACTTCTTGAAACGGACTATCCTTGAGGCCTTCGTACGCCGAAATGGTTACATGAAGTCGCGACAGCGCCATCTGGGGGAATTACTTAGATTAAATCGCACCTAATCTTGCTTCAAATTGTGGAATCATGTTTCTAGACACCGATATCAATTCCTCATATCCATTCAATTCTAAACGATAACCTTGGGCATTTCCTTTAACACTATTTACAAAATGGAGATTTACCAGATACGATCTATGGGTACGTATAATGTTCAAAATAGCACTTAATTGCAATTCTAAATCCTTTATCGAGATTCTTTTTAAGTGCTTGTCCACCGAATTTTCATTTCTTACATATAGTGCTACATAATTACCTTCGGCCCTTGCAAAAAGGAAGTTTTCCACGTTTAATTTGAAATCATCACCTTTGAGGTGGGTTCTTATAAATATCTCTGACTTATTCGTGGCGCGTTTGCCAACTATGGTCAATGTATTGGCCATATTTATATTTTGTCTGTTTAATCTAAGAAAATTAAGGGGAACCAGAATACTCAATAATAATATCCCTACCAAAAACGTATTTCTTATCTCCTCATAAAAGTATTTCCATGACCAATTATTAGGATTGTTGTAAATAATATCCCGTATTAAGAATTGTGTAATCCCGATACATAACAAAAAGGTTGCCAGCAACAACATTTCCTTACCAACAGTCCATTTTTCATCAATATTTGGATTTTTAAGAAAAGGAATAAATACGATTACGATTATAATCGGAGTAAGTGAATGCAATAAGCTAATCCAAAAATAATCCATCTTATGTTCGGGGACGTAAACATCAAAGGGTTCAAAAAAATAATTAAAGAGTAAGGCCATGATAAAAATACTTACCGTGATCATAACTAAATCCTTGCCTCTATAGTAGAAGGGATAGGGTTGGGAAAGAAATGTAAATAGTTTATTGGGCCTCATAAATGAATTCTGCCACTATGATTTTTACATGTTTCCTTAAAGATAAGGATTCTTTAAAACGAGGCTGTTAGAAAAGATTTTTACCGCTTAAACCTTCTTTGATTCCTAAGGCGGTTCACAAAGTAGATAATGACCACTAAAAGCGCCAACATGGGAAGCATCAGGTCGCTATTTAGAAATGATAAAATATCCATAAGTCCATTTTAAAAAACAGAACGGCAATACTCCGTGCTTATTGTTTTATTTCTTAAATTTTTCCAAGGCCGTTTTGGTGAATGGTGAGAGGGCCAATCTTCCCGATATTTTTGCACGATCTACCAACAGTTCGCCCCAATGCGCCGTACCTTCCCAAAGTACTTTTTTCATAGCTACCAGGGCATCGGGATTGTAGGATGCCAATTTTTCGGCGAAGAAGAACAATTCTTTGTCCATTTGTTCGATATCATCGAACACTTTGGAAAAAAGACCTTTTTCCTTGGCCCAATAGGCGTTTTTCCATTCGGTAGGGAAGAGTGACAACTCGGCGAGTCCTGCTTTACCCAGTTTGCGTTCTACGGCGGGAGCAATGACCAAAGGGGCAATCCCCATAGTAAGTTCCGAAAGGCGTATCGCTGCCGCTTCCGTAGCAAAAGCATAGTCGCAAGCAGCAACGAGTCCCACTCCCCCACCTACAGTTTTACCCTGGACGCGTCCAATAATCAACTTTTTACAGCTCCGCATTGCATTGATCATATGGGCAAAACCACTAAAAAATACTTTTCCTTCTTCCAAATTGGAAATGGAGACCAGTTCATCCAAGGAGGCACCCGCACAAAAGGCACGGTCTCCTTCGGACTTCAAAATAATCAGGGAAACCTCATCGTTCTCTGAAAGTTGATACAATTCCCGGGTTAATCTATCCAACAGTTCCGCAACAAAGGAATTACCGGCCGGGTGACCGAACTCCACGGTTGCGATGCGGCTATCGATTTTGGTATAAAGACTTCCATTTTCCCTGTTGGTGACCATGTATCTTGCTTTTTCCCTAAATTAAGCCTTTTGCAAGAGTGGACGAAACTTTCGTCTAAATTTCCATACCAGGGCCCCTCCCCGTATAGCCATCCATACCACAAAAGCAATCCATATGGCATAAAAGCCCCAACCCAAAAATATACCGATGTAAATGGTGGGAATAAAGCCTAAAAAAGTGGCGGACAGTAGTACGTTCCTTAAGTACTTCATTTCACCCAGACCTTTGAAAAGTCCATCGAAAACAAAGGCAATCGTATTCATGGGAAGTCCCAATATCAGAATAAAAAAGATGCTATAGAAGGTTTCCAGTACCACGGTGTCGTTTGAAAACAAACGTCCTAAAGGTCTATAAAACAGAAATCCTAAAATGACTAAAACAAGACTTACGATAAGACCGTAGGTAATTATTTTTTTGGCCAGCTTCCAAAGGCCGGCATAGTCCCTGGCACCTAAAAGTCTGCCTCCCATAACATTGCCTGCCGCTCCGTAGCCATCTATAAAGAAAGCCCCGAAAAGCCAAAGATTTATGGCTATGGTATGTGCACCAATATATTTATCCCCTAGTGAGGTAGCTTCCCGTACCGCTATGATAAGTGCCGCATTTAGAGCCAAAGCACGCACGAAAAGATTTAGACTCATCACGATCAAGCGACCCAATTCCGGGTGTAAGGGAAAACGAAGTTTTAGGCTTACATTGGTCTTTAGGACTAGAAGTACAAATGCCATAATGGCCATTACTGCTTGTGCAATGAGGCTTGCCCAGGCTGCCCCCTCCAAGTACATGGCGTTGATATAGCCCTCTATCCCATAGACCAAAACCAGGTCTAGTATCACATTTAATAGTGCTCCAACAATGGCAACCAGCATGGGCCAAAAGGTATTTTGCAATCCTCTAAAAATACCAAAAATCGCAAATGTAAAAAGTGTTAGGGGAAACCCCCATACCCGAATGGAATAGTAGGAAATACAATAAGACAATATTTTGCCGGATGCCTCCAAAAGCTTAAAAATATCCTCCACTATAAAAATGGTGGAAAACAAAATGACGATACTAAGCAAAATATTAAAAAAAATGGCCTGGGCGGGCAAAGTTTTTACCTCATCTAGACGGCCAGCTCCCAGATATTGTGAGATAATGGCAGATATAGAACTACGCGTCTGCCCCAAAATCCAAATCAACATGGACAAAAAGGAACCTACGATACCCACTGCGGCAAGGGATTCCAAACTGTCCTTTGGCATGTTGCCCACTATAGCAGTATCCGTAATGGATAGCAGTGGTTCGGCAATCCCTGCGATGGTAGCCGGGATAGCCAAATTATTTATCGTTTTGAAGTTGACAACTGTTTTCAAGTAAATTCTTGGGTTAAAAAACTAATTCATAGCAATGAAAAGGGAGTTCACTTTGTTTGGGAAAATAAATATCATCCAATCTTTGATACCCCCTTGTTTCATAGAATTGTTGATTTCTTTTATTTTGGCTAAAGGTATCCAGACGAACCGAAGCAAAGCCGTTTTTTTGGGCATATGCTTCCGCGAAAGCCATTAGTTTTTGTGCATACCCATTTCCTTGATAAGATGGATGGATACCCAGACGATGAATGTAAATATTATCTTTATTGGGTGTCAACCAATTGATAGGGATATATTCTTCGTCCATCCAAGTAGAAATTACAATGATGCCGATGATCGAGTCTTCCATTATAAGGATATAAAGCTCGTTTCGCTCTATATCCTTTTCAAAAGCTTCCCTGGACGGATAATGTTCATTCCATTGGTAAATCCCTTTTTCTATCATATGGGCCGCACAGGCCTTGGTTAAGTTAAGAATATCGTTTATTTCCGATATCTTTGCACTTCTAATCATGGACGAATTTAATTTAGTTGTAAATTTAAAGTATAAATAAACAACCCACCATATGAAAAACATCCTTGTTCCCATTGGCACCAATCCCGATTCGCACTCTACCTTGCAATATGCCGTAGACTTTGCTTCGACGTTCTCCTCCAATATATACGTGATGGAGGTTTTTAATGTGAGTTCTAAAACGGGAGGCCTATCGAATATCAGTGAGAAAGTGGCCAAAAGCAGTAAGGAACATTTACGGGAAACCATCAACAAGATAGATTCAAAAAATGTAGCGATTAAAATGGCTACCTATAATGGAGATATTGTAGACGGTTTAAAGGATATTGATAAGGAACTTGGTATTGATTTGATTATTATGGCCCCAAGGAGTAATGATATCAAAGAAGAGCTATATTTAGGTTATACTTCTGGACGAATTATCAAAAGAACGGATATCCCTACGCTAATTGTTCCTAAGGGAACTACCTTAGAACCGTTAAAAAATATTCTGACCGCCTTTAAATCTGGTGTTTTAAAGAGAAATCGGATTTTAAACCCGCTAGTGGATATTAAGAAAAAGTTTGGTGCCGATGTTAATCTACTGTTGGTCAAAACGCCGGGATATACGGATGACGACCTAAGGATCAATACAGATCTGATGGATATTAGTTCTAAACTCACCATTACCGAAAATCCGACCACTTATCTGGGAGTTTTGGAACATTTTCAATCGCAACGACCCGACCTGCTATGTGTTTTTCGCAGAAAACGAGGATTCTTTAACAAGCTCTGGGAAAAAAACACTATCCCAAAATCCGAATTTTATGCGCCAATACCTGTTTTGGTACTGTGTGTCAAAAAAGACTGATATATTGTAAAACCATCACAGTCTTTTCGGTTCAGCAAGAGGAGGAATCAGTTTTTATTGATTATTTTTTCTTTCGTGTTCATCTCACAAATTTTTTAAATGGTTAGACTGATTATTGAGATTATCAGATTAAGTCTTAATTATTATGACTAAAATGAGGGATATCCGCTTACATTTAAGCGATACCGCGCTATTATGGATTACTTATACCAAAGGCGAAGCCTTAATATCGATTAAAAAAAGAGGTTTTTAGGAAAAGTAATATTACAAACTATTCTTCCCGTTTTAAAATAGTAATACTTGCTTCTTCCCCTGCCTTCAAATTGGTAAGCGTCTTAATTTGATTGTTGGAATCAACGATTTGTAAACGAACCGTATTTGGGGCTATCGCCCCCTCATTTAGAGCCTTGAGCTTTATAATAGTTGCGGGGTTTTCCAAATCAACAATCAATTGTTTCCGGTCTTTTGTAATTTCATAGCTGGTAAGAATCCTTTCTCCTGCAATATCCAAATTTATTTTATCTCCATCTTCTTTACCCATATCATAGATAATAAGTGTAATCCTCTGGTCATCCGTAAAAATATTCAAGTTTTCATTTTTATCAATTACATTGATATTGAGCGAATCTATAGTTCTTTCGACATCGATCCGAGCCTTGTCCTCCTTTTTCACAAATGGGTTTCGGTCTATTTTTTTATCTAGTTTTTTGGCCTGTTTTAAAATTCTTGAAAGACTGGCCACTCTAATTTCTCCGCTAATACACTCGGAGCCATCGTTATAAAGCCCTTTAAACCTACCCTTGATCTGATATTTTTCATTTATTTTCTTCAATTCTCCTTCGAAGTTTATAAAACAAAAATCTTTTTGAAGAATGGGTGACTTGGTATATACAATATCCGTTTCTTTAAACTCAAAATTATTTTCATCTTCATCAAATGTTCCGATTATGGAAGATTTGGTTTCATGTTCTCCGCTTAAATCTGTAACAGAATATCCGCGGACAATACCATTATTTTCCATGAAAGATATTTTGTAAGATATCATGGAACTGTCATTTAGCTTTATGACGCCAAGATATTGATAATCCTCTTGGGCAAAAATGATCTCATTTGATAGAATTGTTATCGCTATAAAAAAAAGAAATTGTTTCATGTGGTATTGAGTGTATATTGTATTACAACTTAATTAAACTTAACATATGAGACTTAAACTAATACTTTTATTTTCTGTCATCTTTTTAGTTATCCCAAACAGTTATGCTTCATTTCCGGTCAGCAGATCGATCGAGACCGGTGTAACCGAAACCGAAGTGCTTTCTTCCCCTGCGATAATGCAGGGTGCAAAAAGCCAAGGTGTTGCCATCTTACTCTGGTTTTTTCTCGGCGTACTTGCCGCACATAGATGGTACCTTGGAAGTCCTTGGTATTGGAATGTGTTGTTCATATTAACTTTAGGCGGTTTAGGTGTATGGTGGGTAATAGACCTAGTGGATATTATTACTAAAAATTATCCTACCAAAGGAGGTTTTAAAAGTGATTTCTTTTAATACGAATCCCCTAATTATTAAAAAAGAGCCGACAGTTTGTTGGCTCTTTTTTAATATAAAACTTAATAATTCTTCGCTTCACCCAAATAGCAAAAGACCTCAACGGTAACACGCTCTAACCTTTTGGTCAACGGATACCAAAATTTAGTTGTCATCATCTTGGCCGTCAACTTCTTCCTTAACATCATCATACGCACCTTCTACTTCTTCCACGGCTCTTTCTGCGCCATCCTCGATTTCGTCACCTACTCTTTCCAACGTATCCTGGTCTTCCACTTTTTGTTCCTTTTGTTCCCTACAACTAGAGCTCATTAAAGTAAATATAGTGGCCAAAAGCATTATAATTTTACCTGTCTTCATATTGATATAAAATTTAAGTTAATGTTCCTTAATTTCATGGTTTCTTTCATGTTCTTGGTTGATGTATAATCATATCCCTTAAAGCCGACGCAAAGGGGAATTATGGAAATATTCCTATCGCCAATTATTAAAAGGGTCTTGGCAAGTCCTGTGATTATTGCGTCAGGTCTGGTATAGGCAGTACACGATCTGGGCCAAAAAATTTCAAGGCTACCCCGAACGCGATAACGGATAAGATCATACCAATCATAAAAATGGTATAGGTCCACCGTAAAAGCCGATATTTTCGCTCCAAGACAACACCTAGAAAATACAGGTCCTTGGTCAAAGAGTCATATATATATTCCCGGTCCTTGATCAATTCTTTCATTGCCCAATTATACTGCGCCAGTTGCATTCTGTGAAAATTCCCAAAGAACAATAGATTTACCTTTTTGGCCCTCACATCTTCCTTGGTGAATTCCCCTTGTGTTACATTGGGTCTGGTAGCCAAAATAGACATAATCATCGCTGCTATGCTGAATATGACAAATATAAAGGTGGGATAAATTAGATAATCATTGGAAGGGTTATCCAATTTAGGCACCAGATTAGCCAAGGCAAGTGAAATGATAATAGCATTTACCGAAAGCAAAATATTGGCTTTTGTATCTGCAATATCACTTAATTTAATATGATTTCTAAGGGTTACCCTGTAAAGGGTTTGAATACCCCTGTCCGGTATCTGCCCTTTAAACTTTGCTTTTAAGCTTTCCTTTTTAACCAGTCTTTTCTCCTTCTTCTTTGCCTTAACAAGTTTCTTGAGGTTCTTGTCCTTTCCTTTTTGCCAATTCTTTTTGGCGTAGTCGGTATAAAATTGATGTTTTACCCGCAATACTTTTATATTCCCCTTTCTCCAGTTCTTAATCGAATATTCCTTTTTGTCCCATTGTGAAAGTTCTTCCCGAAGCAATTCTGAAATAGCCAAAAAATTGCTTTCCGCGAAATGGGAGGAGTCGGCATCCCGAATAACTTTTTGAGGCAAAGTATCGGGAACATGTCCAATCTTGGTCGCCATAATCAGATTACATACTTGGGTTATAAAATCATCATCACACCCTTGATCTCTTAAAAAACCCATAGCCATATCGCAACTATGTTGTTCGTGATCATCTCTGGAAACGACATAGCCAACGTCATGAAACCAAGCTGCTACAAGAACCATTTCCTTTTCTTCTTCCGATAGATCGACTTCCTTTACCAACACAGAGGCACTTTTTACCACGCGCTCCGTATGACTGAGATTATGGTACAAAAACCTAGGATCTAGGTCATGGCCCAATTTTTCCCTAACAAAATTTGCTGATTTCTCTATAATTGTGCTCATAAAATAATCTGGTTTTGAAATATATGTTCTATCTTATTTAATATATCTCCTTCTAAAAGAAGACCTTAACTCATCCCATAGAATTAATTGCTCTTATACGAACGATGCTTTCCTTAGATTACCTAGAAAGAGAGTCCAAACCCAACCTGTACCAGATTATTCTCAATAGAATTGAAATAACCCAGACTAAATGTAAGTGCTTTAAGGCTACTGACCCATAAACCTACGCCTTGCGATGTATGCCATATGTTGGACTCGTCATTTTCGACCCATACACGGCCGTAATCAAATCCTCCATAAATACCTATGGTAACAGGAGAAACAGCGGTAATATATCTTTTAAGTTTCAATTTGAGGTCCGAACTGTGATAAAAGTAAGACTTCCCCGAAAAGCGTTCATCCCTGAAGCCACGGAGACCATTACTTCCGCCTATAGAAGGTGCATGATAAAAAAAGAAGTTATCGGCATTTCCTATATTGGATTTCCATTCCGCTTCCGTTGCCAGTACCAGATTACCGGAAGGAATTAATTTATGATCTACACCCACTTTCAGAGCGGCATACCCAAACTTTATATCTTCTAAATCCAAATTTGCCTTATATCCGGCCGTAAAACCTATATAAAGTCCTTTAGTGGGAAAATCTCCTGCATTTTTATTTTTATAATAGCCCGTGACTTCCCCTCCTACATAATTTTGTCTATCAAAAAGATTGGGGTCTAAATTATCGGGAGTAAAAAATCGATTTTCATTCTCACTTACCCGTATGGATTCAAACAAAGCTTTGATTTTTAGCGTATGATAACTTATCCCGGCACTGGTCTTCAGCTGTTCTAGCCTTGCCCTGTAAAAATCTCGATCTAGGGTATCCTCGGCATTGACCGTTTCATTACCCAAGCCAAAAAAGTTGTTGGAATATCTATCACTGGTATAATACCCATCTACTACAAAATTCCACTTGGGGAAAACATTGCCAAAAATTCCCTGGTACTGTAACTCTACCGCTTGGAACCCAAAATAGTAATTGGCGCCGAACATATGTTTTTGTCGGAAGGGATTACCGTTTAGCCCATTTTTCACATATGTGTTTGTGGCACCGATAAAAAGTCCATCATCGGTTCTGAAACCCACATTGGGGACAAGGGTGTTGAAATCCGGTTTGAAATAGCGCCAGTGGTACGTATTGGTCTTATATATATCACTGAATTGTGCAGGCGGTTTTTTGTTTTCAAAAGTAGATTTTTCGTGCTCCCATTCATAGACCTTGAGACGTTTTTTATTGGTAACACTATAGCTATCGTCTCCATAACCTCCTATACATCGTATCATAATTTCCCTTTCCCCATCTCCTGTTATTTTGAAAGTATCGTCATCTCCCAGACCGTACAACCATAATTCCTTGGTCTCCCCTCTATTGAATGTACGTTCATATATTTTTTCATTTGCTTCATCGGAAAGTTCCCTTCGTATCACAATTTTAGTTTCTCCCATGGGCATTCGGGTCACTTCTATGACATCATCTTTCTCGGTTGCCTTAACGGCAACGATCTTATTTAAATACTTGGCATATTCCACTGCCTTTGTAGGAAGCGTCTTAAGGCGGGAAACCAAATCATTCTTTATCTTCCTTGACTGTGCATCCCTCACCTCTTCAGGTAGCCGAAGAAATGCCTTATCTATTAGTTCCGGGGTCAACTTTTGCTGAATGCTCAGTGCTTCCTCTTCCCATATCTCCGTTCCATATTGGGTCAACAATGCCCTATCTAAGGGCGCACCACTGTTATTCAACCATTTTACATCTCCTATTTCGGAATCAAACGATTGCCAAGAACGACTTACCGGAACAAAAAGCTTGATCATCTTCATGGCAAAGCCATCAAATCGTGGAAATGCATTGTCCCTATCTCTAGGTACGGGCATAAATTCCTTATTTCCATCTTCCCCTTCATATTCTATCCATCGCCACTGATCTTGGTGTCGATCCCAATCACCGATCAACATATCAAATATTCGTGCCCTTATAAAACTCCTTTGATCCACGGTATAGGATTCGTCACTTTTAATTTTTTCCAACATATCCGTCGTACTTTCAAAATCGGTAACTTTCCCCGATGTTTCGGAAATCGTTCGTCTGTATCCCTTGTAATTTTGCTGCTCTTCCGATGGACGCCTTTCTATAAAGTATAGTTCATTTCCGAAATCTTCATTGAATTCCCCCAAGCCTTTTTGTTTGGGTATATAGAAAAGTTCCGAATCGGAATGATTCACCTCAACGGCCTTCGCCATTGGATTGATTACTAATTGCATATAAGGGTGCGCGGTCGTAAAAAAATCGGAAATTACTTCTTCCGCCCATGTATCCTTGTAGTCATCTTGATTGTATGCAATGCCCGGCAGCTTAAATCTCAGAAATTTGAGTGCACTCTTTTGCAGGGAACGCATAGCGTATTCTCCTCCATTCTTATCCTCTAGCCTTAGTGAAAAGGATTGATGGCCTCCCCCCTCCTTGGTAACTTTTAAACCTCCGTATAGGGTATCCAGGGATACTACGGGCGCGGTTACGGGAAGACCAAAGTATGATCTATATCTTTCCCCCCATAAAAATTTGTAAAAGTTACCTTTATTATAATCCTCTTTTTGCTGTAGTACCGCTTCTTGCTTGGTTTTATTGCCCGATACTGTATAGTTGGTCTGCTCTTTTTTCAAATTGAACTTGGGCAAAACCTCCAAATTTGTTCCCTTTTCTACATCATTCTCCCTAATAAAAGTCAGTTTGGAACTTCCATCCTCAAAATACTGTAGCTTGGCGAATCCTCGCTGTCCGGCCGTAAACTTACCTTCATATTCCAAGGAGCCCCCTATTGCGGTGATACGTCCGGTTCCGCGGTTGGTGACGGCATTGGACCCTAGGGAGCCGCTAATAACCTGATGCATGTTCCCCCCGGATAAATATTGTAAGCTTTCTTCATGGCCGGAAACTACCGTAATCCTATCCGAAGCTTGTGCCAACGCACTCACCAATATACGCAGATAGTTGTATCTTCTTGAGTTCAGATGTGTAGGTGAAAAAGCACCAAGATCATTTATTCCCTTGGTTATGGTACCAAAAATAGGCAAAGGGGTCATATGCTGCTTAAAGCTTGGATTCCCGGCATATACGCCGTTACTAAATACGGGGTGGTGCATTGCAATCACAATGTTTTTCCCCTGTCCGTCATTGATATATCCTTCGAGCTCCTCTACAAAACGCCTTCTCGTAACAATATCCGTACATTTTTTATTCATATCCTCTATACGGGACCAATTGGAAATAAACCATTTGGAATCAATAAGGATCAAATCCAATTGATCGTTGATGACCCTATGTTCCAGAGGGCATGCGTTCTCGGGAAAAAACTCGATCGTATCATCATCAAAATCTTTAATATAATCTTCTATCCGTTCTACTTTTTTGGCCTTGTAGTCTTTCCATTCATTATTGCCCGGTATAAATACCGTTTCCCCTTTAAAATCCGTTACCAATGCCAAATGTCGCTCTAGAAAGGACTTATCCTTATCCCAGCCATCGGTTTCGGCGGAAACGTTGTCTCCCGTAAAAATGAGGGTAGTTTCCTTACCTGCGGATTTCAGTTGTTGCTTAAAAAGGGTAAGGAGTTCGTCGGATTTGGTATCTTTAAGATTTCCCAAACCTCCTGCCAAGAAAAAGGTATGCGTAGGTTTTACTCCAGCTGTATCATTAGTTTTTAGCGATTCCTTAAACTGTGGTGCGTAAGTAGCACATGAGTGTAGTAGGTACGCCATGCTCGTTATAACTACGATTCTTAAAAAATATGCTTTAGCCGTATTGTTGGTTTTCATTAAAATATGCTTTAAAGTTATTGGGATATGGTTTGGCACAAGAAGTAGAAATTTAAATGGCCATACCCCACCCTAAACTGGATCATCTCCAAGAAGTATGAAATAAAAATTGATGGAATATAGAACTACAAAGGTGTCCCAAAAATTAAGCCCGATATAGAGATACCAAGTATAATGAGCGCAAGAATGGCAACAATAATGGCAATTCCAACTATTGTTTTCTTATTATCCTGAAAAATGTAATTCTCCTTCTTTTCTCCTGAATCCTTTAATAACTCCATATCTTCCTCGCCTTGTTTCATAATTGTTACTCTTTTGGTTTTTAAAATTCGTTGTTGCAATGGTGATGAGAAATACTTTCCCTTGACCAGGGCAAAACTAACTTTAAGCCATAAAAACTATTAATTCGTTCGATATAATTGTTAACGCTTTTGCAAAATGGCATTTCGGTCAACATTTTAGGGATTTGAGTTAAGAAAAGGAAAAAAAATTTATGAATTTTGTGTTAGAAATTCGTTGCTGGACGAATTCAAAAAATCATTATTAATTTTAAAATTTTACAACGATGAGCAATAATACGAACACATTTTTAGGAGTTTTGGCGGGAACGGCGGTAGGCGCCATCATTGGAATACTGTATGCACCGGACAAAGGTGTAAACACGAGAAGGAGGGTATCTGAAAAAGTAATTGAGACCAAGGACAGCTTGACCGAAAGTGCATTGGATATGAAAGATAGGGTCATCAGTACCGTGGCTACTAAAAAGGACAGTCTAGACACCAAAGTAGAATCAATCGTTTCCGATGTAAGCTACAAAACGGAAGACATTATCACTACGCTGGAAAAGAAATTAAAAGACCTGAAGGCCAAAAACAGACAATTACAGAAGTCCTAATGGGGGTAGTAGATTCTATAAAGGATATTTCATCCAAAGCAACGGAAACAGGGGAGGCCTATGTTAAAAAGACGCAGGAGTACTATACCTTAAAGGCATTCCAACAAATAGCGTTATCTACAAGTCTCTTTTGCAAAATGATGCTGATCGGCAGCCTATTTTTCTTGGGCTTGGTATTCATTATGGTCGCTACAACTATAGCCATAGGGAACTACCTTAATAATTTACCTCTGGGTTGTTTAACAGTTGCCGGTGCTCTATTTGTACTTGCGGGGATTATCTATCGACTTAGGAAACGGATAGATACCCAGGTTATCAGAAAACTATCATCCGAATTTTTCAACTAAGCGTTATGAAGACATATCAATCCTTTGAAGAGATAAAACTTGACCTTAAAAAAATAGATTTGGAAAGACAGATCGCATGGGAAGAATTAAAAGGTTTGAAAAACGACCTTGAAGAAGGGTTTAGCCCTTATAATTGGTTACAGACCATACTAAAGTCCATCCAAAAATTAGGGGTCTTATATCTTACGAGGAAACTTATAAAATAACTAACCTCCCTATTCAATACTTTTTGATTGATTGATGGAAAAAAGGCGTTTGCACAGAGCAAACGCCTTTTTTTTACACAACCTGTCTGGCGGTAACATTATCCTTGAATTCACTAGGGCTTATGTTGTACTTGTCCTTGAATATCTTGGAGAAATAGCTACGACTGCTAAAACCTATAGTATACACTATTTCGGATATATTCATGTCCGTAGTATTCATATAATCCCGCGCCTGTTCCAATCGGGCATGTCTTATATATTCCGTAACCGTACGGGTGTAGAGCAATTTAAACCCTTCCTGTAATTTTGCCTGAGACAGGCCGGATTCCATGGATAACCGTTCCAATGAATACTCCTTGGACACATCCTTGACTATTTTTTTGGCCAAATCCCTTATTATTTTCAATTCTCTCCGTAACAAGCTTGTGGGCAGTCTTTTATTGGTAACAGCCCTATCATGCTGTAGTATATGCATGGAAAGGATCTGATACACCAGACCTTCTATCTGCATTAAGCGGATCATCCCTTTAGTCCTCACACGGCGCAACGCTCCTATTTTGTCAGCAAGTCTCAGATTATAGGCGCCATAATACGCAAATGCCTTTTCGTGATCCGTATCCAGAAAAACTTCATACAGCTTCCGATTGAGTTCATCCACATTATTAAGGCGTTTCTTTAAAAACTGCTTTCGTGTTATTTGGATGACGTTGATGGCCAGTTTGCGGTCCTTTGGGAAGTAACCATAGTTGTATCCGCCATCACGACTGGTAACAATAACGGATTGAAATTGCTCTAGGGTCTTAGCTTCTTCTTCGGCTTGATATCCAAAACGATGTTTACAGAAGCCCTCCAAACAGTACGAAAAATGAATAGGGTTAAATTGGGAAGCATCCATCACTAAAGTAATATCGTCGTGAAAGGTAATGTCGTATTCCAATAGGCTTACGCCCCAATCGAACGTAATAAAACGGATATTCCCAATAGCCAAATTGGAATCTACGGTCAAGGTATACTCCCCCCATCGCTCTTGGATAGTGCCTCCGATTACCTTCTGTATCTGTTTTACCGTACCTTCGGTACTTTTGGCATCGATTATTATTTCAGTCATGGCCCTTGAATATGATTGAAAAACAGCCTGTTAAAATAGCATACCTGAACCTAGAAAGAACTTGGCACCTGCTGCTGCAATATTAACAAATATAGTTAAAATTAAACCTATAATTGCCACTGTTATGTTCCCATAAAAGTGCTCTTCAAAATAAATATTTAGCGCAATAAAAAACCTCCCGAAAAGGAGGTTCTCTTACTTCATTAATAAATATGATAGGATGTGCCTATTGAATCATGTCAAATTCATCCACTACAAAGAAATCTTCATCGGCGGTGTTGGCAAAGTATATACCTTCTCCTATTATATATTCCACTGTCTTATCATCTACCTTTACGGCAAATCCTTTATCCGTAGACGTTAATTTAAAGGTGTCGGTCACTTGTTTGTCATACCTTAGGACGATAAACCTGTTATAGGTATCATCTACCTCGCTTCTGACAACAATCAATTTAGCGACTCTTGCAGGGGTACTCATTCGATCTTGATCTACCTTGCCTTCGTCCGATTTATCAAATTTTGAAGTGTACATTCTATTTTCCTGAATCATCACTTTATACGGAATTTTGGTGCCGTTTTTCTCTACGTTGAATGTTTTGGTCACCGTAGTATTCATAGTGCCAGACGTATTTTCCGTCTGTGCAATCCCTTGGGAAAGGGCAAAAATCATTATCGTGCTTAGTAATACTTTTACTGTTCTCATTTTACTGTTTTTTTTAACGTTTATATTTTATCTTTTTATTTTTGAGACATCAATTTTGTCGATGCCTTTATTTTACTTCCACTATTTCGCGGGTATCAAATTGATCATGCGTACTTTTATTCCATGCATCGAGCATCCAACTTGCTTTTTCGAGTTCGGCAATGTAAGATCCCATCATATCTATGGTACCCTCATCTCCTGCAGTTTCCGCTTTGATTACTACCGCTTTCATTTGTTTCAGGATATGTTGGTGGTCTCCCAACACTGCGGTAACCATCTCCTTGTCTGAAATCAAGGGTGATATTTCTTCTATACTGGACATTTCCAAATACTTTCCAAACCTGCTCACCGGGTGGTACCGAAGGGTCAGGATCCGTTCTGCTATTTCATCTATTTTTGTTCTGGCACTAGTATATAGTTCTTCGAATTTTTCATGTAAATCAAAAAAATTCTTCCCTAAAACGTTCCAGTGGAAACTCCTTAATTTTTGATAATAGATACTGTAGTCGGCCAAAAGCATATTCAGTTCACTTACAACAGGGACCAATTTGCTATCGCTGATATTTAAATAATTCATATATTTTGGTTTTTTATTATCCCGAATGCGACTTTCACATTCACTTCATCTACAGTACAAAAGTAAAGGGAAGGTGTGGTTTGGCTTTGCTCATTTGCGATCTATATTAACGCAATCTGTAACATCTATCTGGAATATGAAGGTACAGGTGGATATTCGGAGTTAGATAATAGATATTTAGTCTAACAATGGTCTTAGGCCTATATAACTATAGTTGATATCCCCCAGATGACGGTATTCGGTTTCGTGATCAATAAGTTCGCCCCACCCAAAATCGCGTTCTACAATTTCATGGCTATAATAATCCATAAGCTCCCCGGAAAGCAAAAGATATTCATCTAAGGGAACCTCGTTCTTTAAAAGTTTGTGGGCTACAATAAGATCTTCCCCGAACAATTTAATACGGGTACCTATTTTTGTAGGTACGATGTCTTCCCCGTAGTGCAGTACAATCTTTAATCCCAGAATTTCAGGTATTTTTACAGATTCGTGGGTATCCTCATACTTCTTCCACAACACGTTGAGTTGTTTGTAAAATTCAGTGTAAAAAAAACGACATTGATCGATCAATACTTGGAACGTAGGTAACTCCCCTTGTTTATAAAATAGAACGGCGTCACCTTCTATCTCCGAAACTTTTAGACCGATCTCATTGGAATAAATGATATTATTAAGTAGGGAAGGAATAACCTTTGAACTCAATTCAAAATCAATTTCACTCATAAATTCCGTAAAACCACTGATATCGGGAATACAGATAAGGGTAGGTCTAGGTTCCATCTTTTTATTTTTAGGATTATAATACAATTATTATTGCGTTTATCATAACAGCTAATCACCTCAATCAGCGATACTCCGGATTTTCAAAATTCCACCGTGTTCCATCATCCCATGCTTCCCTGGAATTTCCGTAAGCCGGATAACCCCCTTGTACCTTTAACATATGAGCCATATGTAGTAGATTATAGGTCATAAAAGTGGTGTTCCTATTGGTAAACCCATTGTTCTTGGCGCCTGATTCCTCATCTAAATAACTGGGGCCCGGGCCTGCCTCTCCGATCCAACCACAATCGGCTTGTGGCGGAATGCTAAATCCCAAATGTTGCATGGCATATAATATCCCCATGGCACAGTGTTTAATCCCATCTTCATTGCCTGTGATTACACAACCCCCTACCTTACCATAATATACATACTGCCCTTTGCCATTGGTTTTGCCACTCATGCCGTACATACGTTCTATTAGTTTGGTAGCAACCGAGGATTTTTCACCTAACCAGATGGGAGTACCGATTACCAAAATATCGGAGCTCATTATTTTACTATATATGGCAAGCCAATCATCGGTATCACCCAGCTGGGCGGTCATATCAGGTTCCAATCCAACAGGTATGCTATAATCTGCCAATCGCAGATAATCTACGGTTACACCCTCGGATCTCATGATATCCATTGAAACGTTCATTAAACCTTCCGTATGGCTTTTTTTTGATGAATTCTTCAAGGTACAGTTAATGTATATTGCTCTTAGATTCGAAAAATCGGGTTTCCTTTCCATAATATACTTTTTGACAATGCAAAATTCGAAAATAACGGATAGCTAAGTTGTCTTGATTAACAAAACTCTTGACGCTATCCGTCAACTATACAAGTTTTTTAAATCAGTTAATCATTACTTTGATACAGCACAACCATCTCGTAACCCTCATCTATTTTTGTAAGGAGAAATCTAAATTAACAGATTCTTCATTTGAAACTAAATAATAACCTTTAAAAATTTAAAAACATATTATGATAAGAAAGTTAATCGCACTCGCTTGTATCGCAGCAATAGTAAGCAGTTGTAATGTAGAAAAGAAAAAAGAAGGGGCCTTACCGGATATTGACATTGATGTAGATACTGAAGCGGGAGTCCTACCGGAATATGATGTGGACTGGGCCGATGTCAACGTGGGGACAACCACCAAAACCGTCAAGGTGCCTAAAATTGTGATAGTGATGGAAGAAGAAGAGGTAGAAGTACCTTTCATTGATGTTGATATGCCGGACGGCGATGAAAAGGAAGAACGCACCATACTCATAGAGGCGGAAGTTGAGGACAAAGAGCACAAGATAGAGATTGAAGAAATTTGGGCTTCCGGTAAAAAACTAATAGTGATTTCCCGTCTTACCGAAATGGAGCAAAGTCTGGGCGATAAAAAAATGCGGGTATCCGATCAAGTTACCTTAAATGCACCGGAACTGGATGTGAAACATTATATCGTTGGAGAACGTCCGAACAGGGTATTTAACGGACAGCACAAATACGTGAAAAATTTAGATGCATTACAAATAGATAAGAATAATGTAAAAGTTATTTATACAAAATAAAATCTTTTATTTTGGTTGGTTGTTCAAGTAAAAATGGTTGTTGCATGTTTTATATGTTAACGGCCATTTTTCATTAAAATCCTAGTATTCCCCATAAACTACAAAAAGAACCCAGTTGACAGATGTCCGTTAGACAATTTGATCAAAAAGTACTTGAAAAACTACTCAAAGAGCCCAAAAATTCCTTGGAGCATTTGAATTTGGTCTATGTCAAAAACGACATGTTATCCATAGAACGAATAAAAAAACAGGGGCATTATCATTACCTTATCGAAGGGAAATCCTTGGACAAAAAGGCACATTTAGAACGTATAAACAGCTTAGTAATTCCTCCTGCCTGGAACGAAGTGAAAATCACCCATTTGGCCAACGGGCACTTACAGGCAATTGGAAGAGACGCCAAATACCGAAAACAGTATCGGTATCATCCCATCTGGAACAGTGTTAGAAACCGGACCAAGTTTTATAAAATGATCGCTTTTGGAAAAGCCCTGCCTAAAATTAGGCAACGGGTGGAAAAAGACCTTGGGCAAAAAGGATGGCCTAAAACCAAAGTGCTTGCGCTGATTATTCGATTAATGGAAGAGACCCATATTAGAGTAGGCAATGAACAATACGCAAGACGAAACAAAACATACGGCCTTTCCACCTTAAGAACAAAGCACGTACAAATTTTTAATGACAGTTTAAAATTTGAGTTTACCGGGAAGAAGGGAAAGAAGCACAAGATTACCGTTCGAAACAAAGAGCTGGTGCGTTTGGTAAGCCGATGTGAGGAAATCCCGGGCTGGGAATTATTTCAATACTTTGACAACAACGGACAGAAGAAATCCGTTGATAGTAGTATGGTAAACGAATACTTGCACAATACCAGCGGGTCGCTCTTCACTGCAAAAGATTTTAGAACATGGGCGGCTTCTATTATTTTTTTTGATACCTTGATGGAACTCGGAACGGGTACTAAGGAAAGTGATATACAACAAAATTTACGGAGCGCATACGATATGGCGGCAAAAGCTTTAGGAAATACCCGAAACGTTTGTAAAAAATACTATGTTCACCCCTTATTGGTGGCATCCTATGAAAATGGTGCCATTTCAAAAACGTTCGAACAAACGGAACGGACCGTTAAGCCAAAACGTTTTTTCTCACCATCGGAAAATGCCGTTTTGCAATTGTACAAAAAATATAGTCCCCTGGATTATCTAAAAAACTAAATCCCGTTATATGAAACTCAAATTTACCAATGCATGGAATAAAATGATTACCAAGTTGGATTCTTGGTTAGATGCCTTGATCGTAAATCTTCCGAACATCATTATTGCAATTTTTGTATTTACCATTGCTCTGTTCCTTTCTAAATACGTTAGTAAAATTGTGATGCGATTACTGGAAAGGAGCAAATTGCAGGCCTCTATGAAGAATCTAATTTCCAGATTGGTCTCCATGATCGTGGTATTGTTCGGTCTCTTTTTAATTCTAGGAATTCTAAATCTTGGCAAGGCCCTTAATACGATACTTGCAGGTGCTGGTGTGGTAGGTTTGGCCGTTGGTTTAGCTTTACAAGGTGCTTTGGCCAACACCTATTCCGGTATCGTTCTGGCCTATATAAAACATATTAAGTTTGGCGATTGGGTAGAGACAAGTGGTTTTGAAGGAGAGGTAGTGAATATTGATCTGCGGGCCGTAACCTTAAAACAGCCCGACAATAACTTAGTTTATATCCCCAATAAAATGGTGGTTGAAAATCCGATCAAAAACTTTTCTACTACGGCCCAATCCCGGGTTATACTGGAATGCGGAGTAGCATACGAATCAGATCTTCAATTTGTCAAGGATTTAGTGAAGCAAACAATTTCTGCCTCTTTTGAAGCGGTAGAAAAGGAAGAGGATATTATTTTTCTTTATAGAGAGTTTGGCGACAGCTCCATTAATTTTGAAACAAGGTTCTTTATCAACTCCACCTCCGCCATTGAAGTAGCAAGGGCTAAAACAAAGGCCATGATCAAAATTAAATCGGCTTTTGATAAGAATGATATTACTATTCCATTTCCAATTCGGACATTGGACTTTCCGGAGAATTTTAAAATCCCCAATGATAAAGAGTGATTTTTGGGGCTCATACATATCTTAGGGGAAAGCTTGTTACCTGCCTAACGGTAGACGGGCTGGACCTGAAAGCGCATAAAAATCCCTTGAAACCGATTATTTTTATGTAGGTAGTCAAGGAAAACGGGGCGGAAAATACACTTTAGGCTTTGTGTTAACAGGCCCTAATCAATTCGCTCCACTTCACTTTCGCTCTTTAAGACATGGTCGTGGTCCTCTTGTTCTATATAAAGGGCTTTATTGCCCTGCTCCCCGTTTCGGGTCACTTCGGTTCCTTTGATAGTTTTGGTCACTTTGGAGATATAGGTCTCTTTTACTATTCCTTTGGCGGTACCTTTGCCCCAATTCCATTGTACCCGAGTTCCTTTTTTTATCATTTCCCGTTTTTTGATAGAATCTGCGCTTCCCGTCATTACATTTTGAGAACAACAACGGGAAGAAAGTCCTTGCATACGAACCCGCAAATCCTGGCAGTAACTTATGAATGTAGTGCTACAAATCTATAAAAGGGCAGGGATACTTTGTGCTTTATTAAATTCATTTTTGACTTAAAAAGTTTCCTGTATTTCATGCGCTAAATGAGTCAATTTTTTTTGTATTTACGCAACTATCTTCTATTGCGGCCACGTAATTTTATACTTGAAAACTTAATGATACCAAAAATGTATGTAGAACTAATTTCAGGAATTACCGTTGGTTTCTCGCTAGGCGTTTTAGTTACGATTTTAACACAAATGGCTAGAAAAAGAAAACGCACCATAGAAGATATTCCCTTCTATAACATGGATAATCTCGCGGAGGAAAACAGGCCTTTTATTCAAATTCCAACCAAGGATATGCTCAACCAAATTAAGGGTTCTGGTAAGGTTGCAACACAACAGTTTCAGGACAGTATGGAAACATTTAAAACTAGGAACCGTTTCTACACCGATGATGATTCTTTATTCAATTAAGGTTTGCAAACGTTCCTGAGGGCTATAGGCTCTCCCCGATTTTCATCGGTAAGATGTTAAACAGCAAGCATCTGATTAAAATTTGCTGATCACTTAAAAACAATGAAAGTATGAGTACGTACACAGAAGAAGTTGCAAGTCAGTTAAATGATCTGCTAGTAAAAACATATGATGCAGAAAAAGGATTTAAAAAAGCTGCCAAGCATGCTAAAAACTCACATCTGAGGACCTATTTTGAACATAAAGCCTCTGAGCGAAACGATTTTGGAAATCGATTGAAAATCGAAATCAATACCTATTGGGAAGAGGCGGAGACCTGCGATAGTCTTACGAGCAAAGCGCATCGCGCATGGATGGACTTAAAGGCTTTTTTTACGGGCGATAATGACGAGGCGATGTTAGAGGAGGCCATTAGAGGCGACAAAGCCGCTTTGGAAGAATATAGAGAGGTGTTGAATGATACAACTGCTTTACACCAAAGTACGCACCAATTATTGATCGATCAGAAAAACGCCATCGAATCCGGTCTATCTACGATTAAACGCCTAGAAGATTTGGCATAAGTACATGGAGTAGTAGCACAGTGCTGCATAGATCCATTGAAAGGTCGGTATTTGTATATCGACCTTTTACTATTTACCACCTGTCCTAATGATTCACGATAGTTCTACCCCCTTCCGGGTAACCCGGTTCTTGAACTGCTTTGGGCTACACAAAAATTTATTTTTGAAGATCTTACAAAAGTAACTTCTACTGGTGAGCCCAATAGAATATACGACTTCTGAAATATTCATATCCGTAGAGCGCAACAAGTACTCGGCTTTTTGCAACCTCATATTTCTGATATACTCCCCTACCGTACAGTCATAGGAAAATCTGAACCCAAGTTGTAATTTCGCAGGGGAAAGTCCGGATTTTGTGGAAAGTGAATTAATGGAGTGCTCTATTTCCGGGGAATTCCTGATAAAATCGGCTATTTCACCTATTTGCTTCATTTCCCTTTGTAAAAGGGCATTTGGAGCCTCTTTACCGTGACTTCTATAGAAGTCATACTGTTCAATTTGCTTCGCAAGAATAAGATGGCAAATTCCTTCAAAATTCAATAAACTTGCAAGATTGCTGGCAAATTTTGCATTCGCCAAGGATTTAATAAGTTCCCCTATTTCTAAATTGATGCTGCCTAAATGACAAACCCCCATCCTTGTATTGAAGGACTCTAATAATGCCTGAAGATCAATATCGTTATTTTCAATACGATGCTTGATATTGCCAAAGTATTCCGACTTGTTGATTTGAATCAGGTTAAAGACCAAGGGGCTGTTCTTTTTAACTACAAGTTGGCTCAGCGTTCCTTTTTTACTAGAAATCACGGCAGTCTGTAATTCATCTAGTCTGATGAGCGTCTCACTGTTTTCGAATTTTTGAAAACAGTTTCCTTTTAGACAGTACAAAAAGAAAATCATTTCGGCATCCGGCAGATCAGAGCACAAAATAATATCCTCTTTTAACGTAATATCAAATTCCAGCACACTGAACCCCATATTAAAACATACGGAACGCACCGACCCCGACCCCAATGTGGGATCCATTTGTAACCTACAGATGCCATCATTATCGAAAACCTTTCCTCGCAATGATTTACTTAGCACTTCCAATAGCCCACGGGCCTGTTTCTTCCTAGCTCTCATTGTATTTGATCATGTGCTGTTTTGCAATTGTACAATTCAACAGATGCATATTTTTAACTTCCTCAAAATTAGTTTATTAAGCTGCTTTAGGTTGTCATAATCCAATAAACGTTTAACAGTATTGGGACAAGTTTGTACAAAAGATGTATTTTATACGACTTTATAGCAAATGAGTCATAAAATGAACGATATGGAATAACCTCATACACAGAATTATACTTACTTGCATTCAGAAAACAGCATATGTATTATAAACTATCAAATACTGCGGATAGGTCACAAATTGAAGAAGCGTTTGATATGCCTTTTAAACATCCTAAGATATTTCGCCCCGAGGTAGTTATTCATGGACTAAACGAGGCCACCATCCCCGTGATAACAATGGAGGAACCTGAACTTATCTCCTTTGCGATTTGGGGTATGTTGCCCTCCAATTACGAAGAAGAATGGGCTATTTTCCAAAGCGTAACCAATACCCTAAACTTGGAGGAAAAGTCATTGGATGCAAATTATTGGCATAGTGAATCCCTCAACGATAGAAGGTGTTTGGTTATCGTAACCGGCTTCTTTACGTCTTATTTACATCAAGGCAAGGTATATCCCTATTATATAAGTCTTTCATCGGGAGAACCCTTCTTATTGGCCGGTATCTACAACCGTGCCGAGGACGGATTTCTAACCTGCTCCATTTTAGTGGGCAAGGCCGATAGTTTTATACAACGTTTTCAAAGTATAGTGGACAGTATGCCTTTGATTATATCTAGAGAACTTATGAACGCTTGGCTTAACCCCAAAGCCGATATCGGCGAAATCAAGGAATTGTTGAGAACTCTTGAAAAAGCTGATTTGCAGGCCAATCCCATTGCAAAAGAACTATTTAACCAGAATATTTCCTATGATTCTATTTTGGAACCGGTGGATTATAAAAATATCCCGCCCCAAATGGAGCAAGAATAACTAAAGACTCTTCTTTACCAATTTTTTTCGATATTCCGTTGGCAGTATACCGTAGTTTTCCATGAAGATTTTGGAAAAATAACTTCTACTTCTAATCCCTATCTTATATACAATCTCCGAAACCGTCAATTCCGTATTTTTTAAATAATCTCTGGCAATCTCTAATTTTAGTTGACGTATATAGGCGTTGACCGATTTGGAATACAAGACCTTAAAACCCAATTGTAACTTTTTAGGACTTATCCCGGATACTTCCGAAAGTGTGAGCACGGTCAACGGATCGGAAATATTATCCAAAATAAATTCAGAAAGCTGATGAATTTTTTTGATATCCTCTTTGGATAGGGATTCCGGTAAAATTTCTTGATTCTCAAACTTATGGTGTTCCATGAGCTGCATGGCCAAAATTAAATACAAACGACCCTCCAAGGATAGCGTACGTATGAGACCGGAATCGGGGGAACTATTCAATTGCCGTACCTCATCGGCAATTTTCAAATTAAAGTTTCCGGTGTGCTTATAGGGCAATTTAGAGTTTTCATCCTTGAAGACGGATAGCAGAATATCGTTCAGATAATTTAGATTATGATTCCTTTTCTGAAAATACGCTGTTCTTATAATGCGAATGAAGTTGACTTTTACATTAACCCCCTTCGGAAAAACGTAACGCTTCTTAGAAAATTTCTCAGGAGAGATAATAATATTTTGATAGCGCTCCAAATGGGTATCATCCTGATCTTCTTTTACATTATACCGTAAACTTCCTTCCGATATGAAAACAAATTCGATAGGCGATATGGCACCAATTTCAAAAGTCATCTTCACTTCTTCCCTGAATTCCACATCAAAATCGAGTAGGGAGACACCCCAATCGAACATCATACTACGAATCTTGCCTTTTCCCAAATCATTGTCGAATTCAAGTACATGCTCTCCCCACTCCTGGGTCAAACTACCTTTAAGACAAGTATTGACCTCCTTCAGTATTTCATCTTCCTTAGTACTATAGACTTTAATTTCCCGCATCTTGTTTTCCTTTTTATGAAACATATTTCGGTAATGCAAAGAAATTCCAAAGGTGTAGATGGGTTTAGCAATTTTGAAACAGAGATTAACACAAACGATCGCTTTAAGTGCTATTTAGGGTCGTTTTAAGAAAACTTTAGGGTTTATAACGACAAGTAGTGAAGAAAAGCGTGCCTATTTATTAAGCCGATTTAGAATTTTTTTTCGGGATTCTATGTTTGGAAAGATATTGTCCTGGTGAAACCCCATAACGCTCTTTGAACAATTTTGAAAAATAGCTTCTAGAATTAATACCGATGCGATACGTTATTTCGGTAACGTTCAAATCCGATTTTTCCAGCAACTCCTTGGCCTTTTCAATTCTGAAGTTTCGGATATACTCGTTTACCGAAGTATTGTATAACTGTTGAAAACCCGCTTGAAGCGTATTCTGATTAACACCCACGCGTTTTGCCAATTTTATCACACTGTCCATGACCGCCAATTCTTCCTCAATAATCTTTGCGGCTTCCTCAATTCGTTCCACGGTAGCCTGTCTCAAAATTTTACGCCCATCGGGATCGTTAAGGTCGTCCAGATATTGCCGCAAATAATGTATTAAAATCTCATAGGTCTTTCCTTCCAGGTATACGGAACGCATAAAACCTTCTAAATCACAATCCATGTATTCTTCCATGAATTTAGCAATATCCAAACTGTAGAAACCTTTATAGAAAAATAAGTTAATACCGTTTACATCCCTGAACAGCTCCACCAGATTATCGTTCATCTCTTCTAGAAAAGTCTCTATCTTTTCTTCAAAAAGTTTTCTGTTTATCTCTATGCTGAACATACAGATCGGAGTATTGGCAGGAATTTTAAAAAGATGTACGTTCTTAGGCGTAGCCGAAGTAACAACACTTTCCAAATGCCGAATCTCATGTGACTCATCTTCTTCCGAAAATGAATGGGAAAATGCAGATTCCCTATTAAAAATGATTTTAAGTGGATTAATCACCCCCTTTTCCAACTCCAAATGTAAGTTGGTTTTTAACAGATAATCCGACTGAATAACACTTATTCCATAATCAAAACAAGTTGCTTTAATATAACCTGACCCTATCTCCTCTGGCAATCGGATGCAAAACTCGTTGTTTTCCTCCTCATAATCCACACCAAGACTTTTGGACATATCAATGATTACGTCCTTTGCCTCCAAATCCCTTACCTTTAATTCTTTCTTCATTTAGCGCAGTGCTATACCGACTAAAGGTAACTATAAATCATAAAACTATAGCCTTACTTTTCAAAGAAGAACAGAATTATCATTAAAACTAAACTTGTGAGAAATCAACTATAGAAAGTGTCAACACTATTTTTCTAATGAGTTAACAACGGAAGTGATACCGTTAAGGTGTCCGACCTATTTTTGAGACCTTTATGTTAAATAAAAATTTTTAACCTTAAAAACTATAGATTATGTTACGCTGGACAGTTACTTTTGTTATTTTAGCCATCATCGCGGCCATTTTTGGTTTCGGTGGAATTGCGGCAGGTGCCGCTAGTATAGCTAAAATCTTATTCTTTGTTTTTCTGATACTTTTTGTGATATCCTTGATATCCGGTAAAAAGAAATTATTTTAAAATTAAAACTATATAAAATGAAAAAATCAGTATTCATGTTGCTTTTAGCAATAGTTACCGCCGTATCTTTTTCTAGCTGTAGGGAAAAGTCTACAGGAGAAAAAATAGAGGATGGCGTAGAAGAAGTTGGTGAAGGAATTGAAGAAGGGGTAGAGGAAGTTGAGGACGAAATAGACGATGCTACCGACGACAATTAATCATCCACCGCGCTTATGCGGTAGCGTTTAATTGCACCATATTCAGCGGACAAATTCCTTCATGGGAATTGTCCGCTTTTTTAGTAAAGCAAGTTCCACAATCCAAATTAGCCATGAGCCTAGTAGAGGAACAAGAAGAAGAAACAATTGCGGTCAAAAAGCCTATACGGACCGGTGGCATCCTCATTGTTCTGTTGATTGTGACCTTGGCGTTCATAGGCTATGGTATCCTTAATACATATGGTGATTTAGGCTAAGACAGTCCCGCTGCTATTCTGAGACACTTCCTTGTGTGGAAAAGTTTCGGGTGAAGAGACCAGGGATTTAAATGACACCTACCGAATGAATCAATTATAGACTTCTTATCATATAGCCTTGATAAAATTGATACTATGCCTTTTATTCCTTCTCTTCATCGGCACCTTTTTTAGCATCCTTAAAACTAACTTCTCCATCTACAACACCCTTATAAGCCGATATCCATGCATTTTTAAAAATATTGGTAATGGTGGGCCAAACTCTTGTACTCACATCGTTCAAATCTCCTTCAATAGGTACTTTAGTAGCAAGGGTGTTGTTTTTATGGTTCTTAAGAACAAACTTAAAAAAACCGACGAATCCTTCCCATAACGTATTCAAAAAACCGTCTTCTTTTCCAACAAGTTTGGTATCCTTTAGCAAGGGTTTCAGATAACCCGTTAGAAATCCGTCGGCTATAGCAATTTCACTGTAAATATTAAAAGTTCCCTCATTGAAATCGATACCTGCATAGTGATTGGTGAAATCGTTCAAGGCCGTAGCCGCAGCATCTTCCAAAGAAAAGGAGATGTCCATATCGGGAATCTGCTTTACCAAATTCATTTTTCCTTCCAATTTTACATTTCCGTTTCCTATAGAAGTCGCTGTAGCATTCAAATGCGAGGGTAAACTACGATCTTTTTGAACCACGTTCCTAAGGTTGGTGGCCGTTAATTCAATATTGTTCAGGTTTAAATCTATGTTAGGGCTTGCAGTGATTTCCACAAAAGCAGCTTTGCCGTCAATAATTTCCAAATGGTTGATGTCTATAGGAACCAAATCGGTCAGCGCCTTGGTCCAATCATCAAGTTCTGGATCCACTACTTCATTTTGTTGTTGGTCCTCAAAAACATAGATGAGCTGGGGACGGGTAAGTATAATCTCGCTTACAATCTTCCCCTTTAACAATGACTTCCATTCCACCGAAATATCGGTCTTTTCAAAATCCAAGAACGGAACCTTGGAGCCTGCGTCCACCTTGTTCAAATATAACTTATCAATTACATATGCCCCTCGTATGAGCGAAATATCTATATCGGAAACCTGCCCATAATATCCAGGTATATCCGCCAACACCTTATTCACATAGACCTTTACGATAAAGGGTAGGGCAATGCGAAGCAGTACCAAGCATATAATGACGACCCCCGGCACAAGGTATCTTTTCCTTCTAAATCTATTTTTATTTTTTGGGGATGAACTCATAATATTGATTTTCTTTACTATTATTAAGATTTGTATCTTCTATACTCTTTATTCACGCTCTTTACCACTACCGGTAAGCGTACTTATTATTCCCTCCCGTATGCCGGCCCATAGGTAATTGAAAAAAGACTTATTAATTTCCCGTTCGGCTTCTATAGTACCATATCTAAACCCTTGGGCATCTGCCTTGGAACCGTCATCGATAAAAATATTGCCGATAAAGGTGAGGAATTTATTGATTTTAAGTCGATCCTTGTCCAATACGTCGAACTTAAAGTCGCGATACTTCATCTTTATATCACCTTTAGCTACACTGGGGCCACCGCCAAAAGTAAAGTACATTTCATCAATGGTACCCTCTGCCCTGGCACGAAGATTGGGCTCCAAAAAAGAATTCAACTCCTCGGTTTTCAAATTTTTAAGGGACCCTGAAACCGTAAAGGCATCGGAAGGGTCATTTATGTTAAAACTCCAATCAAAATCCAATTTGCCTTTACCCGAAATTTTGGTATTGACATTGATCATTGTGGTTCGTTCAGGACCACCGGTATTGGAAATATGGTTAAAACTGGCATTGACATCCTCAAAGAACAGTTTCCCCGCATCATGGCCATCTACTACTTTTTCTTCATAGGAAATATATCCGTTGGTAATTATCCATTTTTCTATATCCAGATCCAATGGCAAATCCCTAAGCAGTTTCCCATACAGTGGTTTAAGATTGAAGTCATCATGTAGGCGTTTGTCACGATACATCTCCAAATTGGGATCGACCAATTCTCCGTAAGAAACTCGTATCCCAAATCTATCTTTATGGAATCCAAAATCCAACCCATCAACTTTTACCTTTGGAATATGAAGTTGAATATAATCTCGCTCTTTGGTCAAATGCTTGCTGAGTTCTTCCTTGTCGTATTTGGAGGTCAGCGAAATATCCTTAATTTCAGAATTTGACGGGGATACCGCTATTATTGCTGTCTTCAGCGTTTCGAACTCCCCCAAATTGACAAAAACATTTTTTGCCTTCAATGCATAATCATCAAAAGTCAAAGGGATTTTGTCTTTTACCAGTACAGGGTCGGTCTTTCCTCCTAAAAGGGTAAAATCATAGGAGTCCACAGCTATTTTTACGCTATCCTCCTTTTTTTCCATCAAGTGAAAACTTCCATTTTTCACTTGGAGTCTTGCCACCAAAATGGTTTTTAAAAGATTTACAAAACCCTTGTCGGAGCGTGTTTTTGCAGGATAATATTTAGAAGAATAATAGTGTAGTGATGGTGCTTGTAGTATAAATTCATCTAGCTTTATGGTGTTTTGAAAGAATAATTGATAGTAATCCAGGCCTTGAAGTTCCAACTTTTCCGTTTTAAAGACGGTGTGCGCCAAGGTGGTATCACGATTGAATATTTTTAAGGATAACTGCTCAAAATCAACATTTCCCAATACTACGTTTACATTTAATTCGCTATAGGATACTTTGAGATGATCGGGGATTTTTCGGGAAAGAAAATCTTTCACAACATCCTGTGCTTTCCATTGCAACGCGCCTACAACGATTGTAAAGAGCAGCAATGCGAACGTTAGTATTCTTAAAATGGTTTTACGTTGCACCGCCATAGAGCTTATGTTATTGTTAAGTGACCTGGTTGTTTGTCGTTTATTCCAGAATTATCAATCGTTATTTTCGGTCAAGGGATGATCTTTTATATCCAAACCTACAATTTTGATGATACTGACCACCGTATTGTACAACATCAATACAACCACAATCAATGCTGCGCTCAAAACGCTTGAAATGCCCAAAGAAACATAGTATACAAAATTAAACCAGTCATTAGGCACATTTTCCGACTCCGTAACTGGCAAGTTAAACAGTAGAAAAGAAATCAACGATGCAACAAAAATAATGGTATCCACCCTAGCTATTTGCATGATATGCTTGTAGTGATCTTTTTTCAATTTCGATTTTGCTCCTGAACTTATACCCAATACGGTCAATAGGAGCGCGAGTATTGTAGCGGATGCCAATGCAATGGTATTGCATAAGGTGTTTATTCCAGAAATAGAATTTTTGATAAGTACCTTGGCTTCATATCCGCTAAGTTCCCCCAGTAAAAATGTACCCAACGACATGATAATCATGGAAATGATGCCCCCGGTGATAGCCCTTTTGGTATATCTGCTTATTTTCATCAATTTTTATTTTTGATACTTTGGTGATTCTGTTTTTTACTCCTTATATGGTTTTGGTTTTCCTACACTATCCGGCTCTAGATATTGTATGAAATCCGATGGAGATTTTATACGGTAATATGCTTCTCCGATAATGGCGATAGGATGAGTTAAAGTCTCCGGATGCTTTTCCAAAACCTTCAACCAATCGTGGTCTTCCATGTTTACGTCCTTCCCATATTCCTTAATAAAATCCGTATGGGAAGTATCTATTAAATCGGCAATGTCCACTCCAAGTCCATCGGCCAATTCGGCCCATTGTGTACCCGTAACCTTTTGTTTGGCCGTATCCATACCCAAAAATTGCTTGGTTGTGGAAACCGCATAGGCATACGTTTGTTTGTGTACTGAATTATTCGAATTAAAATATAACTTGATCTGATTGCCGTCTTTTGAAATTACACCCATAGTCCCTTTTGTTTTAAGGTGAAGATATTTGAAATATCGTGCAATTGTTAGCTCTTATACTAAGGATGCTAACGCAATCGATCGGTACGGTTTGTAGGCAGTTTGCAAAATCTTATATTAGGTGGTTCAAAACAGATTATGCAAACCATTCTTGTACTTATATATATTGCAAGTACCCTTTGGGCAATAATCAGCATTATATTCCATGGTTCTAGGCCCACAAAATCCGTCAGTTGGGTGTTGGCTGCATTAGCACTTCCATTTGCCGGTCCCATTTTATATTATTTGTTCGGTGTAAATCGGAGAAAATTCAAACTTTATAAACTAAAGCGGACCGAGCAAAGAAAGTTGTACGATGAAACTTATCATGAAATTGTACATACGGAGTTTGAAAATGAGTTTGAAAGCCAAAAAAACTTTAAGCTTGCAAAACTTATTAAGAACAGTAGTCTGTTGTCGCCTTACCGAGGAAATAGGGTAACCCTTTTGAACGGCGGCAAAGAAACATTTGAAGCGGAATTTAAAGCGATAACGGCAGCTAAAAAGTTTATCCATCTACAGTATTACATCATAGAGCAAGGGGAAGTTGTAGATACTCTATATGAGCTTTTCAAAGCCAAAATTGCCGAGGGTGTAACGATACGAATGATATACGATTCCTTTGGCAGCTATTCCCTAAGGGGTAAATCTATTGCCCGCTTCAGGGATATTGGGGTTAAAGCATATCCTATTATGCCCATACGTTTTGGCAATCTGTTGTTTACATTAAATTATCGGAACCATAGGAAAATCTTGATCGTAGATGGGGTACTTGGATTTGTTGGTGGGGTAAACCTATCGGACAAATACATTAAAAACATTTCTAATCTGGGCATTTGGGAAGATTTTCATTTAAAAATAGAGGGGCCTGTCGTGAACAGCCTGCATCGGGTTTTTATAAAGGATTACCATTTTGCCGGTGAGGAGGATATTTTATTACAGGACAAATACTTGCCGGAAAATCCTACCATAGGGGATTCCACCGTGCAAATGGTGGCGAGCGGTCCGGACTCGAAACATCCAACTATTCTACAGCAATATCTGGCAATGATCAATACCGCGGAAAGGTGTATACAAATAGCCAACCCTTATTTTATACCTGGCACTTCTATTCTAGAGGCCTTAAAAATGGCAGCTTTGAGTGGTGTGGAAGTGAAACTCCTAATACCAAAAAAGTCGGATTCGCTTTTGGCCAGATTAAGTATGTATTCAAACTTTGAGCAATTACTTGCCGTGGGAATTAAAATTTTTCTCCGTAACGATTTTTCCCATAGTAAAGTCATCGTTATAGACAAAGAGGTTGCTTCAGTAGGCTCGGGCAACTTTGATTATAGAAGTTTTGAACATAATTTTGAGACCAATGCAATGTTGTATGACGAGAAGTTGGCAACCACTATTGCCCAAGCTCTGAATGCCCAATGCTCGGAGGATATTCGTCTGGACTACGAATCGTTTAGAAATAGGTCACCTTGGCAAAAATTTTTGGAAGGTCTTGCAAAATTTTTCAGTCCTTTACTCTAATAACATAACAAATGCGTTTATTGATAGCACTAATTTTTATGGGCAACTTAAGTACAAAAGCACAGCATATTATTCCCGAGAGCATACGAACCGAAGCTGAAACAGCACTAAAACACTACCCAAAATTAAAAGAAACCCCTATTGAGTTCAAATTCAAAAAGCGGATCAAAAAATCGATTATGCAAGCGCAGCCTAAGTTCAGTTCTCTTTTTAGGTCTAAAGAAAATAGAGCGTATATTATTCTTATAAGCGAGAAGTTTAAACTTGCCGATACACTATTTCATACCAAAAATATGAAACCTAATATCTTAATTGGATGGCTAGGACATGAGTTGGGACATATTATGGATTATGAACATCGCAGTAATTGGGATTTGGTACGTTTTGGATTGAGATACTACTTTTCAAAACGTTTTATCAAGGAAGCGGAACGGGCAGCAGACAGCTTTGCCGTGGCACACGGCCTGGAATCCTATATCTTGGATACCAAGGATTTTATTTTGAACCAGGCAGGAATTTCGGAAAAGTATAGGGACCGTATCAAAGAACTTTACCTTTCCCCCGATGAAATTATGCTTTTAGTAAAAGAAAGGGAGCAAAATATTGAGACAGAATAAGCTTTGTATTATGGCTTTTTGACGAAATTTTCCCATTCCTCAAATTTTTCCTCACCCATGACCCTTTCCATTTTAACCTGTCCGCCTTTTTTCTTGTTCTCCCCGCTCCAATTATGAAAAACGGTAGGTTTTACCGTACTTACCTTAACACCTTTTAAGGCTTTGGATCGGGCAACCTTATAATTTTTATTGGCTTTCTGCAAAAAACCGTCCAAGGTATTTACTAGTTTTTCCATAGGTATATGAGCCGTTGTTCCCAAATACCACGAATGGTAAAAGCCGTCGTCGTACTTTTTTGCACATAATGTATATTCCGATATTTTTATATTGAATTCTTCCTCTAAATGGTTCACGGCATCGTCCAACTTGTTTACGGAAAGTTGTGATCCCACCGTATTCAGGAAAAATTTGGTTCTACCGGTTATCCTAATTTCGGCACGTTCAATATCCGTAAATTCTATGGTATCTCCGATCATGTAACGCCAAGTGCCTGCAACGGTGCTGATAACCAGTACATAATCCTGTCCCAATTGTACATCGACTAAAGAGATGGCTTCGGCATCGTCGGATAAAGAACCGTCCTCATTAATGGCTTCCGGATGAAACGGAACAAACTCAAAATAGATTCCATTGTCCGTAATCAATTGCATGGCATCGGTTTCCGGCCTAGCCTGAAAAGCGATAAAGCCTTCGGATGCCAAATAGGTATCTATAATTGTTATAGGCCTACCCATTAAGGCATTGAAACTTTTTTCATAAGGTCCAAAAGCGACTCCGCCCGAAGTGTAGACTTGCAGATTAGGCCATATTTCATGGATGTTTTTTAAGTTGTGGGCCGCTATGACCTCTTTCAGCATCAATTCTATCCAAGAGGGTATTCCGCTTAATGCCCCGATATCCCAGTTGGGCGCTTCCTCAACGATTTTTTTTACTCGGGCGTCCCAATCGTCTATTTGGGCAATCTCCTCCCCCGGTTTATAATACCCCCTGAACCACGAAGGAATATTGCTGGCACTTATTCCGCTTATTTCCCCTTCGGCATGATTTTTCCTTTCGGTAAGGTCGGTAGAACTTCCCAACATCAAGATTCCCTTTTCAAAAAAATCGGCAGGGAGTTCAAAGTTCTTCAAAGCAAAGACCTGCTTTATGCCGGCTTTTTGAATGGCGTCTATCATAGCGTTGGTAACGGGTATCCGTTTACTGGTCTTCCCCGTAGTACCGGAACTGAGGGCATAGTAATCTGGATTGCCCGGCCAAGTCACATTGGTCTGCCCGCTATGTTGTTTGCTCCACCATTCCGTATTGATTTTGTTGTAATCAAAATAAGGCACTTGCCTGGCAAAGGCTTTTTGGATATGGCCTGACTTTAAAATATCCGAAAAGGCATATTTTTTTCCAAATGCGGTATCCGAAGCCTTTTCCAACATTGCGGCCAAAACGCTTTGTTGTTCTTCCATAGGATCAGTAGCCGGTGTCAATACGCCCTTAGTTTCAATAATACCCTTGATAATATGTCCTAATACTGCCATAGTTAGTTTTTAAATGGAATTGAAAAAGGATTTGGAAGGGCAGAAAGCCCTTCCCATCCTTTATGGTATTCATTATTAAATATTTCTAATGCGCTACTAAGCATCCGCTACTTGACCTTCGTGTTTCCCCTCAGCAATTTCTTCGATAACCTTGCTAATAAAGGCCGGAAGATCATCGGGATTTCTACTGGTGACCAAGCCCTGGTCCACTACTACTTCCTGATCTCTCCAGTTACCTCCTGCATTCAAAACATCATCTTTGATACTATGATACGAAGTTACTTCCCTGTTTTCTATTACTCCGGCACTTATCAACAACCAAGGGGCATGGCATATTGCCGCAACGGGTTTGCCACTTTCGAAAAAGGATTTAATAAATTGCAAGGCATCGTCATGGGTTCTCAAAAGATCCGGATTAGCTACTCCACCGGGCAGAACGAGGCCGTTGTAATCTGATTCGTTCGTATTCTTGACCAGTTTATCCACTTGGATACTTTCTCCCCAATTATTACCATCCCAACTCTTAATTTCTCCTTCCTTTACCGATATGATGTGTGTAGTTGCCCCTGCTTCCTTAAGCGCATTGAGAGGTTCGAATAATTCCGATTTTTCAAATCCATCCGTAGCCAGAATAGCTACTTTTTTGTTTTTCAGTTTCATATTAAAATTTTAAAGGTTCCACATTGAATATGGTTTTAGAAACATCCTAAAACCCATTCTTTTTTTAGACTATTAAAATTAAAGCATCCCAAAACAAAAGCTTAGCTCCATCAAAAAAGGGTTTGACCCATATCATAAATCAGTAAATATTTGTCATTGTCCTTAACAAAAGAAAAAGAGAAGATTTAATTTTATATGGGCCAAGAAGCGTGTATTCTAAATGACCGGCATCCATAGCAATATCCTTCGGTAATATAGGCCGTTAGCTCTATTCTCCTGGAATTTTATACTAAATGAACACTATTCGTTTATGGACAAGACCGTCCTAAAACCTAAATGCTCCGCCGATGAATCCAGGGCATTTCCCATACGTGAGGAAACCCTATAACTGGCACAATAGGAGGCACTGCACAAAAAAGACCCTCCTTTAATAACCTTTTCCTTGGCATAGGGATTACCGGCATTATAGGCGGTATGGGCGCCTTTAGGGTTTACTGCCACGGTATTTAACGAAGCTAGTTCCCCGTAATATTTGGTATTGTACCAATCGCTTGTAAACTCCCAAACATTGCCCGCCATATCATAAAGACCATAATCATTTGGCGGATAAGACTTTACCGGGGAGCGTTCCTCAAAACCATCGGTTTTATCATTGGTAACGGGAAACTCTCCGTCCCAGGTATTGGCCTTTTGGGAAAGTGGTGAAACATCGTCCCCCCAAAAATGGATTGTTTTCTTTTGGTTGCCCCGTGAGGCATATTCCCATTCGGCCTCGGTAGGCAAACGTCTTTTCGCCCATTTGCAATAAGCCTGGGCATCTTCCACGGCAATATGAACTACCGGTTCATTTTCCTTTCCGGCAATAGAACTTTTAGGGCCGTCCGGATGTCTCCAATTGGCTCCTATGGTCCAATTCCACCATTGGGAGAAGTCATATAGATTAGGTACCGAAGTCTTTGTTTTTTTAAAAGTGAGGGAACCCGGCTGCATAATAGAATCATGTGGTTTGGGAGTTCCCTCGGGGAGTTGTTTTTTCATCTCTTCCCAATCAATTGCCCTTTCAGCCACCGTTACATACGAAGTCTCCTTTATAAATTGCGAAAACTGTGCATTGGTCACTTCTGTTATATCCATAAAAAACCCGTCTACGGCAACGGTATGCGAGGGTTTTTCGTGCGCCATGGCCATTTTATCCTGTGGAACGGCACCTTGTTCAAAAATACCCCCCGGAATCCATACCATGCCTTCCGGCACCTTGATGCCTGCCGGAATTCCCTTTAACAAGGAAAGCGCCGTTGTCTCCACATCAAGGGAATCTAAAGTTGTTCCCTTTTCCAAGGAAGGCGTTTTAGATTTAGCTTCATTTTTACAATTGAGGGACAAAACTAAAACTGTACCCATAAGGGTACATAAAAGGAATCGCCTTAATCTAAACATTTCATGGTATTTTTAGGTAAAACCATAAAGTTAATCGTTATTGCTCAAAAGAACATTATGAACCTCGATTTTATAACTATCACATTTCCTTTTGTGATAGTTTATATAGTTAATTCCCTACTCGATGCGATAAATTTCAGTGTATTTAAAAGGTTTTAGTATATAGCACAAGAACAATGATTTTCGTTTAGTTTTTTTGTACGTCTTCTTGAAATACTACGAATACATACGGGATGATTCTTAATTTTGAAAAGGAAGAAAGCATCTTAAATACAATACATTTAGGTTTATGGCATTGCTTTTCAGAATCAAGGAAGTAGGTAATTATGGTAGATTTGTGCATACTACGGATGCTTAGGAAGTAAAATCGAATTATGGAAACATATGAATTCAGCAGGACTTTTGATTTACTAAAAGCGCTGTTACTTTTTTTAATATTTCTTGGCGGATTATCTTTTTTTCTTTTTACAAGTTTTGCCTATAAAAACAAGTACATTTTTCCATTGTTCGGTTTTTCTATATTGGCCCTCATCAATATATACTTGCTCCGATTTTCCAACCTCCATTTTCCAAACCTAATCCCTTCCTTTGGTCTTATGGCAGGACCCAGCCTATTATTTTTTATCAAGAGTGCTTTGACAAACTTAAAAGGTTTTACGAAAGATTATTTTTATCATTTAATCTTAGGTGCCCTACTACTTATCCTGCTAATGCTACAAATAATAGATAGTCATACTTCATATCTAACGCTCATGGTCCTGGCCCATTTTGGAATATACCTATTTTGGTCGATGAACATCCTAGTCACAAAAAAAGTAATCGTCTTAAGGAAGAGCACCCATAAAAATAATTTATCGGAAAGATGGTTAGACAATTTCAACATCCTTCTAGTAATATCCGTCATCTATATTTCCGTGCTGATCGAAGTTCTTTTCACCACGCCTAAAGTTCAATTCATATTTTCCATTATTGCAATGACTTTAGGCTGTATTTTTCTGTTGCTCAGAAATTTTACCTTAAATGCATTGAAGGGATACCGTATGTACAAATCGAGGAATGATACGCAGAAAATCGAAAAATATAAAGATTCCGTTTTGTCAACGCAAGAAAGCAAACATTTGGCCCATAAATTGCAGGCACTAATGGAAAGCAAAAAGCTATATCTAAATGAAAACCTCAACCTAAAATTGCTGTCAATAGAATTGAAGACACATCCTAAAAATTTATCACAGGCCATCAACGAAAATTTCAATAAAAATTTTTTTGATTTTATAAATTGTTATAGAATAGAAGGCGCAAAAAAAATGTTGGCCGATACTACTTTCAAAGATTATAAAATCTACGAAATTATGTATGAAGTAGGGTTCAACTCACGATCTTCCTTTAACACGGCCTTTAAAAAGAGTACAGGTATCACCGCCAGGCAATACAGGGAGCGAAACTTTGAAAAGCCTTAAGGTTATTTTGTTCGACTTCAAGTAGAAAGACTTTTTTCATCAAAAAGTAGCATATCATTGTGGCTAGATATTTTACGCAATGAAATTTTTACCATTTATCTTGTATATGTTATCCCTTACCGGATGTCAATCCCAAACAACCGATAAGGAGCATATGGTAGTAGAAATTGATTCCCTTATCAATGTTAAGTCCTATTTTAAGGCTAGTGCACATTTTGACCTTAACAAAAAGGAATTGGATGACTTTACGGCCTTAAGATTTGAAGCCACTTTGGCCAATGTGTTTAATCAATTGGAAAAATCGAATCAGCTGATAAAGGTTCTTTTTGAAAAATATAAGGATAGTTTAAGTAAAACCGAGGAAAGGGATTTATTGAACACACAACTTTCAAATGCCGTGAAATTGTTTGATTATAAACAAGCGGACAAGATTACCAACACCCTGATTTCCAATTACGGGGACGTGACTTCGCCCGACGAATTGAAAAGCACTAAAAACAATGGTTCCATATGGAAAGCGGTCATTAATTATCCTAAGCAATCTGTTCAATTTAAGGGTGATTCCTTCATTCGTTTAAATAGGGATAAAGCAGGTTTAAAAAATCTAAATGTTGTCCATAATTCCAAAAACTACCCCTTCATTTTTGATACGGGAGCAAACCTCTCTACCATCATTGAGTCCCAGGCGAAATCCATGGGAATAGACATTATAGATATTGAAGTAAGTGTAAATACCATAACAGGAAAACGCGTTAATTCAAAGGTTGGTGTTGCCAAGCATTTTACCATTGAACATATGGATTTTAACAATGTGATATTTCTTGTATTTCCGGATGAAGCTTTATACATCCCACAAATTGATTACCAGATAAATGGCATATTGGGCTATCCTGTCATTTCCGCTATGAAAGAACTACACTTTTTAGAGGAGGATAACATCTATATTCCGTTGGAAAGCACATTGGATAAAGAACGGAATCTTGCAATTGAGTATTTGACACCTCTTATAAATTTACAGATGAAAGGTGGCGACGAAATGGTATTTACTTTTGATACCGGGGCAGATGCCACCATGCTGTATAAGTCATACTTTGATAGTAGAAAAGAAGAAGTTTTAAGGAGTTATACAAAAACCAAAATAAGATTTGGAGGGGCCGGGGGGAATACGGAAATAGAAGGATATGATGTTGTTTTTGAACCAGTGGTCAACCATAAAATCATCGTTATGGATTCCGTAAGTCTTATTCCTGAATTGATAAAAAATTCTGATCGGCACTCCTATGGGAATATTGGTCAGGACTTTATTTCAAAATTTGATAAAATGGTCCTAAATTTTGAGAAGATGTTCATTCATTTTGAATAACCCTAGTTAAATAATACGGTAGTATGAATTACTTCTTCAAGGATATTACGGGCCTCATACATCTAATCGCATCCGTCTTGGCCCTGTTATTTGGAACTATGGTTCTCGTCCGTACCAAAGGAACCAAATGGCATAAAAAGATAGGATACTGTTATTTAATGAGCATGACCGTATTGCTTATCACTTCCTTTATGATCTATAGGATGTTCAAAGGCTTTGGTATGTTTCATTACGCTGCACTTTTCACGGCCATAAATTTAATTCTAGGAATGGTGCCTATATGGTTAAAAAAACCGAAAAATGACTGGAGAATGTTTCATCTAAACTTTATGTATTGGTCGGTAATCGGATTATATATGGCCTTGGCCGCGGAGTTGGCCACTCGTATTCCAAAGACTCCGTTTTTTGGAATGGTTTATGGAGCAAGTGGGGCCGTATTATTTTTTGGATTTATACTATACTTTATAAAACTAAAGCACTGGAAACAATTATCCGGTGTTACAAAAACATAACTTTCCATGAAAAAATTACTCTTTACAATTGTACCCGTATTTTTCTTTACCTGCAACATTGTTACAGCCCAAAACGCCGAGCAAATCCTAGCTAAATATACTAAGGTAACAGGAGGTCAAAAGAGTTGGGATAAAATAAATTCCATGAAAATTACCGGTACCGCCAAATTAATTTCCCAAGGTGGTATGGAGCTTCCTTTTCTAAGAATTATGAAAAAGAACGGAAAGCAGATAACTACGCTACAAGTTAATGGAATGGACTATATCTCGATTGCTTTTGACGGGACCAAAGCTTGGGGCTCAAACCAACAAATGCAGCCTGAAGAAAAAAGCACCGACATCACAAAAAACACCCAACTTTTAAGGTATGACTTCCCTTATCCAGGTCATAATTGGAAGCAAAACGGTTATCGCTTGGAGTATTTGGGCAAGGTAACGATCAATGACTCTGAAACATTTAAATTAAAATTAACAAAACTACCGCAATGGGTTGAGGGCAAGGAGACAGAAAATGTATTATTCCTATATATCGACACCAAAAGGTACGTCCCCATTCTTACGGAATCGGAAGTGGTAACCGGAGAGGGCAAAGGAAAAATAATGAAATCCTACTTATCCAACTATAAGGACGTAGACGGTTATCTATATCCCTTTACGGTAACCATGAAATATGGTGACGATACCTTTCAAATATTGAAAACCACTTCGGTAGCATGGAATTTAGAGATAGACGATACTATTTTCGATATGCCTTCCAACTGATAGTTGATCATAAAAATCTATAGTCTTCCCCTTTTGAAAAGCACAATTTGGTCATCGGAAAAGCAGTTGTATCCAAAAGGATGGATAGGAGATGGTAGATGCCATTGTTAAATTGAATATCCGCCTTAGGTATGGTCCATATTGAATGATCAACTGTATTTGCTTTAAATACCAAAAAGCAGTGAAATGCCTTTTTCAGCAAGACCCAGCTCCGTGCACAAACCAACAATATGCCGATAAGAGCTGGGATCATTGCACTTTATATACAGGGAATCCAGGGTCATTAAAGAGATGCTCTGGATAGCTGCAAAGCCCCCCGTATAGAGTAACTTGGTTTGGTTCGGAAAAACCTTCCTATTAGGACGGCCAGGATTTTGTTTCATCTGGTCGCCATTGTTCCCTTCTTAAAACCCAATACCTTTTTTGGGGATTTATAGTATACAGAACCTTGAACAAAATTAGAAAAAGGGAACTATGAAATGTTTGTCAAAAAATCAAGATTTTGAAATTTTAACTTTTAGATCCTTTTGCCGGAAATAGTTCGACCAAAGGTTATGCAACAAAATTGCTCATCTGTCTGGTGTGGATAGGGTTTTAAACTAATGATCTGGACCAATACGCTTAACCCCTTAATTGATAATGTGAGGGAGGGTTTCCATATACTTTTTTAAAGACCTTACTAAATACACATAAGTCGCTAAACCCGAAAAAATCCGATACTTCACTTATAGAACAAACTCCCCTTTGGATATGCTCCTTGGCCCTGGCCATTTTAAGTCTATTTATATATTGATGGGGTGTTTTACCATAAATATTCTTGAACGAACTGTATAGATGGTATTTGGAAAGTGAGGATACCTGTGATAAATCATCCAAAGATATTGCGCTTGTTATGTGGTCATTGATATACTCATTGGCCAAAAGCAGTCTTTTTAACGTTTCTATTTTTGTCGATTGCTTTTTTGCCTCAATATGGGAAGCCAGTACATATCCCTTGCACTGATCTTGGTATATGGCTTGCAAAACAGCTATGGAAAGCTCTTCCGCGCAGGCAAATTTATAATCGCTCTTAGTACTCAGTTGATAAATTTGTTGCAACAGTTTTCCGGATCTGTAATAATCCGCCCCAAATGCATTCTCCAAAAAAAAGGAAGTATGGCAGGTCCTATGAAATGGATCGTCCAACAATTGCGTTCGGGATGCCGTATTGAAATAGTTGAACTGTTCCCTAAACTCATCGCAAATGACCAAACTTAGCACATCAATATACTCCTCCCTTTCATTAATATACTCCCATCCCAAACTTGGATTGGTGATTATAAATTTATTCCCGCTAATCTTTACTCGTTTGTCTTTCCAGTATAGTTCCCCCACGCCATCCTTAAAATAAATAATGGTAAGGCTATTATTTTCAAATTTATAATTTGCCAATGGCGCATTAAAACGCATCATATAGTTTTCACCTTTATTAAAATAAGGAGCGTGTCTATATTCATTTTGCGAAAAATGATTGTAATATTTGTCCCTATACGTGGTTACCATATTTGTAATTCATATGAATAGATTAAAGTATATTGGTTTATCTCTCAAAACCAGCAAAATACCTTGATCGCTTCCTACGTTAAGAGGTCTAAATTAGGAAACGGTTGCGCAAATTATTTTATTTTGTAGGTAATTTTAACTTATCGCATTCATTTTTAAGCTCATTTTTCCCGCCCTCGCAAATGGGGAATAGACCCAACGCAATCTAGATTGCCCCGACTACTCTTTTTTGTAATCGGATATAACGCCACAGAGGGGGCAACTATCCTTGGGCCTATGTATATATTTATTTGAACCCGCTATAGAAAAGTTGTTCGGTGTTTGTTATCTTTATTGCTTGCAGATGTTCATTGTACCGCAACTAACATAGGGGGCATCAAACCAGCTTATGACAGCCTAATTTGTTCGTCCCAACATAGATGATCATGATATTTAGAACCCTAGAAAAACTAAAAAATAGTAGCAAATGAAAGAAGTCTACACATACAAAGGCCAAATACTCCTAATTTTAACTATGTTGACCCTCTTCGCATGTACGGAGACTCCCAAAGATGATACCCCGTGGATTGCCTTATTCGATGGTGAAACCTTGAACGGATGGACACAAAAAGGGGGCAATGCCAATTATGAGGTCAGGAACGGTGCCATAGTGGGCAGTACGGTGCATGATACACCAAATTCTTTTATGGCATCGGACAGCATGTATGATGATTTCATTTTAGAACTGGAATATAAGGTAGATTCCAGTATGAATTCTGGCATACAGATACGAAGCAACAGTTTTCCCGATTATAGAAACGGAAGAGTGCATGGATATCAAATAGAAATAGATCCCTCCGAAAGGGCATGGAGTGCAGGAATTTATGACGAAGCGCGTCGCGGTTGGCTGTCCCCTTTGGATGGTAATCCCCAAGCACAAAAAGCTTTTAAACAAAATGATTGGAACCACTACCGTATTGAAGCTATAGGCGATACCCTAAAAACGTGGATCAATGATGTTCCTGCCTCATATTTGATCGATGATAAAACAGCTAATGGATTCATAGGGCTTCAGGTACATAGTATCGACAAAGATAAAAAAGAAGGCACGGAGATTATCTGGAAAAATATCAGAATCCTAACCGATAGCCTTTCCAAATATTCCAGAAAATCGCCCTTGGAGCCAATTACCACCAAAAACAAACTCACCATGGATGAAGAAAAGAACGGATGGAAGTTACTTTGGGACGGAAAAAGAACAGATGGCTGGCGCGGGGCAAAACTAGATGAATTTCCCGAAAACGGTTGGGAAATAGAAGATGGGATATTAACCGTCTTGTCCTCAGGGGGCGAAGAATCCGCAGCCGGTGGCGACATTGTGACCAAAGAACTTTATCAAGATTTTGAATTAAAGGTAGATTTTAAAATAACGGAAGGGGCAAATAGCGGAATAAAGTATTATGTAGATACCGATCTCAATAAGGGACCCGGTTCCTCCATTGGACTGGAATATCAAATTCTTGATGATGCACGTCATCCAGATGCAAAAGAGGGTAGCCATGAAGGTAGCCGAACGCTTGCCTCTCTTTATGATCTGATCCAGGCAAATACGGATAAGCCCACGAAACCTATCGGGGAGTGGAATACGGCACATATTGTTTCCGTCGATAATCACGTAGAACATTGGCTCAACGGAATAAAGGTGCTGGAATACGAGCGAAAAAGCGACGACTATAAAAAACTGGTTTCTGAAAGTAAGTATGCGGGATGGCCTAATTTTGGAGAATCCGATAGCGGCCATATCCTATTACAAGATCACGGGGATAGGGTAAGCTTTAAAAACATTAAAATAAAGTCAATCATAAAAACCGATCTATGACCACAAGACGTAATTTCATCAAAAAAACAACATTGGGCGCCGCTGCGATAACTACAGGTGGACTGGTACTGCCTAGCCACAGTTACGGTGCCGTTTTAGGTGCAAATGACTTTATTAATTGTGCGGTTATCGGAGTGCGTAGTAGAGCAAAAGCACACGTAAAGGCCATTCACGCGGATCCAAATGCCAAAATACTTTTTAACTGTGATGTAGATGATATCATTATTGAGGAACACAACCTCTGGTGTCAAAACAATATCGGTTACATCCCCCCAGTAGAAAAAGACTTTCGCAAAATTCTGGAAAATAAAGATGTAGATGCCGTGTTTATTGCAACGCCGGAACACTGGCATGCACCTATGGCGATAATGGCAATGCAGGCCGGAAAACATGTGTATCTTGAAAAACCCTGTAGTCATAATCCATATGAAAACGAGCTTTTGGTAGCTGCCCAAAAAAAGTATGGTAAAAAGGTACAAATGGGGAATCAGCAACGCTCCGCCAAGACCTCCATTACCGCTATGAAGGAAATCAGGGAAGGAATCATAGGGGATGTGTACAAAGGCGAAGCCTATTATTCCAATAATCGCGGATCTATAGGAACCGGCAAAAAAATAAATGTACCCAAGACATTGGACTGGGAATTATGGCAGGGACCTGCCCCAAGAAAAGATTATAAGGACAACGTTCATCCATACAACTGGCATTGGTTCCGCAATTGGGGTACGGGCGAAGTACATAACAACGGTACACATGAAATTGATATTTGTAGATGGGCCTTAGGTGTAGATTTGCCGGAAAGCGTGACTTCCTTCGGAGGCAAATATACCTATGAAGACGATTGGGAATTTGTAGACAACCAACAAGTGACCTATACATTTGGCGATAACAAATTCATTACCTGGACCGGCCATAGCCGTGGCCTAATGAAACCCGAAAGACCAGGACGGGGAGCAACCATCTATGGAAGCAAAGGATCCATACAATTGGACCGTAACTTTTACAAGCTATTCGATTTACAGGGCAACCCTATTAAATTTGAATTTGAACAAAACTCCAGCGCTACGACCAATACCAGAGGTGAAGGCGGATTGGACGTCAACCATGTTGGTAATTTCTTTGATGCCATACGCAGGGACTTAAGTCTAAACGCGGATATTCAAGATGCAAGTATTTCTACGATGCTTTGCCATTTGGGCAATATGGCCCAAGATGCCGGAGATACCTTAAAAATAGACCCCACCAATGGCAAGGTCTTAAATAACGATAAGGCCATGGAGCATTGGAAACGAGAATACCATGCCAGTTGGGAACCTAAACTATAAACAATGAAAAGAAGGGAATTTGTAATTAAAGGCGGCTTGGCCTCTGCCGCAACTGCCATTTCAACTACGGCAATGGGAAGTTTTTTTGATTCTAAAAGCCCCTTGGAGACCTTGAATATAGGTGTTATAGGAACCGGAAGTCGCGGTGCGGGATTGATTCCTTTTATCAATCGAATGGAAAACTTCAATGTTATTGCCTGTTGTGACCCCTTGCCCTTCCGATTGGCCGATGGACTCAAAAAAGTTGAAGGCAAGGCAAGTTCCTATAGCGATTATAGGAAACTCTTGGATAACCCTACTATCGATGCCGTATTGATAGCAACACCTTTTAGTATGCATTCCAAAATAGCTATTGATGCCTTGGATGCGGGAAAGCATGTGTATTGCGAAAAAACTATGGCCAAAGGTTTTAAAGGTATACAACAATTGGTCAACAAGGTAAAGACCTCCGATAAAATTTTCCAGACAGGCCATCAATACCACAGTTCTAGATTATATGTCCATGTAGTGGATTTGATAAAAAGTGGCAAAATCGGAAAGGTAATCGCTTTTGAATGTCAGTGGAACCGCAATGGGAATTGGAGAAGACCGGTACCCAGACCTGAGCTGGAAAAAGCTATAAATTGGAGGATGTACCGAGAATTTTCTGGCGGTCTGGTTGCCGAACTCTGTTCGCATCAAATAGATTTTGTGAACTGGGTGTTAGAAGCTACCCCGGAAAAAGTAACCGGCATAGGCGGTATCGATTACTGGAAAGATGGCAGGGAAACTTATGACAATGTGCATCTTCTTTACAGTTATCCCAATGGGGTCAAAGCCAAGTTTACTTGTCTCACCAGCAATGGGATGGATGACTATAAGATAAAGGTCATGGGCGATAAGGGTACCATAATACTGGATTATTTAAACGCGTGGTTCCACCCGGAAGAAATTTACGAGAAAGAAATGGGCGATGTTGACGGAGTTTCAGGGGCAACGGTAAACTGGGTGCAAAACAAAGGCATTCCGATTAAAGTAGAGCATGCCGACCCCAGTAAGCAAGCTCTCATGGATTTTAAGGAAAGTATCATCAATACAACAGAACCTATATCCGATGTTGTCTCCGGAGCAAAGGCCGCGAAATGTGTTCAAATGGGACTGGATGCCATGCACAACAACAAAATTATAAGCTGGAAAAATTTATGATACTATAGGATTCACCTATTGGCTTTTAGTGTAATCATGAATGTTTACCCTTAATTATACAGCTTCATTTTTGCTGCCTTGAAATACACCATTTACTATCTAAGACGGGCCTTTTTTTGGGTCGCCCTGCTGAAAACAAGGAATAAAATCCCACAAAGCAACCATGCCGGCAATGTTACAAATGAAAGGAAAACATTGAATTGAAGGGAAATAAAATAGAACAACCCAAAACTAACGGCCCAGGCCAAGAAAACGGATGTATTAAATTTAATGTTGGCTTCCTCCGCATAATTTTTGACTATCCCTGCTTGTTTGTGAAAGAAATGCTCAAAGACGATCACTGCCCCAAAAGGTGCAAGGATAAATCCGTACAACGCCACAAACCCCAATAATTTCATGGCAAAAGCAGGAAAAAGACCTGCTATGGTCGCTACGGTCCCCGCGATAATGGTTACCCAAAAAGTGGATACTTTGGGGATAATGGCCTGAAATGCGAGTCCGGCCCTATAGATGGTAGGATTGGCCGTGGTCCACCCTGCAAGTACCACCGCGATGATCCCGAAAATTCCGATGGCATTATTGGCCAATGGTCCCGGAGCAACGGGCGGTGCCTCCCCATTGGACAAAAAGGCCTGCGCCTCCGGCGATTTTAGGTAAACGGCATATAATAGGGCCGCGGCTATCCATGCCATATAATGCCCAATATACATCCCTGCGGCGGTAGTCCAACCGGAACCGGTATTTTTTGCAAATCGAAACACAGAAAGATCCGACATCCCTACATGCATGGCGGCATTGGCAAACCAAGACCAGATGACCACGTGCCAAAACGTATATTTGAGCTGGCCTGGAAAAGGTGCCGAACCTTCTCCCCATATATTCCAAAAATCATTAAAACTTTTAACCCCTAATTGACTCAAGGCAACAATACCACAAGCCAAAAAGGCCAAAACAATAAAGGGCGACATCCAATTCGCCGCTTTAGAGACCGTATCATACCCTTTAGAGGCAATCAATGAGATCACGGCACCTACGATAATTACGATGACCACCCAAGTGATACCGTTGGGCATAGTATCCGAAAGTTTTGGCATCTCCATATCGAAAGGGATTCCCACGGCAGTGGCAGATACCGTTATCATGGCTCCTGCAAGGAAACAAAAGAGTATGCCATTGGCCAGATTGTAGCCTGTGACCAATTTTTTTCCGCAAATTTTTTCAAGTTGATAGTACAGCGTCAATCTATTTTTGACCGCGATTTCGGCGGTCAAAAAACGCCAACTTAAAACGGCCAACAGATTTCCCAACAACAAACCTACAATAAGATCAAATGCACTTACCCCGGCGGTCAAGAACAAAGGGCCGATCATAAATTCCGTACCTGCGGCATGTTCCCCTGCATACATGCCCAAAAAACTTTTCCAGCCTTTTAATTTTGATTTGGGTACGGGTTCCCTTTCATATTCCCCTCCGGCAATCTCCTCAATTTCTTCTTCTATGTTGTATTGGCCCATGTACTTGGTTTTTTCGGTTATTTAGCTATCAAATGGTCTGGTAAATCCTCAACGCTTTCACAGCAGAGTTGTTCCATAATTTGTTGCAATTGTGTCTTTAGTATTGAAATCGTATGATTTCCTCCTTTACTGCCCAAGGCCGCGGTACCGTACATAAAGGAACGGCCCATAAAGGTAAATTTGGCCCCTGAAGCCATTGCCCTTGCGATATCGGGTCCGGAACGTAGACCGCTATCCATCATTACCTCTATTTCATTCCCATATTTTTCCGCGATACGTTTTAGCGGATGTATGGTAGACTCTCCGGCATCCAATTGACGACCCCCGTGGTTGGAGACGATAATTCCATCCAGTCCCAAACGTATCGCTTCTTCGGTATCGGCTTCCGAAGCCACGCCTTTTAGTACCAGTTTTCCCTTCCACATATCCCTAATGGGTCTGATCTTCTCCTCATTGAGTCTCCCTGAGAAGGTCTGATCCATAAATTTTCCTAATTGTTTCAAATCCAACCCTTTTGGCATATAAGGCTTCAGGGTTTCAAAATTGGGCTGACCACATCTTAAAGTTTCCAAGGCCCATCTGGGCTTACCTAAAACCTGTAGGATGTTTTTAACGGACATTTTTGGGGGCATGGCCAGTCCATTTCGGATATCCCTTGGTCGGTATCCAAAAGTGGGTACATCACATAATATCACGAGGACGGGACATTCGGCTACTGCAGCACGTTTTATGATATCGTCCCGTAAGGCATTTTCTGTAGGATGATATAGCTGAAACCAAGCCTTTCCTTCCGTTAACTCACTTATTTTTTCAATACTGCTCGTAGTTACCGTACTTAGGATAAATGGAATATTATGTTCAAAAGCGGCTTTGGCCAATATTTCGGGTGATTTGGGCCACATCAATCCTTGTAACCCAACAGGCGCAATACCTATAGGTGCATCATATTCCACACCGAACAGATCGGTCTTTAGCACTGAACCATTGAAGTTTCGCAAGTATTGCGGTTTTAATTGTACTTCCCTGAGTTCCGAAGTATTCCTATGCAGGTTAACATCTTCATTACAGCCACCATCCAAATATTCAAAAGCGAATTTTGGAATTCTCTTTTGGGCCTTATTTCTCAAATCGTCAATAGACGGATAATCGGTATTGAATTCCAGTGCCATAAACTTATTTTAGAATGAATGGAATATGCTTTTTTAATGAATAATTCTTCTTTAAAAATTTGGAATTGAGCTTTGAGTCCGAGATGGCTATCGCCGCACCTAAAGCGGAGCCCAGGGAAGAATCGGTTGTCCTAAGTTTCATATTTCTAAGATAGTGAGACAAAAGCTTTAGATATACGTCATTGTCACTGAATCCACCATCCACATACAATCTCTCAATAGTATCATTACCGGTTGCCGTTTTGATACTCTTTACCTGTAACAACACCAATTCTATCATTAAATGATGATAGGCATGCTCAAAGGCCTTATAAGTTATTTTGGTCTCCCGGGGCATATCTTCATCGGAAATACTTATCCATCTGAACACGTATTCAAAATCTTTCATAATCTCAAAGTAAGTATCATAATGAAACTTTACCTTCTTGTGATAGTCTAGGGGAACGCCAAAATGTTGGGATAGGAACTGTATTTGAAGATTATACTCATTACCCAAAAACAGTCGTGAAGATTTTACCGGTTTTCCATTGATCCTCATATAGTTGATGCAATCTTTTTCTATATCCTCCTTGGATAATAACCGCTCTGTAAACGGGTTAAAGGCAATACTCCATGTTCCTGTAGAGACTAGGATAAATTTCTTTTTTATACTCCGCACATAAGGCAAGAGCGCTGCTGAACTGTCATGTATACCCACACCGATTTTTATACGCCTGCCATTATAATTCATATTGATACTGGTCTCCGTAGAGACTATGGGCGCAAGAATTTTATGCATATTCTCTTTGTAGACCCAACTGTGGTAATCCTTCTTCTCATAGTCCCACAATGCGGTATGACTACCGATACTTGTATATTCGCTCAACGGAATCCCTGTAAAAACATAACTTATATATTGGGGAAAGTGCAAGGAGTATGTAATTTTTTCAAAGACTTCCGGCTTCTTTTGCTGAAGCCAGTACAATTGCATCCCCGAGTTTAACATTCCGGCGTTGGAAGAACCTGTTGCCACCGCAAAATTGGTCTCCGGACCATACTTCCTGAAAAAGGAATCGGTTATTTCTTGATCTAAGGGTTTGGTATAATTATATAAGGGTGTTAGCACTTCGCCATTTTCATCTAGATGGACAAAACTGGCCCCGTAAGTAGAAAAATTGATTGCCGTCACGTTAAATTCGTCGGCATTCAGCATTCTATCAAAAACTTCTTTCAGCCATCGCTGTAAAGCGTCAAGGTCTTCTGTAGGGTAGCCGTCCTCATCCGCTATGGTATCAAAATGCGTGTATTCCCGGTAAACCTCTTGGTAATCGCTATCGAACAGAAAAAATTTTTTGTTGGTCTTTCCAATATCGAATACCGCTGTAACTTTTTTCATAGGAAGGTGTTTATAGCCCGGACGCAACCGTATTTTTACCCCGCTCTTTGATCAAGTTCTTTCTAATGTGCAACGATCTATAAGCCTCCAATGGATGCAATGCACCGCCTCCATTTAGCCTTGCCCTTTGCAACAAAGGCCGTACATCCGTTCTATACGCATTTTGCAAAATTTCCTGGCATTGTACCACATCGTTCTCCTGCTGGGCGGTTTTAAGTAAGGGTCGATCTATTAACAGTGCCTTGGCATAGGCTTCCTGTATGGCTTCCAATGATTGCATAATATCTTCTAACGGATCCTTGATATTATGACTGGCATCTATCATCCAGGCAGGATATGGATTTTGAGGATTGTTTTCCATCCCATATACCAACTCATTAAAAATAAGGAATAGGGCATATGGTTTTACGCTTCCAACGGTTAGGTCATCATCGCCATATTTGCTATCATTGAAATGAAAGCCCCCTAATTTGCCTTTTAGCATTAAAGTGGAAACAATCTGCTCAATGTTGGTATTGGGCAGGTGATGACCTAAATCTACTAAGGTATAGGCTTTTTCACCACATTCGTTGGCCAACATAAAGGAAGTGCCCCAATCTTGTATGACCGTACTATAAAAATTGGGTTCGTAGGGCTTGTACTCTATAAAAAGCTTCCAATCTTCCGGCAGGGCCTTATAGATATCCTTCAAACTATTTTGTGTATGTTGCAATACTGTTTGGAAGTTGTTCTGTCCGGGAAAATTAGCTCCATCCGCCAACCACACGGTAAGGCTTTTTGAACCTAATTTATCCCCAATTTTTATGACATCGATATTGTGTGCGACCGCCTGTTGTCTTACCGCATCATTGGCATTGCTTAATGAACCGTACCTATAGCTCTCCTTAGCGTTATTTTGGTCTTGAAAAGTATTGGAGTTGACCGCATCAAAAGTGATATCATGGGAATTTGCCAATTGCTTTATAGCCGTATAATCCTCGGGAATATCCCATGGTATGTGTAAGGATATGGCCCCTGCTGTTCGGGTGAGGGCATGCAATATGCCTACATCATCTATCTTTTGCTCTAAATTGGATGGTTCTCCCTGAAAACCAAATCTTCCAAACCTCGTTCCACCTGCTCCCAGTGCCCAACTTGGTATGGCTACCTGAAAGTCCTGGAGTTTTTGAACGACCGCATCCACCCGACAACCATTTTTTAAAAGAGCGTTTGATAAGAAGTCGAACTTTTCATTATGTACGACAATGTTATTTTGATTGTTGTTTTGAATCTGATCTTTCTCTATTTTCATGGACTATACATTATGTTTTGGGCAAAGTAAACTTCTACATAGTTAAGATAACTATGGAAGTTATGAAAACTAACTCAAATAATCATCTTACAAAAGCGTTTGCCATACCCCCATCAACGTTTATAATGTTTCCCGTAGTTTTATTCAATATGCCGACTAAGGAAAATACGCCGTTCGCGATATCTTCCGGATAGATAATTTCGTTCAGTAAGTTTCTTTTTGCATAATGTTCGGGTAATTCTTCAACGGTTATTCCATATGCCTTTGCCCTACCTTCTGCCCAGTCACCTTCCCAGATTTTGCTTCCTACGATCACACCATCCGGGTTAACAACATTTACTCGTATTTTATCACCTCCCAATTCTGCGGCCAATAAACGGGCCATGTGCTGTTGGGAAGCCTTGGCAGTGCCGTAACCAACGTTGTTGGGTCCTGAAACCAGTCCGTTTTTGCTGGCAATACTGATAAAATCGCCTCCCAAGTTTTGTTTGCGCATGATAACTACAGCTTGTTTGGCCAACTCAAATTGACCCTTTACCAATACGTTTTGCAAGAGATCCCAATCTTTCTCCGTAGTGTCCTCCAAGGGTTTGGATATGGCCAATCCTGCACTATGCACAATGATGTCCAACCCACCAAATTCCAGACATGCTTTGTTATAGGCTTTGGTAATGGAACTACTTTTGGTTACATCGCAAATGGCATAACCTGCCGTATCCCTGCCATAGGTCTCCAAGGCCTCCTTTAGTCGTTCCTCCGCAATATCCGTAAGGATCACATTGGCCCCTTCTTCAGCAAGCTTATCCGCAATAGCCTTACCTATGCCACCACCGGCACCGGTGACCAGTGCCACTTTTCTGGATAGTGGTTGTTCTTTGGGCATACGCTGCAATTTTGCTTCTTCCAAAAGCCAATATTCTATATCAAAAGCTTCTTGTCTGGGCAGTGACGTATAAGCAGAAATTGCCTCTGCACCCCGCATAACATTGATGGCGTTGACATAAAATTCACTGGCCACCCTGGCAGTTTGCTTGTTTTTGGCAAAACTGAACATCCCTACACCCGGATAAATAATGATTACCGGATTAGGGTCTCTCATGGCCGGGCTATTATTCCGTTTACAATTTTCATAATACTCCTTATATTCGGCCCTATATGCTTCAAATGCCGGCTCCAAAATTTTCAGGACGGCCTTGGTATCGGTCATATCTTCTTTGGTATCCAATTGGAGTACCAGCGGTTGTATCTTGGTCCTTAGGAAATGGTCTGGACAAGAGGTTCCCATGGGGGCCAAACGAGCCAGATCATTACTATTAATATATTCCAGTACCGTATCGCTATCCGTAAAATGACCTATCATTCTACTTTCTGAGGAGCATAGGCCACGGAGCATGGGAGCCAAGAGTGTGGCTTTGTCCAATCGCTCCTGTTTTGGAAGGGATTGCACTTTTTCTCCACTAAAGACACTTCCATTGCCCGCAATTTTATTTTCTATATACTCAGAGGCCATTTCTATGACCTCCAGACTGTTGATATAGCATTCATAGGAAGTATCTCCCCAGGTGAAAAGGCCGTGGCTGCCCAGGACTATTCCCCGGATACCTGGATTATCGGCAAGACATTTTTCTAGTTGTAGCCCCAAATCAAAGCCCGGTCTTTGCCAAGGTATCCACCCCATAGTATCTCCCCATATTTCCTTGGTTACTTTTTCACTGTCCTTGGCGGCGGCAACTGCTATAAGCGCATCGGGGTGCAAATGGTCTATGTGCTTAAAAGGAAGCAGACCGTGAAGCGGTGTATCTATAGACGGGGCTTTGCTGTCCAGGTCATAGATGCAGTGGTCAAAAAGACCTACCATTCTATCTTCATCCGAAAGACCTTCATATACATTTTTCAGATTTCGGAGTCTTTCGGTATATAGGGCGGCAATACCCGCTTTTGTCAGCGTTCCTATGTCGCCCCCGGAACCTTTGATCCACATGACCTCAACTTCTTCGTTGGTGAGAGGGTCTTTCTCCATTGTTTTACAACTGGTATTTCCCCCACCGTAATTGGTTATCCTAAGATCGGCCCCTAAAATATTGGAGCGATATAAAAAAAGAGCTACTTGATCATTGCCAAACCCACCTGCTTTTTCATCATCCCATAGGTAGTCTACATATCTGAATTTCTTTGTAAGATTTATCATATTAATAGTTAAAAAATTTCAATGACGAAAATATATCAACGTAAGGGCTTTTCTATCCTGTACTGTACCGCTTCGGACAAAGACAAACGATAATAGAAGTAGATGCTTAAATTTAGTGAACTAATTATTTAATCGTTTCTATTTTGTCCTGTGATTATAATATGTGTAAATTCCCCCAAAATTAAGTTCCTTTTTCTATAACTATGTTTAAACATATTAAAATAGACGAGAACTCACGGATACCTAAATATAGGCAGATCGTGGACTCCATTATTCATAATATTTCCGAAGGGAATCTTAAGATGGATCAAAAAATACCCTCTATAAATATGTTCAGTGAGGAGTTTTATCTATCCCGGGACACTGTGGAAAAAGCGTACAATATCTTAAAGGAACGTAAAATAATTTCATCCATTAGAGGAAAAGGGTATTACATTACCAGGACAAAATTAATATCCAAGGTCAACATTCTATTCCTTATCAATAAATTAAGTTCCTATAAAATGAGGATTTATAATTCCTTTATAAATAGTATAGGAGGTAATTCCCATACGGATCTTCATATTTATCACTGTGATGATTCTTTGTTTCTAAATTTATTGGATAAGAATATGGGTGCGTACGATTACTATATCATAATGCCCCATTTTAAGACAGAAGGATTAAATCATCTGAGTTATACGGATGAGGTAGTGGATGCCATTCATAAAATCCCAAAACAGAAGCTTATTATCATGGACAATAATAAACTTGGACTGAAAGGGGATTTCATTGAAATTTATCAAGATTTTGAAAATGACATTTATTACGCCCTAAAAGAAGGGCTGGCTAAAATTTCAAAGTATGAAAAATTGATCTTAACATATCCGGAAAAAGCCGTTTATCCCTATCCCAAAAGAATTTTACACGGATTTAGAAAATTCTGCGTTGAACATTCCATTGATTTTGAGATACTTGACGAAGTATACGATGATATGATACTCAAAAAAGGGGATTTGTTCATTACTATTGAAGAATCCGACCTAGTGAATCTAGTCAATCAAATTCGTGATAAAGAATTTATATTGGGAACGGATATAGGCGTCATTTCCTATAATGACACCCCCTTAAAGGAACTTTTGGGCATTACGGTAATTTCTACGGATTTTAAGGTTATGGGAGAGACCGCTGCCAATATGATCTTGAACAAGGAAAAAGGTAAAATAAAGAACCCTTTTAATTTTATTGACCGTAGCTCCATATAGGACCATCATGCGGTCCCTGCCCACCGAATAGGAATGCTATTCTAGTGAAAAGTAATGATCGTACCATTTTCGCTCCCCGTTCGGGCCATCCTCTGATATGCCCGGCTTTTGAAGTTCACTTCCCCATACCGTTAGCCTTTTTTTCATCATTTTTGCCTTTTCGGGGTATTGTGCAATTAAGTTTTTGTTTTCATGCTCCGAAGTAGCTAGGTTGAATAGGTACTCCCGATTGCCTGCCTTAAGGAATTTGTAATCCCCCATCCGAATGGCGGATTGGTCCCAAAATCGCCAGAAAAGGGCCTCGTGGGGAACTCCACTCTTTGTACCGTTCAGGTATGGAATCAAATTTACCCCATCCAATTCCTTTATAGGTTCCGATCCCGCCAAGGCAACACAAGTAGCCGCAACATCCAAAGCGATGACCGCTTTATCATACACTATTCCTTTTGAAATGCCTGCGGGCCAGTTCACCACAAACGGAACCCTTATACCTCCTTCCGAGAGCATACCTTTTTCCCCTACAAAGGGGGTGTTCAACGATCCGTCCCAAGCACCACCTTGGAACTAAATGGGGATATCTTCCATCGTTATTTTTAGGGGTGCGCCATTGTCGCTTATGAAAAAGATAACGGTATTCTCCTCAACGCCCATTTCCCGTAAGGTTTCTTTAATTCTCCCAACCCCGTCATCGATTGCGGACATCATGGCCAGACAATGCCGCCTGCGTTCCGGCATATCGCCCGGAAATCTGTTCAAGTATTTTTCGGTGGCCTCCATGGGGACATGGGGCGCAAAGTAGGATAGATAAAAGAAAAAAGGCTTATTATGGTTCCTTTTAATAAAGGTGATGGCAGCATCCGTTTGAATATCCAACCGATAACCGTCCTGTACTATCCATTGTTCCTCCATATCCTTACCGTCCAAAGTGTAGGTTGCCCAATAGTTGTTTATATATCCTTGGAAAGTTTGTTGAAACCCCCTATGACTACTCATATAAGGAATCTTTTTGGAAAAAGGAATGTCCGATGGCACAATTTTGCTTTTACCTTTTAAAGCCGACATTTCTTTATCGATCCATTCATCTTGTTGATGGTTCGGATCTAAATGCCATTTTCCCGTCATGCCGGTTACATAACCCGCTTCCTGCATCCGCTCGGACAGTAGGATCTCGTCCAAGGGTAGTGGAATTGTTCCATTGTGATCCAAACCAAAACGTTGCTGATATCTACCCGTTAATAATCCGGCCCTTGATGGAATGCACTGTGGAGCCGTGATATAACCTGAAGTCATACGAACTCCATTTTTGGCCAATAGATCAATATTCGGTGTTCTTATATCATTGACCTGACCATTTATTCCTATGTCGGCATACCCTTGATCATCGGTAAAGATGAGAATGATATTAGGCCTTTCCTGAGAAAACAATGGTACCAACACATGTATTGCAATAATAAAAAATAGTGTTTTCATATGCTTATTTTATTATTTGAACCCATTGTGTATTTTGATTTTTGAGATCCAAAATACACAACGGGTTACTTGAAAATCCTGATATGGGAATACGATCGTCCTACAAATTATAACCCTGCTAGCATGACACAACCTCTGGCATTTACAAAAAGGGTCATAACACCTCCTTTTACGCTAGCTGTTTTGAAAAGGACAACGGTATACACACGTTCATTTTACTCTAATTTTTTCACCCTAAAGTTTTTATAGGCAATCTTCATAGGCGGTCCTACATGAACTTGCACTCCCAGCCAACCACCAAATTTCCGGTTTTGATCATCATCATCAATGGTGATACTCATCACTTTTTTGTTGATCATATGAATCAGTATATTACTGCGGATAATAAGATGATATTCATTCCACGATAACGGTCTTATATGGGATGCCAATAACGCTTTAGTTCCTACCGATCCGATAAGCTCGGGTGTTTTATCATTTTTTATCGAAGTTACCTGCCCTCTTAAGGCCAAAAAAGTTCTTCCTCTTTCCTCATAGTTTTGACCTGTCCACATTTGCTGCCCATCAATATCCGCTTGATATCCCTTAAGGGCATAGCGCCTGTTGGGAACCTTTGAACTCCTATAATTTATACCACTATTCCCCTTTTCTGAAACTTTGAAGTGTACTTTTAGTTCAAAGTCCCCATGGATACTATCGTTATATATTAAAAAGGAATTTTCACTTAAAAGGTTGTCCGCCCTTACTTCCCCAACGATTGCACCATCTTTCACACTCCAATATTCCGGATCCCCTTGCCAGCCCTCAAGTGTCTTACCATCAAAAATGGGATAAAATCCGGACTCCTGTTCCCCTTCGATAGGAAATGTTTGGGAGAAGCCGTAAAAGGTGAAAAGAAATAAAAGAATGAAGCACTTTTTTTTGTTTTTTAAAAAATGGAATAGACGCATCTGAAAGGTATTGATAGCTAAATGTATCTAGTTCTTTTTTTGAAACCATCTTGTACTGTCCTGAGTTGTAGACAGTATACCACAGGATAGTTAACTAAAAATGGTGGAGTAGTTTTAACGATACTGTAAAACACCTAGGCCAAACCTGTGATATGAAAAAATGCATACGCTTTCTTTTACTTTTAATTCTTCCTTTGGGCCTCTTCGCCCAAAATGAAGGGATTCCGCAATTGTTGAACCTGAAAAATTTTAATGACATTGAACTTAAAGTTTTATCGGACGGAACTTATGACATCGTTACCACAGGTAAGGTGCCAAATGTATTTACAATTCCGCTAACGACCGATCTGGATAAAAAAAACAACTTTTTGGCCTTCTCATATTTCTGCCCTACCGGTGTAGATTTCATCCAACTCCATTTTTATCCGTCCGAGAAGAAAATAAACCCAAAAATTATGAGGGATGTCGGTTCTACGGAGGGATGGGTAGAATTTAAGATAGATCTTACCGAAGAACTTGAACATTGGGGAAAAAAGGGAGATTATCTGCGGCTAGACTTTGGAAAGGCACCTGATCTTAAAATTCAGGTCAAGGAACTGCAAATGAGGCCACAAACCGATAGGGAGGCACAACTTGAAGCGCAGAAAGAACAGCGGAAAAAACGTGAACTGGTTCTGGAAAACAACATCAAAAAGTACTTGTCCAAAGGGTATCCGGACCAGATTACCCAGGTGCTTGTAACAGGGGATGCTATAAAAATAAAGGGGAATATTACCGACCAAAACAATTTGTACCTAGGTGAGGTGAGTCCATACGAGCATGCCACGGAACTCATTGATTTTGAATTTATGACTCCGGTTAACACTACGGACGGCAATCTGAATATGACCGTTGATCGCATAGTGAAAAGACATGGTTACCAACAAGACCGGGTGCTTTCCAAATGGATACTTTTAAAAAAGGGAGCGAACGGATTTTCCCCCGTTTCATCTGCCCGATATGCAGATTCCATCGTCCCAAAATATACGTATCCCTTTGTGAAACCTAGCACAAAAAAAGGCTTGGGAGGATATAGCGCTAATAGGGAGGCTCCTGTTTCCGATTTGGACGATTTGGGCATAACCAGCGCTACGGTCAATATTTGGATTACCCATTTCTTTATGTCGGGCCCATCCCCGAAAAATATGCCGTTTGAATATATGGGAAAGACGTATTATGTGGATTCCGAAATGATACGGAAGTATGATGAAACCTTGTTGACTACCGCTAAGCGAGATATTGAGGTCTCGGCCATACTTTTGGTAGATAAGGCCAACAAGGCAAAAGATGCCAAAATAGGACGCATCCTGCAACATCCGGACTGCGACCCGGCAGGAATCTACAGTATGCCCAACCTTACTACTCCCGAAGGTGTTCAATATTATGCGGCCGTTCTAGATTTTCTCGCCAGTAGATATAGCCGACCCGATAAAAAACATGGGCGTATACACCATTATATCATCCATAATGAAGTAGATGCGGGCTGGGTATGGACAAATGCAGGAGATAAGACCGCTTTGGTCTTTATGGATCTCTATCATAAATCCATGCGAATGTCCCACAATATAGCCCGAAAATACAATCCCAATTCAAAAGTATTTATCTCACTTACCCATTATTGGAACTGGACCTCCAATCCCCATTTTTATCATTCCAAGGAACTATTGGAGCAGTTGTTGCAGTTTTCCAAAACCGAAGGGGATTTTGAATGGGCCATAGCGCAACATCCTTATCCCGAATCGCTAAGGGAACCTAAAACTTGGTTGGATGAAAAGGTGAGCTTCGATTTTGACACCAAACTGATTACCTTCAAGAACACCGAGGTCTTGGACGCTTGGGTAAAACAACCTCAGGTCCTGTTTAAAGGAAAAACCAAACGCATTGTTTATCTATCTGAAAACGGTACCAACTCCCCAACTTACAGTGAACAAGATTTGAACGAACAGGCTGCAGGAATGGCCTATGCCCTTAAAAAAATAAAATATCTGGATGGTATCGATGGATTTCAATATCATAATTGGCAAGACAATCGCCGTGAGGGCGGATTACGAATAGGACTCAGAAGATTTCCGGACGACGAGGAAAAACCGGGAGCTACCAAACCCGTCTGGGAGGTATACCAAGCCTTTGGAACAGCGAACGAGGCTGCTGTATTTGACCCATACAAGAAAATGATAGGAATTAAAAGTTGGGCAGAGATACGCCATACGGATACCATTGGAGGAAAAAAAAAGTCCGATCGTTAAGGAATATCCATAGCGATACTTGGGCAGCAACCGATGCACTGGGCAGGCCGTTACCGGGGTATGAAGAATGTGGACCGCCCAAGGAGAATCGCTTTGTGGGAATGTTCTATTTCATCACCCATAACGATTCCAATAGTTCCGGACCTTTTAACGTTACGGAAATCCTTAAAAAAAACCCACAGCATCCAAAATGGGGGAATGGAAGCCACTATTGGGGAGAGCCAGAAATAGGATACTATCTAAACCATGAGGAATGGGCCATACGAAAACATGGGTATCAACTTACGGACGCAGGGGTAGACGTGATTATCTTGGATGTAACGAACAATAAAACCTATCCGGAGACCTATATGAAGATCTGCAAAGTATTTGAAAAAATGCGCAAGGAAGGAGAGCAAACCCCTGATATTGCATTTTTGGGAAGTGAAATTTCGGTCAACAAACTTTGGACGGAGTTCTACTCCAAAAACCTATACAACGATTTATGGTTTTATTGGAAAGGGAAGCCCCTATTGTTATATGGGCAACATAAAGTACCGGATAGAAAACCAATAAATGATATTAAATTTTCCGAGGAAATTGAATCTTTCTTCAACCTAAGGCAGAGTTGGGCATGGACCTCCCTCCCTTGGTACGATGAAAAGGGGAAGGATGAATGGCCATGGGTAGATCACTATCCACAGGCAGTAGCATGGCACAATAATCCCGAAGAAAATGAAATGGTGCCCGTAGCAGTAGCCCAGCATCCACTTTCCAATATTGGGAGAAGTTTTCACAATTTCCATCAACCCAAGACCGATCCATATGATGTAACCCCTTTTACCGACCAAGGACTTTTTTTTCAAGAGCAATGGGAGAGAGCCTTGGACGTAGATCCAGAATTCGTTTTTGTTACCGGTTGGAACGAATGGTCGGCTGGAAGGCAAGAAATGAAAGCGGACGTTGGCAAAGAACTTCAAAAATGGAAGTTTTATCCCGGTGCCCATCTCGGCAAGGTGGGGGAAGTACTTCGCCCAGGGGATGTTTATTTTATAGATCAATACAATCAGGAATACAGCAGAGATATAGAACCCATGAAAGGCGGCCATACGGATAACTACTACTATCAGCTCATGGCCAATATCCGCAAGTATAAAGGTGTTTCCAAACCTATGACATCCGAAAAAAAGAAAACCGTGAATATTTCAGGGAACTTTGATCAATGGGAAACGGTAGTAACCTCCTACCATGACCATATGGGAGATATTGCCCATAGAAATAGCCAAAAACAGGGCGGTGCCGGTCCGTATGTACATACCAAGGGAAGAAATGACCTTGTAACATCTAAAATCGCAAGGGATGATGATCATGTTTTTTTCTATATAAAAACCAAGGATGAAATTACACCCGCCAGTGATTTAAATTGGATGTTGTTGTTGATCGATTCGGACCAGGAAAAATCTACGGGATGGGAAGGTTATGATTTTATCATCAACCTTGGGGCCCTTGGGGATAATTTTACAACTATTAAAAAATACCATCGAAGAAAGGGCTGGGTAAATGTGGGGGAAATACCCTATAGGACAGCAGGTAATCAATTAATGTTGGCCGTACCACGAAGTATGCTAGCAACGAAAAATAGTCTGAACTTTGATTTCCATTGGGTAGATAATCTTTCAAAATTGGAAAACATACACGATTTTTTTGTTGCCGGTGATAATGCCCCGAACAGAAGGGCAAACTATAGCTATACGGAATAAAAAAATTGACCGATGAAAAAAGTAGTACCGATTATTGTAGCGATAGCATTTTTGGCAAGTTGTAAAAAGGAGCCCCAGAAGGAAAAGCGGCCGCCCAATATTGTATTTATATTGGCCGATGACTTGGGTTGGGCAGATCTGCCCAACTACGGAAACACCTTTAACGAAGCGCCGAATATTGAAAAATTGGCCGATCAAGGAGTCCTGTTCACAAATGCCTACGCCGCCAATCCGGTCTGTTCCCCCACAAGGGCAAGTATCCAAACGGGGCAGTATCCCGCTAGGATCGGTATCAACGACTTTTTGCCGGGACACTGGCGGCCCCATGAGAAACTCATAGTACCTTTCAACAAAACACAATACCTGCCTTTGAATTACGAAACCATTGGTGAAGCGATGCAAAAAGCGGGTTATGCTACAGGGTATTTTGGCAAATGGCATTTAGGACATACCCAAAAACATTATCCGGAAAATCAGGGTTATGATGAGAGTACGGTCTATAATGGGGGAGGTTTTTTTGATTTTGGGGATAAAACGCATCCTAAGACCCATTTTCCCAAAGGCACCGTATTGTCCGAAGCCCTCACAAATCTAAGTATCGATTTCATTGAAAAAAATAAGGACAAACACTTCTTTCTTTTCTTGGCACACTATGATGTGCATGTGCAATTGGATGCCCAAGAGCATATAATAGATAAGTATATGGAAAAACCTAAAGTGGAAGGGTATCCTTCAAATGCGGTTTATGCCGCAATGATAGAAAATCTTGATACCAGTGTAGGCAGACTGATGGAAAAATTGAAATCCCTGCATCTTGAGGATGATACGATTGTTGTATTTTTCTCGGATAATGGAGGTCTGGTACGTAGATTTGATGAAATTCCCTTATTGGCCAAAGAGCGATTACACTACTATGAAAGTGACAGCTTGCAATATGTTGCATCATCGAACGCCCCGTTACGTGCAGAAAAGGGAACTGTTTTTGAAGGTGGAATAAGAGAGCCCTTTATTGTAAAATGGCCGGGAAAAGCAAAAGCTGGAAGTACATCCGATGCTTTGGTAAGCAGTATAGATCTTTTTCCCACTTTTATTGCTATGGCGAATGGAAAAATACCGCAAAATCAGGTAATGGATGGCAAAAGTATCGTACCCGAAATAAGGGGAGAAAATCAAGATACCGAACGTGCGATTTTTTGGCATTACCCGGTGTATCACCATGCCGTTCCTGCCAGTGCCGTTCGTAAGGGCGATTGGAAATTGATTCATTTTTTGGATGATGATCATGTGGAACTTTACCATCTTAAAGAAGATATAGGGGAAACACAAAACTTAGCCCTGAAAAGACCTAACAGGACTATCGAACTATTCACCTTACTTAAGAATTGGCGCAAAAATGTGGCCGCGGCCATGCCTATGGAAAATCCGGACTTTGAGGAGACCAAGAGACATCAATGGGCACGTCACCCCAGTTTTGACGATATGTTAAATGGGGCAGAAATGTTCAAAACCATGGTGCCGACCAATTAATACGCATTACATAAATTTTAATGAATTCAATAAACGTTAATCCATATGTCCTATTTAAAATCGATCCTTTTCTGCTGTACGGCACTATTGATGTTCGGTTGCCGATCCAAAGGGGAAGACAAGCCTAAAAATGGAAATAATGCCATACGCCCCAATATTATATTTATCCTAGCGGATGATTATGGGTATATGGATACGCAGGCCTATGCCAGTAAAGTGCTACCCATAGCAATGGACAGCACCTATTATGAGACACCTCATATCAATGCACTTATGGCGGAGGGAGTTTCATTCTCCCAGGCTTACGCCAACCAGTTATGCTCCCCTACCCGGGCCAGCATTTTAACCGGAAAATATGCGGGACGCCTCGGTTTTACTACGGCTATGCCCTTAAGGCAAACTTATTACAATCAAAATATGGATACCCCGGAAGGGTATTATGCACATGATGTGCTGGAGCATAAGGATAATATTATGATAGAACAGGCACTTGTTAATGCAACCTCCAACTCGGCCGTACCGACCGGAACGGATATCGATAGCGGCAGGGATGAACTTTCTATCGCCGAGGCCCTTAAGGATTATCATTCGGCCTTTATCGGGAAATGGCATATAGGCGGTTTCGGGGCAAAAGGGTATCAGCCTGCAGACCAAGGTTTTGAGGCATTGGCGTGGTTCGATGCCGGTGGGTCTGCCTATTATGACTGGAGAAAAGGATGGAACAATGCATCAAAAGAGCGTTTTCCAAAAATGCCCCAGGAAAAATGGGAGTTAGGTTATTCAGGTAAAATGACGGACAACGATTATTTAACAGACGATCTAACGCAGCAAGCCCTTGATTTTATTGAAAAAAGAGCAGCGATAAAGGGTAAACCCTTCTTTCTCTATTTTTCCCATTTTGCGGTCCACGCCCCCTATCAAGGAAAAGAAGATGAAATACTGTACTTTGATAAAAAGGACACCAAAGGCTGGAACGGACACCGAGACCCCATCTATGCGTCGATGATCAAAAGTATGGATCGTTCGGTAGGTCAAATTTTAGAAAAATTGAAGCGAACAGGGCTGGAAGAGAACACCTTCGTGGTATTTATGTCCGATAACGGGGGCATCGATTCAAAAATAACGCCAAAAGGTGACGGTACGGACAACAGCCCATTTTTAGGCGGAAAAGCCTGTTTGACCGAAGGCGGTATTCGCGTCCCTTTGATATTCCGGTGGAAGGGAAGGATACCCGAAGGAAAGTGGGTAGATGTTCCCGTGGATTGTACCGATATTTATCCTACCATTTTAGAAGCTGCGGGATACGACGCAAAAACCATTGCCAACACCCATTCCCTTGATGGGCAAAGCGTAATCCCTTTACTCTCCGATATAAAAAATAGCCGGAACGCCTACACCAAGGAGACCCACTATTGGCACTATCCCTTTAACGTAATTTACAACAGCCCCTATGAACCTTATGCACTTACACCACATTCCGCTATTCGCGATGGGGACTATAAGCTTATTTTTGACTGGTATGGTAGGGTATACCTCTATAATATTGAACAAGATCCCTATGAAAAAATCGATTTGGCCTCACAATTGCCCAAAGTAAAAGATATGCTTTTTAATAAGCTCATGGATTGGTTAAAATTAAATGTCGACCAGCGGTATTGGCCATCCTTTAACGAAGATTACGATGCCGGTAGGGAGGTGAGGAAAACTCCATTTGTAAATTTGTTTTCCATTTATAAGGAATAAAAGGGCGTTAATAATGCAGAAGTAATCATATAACTCTTATCATCAGTATAAAATTTTGACCATGAAAAAAAAGGATATTCAGAAAATTACAATATCCGGAAAGGAAAATCCCGGTTTTACACGGAGAAGATTTTTAGCGCATACCACTTTGGCCGTAGGGGCAATTACCATCGTTCCCCGGCATGTGCTCGGTAAGGGCTTTATACCGCCAAGCGATAAGATCAATTTAGGCTTTATAGGACTTGGAAAACAGAGTGGCGGACTTGCCTCGCGTTTTATACAGCAAACAACCGCTCAAATTGTTGCCGGATGCGATGTTTGGAGTACGAAAAACAAATGGTTCAAAAACCATGTGGAAAATAGCTATGCGGAGAAAAGGAATATAAGGAATTACCAGGGCATAGACGTTTATGACGACTACACCGAACTTCTAGACAGAAAGGATGTTGATGCAGTAGTCATAGCCACCCCGGATCACTGGCACGCTCTCCAAGCTATAGATGCCATGAAATCAGGGAAGGATGTGTATTGTGAAAAACCACTTTCACTTACTATTAAAGAAGGGATGGCCATGGTAAAAACTGCAGCCAAAACAGAAAAAATTGTGCAGACCGGGAGTATGCAACGTTCTTGGGAAAACTTCAGGAAAGCTTGTGAACTGGTTAGAAACGGGTATATAGGTGATATCAAGAAAGTCCTTGTCAATGTGGGTGATCCATCAATAACATATAATCTACGGGAAGAACCGTTACCTCCCGAAGTTGACTGGAACAAATGGTGTGGCCCGGCACCATTGTTATCTTATAATCATAGACTTGCACCCTCTAGAAATGATGTAAAATTTTGGCCGGATTGGCGTTTGTTCAAAGAAGTAGGGGGAGGTATTTTATGCGACTGGGGGGCACATATGTTCGATATTGTCCAATGGGCACTGGATATGGATAGGTCCGGCCCTATTGAATATATACCTCCAACCGATCCCAAAGCCGTACGCGGACTTAAAATGTATTATGACAACGGAGTGGAAATGGTGCATGAGGATTTTGGTAGAGGCTGGGGCGTACGTTTTGTAGGAACCGAAGGAACCTTGGATATTAGTAGAAGCTATCTCGAAACCGATCCTCCCAATATCCTTACCGCAGAACTAAAAAGCTCCGATACGCATTTGTACAACTCAAAAGACAATCATTATCAGGATTGGTTGGATGCGATTAAAAATAGGACTCAGCCTATATGCGATGTGGAGACAGGACATCGTTCGGCCAGCATCTGCAATATTGCCAATATTGCATATCGCTTGGGTCGTCCGCTTTCGTGGAATCCCGAGCGCGAGAAATTTAAAGGAGATGTAGAAGCCAACAGATTACGCGGTAGGAAGAACAGGAAATTCAGCTAATCTTTTAGTGCAAACATACGGATCAGGTTATCTGTTTAAATTTGGATTTTTTTCAAAATGTGATGGAGAAAATGCGTTGGAACAAATCCCTACCTATGAGATAGTGGGTTTCAAGAATTTTTTATTTTTGATTACTCTTCCCGGCTTTCCTCGATAAAAAGCTCAAAAGGACTTTTGGTATAATTATACATCCAAGTCTCCTTGGGACGTATGCGCAAAAAATCTTCCTTGCCATAAAACGCATCATTATATTGGGCCATCCACTCATGGGTCAATGCTTTCAATTTCTCCTTGGTATCCCTGTATTCCGGATCATGAAATAAATTGTTCAGTTGATGGGGATCGTTTTTTCGATCAAAAAGCACATTGGTAATTTCCAGGGAATCCTCCCCTTTTCCCATGGAAAAAGTAAATTCTTGGGTCACTACACCACGCCAGTTATTATTTTTGGTGACGCCCCTTTTATATATCCATAGGGGCACATAATCCGTACTGTCCATATTGTTGGAGACCAATGCTTGGGACAAGTCCTTTCCGTCATATTCCTGTTGGTTTTCAAGCCCCAAAAAACTCATAAGGGTGGGCATTATATCCAAAGCTCCAAAAAGCACATCCGAAGTACTTTTTTTTGGTATTTTCCTAGGGTATTTCAATATAAAAGGTATGTGATTGGAATAATCATGGGGATATTGTTTGGGCAAGATGGCATTGTGTGATTCCAACATATCACCATGGTCTGCGGAAAATACGGCAAGCGTATTATCCTCAACACCCATTTCCCTCAATTTATCCATTAGCATTCCAAAAGCTTTATCCACCCCGCTCACCATGGCCATATAACCATGGTACATCCTTTTTCTATCCGGTGTAGGCTCCAATCCCGGTCTTACCTTTATGGAGTCCCGATCGTACAGGGCCATAAGCTCGTCCATGGTATCATAACGATAGTGCATTTTTCCATCTTCTCCTTCAAATTTACCCCAATCATGTGGCGGATGCCAGGAAACAACCAGTGCAAAAGGCTTGTCCCTGTCTACATTATCCAAATAGTTCAGGGCTTGTTTTTTTTGTCCGTAAACCTCCCACTCATCAAAATACTCCTTTTCGCCCTTATTATTCCAAAAGAAAGCCTTTCCGGGCCTAAAATCCACATGGCAGTTGTTTGTCAATAGCGTATCAAATCCGTAACGCAATTCCCCTTTGGGTATTGGCCTATCCCTATTACCGCCCAGAAGGTGCCATTTGCCGATATAAGCGGTCTGGTATCCTTGTTCTTTTAGAATTTGTCCCAATAACTTGGATTTGTTGGGCAATAATGGGGCATCATTTATGAAAGCTCCATTCTTTAAAGGATGCATGCCGCTCATTATCATTCCCCTGAACGGAGAACATACGGGTTGATTGGAAAAGCAGTTTTTTACTAATAGCCCCTCATTTGCGAACTGATCCAAATTAGGGGTCTTTATTTGCAGATTGCCATATGAACCCAGCATATCGTAGGAGTGCTGATCAGAAAGAACAATAAGTAAATTAGGTTTTTTAGCTGTCTTTTCTTTTTCCCTCTCGCAAGAAGTTAGACAGAAGACAAGTATGATTGCTAGATAAATAAATTTCCCCATCTTAATAATAAAAAAGGGGCGAAAACCTAATCCCGCCCCAAAAAACTAACTCACTCATTCAAAATAAGGCTACTAAACTTATGCAACAAGATTAACGCTATTCTATGGAAAATGTATCCTGTACTGCCCTGCTTTAGAGGGAAATTTCTATACTAATGGTAATAGGCCAACGTGCTTTTTCATTCGGAGCAGTATGATACAGGATGTGTTCTAATTTTTGATTCGTTTTATTTAATGGCAATAAGAAGGGAGGATTCTTAGCTGTTTTTAACTTTTAACAATCAACCCTACTTTGTCTCTAACGAAACTAAACCACGGATTGTAAATCCATAGGTTTTGAAAAGGAATGAAATTACCAACGGTTATAGTGTTACTTAGTTACCTGCCTGCCAGTTTTGTTATGTCATTTCGATACGATTTCCATCTTGAAATCACTCAATGACCCTTTTTGGTGCCTGAGTGATTGCCCAGCAATCGTATCGAAGGCACATGGTCAAATAGTAAATAGTTTCTTGGAAACTGAAAGTCTTGTCCGACCAAGGCGGACATAGTTTCTACTAACGAATGGGACCAATGAACCGGATAAGGACAATTTTAAAAAGCGTATGGCACAAAAAAAATATGAACCGCACATACGAAAGGAAAATCCATTCGATTTAAAAAAACCACAACGGGAGTTCAACTACACTTAACAAAAAAAGCAAGGGTAAATGGTTGGCCTTAAGAACATGATCTTGATTTAAATTCCGCCACTACCCACTATGAACAATTTCAATATAGGGGCCAATCCCTAATATAATGATCATCAACGTTTACAAGTTCCATATGGCGCAGCTCCATTTTCCCCTTACTTTTTGAAGGTTGAATACGAATAGTATTTAATCTCCCCTTTAATGGTATTTCCACTTTGTACGAGTGCCATTGACCATCATGGGTAACCGTAAAGCTTACTTTGTTCTGATTCGAATAGATTTTATCCTCCCCTGATTTCCACGAAATATTCCCATCACCTTTACCGGTGGACTTCATTTTAAATTTCAAATAAAACGTATCGTCCTTTACATTTGGTGTGTACACCGTTTCTACCGTCGGTTTTGTCCCTTTAGCCCGTATATAAAGTATTTTATCGGAAACCGAAATTTTTGCATGCTCCGATCCCGACCAGGCGTCGGCCACATTCCCAGTATAATTTTTATTTTTTTGGGGCAATAAAATCCCGGCCTCTTTCACATGGGCGTCCAAAAGCTGGGTCATCTCCTTTACCCTTTGCGGCATTTGAGCCGCTAAGTTTTTGGTTTCGCCAATATCGTTATCCAACTGATACAGCTCGTATCGATGTTCCCTATTTGGGCCATCGTAGTAAAATTTATACAAACGCCAAGGGCCTTGTCTCATTGAGATATTTGCACGATTACCTGTTGCAACCACATTATGGCAAAATGTAGAATAAATGGGCGCACGTTCATATTTTTGGTTTTTAAGTGCTTTTACGTAACTGACCCCATCCGTAGTTACATCTTTAGGAAACGGAATATCCAATAAATCCAATAGGGAAGCATAATGATCCACACTTGAGGTTACGACCTCTGATGTTGTTCTTGCTTTCGTTATTCCCGGAACCCGAACGATCATGGGAACCCGGACACCTCCTTCATAATTATTCCCCTTTCCTGCGCGCAGCGGATAGTTATTAGTAGGTGTTGTCCTATCTGGCCCATCATACATATTGCCACCATTGTCCGAAGTAAATATGACAATGGTATCATCCTCCAGTTGCAGATCCCTAACGGTCTGTAATACCCGTCCGACATTCAGGTCCATGGTTTCGATCATAGCTCCCATAGTTGGAGACCGTTGGATATGATTGGTCGTTAACTTGGCCTTATATTTTTCCTTAAGTTCCTCTTTTGCCTGAAACGGGGCATGCACATCATAATACCATAGGCATAATAGAAATGGGTTTTCGCTATTGGATTTGATATATGCAATGGCCTTATCCGTGACAACATCGGATATATGTGTCCCTTCGGGTACCACGGGAAGTGTTTCACAGTTCCATGGCGAAAAAAATCCTCCGGGACCCGGAGGGCCTGGATGCTCCCTACCCCCTACAACTACGCTGAACCCTTGGTTGTCTGGAATCTACGGTTCCCTGCCCAGATGCCATTTCCCCATAAAAGCGGTAGCATACCCCTCTTCTTTAAGTACCTCGGCAAATGTAAGGTACTCATTGGGAAGCCTTGTTCTAGTTTCAGGAGTTGCCGTTTTATTCATTGGTGGACCTGAAAAAGTCTCCTTGGGATCCAATACCACCTTGGGAACATGACCGCTAGGTGTGGTAA
>JBATTK010000092.1:0-32746 GCA_049670505.1 Saonia sp.
GCCCTATGGGTGCCAATGTACTGGAACTGTTCCATCGTACACGCGACTGGCACAGGTTGGAAGATAACGAGTGCGACGAAATGTGTTCCTATTTTACCGTGGTAAGAAGTTATCATGAAACGATGGAATTGAGAAGTGATGATACACCTAAAATCGTAATTGCCGGAAGCGGAATGCTCACAGGAGGTAGAATGCTCAATTACCTCGAAACCCAGGCGCAAAACCCCAATAACACTTTGCTTTTTGTGGGCTATCAAGCGGAAGGTACTCGTGGACGGAAATTGTTGGAAGGCGACAGGGAATTGAGAGTGTACGGAAAAACAGTATCCTTTCAAATGGAGGTGGCAGAAATAAAAGGTCTTTCGGCGCATGCCGACCATGCCGAACTATTGGATTGGCTAAACAAGATTGAGCAGAAACCAGAACGGGTATTTATCGTTCATGGAGAAAATGAAGCTGCGGAAGCATTGCAAAAAGGCATCAGGGAAACCTATGATTGGGATTCAGAAATTCCCAAACTATATAGCATTGAATCCGTAGAGACTAATCAAAACAGCTAATGGACTTGATTTTCGGAACACTATTAGGGGCACTAACCATCTTAGCAACAAAATTTATGGGCTTTGATAGAGATAGGAGTTTCTATCCCTTATTGTTAATTGTAATCGCGCTCTACTATGTTCTGTTTGCATTTCAGTCCAATGCAAAGGATGAAATTCTTTTTGAAGTTTTTATTGCCATAGTATTTTGCGCTTTAGCAGTATGGGGGCATCACAAAGGTTTGAAGATAGTGGCGTTCGGACTTGTGCTACACGGGATATATGACCTGTTTCAAGGTGATATTTTGTTTTCAACAACCCCACCCCAATGGTGGCCCTTATTCTGCCTTGGATTTGATTTAACCCTTGGTATTTGGCTTTTTGGGGCATCATCGAAAGTATTAAAAACGAAATAATTAAAAATAGTATGGAGGAAAAATCAAGTACTTTAAAATATAAACACTTGGGCATTTATACTCAGAACGAACATGTGGTTTATATGCGGGAAGATTGCCATGTATGTGTTTCTGAGGGTTTTGAAGCATTGACCAGAATCCGGGTATCTAATTTCAGTACGTCTATCGTAGCCAGTCTTAATGTGATAACCTCGAATGTACTGCTAGCCGGAGAGATAGGGCTATCGGAAGCGGCGGCAAAAAAACTAAAGGTATCCGGCAATGAAACATTAAGAGTGTCGCATCTAGAACCCATAGATTCCTTGAGCCATGTACGGGCAAAAATCTACAATCAAAAACTGGATTACACGGCCTTCGATCAAATCATTACCGATATCGTTGAAGGAAATTACTCCAACATTCATCTTTCGGCTTTTATTACGGCCTGTGCCGGCAATAGATTGGATGTCAACGAAATTTCAGACCTCACAAAAGCCATGATCGCCTCTGGAAAACAATTGGATTGGAATAAAAAAATCGTGGTCGATAAACATTGTATCGGTGGCTTGCCAGGAAACCGAACAACGCCAATTGTTGTCGCCATTGTTGCGGCCTATGGACTAACCATGCCCAAAACATCATCGAGGGCCATTACTTCCCCAGCAGGAACAGCAGATACCATGGAGGTGTTGACCAATGTTACCCTCTCATTAGAAGAAATCAAAGCTGTTGTCGAAAAAGAAGGAGGCTGTTTTGTATGGGGAGGTACCGCACAATTAAGTCCAGCAGATGATATGCTCATCAAAATCGAAAAAGCCTTGGATATTGATAGCCAAGGGCAGTTGATTGCATCGGTACTTTCTAAAAAAGCGGCGGCAGGTTCTACCCATGTGGTCATTGATATTCCCGTGGGCGAAACGGCCAAAGTGCGGTCTTTGGAAATGGCACAACAACTACAAGCACATATGGAAACCGTTGGCGAGTCCATCGGTTTAAAAGTTAAGGTAGTCATTACGGACGGAAGCCAACCAGTAGGAAGGGGAATTGGCCCGAATCTAGAGGCCATCGATATCTTAAGTGTACTGCGTAATGAAGACAGCGCACCAAAAGACCTCAAGGAAAGATCCCTGGTGTTGGCTGGGGAACTACTTGAATTATCTGAAGAAGTCCAGAAAAGCAAAGGGTATGAAGTAGCAACGCAGCTTTTGGAATCAGGAAAGGCCTTTGAAAAATTCGAGGCTATTTGCAAGGCGCAAGGAAGGTTCTCAAAAACATTTGTTGCCCCCTATCAATTTGAAATGCATGCACCAAAACATGGCCTAATCAAAAAAATCAATAATAGAAAAATTGCAAAACTCGCCAAACTTTCTGGTGCCCCCCAATCAAAATCTGCCGGTATTTTATTGAACGTTCACTTGGACGATGAAATTGAAAAGGGCCAGTTACTCTATACGCTCTTTGCAGAATCGCAGGGGGAGTTGAATTATGCCTTAGAATATTATGAGATTCATGATGATATTATAGTAATAGAATAAATTACAAGACAAATGAAAACAATACTATTTAGTCTTCCGGGAAACCAAGAACTCACGGAATTATTAGCAGAAAAAATGAAAGGGGAGATTGGGGAATGCACCATTCGCAAATTTCCTGACGGGGAATCTTATACTCGAATCCTTTCCGATGTAAAAGACAAATGTGTGGTCATGGTCTGCACCTTGCACGAACCTGATGAAAAACTATTGCCATTGTATTTTTTAAGCCACACCGCAAAATCTTTGGGCGCTATGTGCACCTGTCTCGTAGCTCCCTATTTGGCCTATATGCGACAAGACAAGGTTTTTCATGAGGGCGAAGGCGTTACCTCCGGATTTTTCGGAAACCTGATTTCAGGGTTTGCCGATAGCATCACGACCATTGACCCCCATTTACATAGAATACATTCGTTGGGAGAGGTGTATCACATTCCGAACAGGGTCATCCATGCGGCGGACGAAATATCGAAATACATTAAGGCAAACATACATAATCCGGTACTTATCGGACCTGATTCCGAAAGTGAACAATGGGTTTCCGATGTGGCAAAGAAGGCAGGTGTCCCATTTACCGTATTGCAAAAAATCCGACATGGCGACCGAGATGTAGAAGTTTCCGTACCGGATGTAGATAAGTACAAGGAGGCAACCCCGGTACTTTTGGACGATATAATTTCTACTGCCCGGACCATGATAGAAACCGTAGCTCATTTAAAAAATGCGGGTATGAAACCACCGATATGTATCGGCATTCATGCTGTATTTTCAGAGGATGCGTATCAAGATCTATGGGATGCCGATGTGGAGGACATCATCACGTGTAACACGATCCCACACCGGTCAAATAAAATTGATTTAAGCGATATCATTGCCAAGGAAGTAAAAGAGTTGATGCACCACATATGAAATTAGGATTACACTTAATAGTATTCGTTTTTATGATTAGTTCCGCATTTGCCCAAGATGAAATGTTGATCGGACAATTGTCCGATAGACTGGTGGTACGGGAAAATTTCGATAACAATGGCGATTTTCTGAACACGCAGATTTTTAAAGTGGGAAAGATAAAAGAAGCCGACGAATATTATGAAATTGAGGTGGTAACCGAACTCTTTGATAAAAATAGAGCCTCCATGGATAAATATTCCACTACCTACCGTTGCAATCCGAATGATTCAAGCGTAATGGTCATGGCTTTTCCTTTTTCGAATCCGAAATCAAGGGAAACAGAAATCAACACTATATCCAAAAATTTCAAGGAACTCTATGACCTGACAAACTTGGAGGATGTTGAACTCGAAATGAGTTTTGATTCGGGATTGCTGAACTTCTTTGGTTCTAACAGCAAAATAAAAATTTATGACCGGGTGTTGGAATCTAACGGAAATGGGAAAACAATCAAATCCAAAATCAACATTAAAGCCTACGCCATTGGAATACGAATTAAACAATTAGACTATGTTGCAAGTGAAAAACTTACAAATGGGAACTTGTTATCATTCCAGAAATTTACCGAGGAAGACGGCAGCTATTTTACAATGACCTATAAATAAGCCCATAATGGGCATTTAATAAAAAGATCCATTATAAACTATCAGATGAGAGTGAAATGATGGTCAAAAAAAATATCAGATGAGAAATTATGACACCCTTTCAGAAGCAATTAATGATTTACAGCTCAGGGGATATACCTATGATTTTAATTTGGCACCCGACTGCTTAAAATGCACTTCATTAGAATTAGAAATCCATCCCGAAGAATTTGAAGTGGATGAACTGCACCGTTTTGAAGGAATGAGCAGTACCGACGATAACAGTATACTATATGCCATTTCTTCGAAAAACGGAATCAAAGGTATGTTAGTGGATGCCTACGGAGTATACGCCGAGAATATCTCGGAAGAAATGCGAAAAAAATTACGTTAACCCTTAAATAGAATACTATGGACAATAACAACGATCACAAGGACAAAAAAATGGATCATTCCAAAATGGACCATTCTAAAATGAATCACGATAAAGAAGACCATTCAAAAATGGATCATTCAAAGATGGACCACTCGAAAATGGAAGACCCAAAATCGGACGACCATAGTAAGATGGACCACAGTAAAATGGATCATTCAAAAATGGATCATAGTAAGATGAATCACGGTGATCATGATCATGGCAGCGTCCCCATGGGAATGGCGGGCCATGACCATCATAAAATGATGATTGATGACTTCAAAAAACGGTTTTGGATTACATTGGTTCTAACGGTACCCATCCTTTTCTTTTCCCCGATGATCCAGGATTTTTTTGGATATAGTCTTCTGCTCCCAGGCAACCAATATATATTGTTCGCACTATCCAGCATTGTTTATTTCTACGGTGGTTGGCCTTTCCTTAAGGGATTCTGGTCCGAGGTAAAAAAAGCCGCGCCCGGAATGATGACCTTGATAGCAATGGCCATCAGCGTTGCCTATTTCTATAGTTCCGCAACGGTCTTTGGCTTAAAGGGCGTCGATTTCTTCTGGGAATTAGCTACCCTGATCGCTATTATGCTCCTTGGCCATTGGATTGAGATGAAAAGCGTTCTCGGAGCTTCAAAAGCCTTACAATTATTGGTCAGTATGATGCCCGCGGAAGCACATCGTGTAAAAGGGGAAACCATTGAGGACATCAAACTAGAGGATTTATTGAAAGATGACGTCATCCTAGTAAAACCCGGAGAAAAAGTACCTGCTGATGGAATCATTGTGGAAGGTTCCAGTTACTTGAATGAATCCATGCTTACGGGAGAGTCCAAACCGGTTAAAAAAGAATTGGACGATAAGGTGATCGGAGGTTCGGTAAACGGTAACAGTACCCTAAAAGTCAAGGTAGAACATACTGGAAAGGATAGTTATCTCAACAAGGTAATCAAGATGGTCGAGGAAGCCCAGAAAACGAAATCCAAGATGCAGAACCTTTCAGACAGGGCTGCAAAATGGCTAACTTATATAGCATTGGCCATGGGCTTTGGCACCTTGGCGGTTTGGTTGATTCTTGGCTTTCCGTTTGTGTATGCCCTCGAAAGAATGGTTACCGTTATGGTCATTGCCTGTCCTCATGCCCTAGGTTTGGCCATTCCGTTGGTAGTAGCTATATCCACAGCGGTTTCTGCGCAAAATGGATTGCTGATCCGTAATAGAACTGCCTTTGAGGAATCGCGTAAAATATCAGCCTTGCTTTTTGATAAAACAGGAACCTTGACCAAAGGGGATTTTGGCGTTACCCGTATTGAATCGGTCGATGAAAAGTATGCCGCAGATGAAGTATTGCGGCTTGCAAGTGCCTTGGAACAAAGTTCGGAACATCCTATTGCTGTCGGTATTATCAAAAAGGTAAAAGAAGGTAAGGTTGCCATCCCAAAACCAGAAAATTTCAATGCCATTACCGGTAAGGGCGTAGAGGCAAATGTAGAAGGCAAGCAAGTAAAAGTGGTCAGTCCTGGTTATCTGAGGGATGAAAAAATTACAATTCCTGAAGATGCATACAGCGATGCCGCTGAAACGGTGGTTTTTGTATTGATCGATGGAAAATTAGCAGGATATATTGCATTGGCGGATGAAATTAGACCCGAATCGGCAGAAGCCATCAAAGTGTTCAAAAAGAATGGAATCAAAGTATTGATGGCCACCGGGGATAATGAAAAAACTGCTAAGGCTGTAAGTGATAAATTAGGATTGGATGGCTATTACGCCGAGGTGCTGCCACATCAAAAAGTGGAAATCGTAGAAGAGCTACAAAACAAGGGAGAGTTCGTAGCTATGACTGGGGACGGGGTCAATGATGCTCCTGCTTTGGCGAAGGCCAATGTTGGTATTGCCGTGGGATCTGGTACCGATGTGGCCGCCGAAACTGCTGACATTATTCTAGTCAATAGTAACCCACAGGATATTGCCAACTTGATTTTATTCGGGAAGGCCACCTACAATAAAATGATTCAGAACTTGATATGGGCTACTGGTTATAATGTAGTGGCCATTCCATTGGCAGCAGGTGTTTTATACTCATCAGGCTTTGTTCTAGGTCCGGCTGTTGGTGCTGTATTTATGAGTTTGAGTACTATTATTGTGGCTATTAATGCCCAGTTGTTAAAAAGGAAAATCGCTAAAAAGTAATGGACAAAAAGGAAAAGCTCCACAGGATATATTTGGTTTTGTTGAGTTTATTTGTGGTAATGCTCGGGTATGGTATTTTATTGCCTACCCTTCCGTATTATACCGAAAGATTGGCGTTAAAGGATAATCTGGACACAGATCTGATTAATTTCCATATCGGAATGTTGACCAGTATTTATCCGCTGTTCCAGCTTTTGTTCGTAATAGTTTGGGGCAAGCTTTCCGATAAATATGGTCGTAAGCCTCTAATCGTAATCGGCCTCATCGGGTTTGTGGTGATGAACTTGCTAACGGGTCTGGCCACATCACTTACAATGCTTTACATAGCCCGAATCGTAGGGGGAATATTTACATCATCGGTCATTCCAGTCAGTAATGCCTACTTAAGCGATATAACCTCAGAAAAGAGACGGACCAAGATAATGGCCTGGTCCGGGGTGGCTATCAGTTCGGGACTTATTTTTGGGCCTGTTTTGGGAGGGTTTCTGTCGCAAACGAACCTACACTTAAAATTTTCCTTTGGAGTATTCCATTTAGATCGTTTTTCGGTTCCTTTTATTTTGGCTGCCCTTTTGGGCTTTATTGTAGTACTGATAATCATAAAATGGTTGAAGAATACTGAAATAAAAAGTCGTATTGCTTCGCAGGTAGTTAAATTCAGTTTTTCGCTGAGTAAATATTTTATCGTTTTGCTGCTGCTATCCTTTGTGATGCAGTTTGTGGTTACCTTATTTGAGACCGTGTTTTCTATTTATGGGAAGGACGAGTTGGCATTCACAAGTAATCAGGTGGGTATTGGTTTTATGCTTTGTGGTTCAGTAATGGCCGTTTTGCAACCTGTATTCGCAACCTATGGCGAAAAAATATTGACCTCAAAACAACAAATAACACTGGGATTATTGATATCCGGAGTTTCATTAATTGTGTTCCCTTTCGTAAGCAATGAGCTATACGTTTATCTTATGATTATACTTTTCGCAGCAGGGGGAGCTATGGTAACACCCAATCTGCTTTCGGCGGTTTCCTTGATATCCAAGGAAAACACGGGAAGGAATATTTCCATACAAAGTTCCACGAACAGTATCGGCCAAATTTTAGGTCCGGTGTTGGGGACTTGGCTGATTGCCGGAGGATTTTATTACCCCTTCATCATTGCTGGTGTAACCGTTTTGGGAGCTATGGGACTAGTTTATTTTTTGAAGACTCAAGATAAAGAGGTTGATGGGAATTTATTGGCCGACCAGCATAAAAAACTATAGCGATGAACCACAACTATGCAGTTAGAAAACAAGGTGAAAAGGTATTTCGGAATATTCCCGACAATGAAAAATATGTTGAGTTGGTTCATTCGGGAGAAGATTATTTTTTGCGGCTGAAAAAAATAATAGACAAGGCAGAAAAGGAAATCCATTTACAGACCTATATATTTGAGAACGATGAAACAGGAAACCGAATAGCTGCCTGTTTAAAGAAAGCCGCTCAACGAAAGGTAAAAGTATACGTCTTATTGGATGCCTATGGCAGTGCTGCATTACCCGATAGTTTTGCGCAGGATTTGGTGCAACATGGTATTTTACTTCGGTTTTTTTCGCCATTATTCTCCCTAAACAACTTTTATATCGGCAGACGAATGCACCATAAAATAGTGGTCGCCGATGAAAAAATAGCGTTGATAGGCGGAATCAATATCGCCAATAAATACCATGGAACCGGAGCTGCAGAACCTTGGTTGGACTATGCCGTACAGTTAAATTGCCCGGCAGCTGAAAACCTGCAAAAACTGTGTAGCGATTATTTTTTCAAAAAAGGGAGCTCAAAAAAAATACCACCAGTGTTACATTCGGGAGGTAGCGGACTTGTAGGAATTTTGCAAAACGACTGGCTACGGCGAAAAACAGAAGTCTGTGATGCCTACACAACTGCCTTGATTCATGCCGAAAAAGAAATAATTATCGTAGGCTCGTATTTTTTGCCGGGAAGCAGAATAGCAAAGGCATTGAAAAAAGCCTGTAAAAGAGGAATTAAAACAACGGTAATCTTAGCGGGCATTAGCGATGTGCCTTTAGTACGTCGGGCTACCGAACATTTGTACTCCTATTTTCTAAACCATCATATGAAGATATATGAGTGGAACAAATCCGTAGTTCATGGTAAAGCAGCGGTAATAGATAATAAATGGTCTACCGTAGGCTCATTCAACCTGAACAGTCTTAGTTGCTACGGCAGTATTGAAATGAACGTAGAAATTCACTCCGGAGAATTTGCAGAAAACCTGAGGACTGACTTTGAAAATGTTATCAGCGAGTGTACGGAAATTACAAAGGGGGCACTCAGACAGAGAGCTAATATCTTCAATAAGTTGGGCAATTGGGTTTCTTATCAAATAGTACGTACAAGCATGGTTTTTCTAACCTTTCTGCCTCATTTAAGGTTTTTGAAGAACTACAGGTTATAAGACGTTGGCAAATGATTAAATAGTTTTGCTATTTTATTGGTCTTTAAGACCCGAGCGGCAAACCATGCAGGACAACAACTTAAAAAAGGAAATATATAGTCGATGGCACAATACAAGCAAAAACTACACTTGGCAAAACACATATAAACAATCAATAATATTTAAAAACAATAACAATGACAGATTTAACAACTAGCGCGATTGAGCATGTTCTCAGAAACAATTACCTCGGACACTTGGCATATCTATGGCAAGAGAAACCCTATTTGATTCCCATTACCTATTATTTTGATCATATAGACGGCACGATTATCAGCTATACATCGGAAGGCCATAAAATCGATGCAATGCGAAAAAACAACACGGTTACCGTACAGGTCGAAGAAATGCAATCTATGTTTAATTGGGAGTCGGCGATGGTGCACGGCACATTCGAAGAACTTGAAGGCAGCATTGCCAAACAAAAGTTACATCTATTTACCGAAGGTATAAAAAGTATTGTAAAACGAAAAGAAGACAAGGAAGTCGAGTTTATCAATGAATTTTCTGGTAAATTATACTCCAGGGGTATTCCTATTGTTTACCGTATTAAAATACAGGAAGTTATGGGAAAACGAAGGGAAACGTAAAGACAACATCAATAATAGAATAGTACTGCAGGGCAATTTAAAAAAGCTAGAATGGAAAAAGTGAGTGGAACGCAAAAAATAGATATGCGCCATGTTACTATAAAAAGCAATTTTGTTTTAATTAAGTCATGCTAAAAAAAATGATTTACATATTGTCATGTTTTTTGTTGGCTATATGGGGATGCAACAACGACAACCAAGATTCTCAAGAAGTTGACCTATTGTTTACCGAGGATAATCTAGAAGGAAATTGGAAAAGAATAGCAGAATTTAGAGGGCAACCTAATGATTCATTGGGAATATTGGAACCAACAGAAGATTTACTTGCCCAATTCGAGAATTGCCGAAAAGATGATATGATCCGCTATGTCAAGGCAATACAACAAGAAGAAAACACTTATTTCTGGGGAATCGGAGAAATTGCATGTCATAACCAGATAGCCAACTCATTTATAGAAATTGGCACTTGGACTATTCAGGAATCAGGGAAACTAAACCGCTTTTATTCGGATATCAGTGAACCCTTTGTCGTAGTCTTATTGACAAGCCAACAGTTGCGTATTCGAAAGGAATCGGGAGTAAAGGAATCTGAAGGAACCATCTATGAATTTACTGAATATGAAAGATAACAATGAAGTGACCTATGAGGCATGAGGGTGTAAAAAAGTATCAAAAGCTTTTTATTAACTATCTCGTTTCGGTTTCAACGTGCACATGATGCCAAGTAATATTTCTTGTCAGTAACTTTACGTAGCTGCATAGAAATGATGGCGATTTTCAATGGCTACCAAATAGTTTATTTGTGGTTGTTGGCCCTCATATAAACTGCTCAGTTCTTTAAATTGATTCCTCTAGCCCCATTCCGTTCCTTTAATTCCACCAAAATACTTTCCGAATCACCCAGGGTGAATTTTGGAACTACCAAAACAAAGCTTTGGCTCTCACCTACTCTAATTGTCTCTGGAAAATAATGCTTATAAATAGGCTCCATTTCAATCTTTTGATAGGACGATTTCCTTCGCATATTTCCGTTAACTTTGAAAATTTTTATATAATCGACCTCAAAATCAATCGTTGATTTATTCTTGATTTCAACAATGGCATATACCTCAGTTCGGTCATAAACTAAATCTTTGAGCTGCAAAACAATTCCATTTTTTCGCTTTTTCTTTAGGCTATTGCGATTATGCTCCAAATGATAACTACTGAATTTTTCAAAATACTGCGCGCGATAGTTAGAGTCCACTTTTGAAGATTTGGCAAACACAGAGTCGGTCTTTGTTGGCACCTTATTTTGAAGCACTATTATGTTAACGGGCTTTTCCAATCCTATTCGCTCTTGCTTGGCGATGAAATACGTTAAAGTATCCAAAGACTTGCGATATTTGAGAATATAGGAGAAGACCTCGTCCGATGAAGTGATAACTAGCAAATTACTTTCGGTACCCTTAACACCCTGCAATAAACCTACATGTTGCGGATTTTCCTTATTATAGCTAAAAGTAAAGTTTGGTGAACCTACCACTGCTTGCTGAATTTCATCAGGAAAAAACATAGCTACTACCTGCTTTTCGTTGGTATAAACAGTCTCCAACTTCTGAGCATTGATTTGACATAATAAAAGAACAGAAAAAATGAATAGTATCGTTTTCATAAAGTGGGTTTTAAAATGAGCTGATACTGATTGTAAATAGTAACTTTCACATTACGATTATTTCGGCGAAATACTTGTTTGATTCCACCTACTTGCGGAACACCTGGAATATTGATGTCTTGGACAATATCATCCAAGATTTCTCCCCTAGCCTCCGCTGTAAAGCTATTTTTAACGTAGATTCCCTCATTGCCATCCAACAAATCGAAAGCTTTCAAGTCAACGGGATTGTGATTTATGTTCGTGATGTTGATGAATACTCGATTTGCCTTGAAACTAACAAAACCGTAAACCAAAGAATTGCGAGGAATAGAATCTCCATCAATTAGGGCATCTACCGCCAATCGTAATTCCAATCGACTATCGGTTTTTACTGTTTGCTCACCATTGACTTCAACAGCTATAAAGTCATCGGTTTTGCCGTTTGATTCTTCGGATATAGCCATGGAAATAGATTTGGGCTCATAGTCAAAAAAAACTTGATGCGCCTTGCTAAAATTAATAGTGGTTTCTTCAATTTCATCTTTTCTTGTGTTGCTTCTTGCCAAAACAGGATTGTTACCGGGCGTATTTCTATAATCACCAGATTCATAGTTTATCCTTCCTTCCGAGTATATACTATCAACAATTCGCTGACGTTCCTTTTCTTGAAATAATGGATCGTACAATCCTGTAGAATCCAAAAGGGATTCATCATAGATACTTGGAGCATTGGATTCACGTACCTCCTTTAAATCATTGATGGCATCCATTTTGGAGGAATACTCCTTTTGTTCTTCTTTCAGTTCTGGCACAACAGGTTGTGTCAATTCAGTTTGCGCCTCTTCTTCATCTCCCATCACAAACACAGCATAACATACAATGAAGATGACCACTGAAGCTATTACCCCGATAAATATTATTTTGTTTTTATCTAGTTTCATTTGAATTATTGTTGGTTATTAAGCTTTTTAAGTGAGTTTTCGAAGAAAGTAGTAATCAATAAACCATGGGTATTATTGGGAAAGTTCCTATCCACAGGCAGCAAGTTTCCAGTCGTAATTAATTGATACCTGTCAACTATAGACCCTCTATTGATTTCAAAAATAACTTCGGTCCGAAATGACGTCGTTTTTGAAGTTAAAGTCAATTCTGTATTTACGGAAATAACCTTTTGAACCAGAGAATACTGAAGTAACCTATTATAAACACCATCCGCTTTTTTCTGCCGATAAACATTATCAACGGTACTGTCTCCCAACCACAAAGCTTTCTCTAGATTTTTCTCGTAGTTACTTTCATCGATTCCATAGAAGTATTGGTGAAATAAGTCGAGATGTGAAAGCGCCTCGACCTCCATATTCTCTTTTTGCGACACCAGTTTTAATGGAATTATTGAACCATCGGTGTTCACTGCAAATGTGCTGTTGAGCATACTGCGGTTGAAACGGAATACTGTTAGCATCGCAAAAATACAGGCCATTAAACAGGCTGCTACTACAGCCAAAACGATGAAACGGTTTATTTTCAACACGCTATAAATGTTTTTGTATGGTGTTATTCTGTCTTTCATTGCGCTTCGTTTAGTCTACAAACATTCTTAAGGTAAAAGTGCTCGCTCGTTTATACAGTTTAAATTTTATTAGAATAATAAAGCCAACTCCCGCCAGTTCTATAACCGGTGCAAAAAGCTCACTACCAAAATCGGTTCCGAAAAGACTAGGCCAAAAGTTTTCTGTGATTTCTTTATAAAGCTCATTTACAAAAACATTGACCAGAAAGAACGCAGGTACTATCATATACACGGCAGCATAAAGTTTGAAAAAACGATACCCCATGTCTCGAAATTTCTCAAAAACCGCCATACTGATGACCAAGGGGAAAAAGGCCTGCATGATGCCCAACAAAAAGTAACGTTCCGCTAAGAATATGGGATAAATGAACAGATCCAACACCCATAAGAAGAGCCCTGCCGCCAAGGCTATCATTCGGATTCCCAAGAATGGAGTTGTAAGCCATTCATATAGAATCCCCATAGCCTTTGTGGTCGCATCCAGAAGACCTAAATCCTCTTCAACTTCAATGTCCTGCAATTCAAGTGGTAATAAAACTGGTGCCGTACCTCTGTACTGCCCCTCTACAGCTACCAAAATGGAATCGAAAGCATCTAATACTTGCGTTGAAAAAATAACCACTAAGACCACCGCAAAGTTTTTAATCAGTTCAGTTGGTGTCAATCCCCAAGTAACTCCCTCACTACTTGCCCCTCCTTCGTAGTATTTTTTCAGGATGTTGATTAGAAAAAACAATATGGCGAGCACCTTCATACCACCAATGGTATAGGAGGCAAAATCGCTATCCTTAATAGTCTGAAAAACCGTATCAACATATTCTAACCCGATGGACAAAAACATTATAAACCCCTTTAATAATTAGTTTCCCTGTTGTTGATTTTATCTTGCATCTCCCGGAATGAAATAATCATTTTATAGCGTTTATTCTTTAGGGTAATGTCCGCAACCATTTTTTGGGAGTCGTCGCGTTGTGCCTCTAAAATGACCAATCGCTCCGCATCATTTAGCTTTAAGAAGTCGTTAGAGAGCACCTGGTTCATAAATTCAAGATTGCGAAGTGAACCCTCTATAATCGTGTTGAAAGCATTGGATACAGCATCTATCTCATCTGGATGGATGTAGGGCGAGTTTAGAATACCCCTCAAATCGTTCCGTACCATATTGACCAAAGCTTCGTTGTTTTTATTGATTTCCTTGACTGCCTCATACTGCTCTACAGCACTATTGACCTTTTCAATAGTCTCCTTCGCTTGTTTTAAAAACTTTACGGTCTTAACCATTTCACTTGTCTGCTTTGCAGACTCCAATAATTGCTTCACAAGGGAAATAAAACTTACGTTGTCGTAAACGGGCATCCCTTGTGCTTTCATTTGTCCGGTACTGGCAAGAAGTAAGAATGCCGATACGATAATAGTTTTAACTGTAATTTTCATGATGTGCTAATTTTAAGTGAGTGAATATGATTTTTGAAATTTCTGTTTTACGAACTCGATGATAGCCGACTCCATATTTTCGGTTTTCTTATAAATGGCCATTATGGCCTCGTTCTCGGCACCATCGGTTAAATAGGCTGCATAAACTTCTAAGGGAACTTCCAAACGGAAGATGTTGCTTTCCTTACCAATCTTGATAAAGATTTCCGTGTATTTCCTTTTGCCTTTTAAATCGTTCTTGATGGACTTCAACTGATTCAAGTCGTGACTGGAAAGGTTCAACCGCTTGACCAATTCATCATACCCCTTTTCGTTTCGAAGGCTATAAATAACTTGGGTATTTTCGAGAATACTGGCGGATGTTGAGTTACTCGGTAATTGGTTGATGGATTGAAGGATAATCCCAATAGCACCATTTTGTTTACGAATCGCCTGATAGTAGAATTCAACACTTTCCAACACATTATCGAACTTCAATTGCTTTGCGAACTCGTCAAATAGAATGATGCCCTTTTCAGCGCGGTTACGCCATATTGTTCGTTGTATGGCTGACTTGATAAGCTTGAGCATGACCGATAAAACCTCCTTGTTATCTTTTACTTCATCCAATTCAAAAACGATAAGCCGTTTGTCCTCGATTTTATAGGACTGATCTTCACTTACTTCGAACAAAAAACTGTAGAGTCCGTCTCCCACATACTCTGACATGATATGTAGAAAATTCGTAGTGTTGAAAAAGGCTTTATCGATACCCAAATCATCCAATAGCTTTTCTTTATTATGCTGAACGAAATTGTAAAAGGCCTCCAAGGAGTGTGTTTCCATTGCGTTGCGTTTGTAGTAATGCTGCAGGATTTTCTTTAAAGCAACCTCCTGGGCTTTGGCGACCTTAAGACCCGAAGCAAAGAGCTCTATAAGAAAGACGGTAAGGTCTTCCAACCGCTCCGGGCTTAGGTCATGTAGGCTATTGATATAAAAGGGATTGATGCCCAGGTTTTTTCCCTGCTCGTAGCGCAATGTGATGTATTGATCAGGATATAGTTTTGCAAACTTTGAATAGCTTCCTCCCAAATCAATGATGACCAACCGGACACCACTTTCAAAGTATTGCCGAAGGATGTTGTTCGCCAAGAATGACTTGCCCTCTCCCGTAGGTGCAAATATGGCAAAGTTTCGAGCTTTGATGCGCCGCTTCTTTTCGTCCCAGACATCTTTAAGAACGGGAATGTTATGTTGCCTATCATTGAAAATAATACCTGTAGCATCCGATTTATAGTTGGTATTGTTGATGAGCAGACAGAGCGCATGTTTGAGGTCGGTGACATACAAATCTTCATCAGAAAAGTTTGAGGAAAAACAACAATAGCTATTCAGCAAATAGTGCTTCCGCTCCTCCCCTTTCGGATAATACGGTACGATGTCCAGTTCCTTGAACTCCGTCTTAATTCGAGAAGCTATTTTACCTAAATCGGCCTTGAGGTCGCTCCAAAACACGACGTTAAGATGGCCTCTTACAATTCGAGCATTATCGTCCTGATTAATTTGATCTAGTATGGCATTGATTTTCTCATGCACGACCTTGTTCTGCGTACCGAAGTTGGAACTTTTACTCAGTTCTTCTAAACGCTTTTCCAGCAGTTTTCGCCACTTGTGCTTATCGTCCAAATAGATGATTTGGTTAACGATATGATTTTCGTTCAGATTTAGCCCTAGCCCATCGATGAAGCCTTGATGAAAGACAAAATCATCTGAAGTAAAAGCATCATTGGTTTTGCTACTGCTTACCGATTCGCCAAAACACAATTCATTGTTGACCGCCAGAACATCAAAATAATTATTGCCAATCTGAGCATGATCCTTGTTAAGGACGATATCAGTATCGAAACCCTCATTGAATCCATTAAAGTAAGTATCGGTTAGGGAAAGTATATCCTTTTCGGATATTGATGTAAAATCAAATTTGTAACTATTATTGAGAAAACCTACCGCATCACGAACGGATGCCATAAAACTCTCCACAGCGTCCGTCATTTTTTCAGGAATGGCCTTTGGAACACCTTTGAACGGGTTTACATATTTGGACTTGTTCAAGCCTTTGTTTTTTGGCCAGGTGAAGAAAAGATACGATTGATGCGAGATATATTCCCTACCCTTAAAATGTTGATGGGTCGCCTTTTCCAAGAACGTAGTATTCGGCAAATGCTCGGCTGAATATTCCAATTTCTGGAAAACATCTTGTTTGTGAATAACTGTTCCGGCCGGTAATGATTTTAGGGCTTGAAACCAACTGCCGTGCAAATCTTCAAAATCGGTTGAAGACAATGAATAGACCTCGGGTAAATCAGCCTTATAGCAGAGTACCAAGTTGCCATTATTTGCAAAGACCAGATTCTCCTGTATATCCACTATCGGATAATATTGGGTGAGATTAATCCTCATAATGCAGTGCGGTTGTTTTTTTATTGGAAATAGCTGTAGGAAAGGCTTTTTGTATATGCAGCAAGTGTGGCTGATTTGTCAGCTTTAAAAGCATTATATAGAGCATGAGATTAATTGCGGCGGCGCCCATGACCAAAAAGAGGCTGAATGAGAAAATGACTATCAATAGCGAGCCAATGACCCCTGCCATTTGCAATGCGAACAAAGAAACCGGGAGCCCGAATATCAATGCCCGCTTACGTATGTTTCGGTATATCTGGTAACTCTTCATTATACTACAAGAGTTATTAGATAAGTAAAGATGCCTACTACGGCACCCGCAATCAACACAAAAACCAAAACACGGGTAATCCCCTTTTTAAGATCTGCGTTTTCGCCAAAAAAGTGTCCTGCGTTAAATAGAAAACCCACTAAGAAAATAACTCCTAGAATTATGGGGAAGATGGTTCGTATGGTATCCGAAATGTCGGCTACCGAATCTTCTATGCCTCCGATTTGGGCATAGGTTGGGACCGTTGCAAAAAGCAATAGCCAAAATGACTTACTAAGTTTTTTCATAACTGTTCGTTTTAAGTGCCTGATTAGGGCGGTTGATGAATACTTGTTGACGAATTTGAAATGAAAAGGAGGAAATGCAGAGAATCGGCTAAAAATTAACAGTCGGGAACGTTAAAATTTCACGGATTTGAAGTGATTACCTCAAATCAATGAAAATTGTGCAACACGCACCTAAAATTTTCAACTTATGAAGCACTATTGTTTTTACGTATTGATTTGGATATTCAACCTTACTTTTTTTCAGGTTCTTGGACAAGAACGAACAAGAAAGTCGATGGTGATTATTGATCCTGGACATGGCGGTACCGATTCTGGTGCCATTGGGATTAATGGGTTAAAGGAAAAAGAAGTCGTCTTACGTATAGCTAGGGAGGTCGTTAGGCTAAACCGAGAACTATTCAATGACACGTTGGAAATTTATCTTACCCGATATTCGGATACGCTTATTTCATTACAGGATAGAAGCAACCTAGCAAGAGCGCTCAACACCGATGCGTTTGTTTCTATTCATTGTAACCAAGCAGCCCGTAAAGCAGCACGAGGAATTGAAGTTTATGTAAATCCTTCAGAAACTGATGTAGCAAACCTGGCCAAGCTATTCGTATTGGGACTAAATGAAAAACTAGGATTTAGAAATAGAGGAGTTAAATATGGGAACTTTCAAGTGCTACGGGAGACAACACAATGCCCTAGCGTGCTTCTTGAATTGGGGTTTTTGTCCAACTGGGAGGAGGCCGAGCATAACAAAAATGCCAATGCTATTTCTGGATATGCGCTTTTGATTGTAAAAACACTTATAAAATTTTTGAACTATGATTGAGATTACGAAAATTATGATAACCACTTTGAAAGAGGTTTTGATTCAAGCAATTAAGAACTTATGCCAAATTTTGAAAAAATAAAATATAGCTACTCTAAGGTTCAGTTTACCATAATTATCGCTATTCATTATTAATCTCTTTTAACAAATAGTCCTTCTTATTTTTCATCTCATAAACAATGTGTTCGTCAAATTTTATCCTGTCTGCCTCCAACTCGCTATACGTTGTTAAAATAACCTGACTTTCTGATTTGGCTAGATTGTCTATTAGATTTACACAATCTATTAGGGAATCATTATCTAAATTCTGTTGTTTAGGCTCATCCAATATTAGAAGGTTTGGAAATTTTATTGCACTATTGTTTTTAAGCTTGATAGAAGTCTGTAGTAAGGCTAGGTAGTAACTTAAAATGATTCTAATATTATCACTAGAACTAGAAATATTATAAATATCAAAATTGTCAAGGTAAGGCGTGTAATTATCACTAGCATCAATTTTTATTCCGTTAATTAGACTTGAATTACTTTTAAAAAGACCTAATTCCTGAACATTTGAGCGGATAAAACTTTTTATTGTATTTAAAATTTTAATGTCATTTTTTGTCTGGTTGTGTTCTTCAATCTGCTTTTTGAGCTTGCTGAATTTCGCACTAAGCTTTTTTATCTTATCCCTCAAAGGTTGCAGTTCCTCCCATCGTAAAGAAACTCTTGAATATCGTTGTAATTCTTTATGAATAGCGTCTACTTCAAGAATTTTTTCTCTTAACTTAGCAAATTCTTTTCCAGCATATGTGGTAGTTTGATGTTCTAATTGAGTTTCGAAGGTCTTAATCTTTTCCTTTATTTGAGTTCTTTGCTCAACCATTTTTCTCTTATCAAGTACTCTTTGAGCAATAACTTTCTTAAAAGTCCTTTCTTCGTCTTCTAAAAATGAAAGGTTTTGTTCTGGCGTTGAAATTGTTTTTGTTAAATCACTATGACATAAAATACACTCTCCTTCCGAAACTGATGTTAATTTTGTTTCACATACTGGACAAGACTTAATATTAATATCAGCAGAAAATTCCTTTATTTTTCTTAGTTGTTTATTTTTATATTTATTTATTTTGATTCTTTCTAAATAGTTTTCATAACCACTTAGCTCCGTATTAATACTCTCAATCCTTTGACTCAGCTTTCTATACTGAAAGTCAAACATTTTAATGTTGTCTCTAATTCTAATATTGGAGTCTTCAAACTCTTTATTTTGACTAGATAATGAGTTAATAAATTTCGATTCTATTTTGTATTTATTTTTTAAGTAATTTATATAATCATAAATACTTGTCTTGCCTATATCCCGAGTGCTAACAATAGGAATATCATCAATTTTTTCAGCATTTGCTATTATTAAAAGATTGTCTTCCTTTTTAAATAATTCATCTTCCACATCTTTTAATTCACTTGCAATTTCTTTTAATTTTATTTCAGATTGATGAACTTTAAACTTGTCTAAACCAATCAGATATTCAAATGCAACTTTTTTAATATCCTTTATACCATAGCGGCTAACTTGCCGAGCTTGTATCTGCGACCAACCCGCGCGTTGCTCAACAAAGAAAAGAGGTAAAATATTTTCAAAGTACAATTTTGAAAATTTTTTGTCGTAAGTGGGTAGCTTAACTTCTGGTAAACCTAAAAAATTAAACAAAAAACTTTGAAAACCATTATCAGAGAAAACACCCTCACCTACAACTATGAATTTTTCTAATTCTTCTGTTTTAAAAAATTCTTTTGAGATACAGTTTTTAACCGCTGCAATATTTATATCACCACCTTTAATGTAGCGAAAAATTGTAACGGTTTCCTCACCATTTGAAATTTCTAACAATAAGTAAGAAGTTTGAATTTCCTTACCGTCTATCATTTTATAAAACTCAGGCTTGAATGGGTTTTGGATTGACTTAAAAACACCTAGACCTTTTTCCGCTCCTAAACCATATATTATGCCTGTGATTATGCTAGTCTTACCAACTGAGTTAGGTCCATAAATAATATTCAAACCATCTTTGAACGGGATTTCTGCGCCATAGGAGCAACCATCGATTGACTTAATCGAATAAGAAAGTTTATTAATTTTTAATCTCAACATTTTGCTTCCAATAGGAGTTAGGTATGACTTCTGTAATTATCTTTATCGCTTTCTCTTCAGTCATTCTTGTGCCAAATAATTCAAGGAAATTGATTTCTTTAGGAAATACTTCTTGAATTTTTAAAAAATAATCTTTGCCGTTTGGAGAAACCGATATCCTTACATTTTTATCTTCCTTATCAGACTTGAATATAATCCATCCTCTTACATGTAAGAATAAGAACATGTCATTAAACCTAATATCCCAAGGAACACTTTTGTACTGTACGATATTAAAGTCAATTTCTATCTGAGCTGTATTCTCAAATTGGTTTATCTTTTTTAAGATATTCTTTTTACCCTCAAAATATTCAATTATAAATTTAGACTGGAATGATTCATTTCTTAAAAGGAAATCAACACATGCAATTACATTTTTACTAAGTCCGAATTTGGTATTCAACATTCCAAGTATTATAATAATTCGTGAAGCTCGATATTCAATTCTATCCTCAGGTTGAACATAAGTTGGCCTATCCAAATTAATTATTGGTTTTAGGCCATTATCTGTAATTGATGTTATTAAATAGTCAATATTATCCATTGCTTCGCCAATCTAAAGGACATTGGGCTGCCAACTCAAATACAATTCCATGTAATAGTTTTTCTTTGTCTCCCTTCAATTCAAAATCTTTATAAAAAGTCAATAATTCATTTTCAGCTTCGTGAAAAAAATCATGAAAAAATTGACTTGGTGAATATGCATCATCTAAATTAAATCTAGAAGTTAATCTACTAGCTTTCAATCTTAAATTACTTTCCCAGTTTAAAATATTATTTCTCAATTCAGGATTCAAATCAATGAGACCATCCAAATAAACCTTATAATTCGCTCGTATTCTGTGGTATAGTATCCTATTATCATCATTTTCTGAAAGTACTGAGTTTAATTTCTCATCTAAAGTCGTTTTCAGATTATTATCCTCTACAGGATTAACATCAGTTTCTTCTATTAATATAATACTAGCATATTTGAGTGCATCTCGTTTTTGAAGTAGAAGATTTATTATCGCTTTGTATTTTTTAATTTCTTTATCAACATCTATGGTAATGTCACAAACATTTGTATCGAAAACCTTTTTATATAAGTCTTCTTTTATCGCAAATAACGTTCCAATGTCCTTGTCCGGTGTCCAGAAATCCACAGGATACCTAAATTTTTTGACCACATGAGCTTGGATATTATGGTCAATGTTGCTCAAATTTCTCAATGGAGATAGCAGAATGAAGGCACAAGGGTTATGATTTGAACCTTCAAGTTGAACTTGTTTACTAAATATTTCCGCCCATTCAAGTTTCGATTTTGTGTAGTACTTACATTCTATAAATATTTCTCGCTCAATATCATTCCCATCGAAAAACAAAATACTAATATCAAATCCATCCTGCGTACCAGAATTCTGATTTCTTACTTGAATAACAATAAAACCCATTTTTTCAAATAGTTCTTTGAAAAATGGTTCTACTAAATTTTCAAAATCAGTTCCTTTAATTCGCATCTAACGATTTTTATAACACAAACCTATAGCTAATCCTAGATTTCAAATATAGTAGATAATTTCTTGTTAAATTAGGCAAGGTTAAGAACTGTTCTTCACTTCATTCCAGTATAATACTCTATATGATTCCCCTTCTTGGGAAAACCAAAGCAATGTCCATTTTTTGGGTCTTGACAAAAGGTAAAAAGCAGTAGCCCATTAAAACGCATGGGTTCATGTTGATATAGTACAGATACATATATGCCATGGCTTATTACCATGGTACAGTTGGCGATTACCTCATCCTTCCATTTCATATCTTGATCCGCCAATGCATCATGAACCATATTCAGAATAGTTTCTGGTATATATTCTTTAATCGTTAGACCTTCAATTAGATGTAATGTTCGTATTCCAATGTTAATCGTTCGTATATCGTTGTTCTTTTTCATTGTACATGTACCCGTACCCAACCTGAATCGGGGAGGTCATAGCGGTCAATGACCATAAGCCCCCAAATGCCTTTTTGTGGGTATTTATATACTAACATGGTATTGCTATCCCGTGCTTCGATATAGAACAAGGCCAATCGTCTTGGAAAACTTAAATGTTTGTTTTCACATTCTGTTCTCAGGCGATGCTCCCCTATTTCCTTCAATAAATATTTGAGGGCATATCTATCGTAATTTCGAAACACCACATTTTTCATACTTGGACATATTCCTTTTTTATGGATTATTTCCAAATATAGTAAACTCTCTATCCTAAAATTAAATTTTAACATTTTATCGGTTAAGAGGTATCTTTACGATAAATCATTTTGGAATGGAATCAGAATTGATAAAAAAAACAGTTGAAGATTTAATGGAAAAATTTGGAGCGGGAAACCATAAACCTGGCTCCGGAAGTGCTGCGGCATTTCAAGGTATGATTTCTGCTAAACTAATTTCCACAGTGATTAGTCTAACCGCAGACGAAAAAAGAAGGCATTTATACTCACATTACATACTAGAATTACTCGATTTTCAAGAACAAATTGAAAGACGAATTTATCCGACCCTTGTGGATTTGTTTCAATTTGATTCTGAACAATTTGACAAAACGATTAAATTGAGAATAGCTCGTAATGAAGAGAAAGATGAAGCAACTGAAAATCAGCTTAGAAGGCAAGCACTTGAAGAGCTCAAAATTGCTATCGCCATACCACTACAGATTGCCACCCTTTGCAATGAGTTGGCTGAAATTTCAGCTTATGTATTTGACAATGGCTTTAAATCTGCTCGTGGCGATTCGCAAGTAGGTTTAAGCGGTGCTGTTTCTGCTCTAGCGGGTTGTATGGCAATTATTAGACTCAACGTGCTTTCTTTTAATAGTGATGAATTTGAATATTGTAAATCTGTTGTATCTAAAGTGGATAATTTGGACAACGAATATCAACGATTAAACAAACTTGCTAATTCAAAAATCAAAATACTTCAAGCTGAATTTGAAGAGAAAATACCTTTATTTCAAGGCGTAAATGATATAATAAAGCAATATCGTGGAAATATAGATTTGAATATCGAGCAATGTGCAAGAGCATTACAAAATCTCGTATGGACCAATAGACATTTGATATGGAAAAAGAACATTCCAAATAATGAACTTCAAATCCTCCGTCCTGATTTAATTTTAAAGAGAGTATTGGGCTACGACTACTTCTCTTCTACCAGGTTTGGAATCCCCTCAGAAGGGGGTGAAGTAATTGTGGTTGCTGGAATAATAGACCAACCAAATAAGCTTGTTGCGGTATCTAATTCGTTTTCGCCAGAGATACAGAAATTTACAGCTGCACATGAACTAGGTCATGCAATACTTCATGAACAACCGATTTTACATAGAGATATACCCACCGATTGTGCCGGAAAAAGAAAAACTCGGGATAAAACCGAAGTTCATGCTGATAAGTTTGCAACCTTTTTCTTAATGCCTACAAAATCAGTTCAAAAAGAATTCGAAAAAATCTTCTCATCGAAGCTTTTTGAGCTAAACGAAAACTCTGCTTTTAAATTTGGTGGGCGCAGTACGAGCGATATAAGAAGGGAGTGTAAAAATCTTCGTGGGTTTTCAAGAAAATTAGCCGCATTAGAGTCATTTGAGAATAAAGAATTCACTTCGTTGTCAAATAAATTTAATGTCTCAACTGAAGCCATGGCTATCCGGCTTGAGGAACTAGGCTTATTGAGATATTGATGAATGATTATAAATCAATTCGAGCCCAAATCAACGGATGCTCACTAGCAGCGTGATTCTTACTCGCAATGGAGGGATACAATTTCCAATTCGGTTTCCGTTCGGGCCAAGTGCCCAGTCGATTCATACCTGCGGTATTGACATTGTTAAAAAGCTTAGGAGAGAGCAAAAGGTAATCCTGCTGTTTAATGTTCACACCCATACGATAGGCACCCAATCTAAAGTAATTCTTATCCCTACCTAAATCCGCATCCGATTTAAATTTTTTGTTTTTGGCTATATCCTTCAAATCCGTTCCTCGAAGTAAGGGTGATAAACAATCGCTATACGAAACATCGTTTAAGGTGCCGCATACCACAATAAAATCATTGCCTTCTTCCTGTAGTTGCAAATAGCGTTCAGCCACTTTTCCGGCCTGTTTCTTTCGTTGGTTTTCTTCTGTTGAAAACTGGTTACTCAACACATAAACGGTGTCTCCCTGTGGAGTAACAATGGAATACTCTTGACAATCCACATCGAACAAAGCAAAACCTTCATCATCCAAATCATGTACATGATTTTTAAAACTGCTTAGGTGATAACCGTCCCTTAACAATATGCCCATTCCCAAAGCTCTAGGTTCATTCGTTTCAAATACCATGACTTCCTGATAGGGCATAATTTTTAACAGGGGCAGAAACTCGGAATTAAACTCCATCAGGGAAGTACGGTCTTCTACTTCCTGCAGTACAAGAATATCCGGATTCGTTTCCGCAATCATGTAGGCCTTACAAAAAATAGCTTTTTCATGAATTGGTCTGTTTGCCAATTTTGTCCATCCCTGCCAGTCCGTTAAAAAGGAAGCCTTGCTTTCATTTTCCAACACTCTTCCCTTATAATAGATTTCTCCCGCTTGTCGCTTCAAAATCGCATACGGATTGTCCTCTGTCTTTTCAAACCCAAGTAAGAATGACAGGGAATTGATGCGCTCGTTGTCGTCTTGATTTTTGACCGATTTTCGTAATAAGGCATCCAATTCGGAAATCCAATCGGTAGCGTTTTTGGTTCTGTTGATTTTAATCAGTTCCCTATGTCTGTGGAATAAGTTTTGAATGTTGAATGTTGCTATTTTCATATTGTGGTTTTTAGATTCTTTTATCCTTGGTACTCTTATCAAAGGCAATTAGATTGAACATTTGGCGCATGCGACTTCTTACACGCTTGCCATAGCGTTCTTCCAATTCTTCAGCATTTAAATTTGTAGTGGCATGAGTCGGTATCTTTGCATTTAAGAATAGCTCGTATCTAGAAAGGATGATTTCGCCGAGTACATTACAATCTTTTCCAAAGTGGCGACCCATAGGTTCCACTCCCAAATCATCAAAGCAGTAAAAACGTCCATCACCGTAATCCTCTATAATCCTAAACCCAATATGATTGAAGCCAAAAGCAACATTCCTAGCCGGTATTATCTCATATGGCCTTCTGTGGGGAACTATATAGCGAATCAATCGCATTAAGCTTGTTTTACCGCAGCCTACCGGGCCGGATAACAAGATACCCTTGTCAGGGTCTAGCCCATACTTGGCACAATTGTCATAGTCCCGAACAATGTAATTACAAAGCTGTAGCAGTACACGTTTGTCCTCTTCATAAATCTTAAAATGCTTTCCAGATAATAGTTTACCCTTAGCTTCTAAGTAAATAAGAACCTTGGCGAAGTCATATTCTACTTTTTTTCCGTCGAAATCCCCAAGGGAATAGACAACACTACCTTCCGATATTTTAGAGGGGTTCGCCATAGTTCTTTTGCTCATTTACCATTAAAAAATCCTTGCTTTTTGAAACTATTTGTAATGTTGGTTGCTCTTTGATTTCCCTTGCTTTCAGCATCCAGTTTTCTGCAATTGCCCTCCAATTTTCAATTTTGACCTTCCCCCCTATTTTCCATCCTACACCCTCATAGTGATTGTAAAATTTTAGGGCATCCATAGATGGCCATTTTTTTGACTTAAAAAAATCAATAACTTCAAGTTCATTTTTTGGCTTTCTCTGTGCAGATAGTTTTGATTGTTTGGAGTGTTTATTATATAAGGAAAGTGGTACGTTTTTAGGACAGTACTGTTTCATAAGTGTACCAGTAAGTCCCGTTTCTGTACCATCAGTAGTACAGATTTGATACATTCTAACCATTGTCTTTTGCGTAGGGTTCTGTGTTGGCAGATAGCTGATATATTCCCAATCGGCCAAATCTTTGATAAGGCGATGATATGTTGAACGGGAACCGATTTTTGCCATTTTCATTATTTCGATTCTATTTGCATAAAAGGCATCCGGGAAATGGTGTAAGTTCCAATAGAAAAATAGTGCCAGATAAAGGCTGATGTGCCCACTATGAAGGCGAGCATCCGAATAGAATTCATGAAAAGCTGCGTTCAAATGCGTAATGTAGTTCATGCCCGTCTAGCTTCATTTTGGACTTCGTTTTCTAAAAGCATTCTATCGATTTCCGCAGCATCATAAAAGAAAATTCCCTCTATTTTATGACCCTTTAGTATTTCTTTGTTCCTGAGTTTTTGAAGCGTTGTAGTACTGATTTTTAATTTCCTTTTTACGTCGGCAGACCGAAGCCATGAAATAGGTTCGGGTTTTGTATTGAACTTGGCAAGTAGCTCCTCTATTTCTTCTAGAAGTTCAATTTTGAATTCCCTTAAATCGTCTGTAGTGATTATACTTGTTGGCATATGTTCCGTTCTTTTTAAAATCCCACCGCTAGTTATAGTTTTTAAAAGCGGTGGGATTACAGCAATTTGACTTTTCAAGAACAAATTTGAATAGTTCTGATGGGTTTTGTTCACCAGTACGACCGTACTACGGTGAAATTTTAACATTATTAAATTTGATATGATTTGGTATGATTTGTACCCTAAAACATCTTTAAATAGATACGCAATTTCCAAAATACAGCCTTTAAGAGGCTTATTTTTCAATTACCGGAGGTCGACCGGAGTACGGTTATAAAAGTGAATAAATATGGGGTATAGGAACGTGCTACTCTTCAGTACTATCCATATGTGATTGTAAACCGGAGGATAAATCGTCCAAAAATTTAGTTCGACTATTTTTTCTCGATTTGATTTCAGAAAAGATTTTATAGAAATCTCCCATATCGAAATGAAGTACCTGTTGAAACGCCAACGCTATTTCCTTAATATCAGCGTTGCCATTATTGATTACTCGGTTATGGTGTAAGGCGTAAATTAGTTCGGTTAGGGCTGATTTACTTGACGTCCATTGTAGATTTAAATGTGAGTTAAGTTCTGGAGATTTTTGGTTATAGGATTTTGATTTATCTATCATCCTGTTTTGCAAATACATCACAAATAAATCATAGGCCTTAAATTCTGCAAGCAGTAAATCTTTTGGAGTACTGAAATCAGGGTCATGGAAATATATGTGTGGTGATAGAATAGGAAATGCATTCAGATATTTTCTGGTAAAATAGTGTTCATCAAAATGGGTACGCCCAGATGATACGTATTCACTAAAATCGATATGATTCCGATAAAAACGGTTTAATCGATTTAATCTTTTTTTAATGAATTTACGCTGCACATCTAAATTCGCCTTTGGAAATTCCAGTTCGAATGATCGAACCTGAGAATGGTAGAGTAATTGGGCAGAAGGAACGGTTTTAAAATTCTTAAAAAAGTCTATTTCCCTTTCTATAGAATCAAATCCATCATTAACGACACTTCTCTTGAAAATAGAAAGTAAAGTGTGGCATAGTCGAATTGAATGATTTGCGCGTTTTACAATATTAGGAATATTGTCCTGCGCCTCTTTCAAATCGAATTGAAGGCTTTCAATAAAGGGTTTAAAATCCATAGCTCTACTTTTACAATCCTACAATTGTATAGCCATCAAAATACAGTAAGGTTTGGAAAGTAGTTGGTTAAAAATCGATGGTTTATACAGATTGTCACCCTTCGAAATAGAACTAAGTATGCTTCTGAATTAGATTTTCGAGGGCTATTAAAAATACAATCCAAAAATTTGATTTTGCGAAAATAGTACCGTACTTCAATACGGAAAACCCGTATTTTTCCTACGGAATCAAGAATTACGACTAACTTCCCCTTGTACCGAAGCGACTTAAAAATTCTGTTCTACTGCTAACATTCGTTTTCTTGAAAATATTGGAAGCATGTTTAGAAACGGTGCTCTCGGCGATGCAAAAATCTTCACCAATTTCCTTATAACTGTAGTTGTCTAAAATCGATAAAGAAATCTCTATTTCGCGTCTAGTCAAACCTTTATTGAGAAATTTAGGATTCAAATAAGTTTCTTTATTGTCTTTGTAAAATTCCAGCACTTCTACCAATTTACTCTTATGCTCTAGGAGATATAGATATCTATCTATTTCCATTGCGGTCACGGCATAAAATGCAATATTCATTACGGTAAATGTAAGCCATTGATAGTCCCCAATCACCGTTAAAATTGGCAGTACAGCAATACATGTCATACTTATTAATGAAAGACGGTTACGCCGCAGAATAAACTTATTGGGATTTGGAGGGTCAGAGATTCTTTTAAAAAAAGCAAAACAAATATAAAGACAAATTGTTGACACTGGCAGTGAAAAATAGAGTCTCCCTGCATCAATAGAATTAGTTAAAAAATAAGGCAGCAAAAACAATAACAGAAAGCAGCCAACCACATAATAGGCAATATTTGCGACGGTCAACCGGAACTTTAAAAAAGTGATGTCATATTCGTTATATAGATAATGAACAACATAAACGCACATTGCAATCGCCACTCCATACGTTATGATATACTGAAGAATAAATGGCCCTGGGAAGCTTTCTATCGGCAAAAGGCCACCGGTAAAGTTGTATAATATAAATAAGCACCCCAAAATTAAAAATCGATTAAGGTTATTGTGCTTAAGTCTTTGACTTTGAAAAAATACAAATACTACGATTAGTATGTCTATTAATAGATAGAAAAAAGTAGTCCAATGTAAAGATGTTCCAAACATAATAATTTGACATTAGAATTCTTTTTCAAATTGATCCGCATCCAAATTCTTCCGAACATTATCCCAAGAAAAAATATTCCCGTTCATGGCGACATAGACTCCTACTTCCAAGAAATTGATAGCTCCTAAGGCATATCCTAAATTGAAAGGGGCGTCAGTATTTTTTTTTACCCCCGAAATAAGTGCGCCAACCAAAACAATGGTCTTATCAAGTCCAAGCCTACCCAAGAACTTAGCCGTTTCCGCCATGGTCAGTGTACCATGGGTAATAAGAATTTTTTCTGAGTCTGCAATAGCAATTTTTTCAGCTAGTTCTATTCTATCTTTAGGAGTAATGAACCGACTATCCTTTTGAAAGGCATTATTGATAGTATACTGGAGCGAAACATTGGCAGAATCAAGAAAGTCCGATATCGATATGGTCTCTCCGTCCGACTTGTTTTCCGGGTCATCATATTCCAGTCCTTCAATGGTACCACCGGTTGTAATAATGTGTATCATGCCTTTGACATTTCCTATATTAAACAATTGTTGTTATTATCTAAGTGTAATAATCGCCTTAAACAAAACAAGCATTCATGTTCTGAAATAGGATACCGTAAAGTGAAAGGTAGAATTCGCCCGTACGATACCATAAGACAGAAATGACATCAGATAATTTCTTATTCAGGTAATTTGAGAACTAATTAGTTTATAAAATAAGAAAATTCTGTCAAAAATGTAGCTCAAAAATCATGCCTTTATCAATTCCCCCTAGTTTGTATATCAACTCCAAAACATCAATTTTCAAGCACTTCTCGACATGGACTTATTTACAGTTACCCCAGTCGATTTGAGTTTTGTTCTCAACAAGGCCATATCTTCACTGATTTTCTTTTCCATTACCCTAGCGTAAATTTGGGTTGTGGAAAGCCTTGTATGGCCAAGAAGCTTTGATACCGTTTCTAGAGGCACTCCGTTGGCCAAGGTAACGGTCGTCGCAAAGGTATGTCTAGCTGCATGGAAGGAAATATTCTTGTCTATTTTACATTTAGCTACGATTTTCTTTAAATAGGCATTGCACTTCTGGTTAGTATAAACTGGCAATAATAATTCTTTCTTACTTCCAAAGCCAGCGCAAGAGTATTTAAGCAAAATTTCTTTTGACTTACCCAACAATGGAATCTTAACCGATGTTTTACTCTTTTCTCGCTTTGTGAAAATCCACTCATCTCCATCAATACCAATAACTACCTGTTCGTGTCTTAAACCTTTAACATCAACATATGAAAGCCCAGTATAGCAAGCAAACACAAAACAGTCACGAACCCTTGATAAGCCAATATCCCTTAAATCTAGCTCTTCGATTAACCTAAGCTCTTCCATAGTCAAATATTGCCGATCATAAGGTTTGAACTTCGCATTAAAAAAGGCGAATGGATCTCGTTTGATGCAATCAAGTTTACAGGCAATTGTTGTCATCTTTTTAAAACGTTCCAAATGTTTCATAATCCCATTGTTACCTAATGGTTGGGATTTCATGAGAGGTTTGCACGTCCTTAGATAATTCTCGAAGCTCAAAATAAAAGCGTAGTTAATTTGAGTTAGCGGGATATCAGAAGTCTTATATTTATTTGATAAAAAGGAAAGAAGATACTTCTCCGTGGCTTGATAGTTTTTAGCTGTACCCTTTTTAAGTTTCGGAATTTCATTCTCGCGGTTATATTTTAAAAGGTCTCTTAGGGTCCTTAAAGGACTATCCTCGCCTAAATATCGAAGTTTAATGGCTTGAACTGTTATAAACCTACCCTCTTGTAACAAAGCTCGATAAACGTTTTTGATGTCTGAAGAGATATCATCTAAAGCGTTGTTTATATAATTCGCGTTTTTCGTCTTAGGATTAACTCGCTCGGCACTGTAACACCAGTGTTCCTCAAAAATTGATTCTTTGGTACTGATATCAGCAGAATTACCATCTAGCCTAATACGCAAATAAATTGGAGTTGTTCCATTCCTTCTGGTAGATTTCTTTTTCAACCAAAAGTGGACAATAAAAGTGTGTGTGTTTTTCATCACTTTCGTTTTTAAAGATTATTAAATCAGTTAAACGAAAGCCAAATCGCTGTGAAAAGTCTATTGCGATTAATTAAACATGTCTAAGATACTGAATACATTTCCAAAAATAGGACACGTAATAGGACACGTTCGATTATGGTATCAAAACTATTCAAATGAAACCAAAAAATACTTAATTTCTTGGTTTTCATTTGTTTAGCTATAAAATGGTATTAAAAAATACCCTTTTTGTCGGGGTGGCAGCATGCCACGTATCGTTACAAATAATTGATTTTCAGTATTTTAACCGTACTTATTTAAATCAAAACCCGATATGGACACTTGACCAAAATAGTAGCTAAAGAACGTACTTATTTTGTGTTATTTACAATATAAAAATAAGGAATATTTTCATACGATTTCATCTAATTGTATTTGGTTGCAAAAACTTCCTTTTTAATCCAAGAGTAAAACAATTTTTATATCTGTATCCGTCAAATTGTAACAGAGTAAGCGTAAATTTTTGCAATTCTTGTAACAAAGTCAGGGTAAAATTAATCTGGATTACTTCAAATCAGATTTATGTTCCCTTCTAACTTTTGAGTATTTCAAATAATTTTACGTTCAAAAATAAATTCTCCACTCCTATCTTTTGCGATTTTAGGATGCCTATTTTCTCCAACTCCTGTAAATATTCTGCCGCGGTTTGGCGTTTGGCGATTTCTTTATCCACCAAAAACTTGACCTTGCAATAGGGCTGCTCAAAGAGTAATTCTATCAATTCCTTTGAATACACACGAGAGGGTAATTTTTCCTTGGCCAATTTGATTGTTTCCTGCATGAGCGAATTGATGGCATTTATTTTTTCTAAAGTGTAGATTGCGGTTTCTTCGACTCCTTTTAGCATATATAAAATCCATCCTTCCCAATCTTGCTTTTCGGTAACTGCCCGTAGTTTTTTATAATATTGATTTTTGTTCGCGATGATATATCTGCTCAAATAAAGGATGGGTGTATCCAACAAACCTTTATCGACCAAATAGAGTATATTCAAAATACGTCCGGTTCTTCCGTTACCATCAGGAAATGGATGTATGGCCTCGAACTGATAATGCATTACCGCCAATCGCACCAGATCATCCAGACCATTTTCCGAATGAATAAAATCCTCTAAATTCTTTAACAAGTCTCTGATACATGTTTCGCCCTCAGGTGGGGTATAAATAGTTTTGTCGTTGCTTGTTATTCGAGTACCCGTAGTTTTTCGTATACCGGCATCGTTTTCTTTGATGGTCTGTACAATGGAAACGAAGGTATTTGTTGAAAGTGGTCTTCTATCCAAATTGTTGTAACCCTCCCATAACGCTTGTCGATACCTTAAAACTTCTTTGGTCTGGGCGTCGGTCGTATTGGTTTTTGCCGTAAACGCCTGATACAAATTGTCTTGGGTGGTAACTATGTTTTCAATCTCAGAACTGTCCTTTGCTTCCTGTAAGGTAATTGCGTTAACCAATATGGATTGGTTGGGAATTTCATCTGCCCTACCCTTTAACTCGGCCAAAACTCTTGTAGCGGCAATAGCCTGCTTTAAAACCTTTTTGGTTTCGAGCTCAATTGTTGGTGGTACTAGGGGTAAATCGTTATAGGG
>JBATTK010000093.1:0-12953 GCA_049670505.1 Saonia sp.
GATGGTTTGTTACCCTCTCGGATAAACATCCCGGGCCTAAGTGGGTGCGCCATTCGGGAAGCATCAATGGGTTTAGCGCCATATAGACGCACCTTATAGACGATAATTGTACAATTATTCCGCTATCGAATATGCGTGTCAATAATACAATGGAAATTACTGAGGAGATCAAAAGGATACTCTATAAATAGTTCTTAGCATTTAACTTCACTAGTTTCCCCGAGTCTCGTAAAACCAACCATTATTGGAACTCCACAAATTTTACGAATTAGTTTCTTCAAACGGCCGTTATCTAAGATTTAACCTTCGCTACCGATTCCAAAGTTAGTTTCGTTTCAAGATCTAGGGGAATAATTTCGCGACTGGTAACGGCCATATCAACATGCGCGAAGATTTTCTCAAATTTGTCGAGAAACGGTTTGTACTGGTGATGCCTCAGTACCGCTATCCTTTTTCCGTTCGCCGTTCGAAGGATGCTCGTAACCTTGACCAATAAACCTTGTATTGTACTAAAATCCTCGAATTCCCTTGCGTTGAGACTATCCGGAACGATAGCGGGATATATGCACTGATAGTACCTATTGGATGGTTTGCCAATTCTATAGGTATCTCCCGGTGAGAGATCGTTCAGTTGAATTTGGCCCTTCTCGATGGATTACACATCAATGCTTTCGTTCCCCGTAAATAATATTGGCCGTTCTTTTTTCATAATCATAGTTTAAGCTTTTACTCAATAAGTACATCAATATTTTTATAAGTATAATAGTATTACTATTATAGTTTAAAAGTTTAACTATTAATTATGAACAGTAATAGTTTCAAATGTGATTGTATGATCTATTTTTGCGTCAGAATTCAAAAAACAATCATTATGAGAAAAAAAATTATGACACTAGCAGGCCTGCTGGCCTTTTCAACAGCGGTAAATGCCCAACAGTCCGAAGCGGAAACCATTGAAATAGACAAGAGCCAAATACGCATTGAAACCGTTTTGACCGCGGAGGAACAGGCTGCTTTATCCCCTCTTGATGTATTGAATAGCCTGGCCGCAGGGAACGAAAGATTTGTCCGGAGCGATCTCACTGCAAGGGACCATTCCTTTCAAATCCGGGAGAGCGTGGACGCACAATTCCCCAAGGCCATAGTGTTGTCCTGCGTGGATAGCAGGGTTCCGGTAGAGGATGTGTTCGACAAAGGTATCGGGGATATCTTCGTGGCAAGGGTGGCCGGAAATTTTGTCAATGACGATATTCTGGGCAGCATGGAGTTCGCGACCAAGGTCGCAGGCGCAAAGCTTATATTGGTAATGGGCCACGAAAATTGTGGGGCGATACACGCCGCGATCGACGGAGCTGAACTAGGACACATAACGGGAATGCTAAAAAATATCAGACCTGCCATAAAGCGGTCGACGGTTGCGGAAGGCCCTAGAAGTTCCCAGAATAGATTATTGGTCCATGAGGTAAGTGAAAACAATGTGCGTATCGCTATTGAGAAAATCATCAAGGAAAGTCCGCTCCTAAGAGAAATGAATGAAAATGGTGAAATCGATATTAAAGGTGCCGTATATGATATGGATACGGGAGTAGTGAATTTTCTTTGAAAATAGGGGGTTCGATAAACCCTTCCCCAAAACGGGGAAGGGTTTTACATTAAATATAATGATAACGTATAATAAATGTTAACGTATGGACGTAGCCATTTTAGAAAAGAGCTTACGGGAAATCAATGATTTTCTAGGTAACGGGGAAAACATTCCCAGTGGTTTTTTTGAACATACCAACGACGAATATCTGTGCAGCGCCCAAAATCTATTACACTACCTGCAATTGCGCAACATCGATATCCGAAGTGAAGAACCAGATCATGGCCATTTGCGAGGTGGCACATATACCTGTCGTCCGGGCGACCCAAGTCCTGGAAAGCATGGCCAAAAAGGGGTTGGCCTTAAGGGCCGAAATATCGGATGTAGTTTTGAGCGTACAGGCAGAATGCTTCATGTTGAACAAGGGCCCGTATATCATGGATACGGTATCGATACTTAAAAATATACTTGCACGAATGGAGCAACACCCCAAAAGGAACAAAAAAACGCTCCGGCCACTCGGTGTTGCAAAGAAAACCTTAAACGGCATACAATCTGAAAAAGCCCTTGGGATCCATTGAACTATGCCGCATCGACATATGCTCCACATAATGGTTGTTTATTATATTCATGGAGAGTCGGTGTGGCTACTATTGGGTCTCTTTTATAAAAAGAGACCCTTTTTTCCTCCAAATATAAGCATATCGGTTTCCCGTAAAGGTCGAAATACTGGATCGGTATTTTTCAAAAACAACAACATATGTTGATTATCCTATGAATTTAAGGGTCGTAAATCCAACGGAGAACGATTTCTTTTACATAGGTTCCATACAATGCTCTTTTAACTTTTTTGGTAATACCCAAACCAAGGCAAAATCGACTTCGTTCAATTCTAAACATCCAACTACCCTTGCTTAATCGGTCGCGTTCATATGATGATCCGCCCCTGTATATCATTCTCGCAGGCTGATACCGGGATGGTACCATATATTCACAGATACGACTGATATTTAGTTGCCCTGAAAGCTAGCTTTATAGCTTAGGGTCTTGTTATTTATGACATGTACTCAGTTCAAAACATTATTACAAAAAGAGCGATTTCCTTTCCAAAATCGATTATGAAATGTTCTCTGCCCACGGTTTCGATTAAGGGAAATAGAAAACCGGTCTTGAAAATAATTGAGCTGTATCGATATGACGTGCCGCGTGGGATATAATTCTTCCCAAGCCCTGGTAATACTAGGATTTAATGCGATGTTCAAAAATATTTCTAGCTGGCACAATGTATAAAAAATATTAATGTTAACCATAATATATATAAATAAAAATTAATGATTTATATGTCGTAAATTTATGAAAGAGAAATGAAATATTCATCTAAAATCCGTAGACTATGAAAACAATACTGTCATTTTTGTTACTTCCGATTATGGTGCTGGCACAACCTTATGGCCAGTATCAAATAGAAAGCTTTGATATCGAATTTTCCATGGATTTTGCTATGGAACCCATCCTAAATGAGGAAATCGATTTTCCGGAACCTGCAGATGGCACTATTGAACTTCTCGTAACGGTAGAAGTGTATGTTTGGGAAATGGAAATTGATCATGTCGTACCTCAATTTACCCATGATGCGGCGATGGTGAACTACCTCCCCAAATATCTGAATACCTTTTCTTTGGTCGGGCTTACTACCACCGCAAAGGAAGACCAAAGACCGCAAGAACGATTGAATCGTCTACTCGCCTTGAACGATCCTTTGTTTCCGAAAGAAGACACCTTGTTAGATGGGTTGCATCCTGTTAGGTACCAACAGAATACATTGGGCGGTGCACATAACATTCCCGAAGGCTTTGGGCCACAAATCAGGTTTTGATCATAAAAACCATCCGAAAATTAAAAACCCTTTTAAAAGTATAGTCGAATACCAAAACATGTATTAAAATAAAACAAAAAGAAGATGAAAAAGGAATTTTTAACATTGGGAGCGATAATGCTGTTATCCACCAGCTGTGCGGTAATAAGGCCCGGAGAGGCCGGGGTAAAACAAACTTTAGGCGAATTTTCAGATAAAGTAATAACCCAGGGTACGGTACTTTATAATCCTTTTGTTAGTAAGGTGCTAAAAGAATCGACACAAACCAACAATATAAAACTTGTGTTGAGTTTACCCAGTAAAGAAGGACTAAGTGTGAATTCTGAAATTTCTATCCTATATCGTTTGGAGCAAAATAAGATTCCTTCTGTGTTGGAAAATTTAGGACAGGAATATGAATCTATAATTACTAGTGTTTTCAGATCTGCCTCTTCAGATGTTTGCGCTAAGTTTTTTGCAAAGGATATGCATTCTGGTATGCGAGCAAAGATAGAAGAGGAAATCAAGGTTAAAATGGAAGAAAATCTTACGAAACAAGCAGATGGTATCGAGCTCATTGCCGTTTTGATGAAAAGCATTCAATTACCTAGTGGTTTAGCCAATTCTATAGAGCGAAAACTGCAGGCCGAACAAGATGCGATGCGAATGGAGTTCATTTTGCAGCAGGCAACATTGGAGGCCGACCGCAAGATCATTGAAGCTAAAGGTGAACGGGACGCCCAAAAAATACTGTCCGAGGGGCTTACCGATAAACTTATACAGATTAGAAGTATTGAGGCGTTTCGTGAACTTTCGCGCTCTCAGAGCACTAAAATCATCATTACGGACGGTAAAACACCTTTGTTGATAGAACCTGGCATAAAATAAAAAGATACGGAAAACAGCAATAGTGAAAGTGAAGGCATCGGCATTGAAATCTTACCGCTCATGCTAAAAATCAACACAGCCATAAGGGCAAGGCTTAAATTCGGAGAAGTGGATATCAGTGAAGGTACCTATCGGGCAATGCCTCTGGAATTGTCGTAACCTCGTGCGAGACCGTACGAAGGAACAAGGTATTCTTGAAACCACCTGTGAAAACTGCAAAGGAAAAGAAAGAAGAAAAAAGATTGAAAAAATCAAAATAAGGAGGCAATTGTCTTAATTCCGTTCGGCTGAATAATTGTAATAAAAGTTCATTAAAAGGATAGGGTTTTTAAAGTAGTTTGAACCTTTTCTGTTATAACCTCTACGTTAGAAAAAAAATTCAAATATGAACTTGGACTATAATATTCCTACTTTCCAGGTCTATTTGTAAGCCGTCGTTTTTTAAAACCTTAGAAAAAGTATAAGAGTTTATTTTTTTTGGGGTCATGAAAATATGCTCGGTACAGGTTTCAGTTCTGCATCAACATTAAATAAACGACATAATGAAAAAGAAATCTTTAGTTATAATGTTACTATTATCCATTTCTTTGGGATATGCTCAAAGCACAGCCGACTTCTTTTCGAAGTCCGACACGTTTTTTAAGGCTAATGTAAAAAACGGCCGGGTTACCTATAAGGTTATCAAGGATAATCCGGCAGTATTGAACGAACTGATTGAAATGGCTAAGGGAATTTCAGTGGATACAGGAAATGCGATGGAGTACCAGGCTTTCTGGATCAACGGTTACAACCTTTCGGTCATTAAGGGAATAATAGAAAACTATCCCCTGAAATCACCCTTGGATATTGATGGATTTTTCGATAGGGCCAAATATGATATTGGCGGAGAAAGCATTACCCTTAACGATATGGAACATCAATTGTTGCGCGGGAATTTTTCAAAAGACCCTCGTTTTCATTTCGTTCTTGTTTGTGCCGGCCAAGGATGCCCGCCTATAATTGACGAAGCCTACACGCCCTCTAGACTGAATTCGCAATTGAACCGGCAGACTAGAAAGGCCATGAACGACCCGGATTTTATTCGAGTAAATAAAAACAAAGTAAAGATTTCACAGATTTTCGAATGGTATAAAAGTGATTTCGAACAAGATGGAAAAGTGACCGATTTTATTAACAGGTACAAATCTGAAAAACTGCCTGAAAAGGTCAAAGTATCTTACTACCCATACGACTGGACGTTAAACGAAGTTAGATAACATTAAAATTGAAATCCACATGTATTTTCCTGAACGCTGATAATCGTTATTCAAGGATACATTCCTATTGAAACAAAGATACCCGATTAAAGATAATTCATCCTTTATCCAAACTTACAAGAATAGAGTTAAGCTGTGGCAACAGGTTAGTGAGAGAGAGCATCCATTAAAAAATGATGAAATTTATAAAGAGTATGGAACAAAAAACATATGACCACTCGAAAATATTGATTCAATATCCACTTTAATTAACAGGTGGTTAAAAAAATAAAAATGTGCGCAAAAAATGCTAAATGTTCTTAGTCGTTAAATACGGCTATGTTCTTTGCACTAACTGCTAAAATCCTATTTTCTAAAAAGAATCGTAAAACGAACTTTTTTTGGAACTAATAAATCACAAGGCTTTATTTTTTTGATATTTTAAATTTTCCTCTCAACGTATTCATATCTTCACTTAGTTTTTTGTCTATTACTTTCGCATATATCTGAGTAGTCCTTAAGGATTGATGCCCTAACATTTTGCTTACAGATTCAATAGGGATTCCATTGGCCAAGGTTACGGTCGTAGCGAAAGTGTGTCTTGCCAAATGGAAGGTAAGATTTTTTTCGATCTGCAGATCAGGGTAATTTCCTTCAAAAAGGCATTGATTTTTTGATTGCTGATGACTGGCAGTAGCAGACCGTTCTGCGAAATAATAGGATGATCCGAATACCGTGCCAATATTTCTTCGGCAGCAGGGAGTAGGGGAACGGTACTTCGGGAATCGGTCTTGGAGCGATTTATTTTGATCCAGCGTTCCCCCGTCCGTTCCCAATACAATATGGTTTTGGGATAACTTCTGCACATCAACATAGGCCAATCCCGTAAAACAACAGAAAACGAACATATCACGTACTTGTTCCAAGCGTTTCATAGGCAGTTCTTTTACCATCATGGTACGAAGTTCCGCTTCTGTCAACACATCACGATCCACTTTTTTCCATTGGGCTTTCCAATGATAAAAAGGGTCTTTGTTGACCCAATTGTTGGCAAAGGCGATCCGCATGATCTTTTTAAAATTGACCACATATTTGGTAATGGTATTTTGGCTGCCGATTTTTTTGGTCTTTAAATAATGGTGAAAGCGATCGATAAATTTTAAGTCCACTTCTTTTACAAAAATATCTTCTAATCGATATTCTTTTTTAATAAAAGTTACAAGATGATTCCGTGTACGTATATGCCTTCTATAAGCTCCGTAGGAGTAGTCTATGCCCAAGAGTTGTTCTATTTGAACGTTGTATTCATCGTAAATAGCAAGTAGCGTTTTGTGGGTCTGTTCTTTGTTCAGCAGCTTGTTTTTAATCAATTGGGCATTAAAAGGTTTCTTTTTAGGTCACCAGTTTGGCATGGATGTCATAAGCTTTGGACTCTAGCTCATCTATGTAACGGTTTAGAGCTTGGCTTTTTTGGTTCGAACCCTTGACCCTTCCTTTTATGGAACACCATTTTTCGGGCTCAATTTTGCGTTTGATACTAAATTCCGCTCGTAGGCCATTTACCGTAATCCGTAGGTATACTGGGGCTTTTCCGAGTTTGTCCAGTTTGCCAGTTCTGATGTAACTCAAAATGGCGAAAGAATGGGTCACCATAAGAATATGATTTTTCTAGTTTCAATTTGATTATAAATCCCTTGCAAAAAATTGATTTTCAATTTTTTAACATGCATCCGGTGCCCTTTTTACGAATTTCATAATGGGGCACCGAATAGGGCACCTATCCAGAGGATTCTATTTGATATCAAATGAGTACAAGGAAAATAAAAAAGTCTGTAAATCAACGATTTACAGACTTTTGAATACTAATGAAGGTCTTAAAGTGACCGCGGAGGGATTCGAACCCCCAACCCTCAGAGCCGAAATCTGATATTCTATCCAGTTGAACTACGCAGCCTTATTTTAGCGAGCGCAATTTACGCAAAAAGAACTTTGCGGTGCCAATAAAATGCGCTCGATCGGGATTTTATTTGCACATTTAACACAGATTCCAAAATCGTCGGTGCCTAATTTTTCCAAATTTCGTTTTAGTCCCTCTAGCCGTTCCCTTGCCTTACGCAGGGCCGCGTCCATTACACCCTTGTTGTTAATGGCATCCATTCTAGAGACACGTCCTATGGAGTCATCTGGCGCAATGGGTTGGGTCAAAGCGTTATACTGCTCCACACGCTTTGCCGTTTTATCTATTTCCGATTCAAAAAGTAGCTGTAATTCTTTAGTGTCCATCCCTTTTTGGTCAGGCCAACTTGCTCCTCACTATGGAGGAAATGGTTTTACCATCCGCTTGTCCGGCCAGTTCTTTGGATACCATACCCATGACCTTGCCCATATCCTTCATTCCAGAGGCACCTGTGTCGTTTATAGTACGTACCACTACTTTTTCAATTTCCTCCTCGCTTAACTGCTCCGGTAAAAATTGTTCTATAATGGCCGCCTGCGCCAACTCGGGGGCAGCTAAATCCGCTCTCCCCTGTTTCTCATAAATGGCAGCACTATCTTTTCGTTGCTTTACTAGCTTCTGCACCAATTTTATTTCATCATCCTCTGATAAATCGTTGCCGGATCCACTGGTCTGTGCTAATAACAAAGCGGATTTTATGGCACGTAGGGATTCCAAGGCTACGGTATCCTTGGCTTTCATAGCCGCTTTCATTTGCTCCATTACTTGTTGTTGTAAGCCCATATCTGTATAATTTTGGCAAGTGAAGATAAAAAATAAACCCGAAAACAAAATGCATCTCCGGGTTTTAAACTTGGTTTAACAATAAAAAGATCAATCTACATTGTCATGTAGAAACGAGTTGTTGGATCGCAATTGTATTTCATCATTGCTATCCTCGCTCAATGTTGTTCTGGAAACTTTGTTTTCCCTAGAATTTTCTTCCAATTCTACTCCCTGTCTTTTATAGGCTGGTTCCTTTTCAATTTCATCTATATGGCTAAGACTATTTCTAAATTTATAGTTGAAATCCTTTAGTTTTCTTCTACGTTCATCGGCCCTATCCTTTAACATTTCATCTATAGAAGTGTTCATAGGATCTATCTCGTCCGTATGGGCGGTTTCTGCATTGTTTTCTTCTTCGGCTATGGTTTTCTTCTCAAATACCAGCTCATCCTGCACAATTTTGGGGTCAAATTCTTCCGCTTTGGACTTTGCCCCTGTTAACTTATTCTCCAGTTCCATGTAATCGTCAAGGCTATATCTGGTCTCCCCTTCTTTATTATATTCTAGAACGGGCACTACCTCTATGTGATCTGTTACATCCATATCCTTTACTTCCTCATCCAAATTGAAAGTGATCACATTTTCGCGTTCCTCATCCTTATCTTGATTTGACAAGGGCATATCAAAGCTAATGGCAAACTGATCTTCTTCCACTTTCTTGGAAGAGACCACTTCTGGATCTACAACTTCAATATCATTTAACACATCCTTGGAATCTATGATAATAAAATCATCCTCAACTCCTTCCGCTACCACTTCTTCATAGAACACATTAAAATTCCTAATATAATTGGTTGTTGGAATAAGATCCAATTCCTGGTCCGACTCTTTTTCTTCTACCAACGTATGTTTGATAACCGGTTCAAAAAGACCTTCTTCCTCTAATTGATGTACAACTGCATCGGCGGTTAAATTCTGCTCCGCTCTCTGTTCGTCCTCCAAGGTGTGTATAATTTTCTTGGTCTCCGTATTTACGATATCGTTTTGTTGATCCACATTGAAGCCAGTGGCAATTACGGTTACGGCAATGGCCTCTCCCAAGCTTTCATCTTCACCCACTCCCATAATAATATTAGCTCCATGGCCCGCCTCTATCTGAATATGGTCGTTAATTTCCCCTATCTCATCTATAGTAATTTCTTGAGATCCGGAAACAATAAGTAATAGTACATTTTTAGCACCATTGATTTTATTATCGTTCAGTAAAGGAGAATCCAATGCCTTCATGATAGCCTCATTGGCCCTGGAAGAACCGGAGGCAATGGAAGAACCCATTATAGCCGTGCCACTATTGGAAAGAACGGTCTTTGCATCCCGTAGGTCAATATTCTGTGTGTAGTGGTGGGTAATTACCTCTGCTATACCCCGAGCCGCGGTAGCCAATACTTCATCTGCTTTGGAGAAACCGGCTTTAAAACCTAAGTTACCGTATACTTCTCTCAGTTTGTTATTATTGATAACGATCAGGGAATCTACATTGCTACGTAATTTCTCTATCCCTATCTGTGCCTGCTGACATCGCATCTTTCCTTCGAACTGAAATGGCATGGTTACTATTCCAACGGTAAGAACATCCATTTCCTTGGCCATCTTGGCAATAACAGGGGCAGCACCAGTTCCTGTTCCTCCACCCATACCGGCAGTGATAAATATCATTTTGGTAGTAGTATCCAACATATTTTTTATGTCCTCCATACTCTCTATAGCGGCCTGTTCTCCCACTTCTGGGTTGGCGCCTGCTCCCAATCCTTCCGTTAAGGAAACCCCTAGCTGTATTTTATTGGGTACGGAACTATTTTGTAGTGCCTGTGAATCTGTATTACAGATTACAAAATCCACTCCGTTTATCCCTGCTTGGAACATGTGGTTTATAGCGTTGCTACCACCCCCGCCAACTCCGATCACTTTTATTACGTTGCTTTGATTCTTAGGTAGATCAAAAGCTATACTGTCTAATTCAGTGTTCTTGCTCATCTTTTTTATATTACTGGTTTTACTGTGTTTTTATATTTATGTCTATTCCGCGTTATCCAAAAAATCTTTCAATTTCTCGGACCATTTGTCAAAAACGGATTTCCTTTCTTTCTTGGCCGCACTTTTAGTAGTGGTCTCACCATGCGCTTCGAGCACTACTTCTTCTTCAAATGTCCCTTCTTCCTGCTGTCCTTCCGTATTTTTGGCTTCATTGGTAACCGCGTTCATCAATAGACCTACCGCAGTGGCGTATAATGGACTTGCGACTTCCTCATCGGAATCGCCGGCCAGATGCTCATTGGGATACCCTATCCTGGTATCCATTCCGGTAATATATTCTACCAATTGCTTTAGGTGTTTCAACTGACTTCCACCACCTGTAAGCACAATACCCGCAATTAGTTTTTTCTTTTGTTCTTCATGACCGTAGTTTTTAATCTCCACATATACTTGTTCTACAATCTCTACGACTCTGGCATGTATGATTTTGGAAAGGTTCTTAAGCGTAATTTCCTTGGGCTCCCTACCCCTTAATCCGGGAATGGAAACAATCTCATTATCCTTGTTTTCCCCAGGCCAGGCCGATCCGAATTTCATTTTTAAAAGCTCTGCCTGCTTTTCAATAATGGAACATCCTTCTTTGATGTCTTCGGTAATAACATTACCTCCAAAAGGTATTACCGCCGTGTGTCGAATAATGCCATCCTTAAAAATGGCCAGATCTGTAGTTCCACCACCTATATCTATTAAAGCTACCCCGGCTTCTTTCTCTTCTTGACTCAGTACCGCATCCGAAGATGCCAAGGGTTCCAGTGTAATATTACCTAGATCCAATCCTGCACTTTTGATGCAGCGACCTATATTCTTAATTGAGGAAACTTGACCTACCACCACGTGAAAATTCGCCTCAAGCCTACCTCCGTACATCCCTATCGGAAGTTTTATCTCTGCCTGTCCGTCTACTTTATACTCCTGTGGCAAAACATGTATGATCTCTTCACCGGGCAACATCACCAATTTGTATACCTGATTGCATAGCTTGTCCAGATCATCCTCATTGATTACTTCCTCGGAATTGGGTCTAGTGATATAATCACTGTGCTGTAAGCTTCTAATATGCTGACCTGCTATACCCACTACTACCGAACCTATCTTTAATCCGGAATTAGCTTCGGCCTGTTCAACCGCCTGTTGAATGGATTTAATGGTTTGTGTAATATTATTGACAACGCCCCTATGTACCCCGAGACTTTTGGATCGGCCAATACCCAAAACCTCAATTTTGCCATACTCGTTTTCCTTTCCAATAATGGCTACGATTTTGGTGGTCCCTATATCCAACCCAACTGAATAATTACCCTGTTTCATACGTTTAAATCCTTTTAATTACTTAAAACCCATTAATTAAAAATTGATACCATACCATAAGCTTACCATCAATTCCAGCTACTCCATGCATGACCTAAATTTTTGTACACACCACCTGATTATTAAACTCCAAGCTTACTATAGTATAATCTTCCAATGTCCTGTCTTTCTCGGCCTTGTTATAAAAGGCTTTAAAATTGTTGAATTTTTCTTCTAGACCGTCTACACCTCCCAAATTCACCACAAAGTTTTCCATACGGAACTTTAATTGATACTTTTCATCATCTTCAATATGGATTCCTATAACATTTTTTCGTAAAAAGTCGTCCCTATTGATATACTTCAAAATAGCATATACATCCTCTAGGCTTTTGCCTGTAATTTTACCCGTGATTATAGGAACTCTGGCCGAATGACTCTTGGATAACGGCATGCGCTTTCCTTCATCGTCTACGTAAAACTTTGTATCCCCTTCTATTCGTCCGATAGGTTGCCGCTGTACAATTTTGGACGTAAGCTCACCATTTACAGTAAGATAAATTTGGGCACTTTTTACCATTTCATTGGCCTCTATGACCTTTTCTATAGTATTCAAAGCTATATTTTCTTTGGGCATGTTTGTAAGGGGCCCATAATTTTGTATTAACAATTTATTAACCGTTTCATGATCAACATATAAGTTCTGATCTCCTAAAAACTCAATTCTTAGCTCATGTATGTTCTTCCTTTCGCTTCTATGATCTGCAAATGCGTACAGGCCGACTATCATCAGCAAAAGGGCCGCTATTTTGATGTAATTCCAATTAATTCGCATGTTCTAGTTCTCTTTTAATCTTTGGTACTTCCAGTCCAATATCCCCGGCCCCCATAGTAATCAAAACTTCGGGGCCTTGCTTCTTAATTTCTTCCACCAAGCTCCATTTTTCGATTAATTTTTTGTTTGGGTTTTTAATTTTTTCCATAAGCCATTCAGATGTAATTCCTTCTATAGGCTTTTCCCTTGCGGGATAAATATCCAGTAGGAGAATGCTATCGAATTTTCCCAAACTACTGGCAAAATCATCGGCAAAATCTTTTGTCCTGGAAAACAAGTGAGGCTGAAAAACTGCCAATACCTGCTTATCCGGATGCATTTCGGAAATAGCATCGTAAACGGCGTTTATTTCTGTAGGATGATGGGCATAATCGTCTATAAAAATTAAGCCATTCCCCTTTATTTCATATGAAAACCTGCGCTGCACCCCTTTAAAGGTTTCCAGGGCCTCC
>JBATTK010000094.1:0-43307 GCA_049670505.1 Saonia sp.
TCCTCTCCCCCGAGTTCTCGGGGTCGTCGGAGACAATAAGGAGGAGCTTTTTTGATTGTTTATTTTAGATACTTTTCTCTATCCTTAGAGAAGCCTTTGATGCTTTTACAATACTTCCACGTGTTCAGGGCAACATCTTTAGGATGACTATGTCAAAAAGCACGGACGAGAACAACGATTGTCCGTGCAATAGCTAACTCAAAACTGTTGTTGTCATTCCGAGTCCCCTGAGCCTACCTGCCTCCCCAGGTCTGTGAGATTCTTCACTGAGCTTGTCTTGAGCACCTCGACTTCGCTCGGTACAGGCTCAGTCGAAAGGCAGGCTCCGTTCTGATTACAAAAAAATAGCCTTCTGCATGCGATTTCCAACTTCCGATTACAACTTCACATTTTCAAATCGACATATCATCAAACCGACTTCCATTTTCCATTTTTCAATCTTTTAATCAACCGAAGCCTTGGCGAAGTTTGAATCAACTCCTAACTTCGTACTTCCACCTTCCATATAATTCTGAATTCAGAATTCTAAATTAGTTCAGCTTAGTATCCCGGATTCTGTGGCGCCAGATTCGGGTTCACCAAGATTTCCGATTCGGGTATGGGCAATAATACATCCGTGGCATCCCAACCCGGCTTAATCGGGCCCAGTACGGTATCGATACGTCCCGTCCGTTTGAGGTCGAAAAAGCGATGCCCCAGTTCCGTGAACAGTTCTACCTGTCGTTCTTGTAAAATGGCATCCAACAGATCACTTGTGGTTGCAGCGGGAGTAGCTCCCAACCCAGCTCGATTTCTGATGATGTTCAAATCCTGCTGTGCTCCGTTGATATCCCCTAATTGTGCCCTGGCCTCGGCACGAATCAAATATTGTTCTGCCAAGCGGAACAAAATGGAATACTCCAAAGAACTACCTGTCGGAAATTGTTCTTTATATTTAAACGGAAAGTAAAAGACGTTTGTTCCATCACTTAGGTTGGCCGTCCATTGAGCCTGGCGCTGATCCCCGGATTCAAAGGCGTCTATCAGAGCGTTGTTCAAGGAGGCATTAATAGGAGGTGCACTGATAAAAATAAAAGTGGATCCTTCGTTGGTATTCGAGCCAGGAATCGACTTCAACTGCCATATGGTGGAGCCGCTATCCTTTAGGAATACCTTGTTCAAATCGTTCTCCAATGTAAAGAGACCGCTATTGTTGATAAGGTTAGTGCTTTCTTCCGTTGTCTTTTCCCATTCTTCCGTATATAAATATATCCTTGCCAACAAGGCCGAGGCCACCGCCCTGTTCGCCCGTATTCGTTCCCCGGTCACATACTCAGCCGGAAGCAACCTCTTTGCCTCCCCCAAATCAGATATCAATTGGACATAGACCTCTTGTGCTGGTATTCTGGAAACCACGGTGTTCACCCTAAAATCGGAAGTGGTGATATAGGGGATATCTCCAAAAAGGTTGACTAGATAAAAATGGAGAAACGCCCTAAGGAATAGGGCCTCTCCTTTAATCTGGTCCTTATCTTCCAAACTTAATGTGGTGGAGTTTTCAACTCCCTGGATTATGGCATTGGTCTCAAAGATCAGATTATAGGCATCGCTCCATAGAGAAGTCACTAGGTCGTCTGTGGGGATTAGAGCATTGATATTAAAGGGTTCAGCTTGTCCTCCAAAACTAGCAAGATTCAATTCGTCCGCATATAGCCCTATTAAATAAGTGATTCCTGAAGGTCTACCAGTGGACAATGCATTGTCCCTAAGTTTGGCATAGATATTGGCAAGCGTGGCATTGGCCGTGGCCACATCCTCGAATACCACCTCCCCTGTCAGTTCGGATTGCGGAGGATCCACATCCACAAAGTTTTCACAAGAGACAGAAAAAAGAAACAGAAAGCATCTCAATATTAGTTTAATGCGAAGCTTACCTTGACCCATCAGGTAACACACACGTGCTTGTTCTATATATAATCGTTTCATAATCAATTTTTTAAAATTAAAAGTTAAATGCTGCCCCTAGGTTCAAGCGTCTAAGAATGGGAATATTAGCACCGAACGGCTGTTCAGGATCAACACCCTGAAAGTTCGCAATGGTGAACAGGTTTTGCCCCTGTACATAGAGCCGGCATTGGATGCCTCTCAGCTTGGTTGCAGGAATGGTATAGGACAAGGATATGTTTTTAAGCCGTATAAAGGAAGCATCCGATATAGCGGCATTACTGTCTCTGAAACTGAAAAATGCATTTCTAACGTCAGAATCAATTCCTGCAGTATATCGTTGATAGGTAGCCTGATCTCCAGGTTGCTGCCAACGATCGAGTAATTCTACAGGGAAATTAGTTGTCAATCCAGGACGGATACTGGCTGCAAGATTTCGTGCTTTTTGTTTGGAAAATTGAAAGAAGAAATCCAAATCCAAATTTTTAAAGCTTAAAGTGTTGTTCAATCCACCAAAATAGGTCGGAGCCAAATCCTCAATAAATTGGCGGTCATCGGGCGCACTTATTACACCGTCATCGTTAAAGTCCTCAAATTCGTACAAACCTGTCTCCGGATTAACGCCCAAACTATTGAATAATTTTTGGATGCCCAAGGATTCCCCTACCACAAATTGATTGGCAAAAGTAGATTCTTCCAGACCGGGAAATGCCACCAGCTCATTTCTGGGAATGGTCGCATTAAAGGAGCTCGTCCATCGAAAGCTGTCCGTCTGGAAATTTACAGTGCTGATTTCCAGCTCCATGCCGGTATTCTTGACCTTGGCCTCCAAATTGGATTGTATGGAGGAAAATCCGGTGACAGTGGGTAAGGGGGTGCCCACCAATTGGTTAGTGGAGATATTCCGGTAATAGGACCCCGTAATGGATATACGGTCCTTAAACATGCCCAACTCCAATGCAATTTCCAGTTTTTTGTTGGTTTCCCAGCTGAAGTCCGGATTGAACAATCGGGAAGATTCCAATCCTATAATGCCGTTATAGGGATTGCCCGTGATACGATAGGTATCCAAGAACTGGTAATCACCGATCTGGTCGTTCCCTGATGTCCCATAACTCCCTCGCAACTTGCCAAAACTCAGAAAAGAGTTGTCCTTTAAAAAATTTTCGTTGGAAAACAGCCATGCGGCCCCAACAGCCCCAAAATTGGCAAATTGTTTGCCTGGACCAAAACGGCTAGATCCATCGCGACGCCCCGTAAGGTTAAGGATGTATCGTCCCTGCCAATTGTAATTGACGCGTCCGAATACGGCATTGTACTTATATTCCGTTTTGTCATCGTTCGTTATGAATTGCTGTGATGCAGCGGATAGATTTCGGATTAAGCTATTACTGGTAAATCCAAATCCAGATTGGACTAGTTGTTCGTCCGTCTGTTGCTGAAAGGTAGTGCCTGCCAATACTCTAAGGATTCCTTTGCCAATAGGGTGTTCCCAATTAATTTGTGGCTCTATAATCCAAGAGTGTCTTTTACTACTGTTGACAGTTATAAACGAGGATTCAGGGCCAAATCCAAAAGCTGGGTCAAATGATGTACTTGGAATCGTTGCATAATCTTCCAGGTCCGTGTAGCTTTGGCCCAGATTGGCCTTTATTTCAAGGCCAGGGATTATCTGGTACGATATCCCCATATTGGCTAACAAATTAAAGCGTTCGCTACCGTATTCCCTCTCCAAAGCGGCCAAAGGATTGTTTTGGAAGGTTCCGTTTTCAAAATTCAGCTTGCCCTCATCGTCGCGCAAGGCCGGTGCATTCGGGGGCAAGCTATAGGCATTAGAAGCAAGATCGGTACTAGGAAGGTCGTTGGTTTCGGTTGCCAAGTTTGTAGAAAATGCTAGTTTAAAGCGACCGTCCGAAGAGCTATGGTTTATTTTAGAGTTTACAGAACCTCTTTTATATTTAAAATCCCCAGGCAATATCGACGTTTCGGTTAGGTAGCCACCGCCTACAAGGAATTGAGTAGTGCTGCTTCCTCCGGAAACAGAGGCTTGTATATTATGGGTATAGGCGGTTCCCCCGATCAATTCCTTTTGCCAATCCGTAGATCGATTCTGGTCCCATACTAAAAGATCATTAGTACGAAATGAGGGTTGAGTGGTAATATCGGTCACTCCGTCGTTGGCAAAAGCCTCTCGTCTTATCTCCAGATATTGTTCCGTATTTAAAAGATCCAAAGTGTTGGCAACGTTGGCCAGTCCAGTATTGACATTTACATTAAAACTAGTTTTTCCCTCCCTTCCTTTTTTTGTAGTGATGAGTATGACCCCGTTGGCCCCACGGGATCCATAGATGGCTGTGGCATCCGCATCTTTTAATACTTCAACACTCTCGATATCGGAGGGATTGATTAGGCTAAAGGGACTAAGGTTTGCTTGTGGGAGAATTGATCCCGAAACGTTTGCAGTACTCATTGTCCGGGAATCATAGGGAATACCATCTATCACATAGAAGGGTTCGTTCCCAGAGTTGATACTGTTCTGGCCCCTTATCCGTACCGTAAAACCCGCCCCAGGGACACCACTTTGTTGGGTAATCTGTACCCCGGGTATTCTTCCCGGCAAGGCCGCCAAGGGATTGGGAACCGGCTGTTGCGCTATGGTCTTGGCCTCTACTTTGGCGATGCTCCCCGTTTTTGTACGTTCCGGAACATTATAATAGCCTGCGTTCAGTACCACCTCGTCCAATTCACTAACATCTTCCTGCATGGTGACATTAAGGGCAGTTTGGTCGCCTACGATAATTTCCTTGGTGGCAAAACCGATACTCGTAAAGACCAGTACCGTTGTACTGCTGGGTACGATTAAAGTGTAGTCCCCATCAAAATTGGTGGCGACCCCGGTATTCGTGCCCGAAATCCGGACGGCAACACCCGGTAAAGGTGCGCCGGTCTCGTCACTTACTTTTCCACTGACGCGAATGGGGTCCTGGGAAATAGCTGCTTCTTCCTTAGGAATAGGAGGGGTCTTCTTTTTGGTCAAATAAATCTGTCGATCTATCACCCGAAATCCGGTGATACCGTTTCCGAAAACACGATCCAGGATATCCGTAACCTTTTCCTTATTGGCCTTTACGGAGACCAGACGCTTTATATCCACGTCATTGAGCATATACACAAAACGGAATTCGGTCTTGTTTTCAATTTCGTCTATCAAACGCTCTATAGTCACATTGTTCAAATCCAAAGAAATCTTTGTTTTCTGGGAGTAGGAGCTATTGGCCTGTAGCATAAACAAGGTGGCGAATATGAACAGGGCGCTGAGCTTCATTTTTAAGTCAAATTTGAATCTAGGAATAGGGCTCCATAGATAATTTGGAAGTTTTTTCATACTTTTGATGTGTTAGTAAGTGGTTAACTGTTTTGGTTGTCCGCTTCTTATAAATCGGAAGATGTGTCCTCATTTTCCGATTTTTTTTTGCGAGGTCTTTTGTTGGCAAATAGGCTAAACGATCGTGGCTGTTCAAAAAGTTTTTTAGCCCTGATGTTGACCGTCCGTATGTTTCCGTTCTTGCCTGTTTTGTATACCCCCAAGGGACTAACATCACATGCTATAACATTCACATACTTTTTATTCGGTCTCTTTTTTCATTCCTATTGCATTCTCTGGTGCGGAACAACGTTTTTTATATATTGGTCTGGTCAAAAAAGTTTTGTCATAGGCAATATGGTTTGGTTTGTTAATTTTTATTCATTTAACCTGTTGTGTATTTTGAAGGTTATAAAGCGGAAAAAGCGTCAGTTCGAGTGGTTTTTCGCAACAAAGTGGAGAAAAATTGTATCGAGAACAGCTTTTTTTGACCCAAAACTCTATTATTCTCGATAGTTCTGCTGAGCAAAGCCGAAGCGCACTTCTTCCTCCGGTCGAAGCACCTGCCTGTCGGCAGACAGGCTCGAATTGACAAATTTTGAATCTTAAAATCAAAATACACAATGGGTTCATTTATTCTATAATTATAGTGTTGTTCGCTATGGAATACTCAATACCATAGATGGTGCTGAGCGATTGCAGCACCTCATCAATGGATTGATTACCAAAACTTGCATTGAATTCTTTTTCACCTAAGGCTACATTGGTATTCCGTATACGGATGTTATAATGCCGTTCCAATTTTTTTAGGATGTTGGCAAAGGTCATGTTCCGAAACACCAGTTCCCCCGTTACCCAAGAGGTATACACATTGGTCACTACGTCCTTGGTTTCTATGGTGCCCGCTGTTTTATGGAGGCTGCCTTTTTTGCCCGGTTGTAGGATGGTGTTTTTTTCCACGTCAAAAGAGGTACCTACATACATGCCCACGGAACCTTCTACCAATACAACATCGGTCTGTGGGTCTTCTGGATAATTGGAAACGTTAAAGACCGTACCCAATACCTGTATGTTGAGCTGGTCCGCATTTACAATAAAAGGGTGTTCCTTATCCGTGCTTATATCAAAATAGGCCTCTCCTTTAAGAAATACCTGTCGGTTTTCCCCTTGTATAAATTTCACAGGATATTTCAGGGAGCTTCCCGAGTTCAGATACGCCTTGGATCCATCGGAGAGCAATACTTCAAAACGTTTTCCATAGGGTACACTAAGGGTATTGTATGCCAATTTATCCGTATCGGTGCTAGGGGTGTATACCAATTGTTTCCCTTGCTGTTGCCCAACAACGGTACCACGGGCATCTACTACCTGTGTTCGGCCATCTTCTGAAATGATTTCCAAGCTGCCATCTTCCAATTTCAAGGTAATGGCTTCATCGGCAGGGACCAGCACTTCATTAGCGGCCCCGCTGAAAAAATCTTGTCTATGGAAATATACGGTAGTCAGCAAGCCGATGAAGACGGCCGCTACTGCGGTATATTTCCACATTTTTTTTGAGAATCTTCTTTTTTCCGTTTTTCGGATCAGGGAAGTGATGTTACGGTAGAGTTCATCCGCTTTCTCCTTCTCCATGGAAGGAGGTTCATCCAATAGCTGTGAAACTTGTTCAACTGTAAGAAAATCACGGGGCGATTTGGCCGTTCTGAAATAATGGACCACCTCTTTGATTTCCTCTTCGGAACATTCGTTGCGAACGAACTTTTCCAACAGCTTTTGTATAGACTTGTCGTTACTCATTATGAATTCTGTTAATGGGGTATGTAGCTAATACGATTGATTTTTTTTAGAGTATTACTTAAGGGTACATTATTTTAACACAAGGGTAACAAAATAATAAAGTACTAAAGAAAAAAATTAAGTAATCTTTTGAATATAAGAATCTTATGTAGTTTCAGGCACCAATTAAAAATTTAAAGAAAAGGCAAAAAATACAGGAATATTCTCCCTGTTTTTTTATGCCACTTTCTAGTTTCCAAGCGATTTTGGCACCTACCGTATGCTATTTCTCCTGAATACCATACCTCTTAAAAGAACAATGGATGCTAACCGTTAAGATAGCATCCAATATCTTGATAGTATGGATGTCAGCTTCGAGCCTGTCTGCCGACAGGCCTGCCTGCCTGCGACAGGTATTCACTTTTAGAATAGGATTTTCAGTAGCTAAGAAACGATTTACCTATTTGACAATGTGCCTTCGATACGATTGCCGGGCAATCACTCAGGCACTCAAGTATGGTCATTGAGTGATTTTCGAATAGAAAATCGTATCGAAATGACATCACAAATTATTGGCCAGGGCCTTTGCCGTAATAAATAGAGGCACACCTTATGTTGATACAATGAAGTATGCGTCTTAAATAATAAATAAAATTTATGACAAAAAACTTGTTTTGACCATAGGATACAGGCATGCTCGAACTGACGGTAGGATAAGGATGTCACTTCGAGTGTCCGGACAAGGTCTGGACGTATCGAGAAGTGTTCGCCGTCGCGATGCCAGTCAAATAGCGTTGTAACGCCCTGCCTGTTCTCAATAGTTCTGCTGAGCGAAGCCGAAGTACAATTTCCTTCCCCCCGTTCGGGATCAAAGGAAATCACCTGTCTACCATAGGTATTCACTTTTAGAATAGGACTTTCAGTAGCTAAGAAACTATTTAATATTTGACAATGTGCCTTCGATACGATTGCCGGGCAATCACTCAGGCACCCAAGTATGGTCATTGAGTGATTTTCGAATAGAAAATCGTATCGAAATGACATAACAAATTATTGGCTAGGACCTTTGCGGTCGTGAACCGCGGAACACCGTATGTGGACACAATGAAATATGCAGCTCGACAATAGATAAAATTTATAGAAATAAATTTGGTTTAACCATAGGATACAGGCAAGCTCGACTGACGGAAGGGTACGGATGTCACTTCGAGTGTTCTGACGGACCATAGGGAACGTCGGGACGTATCGAGAAGTGTTCGCTGCTGAGAGGTCCGGTCAAACAGCATTGTAACCTTTTATGTAAAAAATTAGAAATAGATTCTGAAAGTAGCATTGGGGGTAAAACCAAGGGACAACTGTTCTATTTGATTTAACTCGTCCTGACCCGTATTTGGATTAGTATCTACACGGTAGAAAACGGATATGGGAATCTGCCGAGCGTACATATTTTGAAACGACAATCCAAAAGCCCCTCTAAAATTACCTTTTGGGGATAGGCCAAATTTGTAGAGTACCGAGGCATCCAGACGATGATAATTGGGCAAGCGTTCACTATTTATCGCCCCAAAGGCAATATCCCCCGTGATAACACTAAAACCATCTACGGGAGTAAAGGGCAAACCGGTACGATAGGTCCAGCCCATAGAAAACTCCCAGTCTTTTAGCTCGTAGGTATTCGCGATCCTAAAATTGTGGGTGACATCATTATTTCCGGGGAAAGGGTTATTTTGAAGTGCTTCAAAGCTATATTCCACGTCATTGAAGGTATATCCCAGCCAAATGCGATAATCGCCCAGTTTTTTCCGTAGCAATACATCCACGCCAACAATATCACTTTCTCCTTGCGACAACTCTTCGGCCGCGTTCGTAAAGCCATTGGTAAAAGAGGTAAGGCCCTGAATGTTCTTAACATAACCGTCCATATCCAATGTCCAACCATCCACATCGATCAGGAATCCACCGGAAAACTGGGTGCTTTCCAATACGGGAATATCCATACCATCGGAAAGCGTCCATATATTATTCTCCAATCGCAGCTGCGTATCCTCAAATTCTACTAACTGGCTAATGGGCTGGTAGCGTCTTTCCGCCGTTGCTTTTATCCGTACGATAGGGGATAACGGAAACTCGGCATTTAACCGTGGTTCAATAAAAAAATCGTCCACTAATGAATAATGGGAGCCCCGTACTCCGAGACTCAGCAGTCCTTTGTTGCTTGGCCGATACAGATATTCCGCATAGACCGAGTTGGTCTGGTTAACGTTTTGTCGTCTTTCATTAAAATCCCTGGATGCGGCCGGTAAGGGAATATCGTCATCGTCATCCGGGTCTATATCATCATCCCCTGCCTCGTCCCTGAATAATTGAAAGAAGACATCCACATTGGAATATTGATAGCCTAGTTTAATGGCGTGAAGGGGTAAAAAATTATAGGAAAGATTTACATCCACCCCATAATCTTCTACGGTATTCCTTCTAATATTTTCTTCTTCTACTTCTAGTTCTTCGGTAACCAAATTTTGGTAATCACTATCAAAATTGGAGTAATATGCCTTTAAGGAATGATGGAGTTTCCCAAATTTTGTACCGTTCCAATCAAAACTAGCCCCTTGATTTTCAATAATGAAGCGATCCTCGGTAATATCCTCATCATCCCGTGAAAAAAAATCCAAGTCGTTGTTCGTAAAAAGCCCACTTATGGCAATATTGTCGTTCTTTGACGGCTGAATGATCAACTTGGCGCTTCCGTCATAAAAGAAGAAATCCTCATCTCCTAGAATTTCACTGGTGTCATCGTCATCATCATCATCGTCATCTTCCACCAATTCCCCAGTAGGGTCGGTCACAACTTTAGTGTTCTGAAAAACTTTTTCCGCCAGGGCATTAAAAGTAGGGGTCTGTAGCGCATCGGTGTACGAACGTCTTCCGGAGAGTATAAGCCCCACATTTTTTCCAAGGGCGGCCTTTAGGTAAGCATCTGCGTGGGTGCCATTGATTCCTGCCCCGCCATTAGTGGTCGTGGGCACCTGGGTATCGCTGGTAATATCGATTACACCGGAAATACGATCTCCGTATTCCGGAGGGGCACCTCCTTTGTAGATTTTGGCATTTTCCACCACATAGGGATTTATGGTAGAAATCATCCCAAAGAAATGTCCTGTATTATACAGTTTGATACCATCAAAATAGATAAGGTTCTGATCGGAAGATCCGCCTCTTATCTGTATATCCGATGCAGATTCGTCCAAACTGCTTATTCCGGGAATAAGTTGAATACTCTGAAAAACATCGGGCTCTACTAGTCCCGGAAGTATACCGAGCGCGGAGTTCTTTAAGGTAAAGGACCCATCTATATTCTTATCCACACCCTTGGTCAGATACCCCATGACCACCACCTCCTGAAGCGATTGTGCCGTAGGGAGAAGAAAAATGTTTTTACAATCTTCAGTTCTGTATTCGGAAGCCTTCACAATTTTGTCCGCATAGCCTACATATTGTACCGAGAGGGTTCCATCTTGTTCCATGCCATCTATTTGGAAAAATCCATTTTCATCACTGGTAGCCCCTTTGGAAGTTCCCATAACGATAACGGTAGCATAAGGCAGTGCGGTATTGGTGTCACCATCGTATAAATAACCGCATACATCCATTTTGGTTGAAGGTACACGGATGATTACCTGTGTTTCGGAAACCTTTTCAAATACAAGCCCCGTTTGGGCCATGAGTTCGGATAGCAATTGGTCTTCGGTAATGTTGGGATTGTTTAGCGTTATTACTTTATCGGCAATGGCCTGTTCCGCGTAGGAAAAGGAGAGTTCCGTTTTATCCGTAATATCACCAAGTACTTCTTTTAAAGCGGTTGCTTGGTAGTCCACTATAAGATTTTGTTGTGAGAAAGTAACCGTAGTCCATAAGAATAGAAGTAGGGATATTAATTTTTTCATAGGATGTATTTTAGGGCGACTTTAGGATTACTGTTTTTTGGTCATTGGACAATTTGTATTCAATACCCATAGGTACAAGCACTGTTTTCAGGGCAATTTGCAAATTATCGTGGACAAAGCTTCCCGTAAAGTGGTCTACATTCAAATTCGGTTCGTTCTGAAAGTTAATACCATATTGAATCTCCAGTTCGTAAAGAACGTCCGAAAGCGGCGTATTTTCAAAGGTACTTTTACCGCTTATCCAAGTAGGTCCCCGGGCATCTATATTCCCTTCCTTAATGGCCCCTTCGATCAATTTTACCCCATCCCCTTGGGTAAGAACGAACACCTCTTTGGTATTGGTGGCATCAAATTGTACGTTACCTTCATAGCACGCTAATTCAAAGCTGGCTTTTCTGGTTTTTATGTTGAACTGTGTCCCCAGTACGGAAACTGTCCCGGAGGCCGTTCCTACGGCAAACCCGTCCCCTTTTTCAATGCTAAAATACCCCTCCCCCTGAAGATGCACAGTTTTATTGTTTTCCCAGAAAAAACGTTGATGTGTAAGCTGTGATCGGGCGTTCAGTTGTACGGTTGAGCCGTCCGGCAGGGTAATGGACAGTTGTTCGCCTGTTTGCGTACTGTAGGTCACCTCATTGAAAAATAGCCCTATGACCAAAAGGATAGAGGCCGCTATACCCGAAATATAGAGTAAGGGCCTAAGAACACGTAGGTTGCCCTTTTGAGGAGCGTTTACGGAATCCAGTACTTTGGTCCGTAAGGCTTCCTTATCAAAGCTTGGTTTTTTAAAACGCTCCATACCTTGGGCAATCTGCTCGTATTCCCTGAATTCAGGGGACTGCTCAAATTCGGCCAACTCCTCCGGAGTGAGCTTCCCTGCCATCCAACGGGCTAATATGGTTTCGTCTTTTTCTTCGAACATGGTCTGGTACTTCTAAAGGATAACCGTTTGAATGGTATTTACCCAACCCCCGATTATATATTTTTTATTGTTTTCCGTAATTTTTGTAATGCCTTTTGCATCCGTTTTTCTATGGCGGTCTGGGAAACGCCCAATAGTTCCGCCATTTCCTTATAGGTCTTCTTATCCATTCTGTTTAAGAGAAAAACTTCTCGTTGTCCATCTGGCAGTGCGGCAATGGCCGACTGTAATTTATTCATAAACTCGTCTTCCTCGATCTTATATTCCGGAGTTTCATGATCGGACATTTTTAGGGGTTGCAATTTGGCATATTCCAGGACTACCTTTTTATGGGCTACCTGGTTGTAAAAGGCATTTTTGGCCACAGCGAAAAGAAACCCCCTTGCTTTTTCAAAAATGACCTTTTTACAGTTGTTCCACAGTTTAATAAACGCTTCCTGTACCAAATCTTCCGCCTGATGTAAATCCCCACATTGGTAATACAGATAGTTGCGCAATGTTTCGGAATTGATATCGAAAAGTTGATTGAACACCCCTTTTTCGCAAACAGATCTTTTTATATTATTCATTAAACAGGAGTTTTTTGAAGGGGTGGGGCGAAATGATTTTCACCTCCTCCATAATCAAAATTAACAAAAACAAATCGTTATGACTACACCCAATTTTTACCGAACATCAACCGTAACTTTAAAAAGAGCGGTAGTAGGTCATAGGGATGGGAGGAAAATCTTGATCGAGAATCTATATGTGCTCTTTGCCCATATAAATGCTAGTTATGCTATGGACAAAATTTCCGTTATCTCTATTTTTACTGCCTTGCCGAACCCCTCTATTTTTGTCAGATCCTGCCCCCAAAAGGCTTCATTGCAAAGTAAAGTATGTATGGTACTGTCCAAGTCCTTTGCGTTCCATGCCTTGGAAAAATAGGCGATGACTTCAGGGTCATCATTTAACGGGATTTCTACATTTCCATAGGTCCCTTTATAAAAAACGAGAAGGTAGGAGAAAGCTTTGATCAATCCTTTGGGCAATGTACGGGTGCTTTTCAAATTCTCCAATAGGGAAGGCATCACCCTAACTTTGAATTTTGAAATTGCGTTAAGGGAAATGCTAATGAGTTCGTGTGTTACAAATGGGTTTTTGAACCGTTCCATCACCGAAGCGGTAAAATCCCTTAGTTCATGTTCCGGCAGGTCTATGGTAGGAATTATTTCTTCTGCTATAATTTGATGGACCAAGGTACCAATTTCATCATTTTCGATACTATCCTTAACGGTTCTCAGACCTTTGAGAAAGGCAATGGGCACCATAGCGGTATGTGCTCCGTTGAGTATCCTGACCTTTTGGGTTCTGTAGGGCCCAAGATCATCTACGAACTTTACATTCAATCCGGCTTTTTCAAAAGGAAGAATTTCTTGTATATCATCGGGCCCTTCGATTACCCAGAGGTGAAAAGGTTCCGTTTTAACCACGAGCTTATCCTCGAAGCCTATTCTTTTCTGTATTTCTAAAATGGACTCCTTGGGAAATCCGGGAACTATTCGATCTACCAAAGTGTTATAGCTTATAACATGCTGTAAGACCCAATCCTTAAAAGTATGTGGTAGCTTCCAATAATCACAATATTGTAAGATACAGGCTATTAGCTTTTCTCCATTTTTTTCTATCAGCTCACAAGGAAGAATGGTCAGCCCCGCATTTGCCGAACCCTTAAAACAGGTATATCTGTGATAGAGCAGTGCGGCAAGCTTACCGGGAAAAGAACGGGGAAGTGTTTTAGGGTCGCTATCATTCTCGTCAAAAGTGATTCCTGCCTCCGTGGTATTGGATATGATAAACTTCAAATGGGGATTCTCGCCCAGCGCTAGATAATCCGTATAGTTCTCGTAGGGATCTATGGCTCCGCGTACACAAGTGATCAATCTGGAATCTTGGATCGGTCTATTGTTTAATATGCCCTCTACGATGACGTGATAGAGTCCGTCCTGTTCATTTATAAGCGATGCAAGACCTTTTTCAATGGGCTGAACAATTTGAATATCCCCTGAAAAATCTGTTTTCTCGTTAAGTAAGTCTATGATCCAATCTACAAACCCCCTAAGAAAATTGCCCTCTCCGAACTGTAAGATCTTTATCGGACGTTCGTATTGCAGATGGGCGTTGGCCCTATTGAGTTGTTTCATATGAACAAAATAGATTACGCCTAAAAGTTGAAATAAGCTTTGGCATTGTGGTAACAGATATCGGATACCATTTTTCCCAGCCATTTCTCGTCGGACGGCAACTCACCATTTTGTACATCTTTACCGATAAGATTGCACAGCACCCTTCTAAAATACTCATGTCTGGGAAAGGACAGAAAACTTCTGGAATCTGTTAACATACCGATAAAACAACTTAATAATCCTAGATTGGAAAGGGAGTTCAATTGCTTTTCCATTCCGTCTTTTTGATCTAAGAACCACCAAGCGGAGCCAAATTGCATTTTACCTCTAATACTGCCATCGTTAAAATTTCCGATCATGCTGGCCATTACTTCGTTATCTGCCGGATTAAGATTGTAAACTATGGTTTTGGTCAATTGATCCGTACGGTCCAGAAGATCAAAAAACTTGCTCAACTGCAGGGCCTGAGGGAAATCCCCGATACTATCAAAACCGGTATCCGGCCCCAGTGTTTTGAGCATTCTGGTATTTGTGTTCCGTAAAGCGCCTAAATGGAACTGTTGTATCCAGCCAAATTCATGATAGCTCTTGCACAGGTGGACCAAGGTCTCAAATTTAAAGTATGCTATTTCCTCATGGGTCAAATAGCTGCCATCCAAAACTTTTAGAAAAAGTTTATCGATTGCATAATGTCCAAGCTCAAAATGATACAGTTGTTCTAAACCATGATCCGATTGCCTACAGCCCATATCGTTAAAAAATGCCATCCGTTTTCGCAAGGCGATGATGAGGTCCGTATATCTCGTTATTTCAATATTTGCAGCTTCTCCCAATTTTTTAAGATAGTCCGAATAGACAGCAGGATTTTCCACGGCATATGCCTTATCCGGTCTAAAGGATGGCAGCAATTTAAAGGTATTGGATTGCTCTGCAAAAGTATGGTGGTACGCTAGGGTATCCACAGGGTCATCCGTACTGCAAACGACGGCTACGTTCATATGATCTAGCAGCGGTCTGACCCTGAATCCATCTGCTTGTAGGTTTTCATTGGTAGCTTCATATATTTCCGAAGCGCTTTGGGGCGTAAGTAATCGGTCAATTCCAAAATAGCGTTTCAATTCCAAATGGGTCCAATGGAACAAAGGGTTTCTTAAGGTATAGGGAACCGTTTCCGCCCATTTAAAAAATTTTTCCTTATCCGATGCACCCCCGGTAATATAATGTTCATCAACACCTAGAGTGCGCATGGCGCGCCACTTGTAATGATCTCCCCCAAGCCAAATCTGCGTACAATTCGTAAACTGCCTATTTTCCGTAATATCTTTTGGTGATAAGTGGTTGTGATAATCAATAATGGGCAGTTCACTGGCATAATCATGGTACAGGGTTTTTGCAAATTCGTTATGGAGCAGAAAATCATCGGAGATAAAAGGCTTATCTATTTTGTGCAATCGATTGTATTTTTGACTGTCTTTATCCACCGTGGCTTTCTTTATGATTAGACTATTTAGTTTTCAGGGACGAGGCTCTTATTAATAATTCGGGTTGCAGCACGGTTTTTTGAGGAATCATTTTACGCTTTTCAGCTTTCAATATATCAAAGAACAACCGTGCCGCGGTTTGACCCATTTCTACGGGAAACTGACGGACCGTTGTCAAAGGGGGGTCGGTAAAAGAGGTAAATGGCTCGTTACTGAAACCTGCCAGTGCCACATCTTCTGGAATTTTTAGTCCGTTCTCCTTAAGCACTTGCATAGCGCCCATAGCGGCATAATCACTGGTAGAGAAGATGGCATCGAAATCTATTTTTTCCCTGAGCAAGTTCTGGGTATGATTTCTGCCGTCTTCCAACTGCATATCCCCAACACAGATGAGCGATTCATCAAGGGGAAGGCCATGGTTTTTTAGCGCATCGACATATCCCCTATATCTATCCTTATAAATATTTATTCGTCTTTTGGTCGTAAAATGTGCAATGCGGCGGCAACCTTGCTCAATTAAATGTTCGGTAACCTTATAAGCGCCCAGATAATCATCTATTACAACCTGACTTGTTGGTAGTTCAGAGGTGGTCCTATCGAATAATACCAACGGTATCCCCCTCTTGATTAAATCCTCATAATGTTCAAAATTATCGGTATTCTTTCCTATGGACGCAATGATTCCATCTACCCGGGCATTCAAAAATGCCCGTACGGTATCCGCTTCAGCTTGGGGGATTTCGTTGGACTGACTCACCACGACCCTATAATCCAAAGAATTGGCAACTTCCTCAACTCCCCTTATGATGGACGAAAAGAAGGATCGGTTAATGGTCGGTACTACAATGCCGATTAGCTGGCTCTTACCACTTCGCAAGGCGGATGCAATATGGTTCGGACGGTAATTTAAATCTTGCGCAACCTTTAATACCGCCTCCCTGGTGTTATTGCTTATCCTAGGATTTCCATTAAGGGCCCTGGAGACGGTAGAAGCTGTAATGCTTAACCGTTCGGCAATATCATGTATGGTGGCTTTTTTATTTTCCATGTTCATATTTGTTCAAAGATAAATCTTCGAAAATAGTATCGGATACGCTCGATTAATGTAAACGATTGCGCAAAATACATAATTTGATCGAAAATTGAAACGAACGGACGTAAAACTTCAAAAATTACAGAAAAAACTGTCTTATATTGAATAATTGTGTTTTTTAGGTTAAATTATTTGGATTATTAACATTTCTTTTTTAATTATGCAATCGATTGCACAAACTATTGATGAAATCCAAATTGTATACCATTGTTTTTGTGAAAATACAAAATACATAGGAAGGCTTTCCCCAAGACTGTTTGAACGATATCTACTCATCAAAGTTATAGTGCAACTAAAAAGTAGGGCTAAAGTACTCAGGTTATAGTGCATTAGTGACCTTAAAATTACTAACTCAATTAAATAGCAACTCATGAATTGTTTTAAGCAATCTTGCAAAAAAGGTATCGGGTTCCTGATGCTCTTCTTTGGAATTACGTTTGCACATTCAGCTGAAAGCCCGGCCCACAAAGAGATTTCAAATGAATCGCAGCAACAGTATGTTATTGTAAATGGTAAAATTTTGGACAATCAGAATATACCTTTACCTGGGGCATCGGTATTTATTAAATCATTGAACATTGGTACTACGGCAGATTTTAGTGGTCTTTTTACCTTGGACCGAGTACCTGCGGGTACCCATACCCTGGAAGTTTCCTATCTGGGATTTGAATCGGTCTCACAGGAAATTACGATTGATGGCGTATTGGATATTAACATAGGGAACATCACTATGGAGCCTTCCGTGAACCAATTGGGCGAGGTCATCGTTTCCGCCAGTTTAGAGGGTCAGCAAAGGGCCTTTAATCAACAAAAGAACGCGGACAATATAAAGACCATCGTTTCGGCGGATTTGGTAAGTAGGTTTCCCGATATTAATGTTGGGGAGGCCATGCAGCGGGTTTCCGGCGTCACTATTGGAAGAAATAACGGGGAAGGTAGCTCGGTTAGAATACGGGGAACACCTTCAAATTTTACTACGGTAAGCATTAACGGGGAACAGATTCCGTCTACCGATGAAGGTGGGGGGCGTGCGGAAAGCCTTGATTTGATTTCGGCGGATCAATTGGCCAGCCTGGAAGTCAGTAAAGCCATTACCCCGGATATGGATGGTGATGCCGTGGGAGGCGCCATTAATTTGATTACTCCTACCGCCAATAGTAACAAAGCCCGTTTTAGGGGAAGTGCAGGAGGCGGATACAACGACCTTTTCCAAAGAGGGAGTCAGATTTTTAGGTTGAAGTTCGATAAACGCACTTCAGACGAGAAATTCGGTATTCTCCTTGGAGGAAGTTATTATAACACCATAAATGGGGAAGAACGTTTTGAAGCTACCTACCGGGATAGAAGAATCGGCGATGAAGATGATCCAAATTCCTTTAGGGCATTTGTGGTAGATGATTATCGGTTACGACCTTTACTGAACGAACGTACCCGAATTGGGGTCAATGCTACTTTTGATTACAGGTTTAACGCTAATTCCAAGGTTGTTTTTAAAGCAATCTATAGTAAACTGGAAGATGAATCCCTAAGGAGAAGGACACGCTTTAGGCCTAGGAACAATTACAATGATCCCTTAAATCCTAACGTTGCCGGACCCGATAATGATGTAAGGGTAAGAAGGGATATCAATGACCGGGTCATCGATAGGGAGAATATCACCCTTACTTTTGAAGGAGAACATGCATTAGGGAGCTTTGCAAAATTGGACTACGCTATAAACTATACACGATCGGAACGGATATTGGAAAGTGACCGATTCGTATTTCGTGCAAGGGATCTAACCCTGAATTTAGAGCGGGACGGTGATTTTACCATCTTTAGCTCTCCCGACTTTGATTTTGAAAACTATGAGGCGTACGAATTCAACGCTTTTCAACAGGACAAGCCTATTTTAAATAGAGGCGACAATACCGTGGCACGCCTGAACCTGACCATACCGTTTCGACTCGGCAATAACGCAGGTGAACTGAAGACAGGTGGGAAGTATCGGGATTTGGACAACCTCCGCAGGCGCAATACGATAGAGTATAATGAATTCAACGGGCCCTATAATTTATCCCAAGTATTTGATAACAATGGCAGTACCATTTTTGACGGGCGTTATGAAATGGGCAGATTCCCCGATCCGGATAGGGCCATGCAACATTTTAGGGATAATATCGATGCCTATACCATAGATAATAATGCATCCAGGATTAATAACGATAGTTTTTTCTTTGATGCGGGAGAGGATGTATACGCGGCATATCTACAAGGAAAGATACAATTCAATAGACTTCGAATATTGGGTGGGGTGCGTTATGAGAAAACCGATGTGGTGTATGATGCACTGCGTTTGGAAATAGAACCTCCGGCCGATGACGATTCCCCGGCGGTACCCGTTTCTTCCGAACCACTTCAGGGAAGCAATTCATATGACTTCTTTTTGCCCATGCTACACCTAAAGTACGAACTAAATGACAGGGCCAACCTAAGGTTCGCTTTTACACGTACGTACGCCCGTCCGGAACTTGCGGATCTGGTACCGGCACAGAATATAAATTTTGCCGACCAGCTCTTAAGCCTGGGAAATCCTAATCTGGTACCGGCCGATGCTTCCAATTTTGATCTGCTTTTTGAAAACTATTTAAAAGGAGCGGGTATTATCTCCGGAGGTGTTTTTTACAAACGCATAGACAATTTTATTTTTAACCAGTTCTCCAATGTGGATTTTAACGGAGACCTGTTTCTTCAAAGTGAATCCGTCAACGGCGACGTGGCCGAGTTGTTGGGCGCAGAGATAAACTTCTCCAAGAAATTGGATTTCTTGCCCGGTTTTCTTTCCGGCCTAGGGATCTTTCTAAACTATACCTATGTGGATTCCAATAGCAGTTTTACCACTTTGAACGAGGATACCGGCGAAAATGTAGTTCGGGAAGACGTGCCGTTCGTAGGTCAGGCAGATCATACATGGAATGCCGCCATATCCTATGACAAAGGAGGTTTCAGTTCTAGGGCATCCTTAAACTTCAATGGGAGTTCCCTGTTGGCCGCTTCCGATGATCCGGGATTGGATTTTTTCCTAGAGGAAAGATATCAACTGGATATCAATGCCTCCCAAAAAATAAACGATAATCTGACTGTTTTTGCCGAGTTTGTAAACCTGACCAACGATCCCAGATTGGAATTTCAGACCATTCGATCCCAGATCGTCAATTATGAGATTTATGACTGGTCCGCCAGATTCGGGATTAACTTCAAATTTTAAATAAAGATGAAAGCAATGAAAACATTTTACAAAGTTGCGTTAACACTTTTCAGCCTGTTTCTCTTTATAGGATGTAGTGATGACGATGAATCCGTTGAGCCGCCAACATTTCCAAATCCCGAAATATCATTTTCGGCCGAAAGTGGTGAGTTTAGAATAGGACAGACCATTAGATTGGAAGTGGAATATGAGGCCGCGGCATTGTTTACGGAGTTTGTGGTGCAATTAGGGAATACGGTTATAGATCGGGTTTCCTATCCCCTCAAGACCGAAGGTCAGGATACCTATGATTTGGAATTCCTAGTTCCGGCAGAATTGTTGGGTACCACACAAACCTTTACGTTTACGGTTACGGATTCCAATGGGGAATCTGTTAGCGAAACATTTACCGCCACCATCTCGGAGGTTACTCCTGCCTTTGTGATTGAAGATGTGGAAATCAACGGAACTGCTTTTAAGCAGGTAAGCGGACGCATTAATTTTGACGAAACATTTGATAATGAAAACCTCTGGTTGTTAAATGGAGAAGTGGAAGTGGATGATATTACTACCTTAACGATAGAAGAAGGTACCACCATTTATGCACTAACGGAGGATACCGAACTAAATGTACTGATCGGGGGTATCTTGCTGGCAGAAGGCACCCTGGAAGACCCTATTATCTTCACCAGTATCAATGCGGCCCCTGAACAGCCCGAAGACCCGGACGATGGGGATTGGGTAGGGGTTACATTAAGAGGCGACGATACGCCGGAAGGCAACTCGGGAGTGCTCACGTATGTTCGTATAGAATATGGAGGTAATGGAGACGAAGGTTTACAGCTAAGACAAGTAGGCGGTGCTACTACCATAGATTATGTACAATTGTTCAATACTGGCGATAGTAGTATTAGAATGAGGGGTGGTTATGTAAATTTAAAACATATCGTATCTACAAAATCAGATGATAGAGGTATTCGCTATAGTGACGGTTGGCAGGGCAATGGTCAGTTTTGGGTGGTAGTAACGGATGTAGATGACAACGTAGGGATCAATGGTAGGGATACCGATGAATCTCCCCGTAACTCCAATCCAACACTATCGAATATTACGGTCATTGGGCCGAACATAGTGGGAGACGGGGTTGGTGATAGTGAAGGAGTACAAACCAGGGATGGTGGTAATGGACAGTTTTACAATACCGTGGTTACCGGCTTTGAAAATTCGTTTAGAAATAGGGACGGTGACATCACCATTAGAAACTCTACTGTTTTCAACAACGGTGATAATGGAGATGATGATGGGTTGCACAGCAGCGTTAGCGATGATTTTAGAGATCCTATCAATGCTAATTCGGAAGCGGAATTTCCGCTTACGGATACTTTTGTAGGTGTTTCTACAACAAACTCGTCCGATGCCTCTTTGCTCGGGGATTTCTTTGATGCGGTCAACTATGTAGGAGCAGTTCCTGCCGATGGAGATTGGACCTTGGGTTGGACGCGCAATTTTGACGGCAGTTTTAGGGAATAAGGAAAAAGTTATAAAGTAAGTTTAAGTTAGTTTTAATACCAGAAATGTATAGGATGCAATATACAACTTCCATCAAATCCATTTCAAAGGCAACTCTGATACCGGGGTTGCTTTTTCTATTTGCGTTGCTATACTTCCCGTTTGGTAACGGGAGCAAGGATAAAACGTTCAATATTCTGGATTTTGGGGCTATTCCCGATGGCAAAACGCTAAATACCAAGGCAATTCAAGCAGCGATAAAAAAAGCCATTGCCGCCAAGGGAACCGTTGTGGTTCCTGCAGGAAAGTTTTATACCGGGAGTCTTTTGTTAGGTCCCAACATGACCTTAAAACTGGAGAAGGATGCCGAGTTGATCGCCAGTACACAGATGGGGGATTACCAACAGGATGAATTTATCTTGGCCCCTTATGCGGATAACCTTAGTATCACCGGCGAAGGTACTATCAACGGCAACGGAACGTCCTTTTTTGACGAAGAATGGGATTTTGAACAACGTCCCGAACCCTGGATCGTGATCCGGGATGCAAAAAATGTAGTAGTGGAGAATATCACCCTTATCAATAGTCCGTCGCACTGCCTTGGTTTTGATTATTGCAATGACGTAGCGGTAAGCGGATTGGTTATTAAAAATGACCCTAGAAGCCCTAATACAGATGGTATAGATATTAGAAATTCACAAGGAGTGGTCATCAAGGACTGTGATATACGTACAGGCGACGATGCCATTTGCATTAAAAATCAACGCAAGCCAGAATCGCTCATCAATGATCGAGGAGAAGCAAGAAATAAGGTTACCCGGGATATCGAAGTTTACGATTGTTACCTGGAAAGTGATGATGCTGCTTTAAAACTGGGAACCGGTTCCGGACATCTCATTACAGATGTCAGCTTTCGCAATATTTCTATATGCGATTCACGCTATGGTATTGCCCTATTTATGATGGACGGGGGATCTTATAAAAATATCAGTTGTACGGATATTACTATCGTCACAGGGGGCAGGCATAAGAATGAATATGCCATCTTTATGGATATCCATCAAAGGGATGCCGCCTCCAAGGTGGGTGCCATATCACAAATTAGCTTTGATCATATGGATATTACCACCAATGGGCTGCTCTATTTTTCTGGCCATCCGCAACAGGATATTGATGAGGTGTCCATGACGAATAGTACCATACGAGTACCTTTTGCCGATAATACTATTGAAAAGAACTGGACCAAACCCAAGGGCAATAAAAAAGTAAAGGATTGGCCTACCACAGCTAGTTTTGTACAAGCACCCGCAACGGTGATCATCGCGAAAGCAACCGATTTTAAGATTAAGAATGTCCGTATTCATCATGAAGAAGGCAAAATGGATCGCCACGGGATTTATCTCAAAGACATTAAAGGATTGGATACCTTACATATTCAAGGAAACACAATTAACAAAGAAGCATTGGTTTTTAGGGCCGAATAAAAAATGAAAAAAATACTATTCCTTATGACGTTTTTCCAAGCGTGCGCTCAAGAGCACAATTTAATTTTGGAAGAAGGTTACAGATTCAAAATCGAAGCCTCGCTACAACTGGGTGTACGGCACGCGGTTGGAGCTTGTTTGGACCGGGAGGGAAAATCGCGTGGCGATTATGAAATGATTTCCGGAAAATGGAACAGTTACGAACCTGCATGGCATACCGGACAATTAATACAAGGACTTTTGGCCGCCTACACCATAACACATGATTCCGTTGCGCTGTACCATGCCAAAAGAGCCGGAGATTGGTGGGCCTCCCTACAATTCCCGGAAGGACATATTTTGGAAGGGTATCTCAATGCCATCCATGGAGCAGGGGTAGGCGAATTGATCAATACTACTACGATTACCGACGGTACTCCCGGCCTGTTTGAGCTATCCGAAATAACCGGCAATCAAAAATATGCGGATGTTGCTACGAATGCTGGAGATTGGATATTAAAAAACCTTTATGTCCCCAGGGAAAAATTGAGCTATAATATTGTGGATCCAAAAAATGGGGAGATATGGAAGGATAAAAGTCCACATAAACAACACCAAGGTAGGCCCATTACGTTAAAAGAAGTGGCCCGACCCAATGCCGAGGGGTATTTATGGAAAGATATGTATATCCATACGGGAAAAGAACGCTACAAGGAAGCCTTTTTGGAAATCTGTGACGGATTGGTGGAACGGCAATCGCCAAATGGTTTTTGGATGGATTTTGAACCTAACGATTCCGGCACTGGAAAAATCCATGCCCGTTTCAATACCTGGAATGCCGAGGCTTTGATCGAAGCCTACGAACTTACCGATAAAAAGATATATTTAGAGGCCGCAACAAAAACCGCGGAAGCCTTGGCCCGGATACAACATAAAAACGGGGTGATTTTCTATTTGAGCTATACGGACGGGTCGGTAGACGATCGTTCACCTTGCGGGTCAGGAACTTCCTTTGCGGGAATATTATGGTTGCGCCTATGGAAACACGGAAATACCACCTTTGAAAAGAACATTCTAAAGGCGCTGGATTTTACGATGAAGAATCAATTTGCTTCCGATCATATGGATAGCAATTTGGCGGGAGGTTATTTTGAACTTCGGCAGAAAAACAAAAAAAAGGGACAAATGCAGTTGCGCTACAGGGATATCGCTACCGCCTTCGGACTTCGATTTTTAAGTGATGTATATCAACAAGCATATCTGGAGTAATATGATACGAAACACCTCAACAATCTTAATGTGTATGCTCCTATTTGGATGTCATTCCGGTTCAAAAAAGCAAACTGCCGATTTTAATCCCGCTTACGCCAAGGAGCAATCCAAAAAAGCTTGGGAAGAAACCCTGCCCGATCTATTAAAGCAAATCGTTCCCCCTACCTTTAAGGATACCATATATCTTGTGTCCGATACCCTGAACTTTCAACAAACCCTCAATACCGTAATAGCCGAAGCCTCCGCAAAGGGGGGAGGTATGGTAAGAATTCACCCAAATACCTATCAGGTAGCCGGTCCCATCCAAATGAAATCCAACATTAACCTACAGATTCCCGAGGGGACCTTACTGCTCTTTTCTACAGACCCCAAGGCGTATCTTCCTCTGGTAAAAGTACGCTGGGAAGGCACCTTTTGCCTTAATTATTCACCGCTTATCTATGCCGAGGGTGAGGAGAATCTGGCCATTACCGGAAAGGGTGTTATTGACGGTCGGGCAGCATTGTTTTTTCACCAATGGAAGCAACTACAGGAACCGGATAAACAATTGCTTAGGAAAATGGGGAATGACCAATTGCCACTGGAAGAACGGGTTTTTGGGGAAGGCCATCATCTGCGTCCATCCGGGATTGAGTTTTTGGAATGCAAAAACATCTTATTCGAGGATTTTACGATAAAAGGAAGTCCTTTTTGGACCCTACACCCGGTTTTAAGCGAAAATATAAGCTGTAGAAACCTTACCATTTTAGCGGGCACCACCAACGATGATGGTATTGATCCGGACAGTTGTAAAAATGTACTTATTGAAAACAATACCATTCATACCCATGATGATTGTGTGGCCATTAAAGCAGGGCGCGATCAGGATGGTTGGGCGCATCCAGGTACAGAGAATATCGTTGTACGTAACAATACACTAAAAACCGAAGTGGGCAGTGGGTTCTGTATTGGATCGGAAATGTCCGGAGGGGTAGAAAACATCTTTGCAGAAAATAACAAGATCAACAGTAATAAGCACGCGTTTAATTTTAAAAGCAATCCGGATCGTGGAGGTCATATGAAACAACTGTACCTGCGCAATATGCAAGTGGATAGCGCCTTATATGGCCTAGCCTTTACAACCGATTATAAAGGATGGCGCGGCAACGACCATCCAACAAAATATTCCGATTTTTTTATGGAGGACATTCATATTAATTATACGGCATATACCCCTATCGGTATTGTAGGTCTGCAACGTGAACCCATACGAAGAGTATACCTAAAGAACGTTACGGTAAAGACAACGGATAGTGTTTTTCAACAGGAACATGTGAAGGATTTATTGTTGGAAGACGTAAAGATCGATGGGTTGCCCGTAGCCACTTTTGATTGAACTGTTCTTTTGAAAGAAGTATCAGAGTTAAAAAAGGATTTAATGATCATACTTCCAGACAGGTATGACCATTGAAAAACAATAAAAATAAACAGATGAAAAGATGGTTTGCAATCCTTATGTTGATTGGTTGTTCCGCATCGGCCCAAGAACTGATCGAAGGGGGATTACAGGGCGATAAAACCCTTATTTTGACCCCTAATGGAATTTTAAAGGAAAACCCTTTAACATCTGAAGTTTTGGGGTATAAGGAAATGGACGGCGAACATTTTGATTTAAAGTTTGCCCCGGAACTGTCCCAAGAGATGACATGGATAGCTGCTTTTAATGTTCCCTATAAAAATGAAAACACTAATATCTTTTTTTACGATGGTTGGGTGGGTACCTCTAAAAGTATCCTTACCAATGCCCGTAGACGAAAATTCCCCAATGATATTACCGCAAAGGTAAAATCCAATGCATATCATATAGCCGTTCAGCGAGAATTTATGGTAGAAAATGAAACCTATATGTTATTGGTATCCCCCAAAAAACAAAAAGTAAGGGTGGAGCTTCCCAAGGAAATATTTAAGACCAATAGGCGATTGGAATATGATATGGAAGCTTGGGAGGCCAAGTTTGTTCATATCGCCATTCCTCCAAAGGAGCATACCGTACTCATGTGGGAAGAGGAGGTGAAAAGAGAAATACTTCCCTTAAAGGAGCATTGGGAATTTCTCTTTGTTAAAGAATGCGAAAAAGGAGATGTGGCAGATTGGTTTAAGAACAATCCCTTTAATGGGGCAAAGGAAATAACAACGCAGGTACAGGTACCACATGTTTTTGACTACCCATCACATCACGACTTCCGAAATTATAAGGACACCTTGGATATTACAGAAATGTATGCACGTGGTACAGGCTGGTACCATACATCCTTTTTAGGAGATGAAAGCTGGAAGGGAAAGCATGTTAAAGTGAATTTTCTCGGCGCGAACACCAGGGCGGATGTATGGCTCAATGGGCAGTATCTGGGCAAGCACGAAAGCGGATATACCGGTTTTCATTACGGCATTACGGAATACCTGAAGTATGGTCGGGAAAATGAACTCTTGGTACGGATAGATAATCGCTATAACAAAGATTACCTGCCCCATACTGCGGATTATAATGAGCAAGGAGGTTTATACCGGGAAGTAAACATAGAAATTCACTCCAATGCTTTTGTAAAGGATGTATTTGTAAAAACACCCCAAGTTTCCCCTACCGAAGCACAGATCGATCTAGAGATTACCGTAAGGAATATGGGGAACAAGGATGTGGAATACAAGGTACTTACCAATATTGTAAATCCGTATAACGAAATTATGGCTTCTGCTTGGCAAGACGTTACTCTACCACAAAACGGAGAAAAAATAAGCTATACAAAAACCTTTGCGAATCTCAGAGACCCATTGTTATGGACTCCGGACAGTCCCCATCTATATAGAACGGTCATTAGTATCTTTGACGTCAATGGGGAGATGATCGACCAGCGTAGCGATACTTTTGGCATACGCTTTTTTGAGTTTCATAAGGACAAGGGTTTTTCCTTAAACGGGGAGCGGCTAAAATTGCGCGGGGTAAATATCCATCAGGATAATTTTAAGCAAGGTTGGGCCATGGACAGTGTTTCCCGTAAGCGGGATTATATGCTGATGAAACAGATGGGAGTAAATTTTATCCGCTTGTCCCATTATCCGCATCATCCACATTCATTGCATTTGGCGGACTCTTTGGGAATGATGGTATGGGAAGAAATTCCCGTAGTAAACTCCGTGGGCAAAGCGGGATTTGTAAAAAATGTAGCGAAAATGACCGAGGAAATGGTACAACGGGACCGCAACCATCCTTCCATTATTTTATGGGGCGTGGGAAACGAGTATTATCGGGAATACCTCACGGATGAGGTAATAGATTGGTCTTTAAAATCTACCAAAGCGGCAATTTCCGCAGTAATGCAATACGATACTACAAGGCCTACTGTTATGGCCCAAAACGATTTAAAGGATAGTAAGGCCATGTCCCTGGTAGATGTGCAAGGGCGCAATAAATATATTGGTTGGTATACCGGTGGTAGTGCCTATAGGGGGCTTACCGAACCCGAAGAGTTTTCCATTTCCATGGAGCACGACCGAAAAGAGCACCCGGAGTGGAACGTAATTGTTTCGGAATACGGAGCGGAAGGAAAATACGGATACCATGTACCACCACAGGATGCCGTTCGCTTTGATCATTCCGAAACCTATCAAATGCGTTTTCATAAAGCCTATTGGAACTTTATTGAGAAAACCGATTGGGTAGCAGGGAGTACGCTTTGGAATATGTTCGATTTTACCAGCTTTGCCAAGATCGGCAATATTCCGCATATCAACCAAAAAGGGATGATGACCTATGACCGAAAACCCAAATCCCTATTTTATTATTACAAAAGCCAATGGACAGATGAACCTATGGTCTATCTTGTAAGCCATACCTGGACGCACCGCACCGGAAACCTAAATGAAAAGCAGCCTATTGAGGTTTTCAGCAATTGCGCTACCGTAGAGCTCTATGTAAATGGAAACTCGGTGGGAAAGCTGGCAAATACCGAAACATGGCAGTGGAACGTAGCTTTAAAAGAAGGATACAACCATCTAAAAGCAGTGGCTACTAAAGATGGGCAGACCGTAGTCCATACATTAAAAATTCATTTTTCCAACACAAAAGAGCAATTCAAAAAAACGAAAGGGAGTGACTCCGATTAATCAAAATTAAGAATTATGAACAGAAAACAGTTTTTACGAGGAAGTTTGATGGGAGCCGCAGGCTTGGGCGCTTTCGGGACCGGAAAAGTTTTTGCAAACGAGAACAGCGTTGATCAAACGGTAACGGACGTAAAAATAAAGGATATCAAAACCTACATCCATAAAAAGGCACTTTTTGTTAAGATTGAAACGGATGCCGGTATCAGTGGTTGGGGAGAAGGGGATCATGATAATACCGCGGTAGTGGCCAAAGCCATCCATAAAATTGGAAAGCCTATTGTTTTGAATCAAGATCCTTTTGAAAGTGAGTACCTATGGCACCAAATTTTATACAAAGGGGAAGATTTGGGATTATCCGGACTTTCCACAGGTGCTTTGGCCGGAATCGACAATGCACTTTGGGACCTCAAAGGAAAACTTTTGGGCGTACCCACCTATAAACTTCTTGGGGGCTGTAATGTAGAAAAGATAAAAGTGTACGGCAGTTTTGGTATCGGGGAAGGGAAAAAGAGAAAAACTCCGGCACAAGCTGCCGAAATAGCCTCCGATTTTGTAGCTAGGGGATATGATACGGTAAAACTTAGAATGCAACTCAGGGTATTGAACAGAAATCCCGATCCCGATTTCACCGAGGAATATGTAAAAGCGGTGCGAAACGCCGTAGGGGATAATATTCATCTTTTTGTAGACTTTAACAATGGGTATACACCTGGTAAGGCGGTAGACCTTATCAAAAGACTCCGCGAAAAGTATAATGTGGTTTTAGTAGAAGAACCGGTACATTATCATGATTATGACGGATTGCGACAATGTGTGGAAGCCAGTTCCGTCCGAATTGCCGCGGGAGAACATGAATTTAACCGATGGGATTTTAAGGATTTGATTACCAGAGGTATGGCCGATGTGGTCAACTTGGATGTCATCAAAGGCGGCGGTATTAGTGAAATGAAAAAAGCATCGGTTTTGGCCCAGACCTTTGAACGGGAAGTTATGTTTCATAATGCACGCCCTACATTGGCAACGGCAGCTACCCTACAATTGGTTTCCACTATTTTTAATCCCGCGCGTATCCAGGAATGGGGAGGTGAACGTAGGGAAATGGGATTATGGCCGCTATTTGAGAACAGATTTACATTCAAGGACGGTTACATTTTTGTGCCTAAAACCTCGGGCGTGGGATTGGAAGTCAATGAAAAGGAGATGGAAAAGCTTTTGGTAAAAGACTAAGGGTTGTAGCGAATCCTCTTTTGCATAGTTTCAATCTCCTAAAAAACAATAATGGACCAAAGAAAATTTAAACTATTTGGCCTTGTCCTTGGGCCATTGCTTTTTGTTTATATCCTACTCTTCTTTCAGGCCGAAGGTTTATCAAAAGAAGCAAAAGCTGTATTGGCCTCAACCGTTTGGATCGCTATTTGGTGGATGCTAGAGGTTGTTCCTATCGCCGTAACGGCATTATTACCTATAGTCTTGTTCCCTCTGACCGGAGCATTGGAGCTACAGACTACCACGGCAAGTTATGGGCATAAATATGTCTTTCTTTTTATCGGGGGCTTTATTTTGGCCATCGCCATTGAAAAATGGAACCTTCATAAAAGAATAGCGCTCAACATCATTAATTTGATCGGTACCAGCGTAAATCGTATTATTTTAGGGTTTATGGCGGCAACGGCCTTTCTGTCCATGTGGATATCCAACACGGCTACGGCAGTGATGATGCTGCCTATAGGTATGGCCATTGTTGTTCAGCTAAAGGATAATCCGGATACCCCTGAAAACGAAACACGGATTTTTGGAAAGGCCCTAATGTTGGCTATTGGATATGCCGCATCCATTGGGGGAGTAGCTACGCTTATCGGTACTCCCCCCAATCTGGTTTTGAGCGGCATCCTCTCCGAAACCTATGGGATAGAATTGTCGTTTATGGAATGGATGAAGTTTGGATTGCCCATTTCGATGCTGTTGCTTGTTATCTGTTGGCTTTACCTAACACGTTTCGCCTTTAGGTTCGAACAAAAAAGCTTTCCGGGAGGCAAGGCGGAAATTAAAAGGTTACTCAAAGAACTCGGTAGCATCACCTATGAAGAACGCTCTGTATTGATCGTATTTACCCTTACCGCTTTTTGCTGGATGTTTCGCAGCTATCTATTAAAGCCTTTTATTCCTGCTATAGACGATAGTATTATCGCGATGTTCTTTGCTATTATCCTTTTCATACTTCCGGCCAAACAAAAAAAGAATGGAAAGATCTTAAATTGGGAGGAGGCCGTAAGACTACCTTGGGGAATCTTATTGCTTTACGGGGGCGGACTCTCTTTAGCAGCAGGTTTTTCGCAAACAGGTCTCGCGGAATGGATCGGAGGTCAATTGACCTCTATTGAAGGAATTTCATTGATTTTATTGGTTTTGATTTTAGTAGCTGTAGTGAATTTTTTAACCGAGATTACTTCCAATTTGGCAACAATTTCCATGTTATTACCAGTAATTGTGCCGGTTGCCCTTATCTTTAATACCCATCCATATGTGCTCATGGTAAGCGTAACGGTATCCGCTTCCTGTGCTTTTATGCTTCCCGTGGCAACACCACCGAACGCCATTGTTTTTGGATCGGGGTATTTACGGATCCCGGATATGGTGCGAACAGGTATTTGGATGAATCTTATTTCCATCATATTGATTACCTTCATTACCTATTTTATATTGCCGATCGTTTGGGATTTTAACCTGAACGTTTTTCCGGAAGAACTTAAAACAACCCTAACAAAATAAACGCAATGGTTTCTGGAATACCCCTTTTATTTGTTATTCTGGCAGCAATTTTGTTGGTAGTTTTCTTAACCGCTAGATTAAAATTCCATCCTTTTTTGGCATTGGTAATCGCTTGTTTTTTCTTGGGTATTGCGACCCGAATGCCCTTATCCAAAATAGTTGTCGCAATGGGGGAAGGTTTCGGGGGGTTAATGCAGAGCATTGGGATGATCGTTATCTTCGGAAGCGTTATAGGTGTTTTTTTGGAGCGTTCCGGGGGAGCGTTGCAAATAGCACGGACCATCATTAAGCTTTCCAGTGAAAAACGGACACTTTCCGCTATTTCATTGATAGGTGCTGTAGTTAGTGTTCCCGTATTCTGTGATAGTGGTTTTATCCTACTTTCCGGATTGTCCGATACCTTGAGTAAGCTTTCCAAACAAAATAAAGCAGGGCTAAGTTTGGCTTTGGCTACAGGCTTATACACAACACATACATTGATTCCACCCACCCCCGGTCCCATAGCGGCGGCAGGTAATATTGGCGCCTCCGAATATTTGGGGACCATTATTTTGTTAGGTATCGGGATAAGCGTTCCAATACTATTGTTATCCCAATTTTTCTCCAAAAGATTAGGGAAGAACATCATTGCCGAAGCGGTGGTCGTCAAAGAAGAGACATTGGAAAATCTCCCCGGTATTTTCAATGCATTATTGCCGTTGCTATTGCCCATTGTACTCATTGCAATGGGAACGATACTAAAATTCGTCGGAGTAGAAATCCCTTGGGTAGCTTTTATCAGTAACCCTTTGGTCTCCATTTTTATCGGCGCCATTATGGCTATGTTTCTGCTTAAACCCAAGGAAAATGAGAAGTATCAGGATTGGTTTGTGGAAGCCATCAAAGTAGCAGGTCCTATCTTGATTATTACCGCTGCAGGCGGTGCCTTTGGAAGCGTTTTAAAAGCAACGTCACTCTCGGGTTTCGTAGGGCAATGGATCGGTAACGGCAGTGCTTCCTCTTTTACGGTCTTACTGATTATTTTTGCAATTGCCGCGGTGCTAAAAACTGCCCAAGGTTCCTCCACCGGCGCTATGGTAATCACTTCTTCATTGTTGGCCCCGTTAATTCCGACATTGGGTTGGACGACACCTTTGCAGTTTGCATTGGCCGTAATGGCCATAGGTGGCGGTGCCATGATGGTTTCCCATTACAACGATAGTTATTTTTGGGTCGTTTCGCAGTTTAGCGGTATGACGGCAAAGGATACTAACAAGTCATTTTCCCTACTGACCATAATTCAGGGCGTAAGTGTATTGTTTCTGGTCTTATTGATATGGTCGATCGCTATCTAGGGCATATGAACAAGCCCTAATAAAAGGTCCACTTTGCGATGCCAAGCTCTAATCCCCGTAGTTCCGCCAAACCCTTTAGTCTACCGATTCCCGTATAACCGGGATTGGCCGTTTTGTGCAAATCGCCCAGCATCTGATGTCCATGATCTGGACGCATAGGCAATGATTTTTCTTTTCTTTGTTGAAGGTCAAAAAGTTCTTTCATCACCTCGAACATGGGAACATCCCCTTCCAAATGGTTTGCTTCATGAAAATTTCCTTCGGAATCACGTGCGGTGCTTCTCAAATGGACAAAATGGATATGTTCCCCAAAATCCTTCACCATTTTTGGAAGGTCGTTGTCCGACCGCACCCCAAATGAACCCGTACAAAAAGTAATGCCATTGCTAGGACTTGGCGTTTCGGAGATTATCCGCTTCATATCCAAAGCGGTACTTACCACCCTTGGTAAGCCAAAAAGCGGAAAGGGGGGGTCATCTGGATGAATGGCCATGAGCACATTATTTTTTTCGGCGACCGGAATAATTTCATTTAGGAAAAGTCTCAAATTATTGGCCAGTTTTTGGGAATCTATTCCCTTATAAGTGTCCAATACTTTTTGAAATTGTGCTACCGAGTACCCTTCTTCAGAACCGGGAAGGCCTGCAATAATGGTTTGAATAAGTTTCTTTTTTCCTTTTTCGGAAAGTCGATCAAAATACACTTTTCCTTTTTCAAGTTCTGTATCGGTATAATCGTTCTGGGCATCTGGTCGTTGCAGGATGAAGCGATCAAAGGCGACCAAAGCCTGTTTTTCAAACCTTAGTGCCCTGGAACCGTTGGGCAGCTCGTAGGCTAAGTCCGTACGGGTCCAATCCAACACGGGCATAAAATTATAGCAAATGGTATGTATGCCCTCTAAAGCCAGATTTCGTAAGGTAGATTTGTAGTTCGCTATATATTCCTGAAAGTCTCCACTTCTTATTTTTATTTCTTCATGAACGGGGACACTTTCTACCACCGACCATACTAAACCTGCTTCCTCAATGATTTTTTTTCGCTTTTGAATTTCATCTATGGGCCATAGTTCCCCATTTGGAATATGGTGTAGCGCGGTGACAATTCCTGTTGCACCCGCCTGACGAATATCGGACAGGCTAACCGGGTCATCGGGACCGTACCATCGCATAGTTTGTTCTAGTAATCTCATCGTATAATTGAATTAAACCCCGGAATAAGCTCCAAACCCACCGTCGACACTAATGATAGTACCGGTCACAAACTTGGAAGCGTCACTACAGAGCCAATGTACGGCCCCGAACAACTCTTCCGGATTACCAAATCGTCCCATAGGCGTGTTGGAAACTATTTGATCTCCGCGTTGGGTCAAACTTTTATCTTCATTGGTCAATAATTTCTCGTTTTGAACAGTAAGGAAAAACCCTGGAGCTACAGCATTTACCCGCATGCCTTCGCCATATTTCTGGGCAAATTCCACAGCCAGCCATTTGGTCAGGTTATCTATCGCCGCTTTGGACGAGGAATACCCCATCACCCTTGTTAAGGGCCTTTCGGCGGACATGCTCGAAATATTAATGATGCTTCCCTTATTTTCTTTTAAAAATAAGGGCAATAACAATTTAATAGGTAAATAGGTGCCAATATAGTTCAGTTCAATGATTTTTCGCAACGCATCGGTATCACTGTCCAGCAACGTCTGATCTGGTGTTACCACGGCCCCCGGCATATTTCCACCGGCAGCGTTGATGAGTGCATCTACCCTTCCGAATGTTGTGTTGATCTCATCGTATACCCTTTGTAGATCGTCTTCCACGGTCACATCGGCCTTTATAGCCATTGCTTTACCATTAGCGGCGTTGATCTCATCCGCCAATTTCTGGGCTACTTCAAATTTTCTGCCTATCAAGACAAGCTGGGCACCCTGGGTAGCTAAGTATTTTCCGATAGCGGAACCTAAAACCCCCGTACCTCCCGTGATAACAATAATTTTATCTTTAATATCGAATAGATTGGACATTGCTATATGATTTATTGATTGCTCCCTTTGTTTCATTTTGCTAATATCGTACTTCAGAGCGAAACCCCCCGTTTCCATGGAATGAAATCATCCTGACCTAACTGCTGGGATTTTGTTTTTACCGCCCCACTGGCTACGGCGATGATCTCATCCAACAAGGTTTCCCCCATATCCGCTATGGTCTTTTCCCCGGTAATGACACTGCCGGCATCTACATCGATAATGTCCGGCATTTTTTTGGCCAACGTGGTGTTCGATGCTATTTTTAGTACCGGTGTCACCGGATTTCCTGTTGGTGTGCCCAGGCCCGTAGTAAATAATATGATGTTGGCCCCAGAACCTGCCAGTGCAGTGGTACTTTCAACGTCATTACCGGGTGTGCACAATAAATTCAATCCGGGCTTTTGAGCATATTCACAATAATCCAAAACATCCGTAATGGGCGAAGTACCTCCTTTTTTGGCCGCACCGGCACTTTTCATGGCATCCGTAATGAGTCCGTCCTTGATATTACCCGGACTGGGGTTCATATCAAAACCGGAACCTACCGCTTCCGCCGCCGCCGCATAACTTTGCATCAATGCAATAAACTTTTCCGAAATGACCTGGTCTTCACAGCGGTTGATCAACTCTTGCTCAACACCACATAACTCGGGGAATTCAGAAAGTATGGTCTTTCCTCCCAAAGCAACTATCAGGTCCGATACATGGCCTACGGCGGGATTGGCGGAAATTCCTGAAAAACCATCTGATCCGCCACATTCCAAACCTATGGTAAGCTTACTCAAAGGAGCCGACTTTCTTTGTATTTTATTGGCTATCGTTAAACCGGTAAAAGTCTGTTGTATCGCTTTGCCCAATAACCGACTTTCCTTACCTTCTTGCTGTTGGTCCAAAATAAAGAGCGGTTTGTTAAAACCGGGATTGATTGCCGCTAATTTCTCCTTTAAAATGGTGATCTGCGCGTTCTGACAACCTAAGCTTAAGATGGTGCCCCCGGCTACGTTCGGATTGTTCAAATAACCCGCAATCAATGCGCAAAGCATTTCCGAGTCCTGACGGATACCGCCACAACCGCCCTGGTGGGTAAGGAATTTGATACCATCTACGTTTTCAAATAGGGGTTTGGTATCGGCAATATCTTGCTCAAGATCTGTAGTTTCCACAATGGCTTCTTTTCCCGCTTTGTATAAAGAGACCATTTGTCTTACGTAGCTCTTATAGCGATTGGGCTTGGCAAAACCCAATTCTTCTAGGAATGCATCTTTCATGACTTCCACATTGCGGTTTTCACAAAAAACCAAGGGAATAACTACCCAATAATTTGCCGTACCTACTTGGCCATCGCCCCTATGGTAACCCTGAAAGGTTTTTTCTTTAAATTTCGATATATTGGGAGGCTGCCAGGCAATGGATGTATTTTTTTCGGAAAAAGTATTTGCTTTATGTGTTGTATTAATCGTTGTTAAAACTGCACCTTGGGCGATAGGAACATTGGTTTTGCCTACCAAGTTTCCGTACATCACCACATCATCGTCCTTTTCAAGATAGGTTCCGGCAAACTTGTGTTTGGCCCTTACATCCTCCAATAACACCACTGTCTCGTTACCATCGCTTACCGTTTCGCCTTGCCTGAGGTTATCCAGAGCGACAAAAACGTTGTCCTTGGGATGTATTTTAAGGATTTTATGATTCATTGGAATTAAATTATTATATTGCGCAATCGATTGCACAAATTACGCAAAAAAAAGGATTCAAAGGTACGTAAATATGAAAAATATGAGGTGCGTTAGTTTCCATCGATTCGGATAATTGTAAATTAGATAATGGATACTATGAAAAAAGTAGTGACTTTTGGGGAAATTATGTTGCGCTTGGCACCCCCTGGATTTTTGCGGTTTTCGCAAACAACCAGTTTTGATGTGGTCTATGGCGGAGGGGAATCCAACGTAGCCGTTTCTTTGGCCAATTATGGTGTTCCCGTTGATTTCGTAACGCGATTGCCCAAAAATGATATTGGTCAATGTGCGCTAATGGAGATGCGCAAAAGAGGGGTAGGGACAAACCAGATTATTTTCGGGGGCGACCGTTTAGGGATTTATTTCCTAGAGACCGGAGCCGTAAGCAGGGGTAGTAAGGTAGTCTATGACAGGGCCCATTCGGCCATAGCGGAAATAGAAAAAGGAATGATAGACTGGAACCAGGTGTTCCAGGGCGTGGAATGGTTCCATTGGACGGGTATTACACCTGCAATATCACAAGGAGCCGCAGATGTTTGCCTGGAAGCGGTAAAAGCTGCCAAAAAATTAGGGGTCACCATTTCAACGGACCTTAACTATAGGGCCAAATTGTGGAAATACGGAGTGGAACCGGAAGCCATTATGACAGAGCTTACTTCCTATTGCGATATTATTCTAGGGAACGAGGAAGATGCCGAAAAGCATTTTGGTATAAAGCCCGAAGGATTGGATATTACCACACAAGGCGAACATGTAAAAGCGGAAGCCTTTCTTTCCGTATGTCAGCAAATGATGAAAAAATTCCCGAACGCAAAAAAAGTAATTACTACCTTAAGGGGGTCCATATCCGCTTCACATAATACTTGGGCGGGTGTACTCTATGATGGAAAAACGATGTTCAAATCCCCGGAATACCAGATTACCGATATTGTGGATAGGGTCGGGGGAGGCGACTCCTTTATGGGGGGATTAATATATGGCCTATTGAAATATCCTGATGATGACCAAAATGCCTTGAACTTTGCGGTGGCCGCTTCCTGCCTAAAACATACCATAAAAGGGGATGCAAATTTGGTTACCGTTGCCGAAGTAGAAAAATTAATGGGGGGCGATGCATCCGGAAGGGTGGCCAGATAGTACCAAATGAAAACCAATATAAAAAATGGCAAGATTTACACGAATAGAAGTTGCACTTCAAATGAAAGAAACGGGCTTGGTACCCGTTTTTTATCATAAAGATCTGGAGATCTGTCAACAGGTCGTGAAGGCATCCTACGAGGCTGGGGTCAGGGTATTTGAATTCACCAACAGGGGGGAGTATGCCCATGAGGTATTTGGAAAGCTGAACAAATGGGCGGTAACCGAGGTTCCGGAAATGATTATGGGAGTGGGGTCCATAGTAGATGGTGGAACCACTTCGCTCTATTTACAACTTGGCGCCAACTTTATTGTGTCGCCCATCCTAAATCCGGAAATGGCCAGAATTTGTAACCGACGAAAAGTAGCTTGGTCCCCGGGTTGCGGTTCCTTAACGGAAATATCGTATGCGGAGGAATTGGGTGCTGAAGTCGTGAAAATATTTCCCGGGGCCCAAGTAGGTGGTCCGGAATTCGTAAAAGCGATCAGGGGACCCTTGCCCTGGTCCAGTATTATGCCTACGGGTGGCGTAAAGCCAACAGAAGAAAACCTTAGGGAATGGTTTGATTCAGGGGTACATTGCGTGGGTATTGGATCACAGCTTTTTAAAAAGGAACTGATTCAATCAGCGAAATTTTCGGAGCTTTCCAAAAACATAAAAAATGCCCTATTACTGATCAAGAATTTGAAAAAGTAAGTTGATGTGGAATAGATTCCTAGTATGCCTTGCCCTCCTTCTGATATGTTCATGTAAGGAAGAAACCAAAGAGACCGTATTGCGATTGGCGCATGGCTTGGATATCAATCACCCTGTGCATAAGGCAATGGTACATTTAGGGGAGCAGTTGGCATTGGAATCCAATGGTCTGCTTAGTGTTAAGATTTATCCGAGCGGGCAGTTAGGCGCAGAACGGGAATGTTTGGAACTTCTTCAGATAGGCAGTTTGGATATCACCAAGGTCTCAGGGGCCGTACTTGAAAATTTTGTGCCGGAATACAGGGTATTGAGCATGCCCTATTTGTTTAAGGACAAGGCACATGCCCATAGGGTGTACGATAGCAAGGTGGGCGAAGAATTTTTGCTCAAAGGGAAGTCGTTCAGATTGCGGGGGCTCAGTTTTTACGATGCCGGAAGTAGAAGTTTTTACTTTAAGGACAAAGCGATCAGCTCGCCGGAAGACCTGAACGGAATGAAGATACGGGTGCAAAAGAGCAATATGGCCGTTTCTATGGTCAAAATGTTAGGCGGCTCACCTACGCCCATTTCTTGGGGAGAACTATATACCGCTTTACAACAGGGTATTGTGGATGGCGCCGAAAACAATCTTCCCAGTTTTTATACCTCCAAGCATTATGAGGTCTGTAAATATTATAGTTTTGATGAACATACGGCAGTTCCCGACGTTTTGTTGATCGGTACCGAAAGTTGGCAGCGATTGAACGAACAAGAACGGCAATGGTTGCAGAAGGCGGCACATTCCTCGGCCATATACCAGCGGAAATTATGGGCGGAAGCGGAGAAAGAGGCATTGGATGCTATACGGGAAGCGGGAGTAAAGATAAATTATCCGGATAAATCGGCCTTTGTTGAAAAAGTAGCGGGATTTGAAACCGAGTTGAAAGGGAATAAGGAATCCTTACGTCTGTTGGATGCCATAAAAAAAATGGAATAATGCGGAAACAGGTCGACACTATTTTGGAGAGACTATTGATAGGTATTATCACGGTAATGTTGCTGGCCGTTATCTGGCAAGTACTTTCGCGGTATCTGTTGGGTACACCAAGTACTTTAACCGATGAGATAGCCAGTTATGCATTAATCTGGCTGGGTCTTTTTGGGGCTGCTTATGCCACGGGAAAGGAGCTGCATTTGGCCATTGATCTGCTTCCCGAAAGAATACTTAGGAAAGCACCTATTTTCTTTATTTCCGCAATTCCCCTGTCGATTTTAATTTTTGCCGTAGCGGTTATGATAATTGGCGGTTCCCACCTTTGTTGGTTAACATTCCTGCTGAAACAGAAATCCGCGGCCCTGGAGATTCCCTTAACATATGTATATATTGCTATTCCCATTTCTGGAGCTATAATCACCTACTATAGCATAGATAATTTTATCAAGGAAATCAATAGTGTAAAAAAGAGTGGTAATGGATCATATTGAGGTAGTACTACTTATCGTTAGTTTTTTGGTGTTCCTTTCTTTAAGGGTTCCTATCGCCTATAGCATTGGATTATCCGCTTTGTTCACCTTAATAGTGAGTATGCCATTTTTACCTTCCGTTACTACCTTGGCGCAACGAATGGCCACCTCCTTGGACAGCTTTGCGCTTTTGGCGATACCGTTTTTTATTTTGGCCGGGCAGGTGATGAACCGTGGAGGAATTGCCCATCGATTAATAGAATTTGCCAAAGCTATCGTAGGCCCGTTGCCGGGCGGATTGGCTTTCGTAAACATCATTGCCTGTATGTTGTTCGGGGCAATATCCGGTTCTGCGGTCGCTGCGGCATCGGCCATAGGAGGTTTTATGAATCCAATGATGGAAAAGGAAGGTTATGATAAGTCTTTTAGTGCAGCGGTCAATATTGCCAGTGCCACTACCGGCTTGATCATTCCCCCTAGTAACATATTGATTATTTACTCATTGGCCAGTGGCGGTGTTTCTATCGCGGCCTTGTTCTTGGCGGGTTATATTCCGGGAATACTGATCGGTCTTGCCTTAATGATAGTTGCCGGGGTGTATTCTTTTATCAAAAAGTATCCTACCCAAAAGGCAGTGGGCGTCAGCCAATTTTTGAAACGATTCCTGGATGCCCTGCCCAGTTTACTATTATTGGTGGTAGTGATCGGCGGTATCGTTGCCGGGATCTTTACCGCTACGGAAGCTTCCGCGGTAGCGGTTGTTTATACTTTTGTACTGGCCTTTGTGTACAAGGAGATTACTATAAAAGATGTTTCGTCTATTTTGCTGGAGACCACCAAGACCACATCGATCGTGATGCTTCTTATTGCAACATCCGTCGCCATGAGCTGGGTGATGAGCTATGAGCACATTCCACAGGAAATCAGTGCGGGCTTATTATCTATAAGCGATAATCCAATCGTTATTCTGATTATCATTAACCTCATTTTATTGTTTGTAGGTGTCTTTATGGATATGACCCCGGCGGTACTTATTTTTACACCTATTTTTCTTCCTATCGTCACTAAAATGGGAATTGATCCCATTCATTTTGGGATTATTATGGTTTTGAATTTATGTATTGGACTCTGTACCCCTCCTGTTGGTTCGGTACTTTTTGTAGGTTGTGGGGTGGCCAACCTTAGCATACAAAAAGTCATACGCCCCCTATTACCATTATTTGTAGTAATGCTTATTGTTCTTGTCTTTGTAACCTATATCCCCGGGTTGAGCTTATGGATACCCCAACTTTTTGGGTTTTGATACGACGGCCGACCGTCACTGCCTACTGAAGACTCTCTTTCCGAGGACGAGGGATGAAAGAGACAAAAGATGAAAGAGAAAAGACTAGAAACTAGAGGCTGGAAGCTGGAATGTCATTTCGATACGATTTTTCCATTCGAAAATCGCCCGATGACCCTATTCGGTGCCTGAGTGATCGCCAGCGATCGTATCGAAGGCACATTAAATGGTAAACGATTTCTTTGATGGGTGGTCTTCAGTAAGCAGTAGGTTTTGCCGTTGGATAACTGGATAGCAAGAAACTGGACACTGAAAACCAGAAACAAGAAACTAGAGGCTGGAAGCTGGAGACGATATGACTGTCACTGCCTACTGAATACTACTTTTCCGAAGACAAAAGACAAAAGATGAAAGACGAAGGAAAAGACCAAAACCATGAATTTTCAGCCTTGAACCTTGAACCAGAAACGACACGACGGCCGACCGTCACTGTCTACTGAAGACTCTCTTTAACCTTTAAACAGTTGCACGCTCAGTGTATAACAGATTAGTTGGTGCTATTCTGTTTCGGTTTTCCAAATCCGTAGGTATTTTGGTGCACAAAATCTTTCGGGAAGTCTTCTATTCCAGGGAACCCCAACTTTACGTTACCGCTATCCTCAGGAATATAATTGGTCTTAAATAGATAGTCCCATAGACTTAGGCTGATGCCAAAATTAACCCCGTATTTGCCCTCCGGCAACACATAGGCATGGTGGTAGAGATGCATGACCGGATTGTTAAAAATATATTTCAAAGGCCCCCATGTGATTTTAATATTGGAATGGTTGAAGTGACCGATCGCTATTGCCAAAAAATGCACAATATAGGCCTGTTCGGGCTCAAAACCACCGAGAACCATTACCCCAAGCGTTTTTAGGGGTTTGTACAGGATATTTTCCATCCAATGGTAGCGTAAATGTGCTGCAAACCCCATTTCCTTTACAGAATGATGCACCTTATGGAACCTCCATAGGAAGGTGTATTTATGCAGCAATATATGGGTTACCCATTGTACAAAATCCAGTATAATAAAGAAAATAACCAGCTGGGCCCACATGGGAAATGCGGAAAGATCCAAAAGGGTAAGACTTCCGGTAGAAATCCCAATATCGCTCAAAAAGAGCGCCAACAGTTTATAGAAGCCACTTATGGCAATGGCAAAAAGGAAAAAGTTGAAATACATATAAAAGCCATCCAACCAGAAATCCTTCCTAAAAATGGATTGATTTTTGCGCCAAGGGAAGGTGATTTCCATGCCCCAAACCAAAAGTGATATTACCGTAAGGCCCCAGAAGTAATTGGTATACCAAGGCACATCGAATAAAATAGATTTCCATGTCCATTGCACACTGCCCATAAAGGCAGAAACAAAGACATCTAAATATTTTTCCATTGCTTATTTTTTATTGTACCCTAGTCTTTTTCAAAGGGCAGTTCGTTGAACTGGCTCCATTCCGCCCACGAACCATCATAATTCCTTACATTTTCATAACCCAATAATTCGGTCAATACAAAAGTAGTGTGTGAAGACCGCGCACCCGTATGACAATATACAATAATAGTGTCTTTTTTGGATGCTTGCATTTGGCTATAGATTTTTTCCAGTTCCTGGAAAGGTTTAAACTTTCCCGTCTTTTCATTGTCCATGGCCTCTTCCCAACCAATATGTATACTTTTTGGGATTCTTCCCGCTTTTGCTGCCCCTTCCTTTATACTTTTGCCGCGATACTCTTCGGCGGTTCTGGCATCCAAAATGATCGTACTCTGCTTATCGGAAGTAATAACGGCAAGCAAATCCTCTTTATTTGTCCAAACATCAGCAGGGCTTTCAGAAGGAAACTTAAATATAGTCGGTTTCGGGGTTTTTGTTTTTGTAACAAGGGAGCCATTTATTGCTTCCCAGGCGGATAATCCACCATTCAATAGACGTACGGCATCAAAACCATAATTCTTTAAAATCCACCAAAACCGTGCGGCATCAGTTAAACCCTTATTGTCGTATACCACAATGGTATCCTGTTGGGAAATGCCCAATTGTCCTAAAAGCACTTCCACTACTTCTTTCTTTGGTATCATGCCTTTGTAGGGATAAGAAGTGTTCTCAATATCGGTACGCCAAATGTGCACGGCCCCATCAATGTGGCCCTGTGAAAATTTTTCCGCTTTTCTGAAATCGACAAGCTTAATATTTTTATTGCCGGAAATGTATAACAGTTCTTCGGCATCGATTAGCTGTTCGGAATTAAAATAGGCATTACTTTTTGCCTTGGGATAAGGCACATGTTCCTTTTGAGACCGTTTACAGGAAAAAATACTCAACACTATGAAAAGTATCCAAATGCTATTCTTGTAAGTCATACCAATCGATATCTGTTAAAATTTCCCGTCGGCCTTTTTTCTTTGGGGGATAGTTGGTCACCAAATAGTTTACGATAATCTCCTCATTATTGCCCAGGTCCCATAAGTTCTGGGTTTCCTGCATCCATCGTATGGTAGCTATCCAGCGTTCCCTGTTCATCCTATTCTGGGTGACCAATTTTGCAGAGTGGCAATTGGTACAGTTGTTCAC